>JAZTZN010000011.1:0-136816 GCA_045637445.1 Muribaculaceae bacterium
TTGCCCAAACAATAGTGACATTACAAATAAAACTTCCTCTAAATAACCAAATTATCAACAAAACTATGCTAATGAAACGTCATAAACGCATCGCTCCGCTATTTGATGACCAATTTTGGGGTACGCGTTGACGAAGTCAGGCGAATAACAGACTTATTAGGCAGCCTCTTGGCATTTGTTGTCGGGTTTCCTTGCAATTTGCGACATACACCAACTCGCAGAAATCGACATCAAAATATGCTCACCTCAGAAATTATGATTATAACGTAATGTGTTACATATCAGCATATTACAAAGATACACCAATTTTAAAACTCTGCTAAATCTCGTTTTTTTACCCACATTTAGCAGAGTTTTACAAAAAATCACACCCCAAAAAACTGATTTAAAATCCGGTAATTAGAAGAGGATATGGGGCGAATTTTGAATGTGTAATATTTAGGGTTTAAAGCTTAATGGCGTTAGAAGTAATGCACAAAGAAAATCAGCCACTTACGATTGTAAATGACTGATTGAAAATTGTTGTCGGGGTGACAAGATTCGAACTTGCGACCACACGCCCCCCAGACGCGTACTCTAAACCGGGCTGAGCTACACCCCGCAAACATCTTTCCTTACACTTTTGTCCGTCGGAGACTGCTCCGATTCAATCGGCGGCTTTCGCCGAAAAGCGTATCGAAAAGCGAGTGCAAAGGTAGTACTATTTTTTATTTCAACAAAATTTTAGCACTATTTTAGGCTAAAAATTTGTTGGAAACACGATGTTTGACTACCTTTGGTGTTTAAATAGAAAAAGGCTATGAATAGAAGCATCGAAAGCGATAGAATGAGAGAGTTTGGTATGGCTCCATTAGGCAGATTGCTTTGGAGATACAGTGTGCCGGCAGTAGTCGGGACAGTGGTCATGGCTCTCTATCACATAATCGACAGCGTGGTCATCGGTCATGCCGTCGATGATCCCAACGTGGTCAGCGGTATCGCCATAACGTTTCCCGTCATGAACATCTCTGCTGCATTAGGCATGCTTGTCGGCACCGGTGCGACCACTCGCATATCGATCGTCATGGGTCAGCACGACAAGGAGCGTGCCGAGAAGATTTTGGGCAACTCACTGATCCTGACATTGGTTATCGGCATCATCTACATGAGCTTGTTTGCAATTTTCCTCGACCCTATACTTCGCGCTTTCGGAGCATCAGACAATTCGTTGCCCTACGCTCGCGAATTTATGATGTGGGTAATCCCCGGCTTGGTGCTCATCAACCTCACATTCAACCTCAACAACATCATGAGAGCCACCGGCTACCCCAAAAAAGCGATGTACACCAACTTCATCGGCGCCGGGCTGAACATGATTCTTGCTCCCATATTCCTCTTCGGCTTCGGATGGGGTGTAAAAGGAGCTGCATTGGCCACCAACCTATCGATGCTCGTGACAGCAATCTTTGTCATGCGCCATTTCATGGACAGTCGCAAAGAGTTGTCGTTCAAGAAAGGCACCTATCGGCTCGACGCTCGAATCGTCAAATCGGTGCTGGCTATCGGCCTCGCTCCGTTTATGATTAACATGGCGGGCTCGCTCATCAATGCCATTATCAACAACACACTATTCGCATACGGAGGCGACAATGCCATTGCAGCCGTCGTCGTGTTCAACCGTTATGTCACAGTCTTTGTGATGACCGTAATCGGCATCTGCCAGGGTATGCAACCGATAGTCGGCTACAATTACGGAGCCGGGAAATATGACCGTCTGTTTCGCACGTTTTGGATGGCGGCAATCGCCGGGTTTATCGTCACTGTCATAGGCAGCATCATCGGCATGTTTGCTCCTCGCTCGATAGCCCAAATGTTTATGCAAGACGAAAACCAAATTCAATGCGCTATCACTTGCCTGCAAATCACCACATTGGGCTTCTGGATGGTCGGCTACCAAATCACAGCCACCAACTTCTTCCAAGCTCTCGGCATGGCAGGCAAATCGATATTCCTATCGCTCTCGCGCCAAATCATTTTCATGATTCCTCTGCTGATATTTCTGCCGAAAGTGTGGAATCTCGACGGAGTGTGGGCGGCATATCCTATCAGCGACTTGCTCGCCACTATTGTCACCACCATCATGCTGCTGATGGAAATCAAGCGCATCAAATCAAAAGAACGAATTATCCCCGAAATCGCAAATCAATAAAAACAAAGCTATATCGTGTTAAGGCTCATTTCAAAAATCATCATTTGGTGTATCGCATTGTTCATCGGGACGTCGGTTTTGGCTGTCGTCATCTATAAGTATATGCCCGTCTATATCACTCCGACGATGGTCATCAAAAGCATAGAGCAAGGCAACGGCTGGCAACATCAATGGACTCCCCTTGAGGAAATCTCCGAAAACATGTCGCTGGCAGTAATCGCAAGCGAAGACAATCTTTTCATGAGCCACAACGGATTTGATTTCCAACAAATCAAAATCGCAGCAGAAGAGGCAAAGAAAGGCGGCAGACAGCGCGGAGCAAGCACTATCACGCAACAGACGGCAAAAAACGTCTTCTTATGGCAGGGACGCAGCTGGATAAGAAAAGGAATTGAAGCATACTTCACCCTGTTGATAGAATTCATTTGGGGCAAAGAACGCATCATGGAAGTTTACCTCAACTCAATCGAAATGGGCGAAGGGATATATGGCGTGCAAGCTGTTGCCAATGCCAATTTCAACAAAGACGCTTCGCAGCTGAGCAGAAGAGAAGCCGCACTGATAGCCGCAACGCTCCCCAACCCTGTGAAATACAGTTCGAAAAATCCTTCGAGATATATGAGAAAGCGCCAATCGCAAATCACACGACTGATGCGACTTGTCGAAAATCCACACCTCGGGTGCAAAAACTAACCTAAAAACCGAACAAACTCCCTATGACAATAAATTTCACATTTGATGCCTTGACCATCATCCTCCTTTGCATCAGCACCATATCGATGCTCTATATTGCCATTTTCGGGTTGCGCCCGATGAGAAGTGTCGCACGCCATCATCGTCGCATCAAAGAAGAAAACAAATCAGAAGCCACAACCGACATCAAAGCATCCGTAATTGTCTATACTCGAAACGATGAGCAACACATCGCCGAATACGTCGAATCACTGATGAGTCAAAAAGGTGTGGATTTTGAGGTGATTATTGTGGATGACGCTTCTGCCGACCATAACACGAGCGTGATTGAAGCGCTATGTAATAAACACCCCAACCTGTATATGACTTTCGTTCCGGGAGATGCTCGCAGTCTCAGCCGTCGCAAATTGTCGCTGACTCTCGGCATGAAAGCGGCAAAAAACGAAGTCGTAATAACCACGTCGGCGATTTGCAAAATCACTTCCGACAGGTGGCTCTACAACATGGTCAGACACTTTGAAAATCCGAATATCGAAATCGCATTAGGCTACAGCCATTGCGACAAACACGACTTAAGGGGCATCGGAAGATGGTATCGCTCGTTCGACTCGCTATGCTCGGCGACACAATGGCTGGGCTATGCCCTAAATCACTCGCCATACAGAGGCGACGGACTGAACCTCGCCTTTCGCAGAAAGAATTTCTTTGAGCAAAACGGATATGCACAGACCATCTATCTGCAATATGGCGACGATGATTTGTTTATCAACCAATTTGCAAACTCTCATAACACAGCCATAGAAATTTCGACCGAGAGTCAATTACTAATCAATTGGGGCAAATCAGAGCCGCGACTATGGCTTGACCGTAAAGAGCATTACACGTTTACAGGCAGATTTCTGAAGACTAAAGCATTTGTCAATCGTCACACCATGCACGCCGCCTATTGGCTAATGACAGCCGGCAGCATCATCACGATGCTACACACCCTGCCCGACCTCTCGGCAACACTTTTAATAAGCCTGCTGTTTATCACTCTTTGGGGCTACATGATATGCCTTTATCGCAGAGCGGCTATAGCACTTAACGACATCAAGTTGTGGTGGAGCATTCCTCTATTCCACCTCATTCAACCATTGGCAGACCTCATCTATCGACTGACATTCCGGTCGCGCAAAATGTCGAACTACACTTGGCGTTAAGCACCGGATTTGTGAAATCGCGGTATTTTGAGTAATTTTGTCGCCGGAAACAACATAAAATCAAATAATTTATATGAAAAAAAGTGACATCATCTTCATTCTATGCTTAGTTGCACTCTTCGCACCATTCTTTTGTTGCGATGCAGTCTATGAATGGTACAAGTCTTTCAACGCAAATCACGGTATGGTGATGAGCTTCCTCAAATTTGCAATTTTATCGACAATCGGAGAAATGCTCGGCCACCGAATCAGCACCGGCAAATACACATCTCCGACTTTCGGCGTGCTTCCACGAATGATAGTGTGGGGATTCCTCGGCATGGGTATCAACATGGCGATGATTATCTTCTCAAAAGGCACACCGATGTTTTTGGAATATGCCGGCTACGCAAATGCTTCTGCCGACTTTGTCGCTGAAGGATTCAGCATGGGCAAGGTATTGGTAGCACTCAGCATCTCTGTGGCGATGAACACAATCTTTGCGCCTGTATTCATGACATTCCACAAAATCACAGATGCTCACATCGCTCGCAATGGCGGATCATTAAAGGCTCTCATCACTCCAATACCAATGGCAGAAATGTTTGCCAACATCAATTGGAAAGCGCAATGGGGATTTGTATTCAAAAAGACAATACCTTTCTTCTGGTATCCTGCTCACACTATCACATTCTTGCTCCCGGCTGAGCAACGCGTATTGTTTGCAGCTGTGCTCGGCATAGTGCTTGGTGTTCTCCTCGCTGTGGCAGCCAAAAAGTAAACACAAGATTCTCTCTTTCCATTTATATTAAAGAGACTGCTATTCCGATCGGAAATGCAGTCTCTTTGCTTTATAATATGATACCTATTGAGATACACTAACTGAGCATCGGCAGAATACGATGCAATGCCGCGATAAACGAGTCGATTTCCTCTATGGTATTATAGACAGCAAACGATGCACGCACTGTGCCCGGGATGCCATAATAGTCCATCAACGGCTGCGCACAATGATGTCCTGTACGCACAGCTATCCCCAACTTGTCGAGCAACATGCCGATGTCGTAAGGATGAATGTCGCCGACAAGGAATGAAATCACAGCACTTTTGTGGTCGGAAGTGCCATAGATTTTCAGATTGGGAATTTCTTGCAACTTGCTTGTCGCATACTTCAATAGCATTTCTTCATGTCGAGCAATATTGTCGATACCGATAGAATCGATGAAATCAAGAGCCTTCGAGAAAGCGGCAATGTCGATAAAGTCGGGAGTTCCGGCTTCAAATTTGAAAGGGAGATTTGCATACGTAGTCTTTTCAAACGACACATGACCGATCATCTCTCCACCACCCTGATAAGGCGGCATTTCTTCAAACAATTCGCGTTTGCCGTAAAGCACACCGACACCTGTCGGGCCATACATCTTGTGAGACGAGAACACGTAGAAATCGCAATCCAAATCTTTGACATCGATTTTCAAATGAGGCGAAGCCTGTGCGCCGTCGATAAGTACCCTCACACCATGTTCATGGGCGAAAGAAATCATCTCTTTGACGGGATTGACAGTTCCCAAGACATTGCTCACGTGGCAAAATGCGGCAAAGACTGTATTCTCATTAAAAAACGACTTGTATTGCTCTATATTCAATTCGCCACGCTCGTTAAGCTCAACGACTCTGATTTTGATATTCTTGTCGCCGATAGCCAACTGCCAAGGCACAATATTGGCGTGGTGCTCCATGACAGTAAGGATAATCTCATCGCCATCCTTAAATCTTCTGCCGTAGGTCGCCGCCACTAAATTGATAGCTTCGGTTGTGCCACGCGTGAAGACTATCTCCTCGATAGATTCTGCATTTATGTAGTCTCTGACCCTGATTCGTGTCGCTTCTTGAAGGTCGGTAGCCTCTTGCGAAAGCGTATGCACGCCTCGATGCACATTGGCCTTGAAATGTGTGTAACAACGCACAATTTCATCAACCACACTCATTGGCGTTTGCGATGTGGCAGTACTATCCAAATAGACAAGAGGTCGATTTGAGACCGTACGCTCTAAAATCGGGAATTGACTGCGAATATTGCTGACATCCATATCCATTAAATTTGATCGAGAGGATTTTTGCAATCGACTCCGCAATTTGCACACGAAGCATCTGCTCCACTGAAACGTTTCTCAACGAGCATTCGCAATCGATCTTTCAATGCCGGCAATCTTACGCCGTCGATAACGTCAGACATAAACGCCTGCTTCAACAAGACTTTGGCAGTCTCTTCCGACAGGCCACGCGCACGCATATAGAAGATTTGTTGTGCATCCAATTGTCCGATAGCCGTTCCATGCGAACATTTCACATCGTCGTTATATATTTCCAATTGTGGCTTTGAGTGCATCTTGGCAGTGTCAGTCACCACTATATTGCGATTAGCCTGATATGCCTCAGTCTTTGTGGCATACGGAGCGACATAGATTCTTCCGCAAAATGCCCCTTTGGCATTATCGTCAAGCACATATTTAAACAATTCGTTGCTTTGACAATCCGAGACATTGTGGCTGATGTGAGAATACGTATCGAGCGAACGATCTTCGTCTTCGATACCCATACCGAGCAATGACAATTCGGCATGAGTGCCGTCCAATCGCGCATAATATTCGTTGCGGGTTTTTCCGTTTGTCAACGTAATCCCATCGACTAAGACATTTGAATCTTGCTCTTGACGGATGTATAGAGCCGACAGACGATTTGTCTTTTTCGACGACTCTTCCAAATCATACAGATCAAATCGAGCACCTCGCTTCGCCACAATCTCCACTGTCTGAACACTGAGGAAATCGCACTCTTGATTTTGAGTGTGGTCGCACACCAACAATTGTGCTTGCGAATTTTCTTCTGCAATAATCAACAATCTGCGGAATGCCAACAACGGAGACGCATTCTGAAAAATATTGACCAACTGTATCGGCTTTTCGACAATTGTATTTTTAGGAATATAAACTACCAATCCGTCTTGCGCCAACATTGTGTTAAGCGCTACAATCGGATTAGTGATTTCAGCTACCTTTCCGTAATAGTCGGCAATAAGTTCCGGATTATTGGTTGCCACACGTCGCAAGCTATCGATGACTACGCCTTCAGGCACCTTATTGTATGAATTATCGGTACAAGCCCACGAATCGTTAATCAAGAAGAACAAGGCTGTGCTCATGTTAGGCACATCACATTTGAACGAAGCCGCCGGATTTACAGCTATCGCTTGACGGGCAATATTGATACCATAGTCAGGAGCCAAAACTTCATTCAAATCGGAATGTTCATAATTTTCAGTGCCTTTTGCCGGCAGAGTCATATTTTCCAATATGCCTCGCGCCTTATCACGAAAATCATTCAACAACGGGGCAGCATTGCTGTTGACAAGGTCTTTATGCTCATCAAACAGTTCAATATATTGCTTTAGTGCATTCATCAGTCTTATTCGATTTTATCGGTTTCGGACTTAATCCAATCGTAACCCTTTTCTTCAAGTTCCAATGCTAATTCCGGACCTGCAGTTTTGACAATACGTCCCTTGTAAAGAATATGCACGAAGTCAGGCTTGATATAGTCGAGCAGTCTTTGATAGTGAGTGATAACAATCGTCGCATTGTTTTCGCTTTTGAGCGTATTCACACCGCCGGCTACAATGCGCAACGCATCGATGTCAAGACCTGAATCAGTCTCGTCCAATATCGACAACTTCGGCTCCAACACAGCCATCTGAAAAATTTCATTGCGTTTCTTTTCACCACCTGAAAACCCTTCGTTGACCGAGCGAGAAGCCAATTTGTTGTCAAGCTCCACGATTGCACGCTTTTCTCTCATCAATTTCAAGAAGTCGGTAGCGCTCATCGGTTCTTGTCCGAAATATTTTCTCTTCTCATTGATGGCGGCACGCATGAAGTTCACCATTGACACACCGGGGATTTCCACCGGATATTGGAAGCCGAGGAAAATACCCTCATGAGAGCGAACTTCTGCCGGCATTTCCAACAGATCTTTTCCATAGAATTCTACACTGCCCGATGTCACTGTGTATGCAGGGTTGCCCGACAACACCATTGACAATGTGCTTTTACCGGAACCGTTTGGCCCCATTATTGCATGTACCTCACCCGGACGTACTTCAAGATTAATTCCCTTTAATATTTCTTTGCCGTTGATTTCGGCATGAAGATTTGATACTTTAAGCATTGTTATATAGTTTTTTATGCTTGTTTAACACTTTGATAATATGAATAAACGTCTGAGACGCTATAATTGTTGTACGAAATTGTTTTTGCCTCCTCCTTTTGTTTCATGTAAAGCAAATCGTCGGCTGAATCAATATCCAAAATAGCCGGAGCTATACCCATCACCACACCGACAACATTTCCATCATCGGCATTGCAATAATCGACAAGCGACGAATCGGTGTCAATGCTTATTATGATGTTGTAAAGCACACTCATCACCACCATGAACTTAAACACACAGAACACCACACCCAACAATGAATTCAGAATCCCCAAATTCAAAGCTCCCAGAATATGCTTAAACACAAACGACAATAATTGCATTACAGCATATACTGCAAGGAATATGACACACGCCGTCACTACGCTATAGGTATAATCTTCCAAAAATCCTCCTTGAAACGAAGGAAATTGCTCACGTATTATCGGCTCGACAGAGTCAGAGAAGAGATGCACCGAAATTACGCCCAATATCATACCGACAATGCCTGCCAATTGGTTAATCAACCCCTTGCGATATCCGATAAAAATCGCCACCGCAGCCACTATCAACAATATGAAATGATATATACTTTGCATTATTCGGTTTTTACAATGCAAAGTTACAAATAAAAAGAAGAATCCACAACTTTTAGTTGCAGCCACTTCAACTCATGCCCATTATTTTTCTTTATTTGTTCTCGATTTTTCTAATATTCACTATTTGTAAAGAATCTACGTAAAAACACCAATTCTAAACGAAAGTAAATCAAAAAAGAATGTCACATTTGTATTTAAATAGGCACAGAGGATCAATCTTAGTCAGTTTTATTCTCCCATTTCGCAAGAATGTGATTCTAAGGTGGTCACGCATCAAACCTTTCCAATCATTCCAATAAGTACAATACACGTCAGCAGTGCGTCTATCAGCAGAAAGGATTACTTCCGGTAAAAGAACGTTCTCTCTTGACAACCCGCTTATATCATAACACTCCAATGGTATATAGTCATTGAGAGAAGCCTCATCGAATATATAGTCACGCACAATATAGCCCCCATGCCAGAATGTTGGCATAACCGTTCTTGCATGATGAAGAAGATATATTTGCCAAGCTGCACCAATCGATGGTTCGGCTTTCAAATGTTTGTAAATCTCAAATCCACGATTTTCATTATTTCCAATATAGAAATATGACTCATCGCCAATCCCCTGTGTTTGATTTGTTGCAACATGAAGTCCAAGTTTGTTTTTACCAATTGACAACTTGTCTAACATAGAAAAAACAAGTTCAGGAGTATTGTCTATAACAATTCTTTCCAATAATTTATGGAATTTACGTCCGAATTCAGACAGCTCGTTAGAACGTGGTTTAAGGGTACTTTTGAACAAAGGTCTCATGTTTCCCATAGAGTCACAAACATATTTGGATCGCTCTTCGTCCGACATACGGGAATTAATCTTTTCTTGTTGTTCACGAGTCATATAGATACACTTCCTAAAATCACGATTAGGGTGAGCCTCACATACAATATTACAATCGGGACATATAGAGACATTAGCTATAAATCCTGTTTTCCTACCCCAATCAGGACCATCCTTAAAGATTACACCCTCGCTCCAATTGAGGTGTTCGCTGTCTTTACCACAAACAGGGCAGAAATAGTGATTGGGTAATGGCTCGATTTCTTTCGGCGCATTTGCTTTAACAAATCCGACATTATATGGAACTTCATCTATTGAGAAACCAACAACCGAAAAACTTCGAACAGTCAACAAAATCTTTGTTATCTTTGAATTGTCAATACTCAGAATATATGCCTGTTTGCATTCATCAGACATGAAATATATCTCCGGTCGAGAAAACTGAGCAGACCATCTAACCTCACACTCAAAGGTATCTCCTACTCTTGACTGCCAATCCTTGAAGTATTCCAACACTGCCTCTACTCCATATTTGCATTCCCTATTATAGATAATAATATAAACGTCATCTGAAAGAATTTTTCGCAATTCAGAATATTCTGCATTGACAAATAATTTCGCAAAAGATATAGTTATCTCTTTGGATGCAGTGTCTGGAATGTTACTTTGTATAACCAATTTCATAAAATTATAATTAACTTTGATTTATATTTTTTGCCATGGTTTTAGCAAGCGACCAACTTTCCTAATTATTACAAGAAACTTAATTGCTGTTTTTCCATTTTATAGATTATGAGGGTATATATTAAGTAATTCTACAATTTTAACCCCCAAAATCAAGTGTAAACTGCATTTTATCAGAGCACCATCAAGAAACAACAGTGACTAAAATAGTGAACTGCACCAAAATATTTTCTTTATTTGTCATATTCGTCGGCAGGCAAACCGATAAATTCAACCCATTCTTTTTCACTGCCCGAGAACACGTTCAAATCGACATCGCCCTTGATGCCCTTTACTCTCCCTCGATGATTGTATTGCCAAAAAGTCCACTCCGCACTGATAGGGACCTCTGAGAAAGAGCATATCCAAAGCGGATACAATCCAAGTCGTCCGTAGATATAGTCGTAATACCCATCCTTGTTGGTATAAATTATCACTCTATGCCCTTTCATGCTCAAATAGTCTGCCATGGAAGAAAGCTCATCGACTATGACTTCTGTCTCAACACCGGTAGCATTCCCATAGTCCTCGACGTCTATCACTGCACCGACAGCCAATTTGCTATCACCGATTACTTTACAGAAATTGACTGCTTGAGCAATGCCATCGACATCAAATCGAAAATAGTGGTAAGCACCGACAGCCAAACCGGCTCTGACTGCCTTCGAATAGTTCAGATTGAAGTTTTCATCGCGATGCGTAGCGCCTTCCGAGGCTTTTATAAACACAAATCTCACATCATCTTCGGCTATCGCTTCGAAATTCATCATCCCGTTATGACGTGAAATATCTATCCCCTTAATCGGATATCGATTGAAATCGACGTATGGTGGCGAAGTGCGAAATTCAAGCCATGCCCACCAACAAGCAAAAACAAGAATCGCAAAAATGGCAACGAATGCCACGCTTACGACCCAGTCTTTTTTGAGCAACTGCTTTATGTCTTCCTTCTTCACAATCGATTAGTTTGTTTCCAAACACAAAGTTACTAACAAATTTCCAAACAGCAAAAATCTTATCACATCGCACAAAGGGTTGTGTCATCCGTAATCTTCTCATTAACATTCATGCAGACAATAAAACGACAGACATCACGTTAATTAGACAGGTAAATTTTGATTTATCCACGCTTATAAGAAGTTTTCACAATGACAAACATCATAAAGACATTTATATTTTTTGTTGCAATCACTCTGCTGAATGTGTCTGAAGCATGGGGGCTTCCTCTTAGCCATTATGCTCCAAATTCTGCCTTAGCTGATGGCAATTGGGTCAAAATACGCGTTTCAGAATCAGGGATGCAATACATCAGCAATTCTCAGCTCAAAGAGATGGGGTTCAGCAATCCGGAGAAGGTAAACGTCTATGGTTATGGAGGACGCTTGATCAGCGACATCCTCAATGACAGCCAAGTCGATGACCTTCCTTGTCTGCCTATTGTCAGAACAGACAACGGTATTTGCTTTTTCGGAGTAAACAGCATCAGTTGGAAAGTCAACGTCGCTTCTGCAACAAGCTATAAACACAACCAAAATTTCTATAGCAACGACAGTTATTATTTCCTTAGCGACAAAGAGATAGAGACAGCGCCAATTAATTCTGTTAAATATCCACTGTTTGCAAACGGCGAAGAAATCGATTCATTCACAGAAAGATTGCTTCACGAAAAAGAGTTATTTGCTCCCTCCAACACCGGTCGTGTGCTTTTAGGCGAGGATTTTCGCAGCAACAACAAACAGACATTTTCATTCAATCTGACTGATCAAGCCGACGATCAAGTCGCAATAGAAATATGCTTTGGAGCCCAAACCACAAATAGAGGAAGCGACTTAAATTTCAAAGCAAATGGTCAACTTGTCAAAAAGGCATCAATCAGCAATTCGACAAGCAGTTACACTCTTTATTCTTCTTCCTCTGCCTCCGCAACAGCAAAAGGCATCAATAATCGCCTCGATTTGGAGATAGACTATAAAAGTTCAGGCGTGGTCCAACTCGCCCGATTAGACTATATCACTGTCAATTATGAACGAAAATTGAAGCTGAATAACAACCAATTGTATTTTTACCACAATATCGAGTCAGATACATACCCCAACTTTCACATCAGCGGATGCTCTTCTGCGACTCAGATTTGGGACATCACCCGGCCTCATGCACCGATAAAAATCGACTATGAGCTATCGGGCGACGTCGCTCGCTTTTCGACAGAAAAAACCGGACTTAGAGAATACATCGCTTTTAACCCCGGGAAGATGTCTCTTTCGCCAACTTTTGTTGAGCGCATTGGCAATCAAAATCTTCACGCCATGCCCGTGCCGGATATGGTCATCATATCCCCTGCCGAATTTATTTCACAGGCACAACGCATCGCTTCTCTGCATGAGACGGTGGATTCAATGAAAGTTTACGTCTTGACTCCTGATTTAATCTACAACGAATTTTCTTCCGGAGTGCAAGATTTCAGTGCATACCGCAAAATGTTAAAAATGTGGTATGACCGCTCGGAAGAAGAAGAACGTCAATTAGGCTATTGCATATTGTTCGGACGTCCGTCGTATGACAATCGCATGATAACCGAAAAAGTCAAATCCTCTCGTTATCCGAGAATCCCTACATGGCAATCGGAAAACAGTTCAAGCGAGCTGTCATCTTACTGCAATGACGATTTTATCGGCATGCTTGAAGATTGCGACACCAAGTTTGATATGTCCAACGCAAAACACTCCGTAGCTGTCGGAAGAATGCCTGTAAAGACATTGAATGAAGCGACTAACGTAGTGGATAAATTAATCAAATATATCACTGAGCCGGACCTTGGAGCATGGAGAAATAATGTGATGCTCATAGCCGACGACGAAGACCATTCTACCCACCTTGACCAATGCCAAAGTGTCTATCAGAAACTACGCAGCTCGGGTAATGGCAAAGACTTTATCTACGAACGCTTATATCTTGACTCTTATCCATTGGGAACGTCAAGCTCTGGGAAGTCATATCCTGAAGCAAAAAAGAGAATGATGAAAATGTTCGACGAAGGTGTTATCTTTGTCGATTATATCGGTCACGCCAACCCGACATCATGGTCGCACGAAGGATTGCTGAACTACACCGATATTCTTAATTTTTCTAACACCAACCTGCCGTTCATGCTGACAGCCACCTGCGAGTTTAATCGTTGGGATGCCGACGAAGTATCCGGTGCAGAGCTGATGTTTTTAAATCCGACTGCCGGAGCCATCGGTTTTATCAGTGCTATTAGAAAAGTCGGCATGTCAGAAAACGGACGACTAAACGACTACATTACGCAAGTAGTTTTCCAACGCGATAAAGACGGACTCAATAAGCGCATAGGCGATATTTACATCGACGGTCGTAACCTATATTTAGCTAATCACAAAGGCGACACCAATAAATTACGATTTACGCTTATGGGCGACCCGGCAATGCGACTTCCAAGTCCTTGCTACGGTATATGCATCGACAGCATAGGAGATGTCAATCCTAACGATATAACCGACTCTGCCGACTATCCTGTAATCCCGGCAAGAGGAAAAGTCACAATCAAAGGAAGAATCACCGATCCGACAGGTGCAACTGCAACTGATTTCAACGGAGTCGCTATTCCGACTCTTTTCGATGCAGAGCGCGCCATAAAGACTTACGGCAATGGAGAGGACGGCACTGTCAGACACTACAATGACCGCAAGAACAAATTGTTCACCGGCAAAGTGCCTGTCGTCAACGGAGAGTGGGAAGTAACAATCCTCATGCCTTCTGAAATCGACAATAACTATAGTCCGGCATTGCTAAACGTTTACGCATATAGCGACGACAAACGCGAAGCCAATGGTTCTACCGAGAGCCTATACGTCTATGGATGGAATCAAGATGCAGAAGAAGACATCAATGGTCCTGAAATCAGCCTATTGGCACTAAACTCAGAAGACTTTGAAGACGGAGACAAAGTGAACAATTCCCCTATCCTTTTGGCTAAATTCAAAGACGATTCGGGCATCAACATTTCCACAAGTGGATTCGGACACAAGATTACAGCCGTTATTGATGGCGACAAAGTGTTTGACAATCTTTCAGACTTCTATGAAGCAGACCTTATCGACTTCACAAGCGGAAGCATCACCTACCCTCTATCTGATTTAGAAGTCGGCGAACACACATTGTCGTTTACCGTATGGGATAATGCAAACAACTCCTCTACTGAGTCAATCACGTTCAATGTAGTCAATAGCCTTAAGCCTACGATCACCGATTTGCACACCAATGTCAATCCGGCATCGACCGACGTCACATTCTTTGTCAATCACGATATGCCGTCATCACAAACAACCATTCGAATCGAAGTTTTTGACTTGGCAGGTCGCAAAGTGTGGACTTCAGATACATTCAACGGCACAAACTCTTTGAACACTACTGCCATAAAATGGAATCTATGTGATATGTCGGGTTCAAGAGTACCGAGAAGCATCTACCTTTATCGTGCAATCGTCACATCAGCACATGGAGAAGAAAGCAGCGAAACAAAAAAATTAGCAGTTACCGGGCAGTAAGGTCGAATATTTCACAAAAAAAATGTAAATTTGCATTTTAAACGTGATATTTGATGATAGACGACAGTAATAATATTATTCTTCCGGAGCCGACCTTACGCCGACTGCCATGGTATTTGGCTTATATTGACATTTTAAAAGCCAATGGTGTTGAGACAGTCTCTTCAACTCAGATTTCCAAAGCCATTAGCGTCGATTCTTCTCAGATAGCCAAAGACTTGTCTTTCTTGAACATCAAAGGCAAAACGCGCATCGGATATGAAGTCGATACACTTTCAAATGTATTGTCGCATTTCCTCGGTTTTAAAGAAATTCACAATGCTTTCATCGTCGGAGTCGGAAGCCTTGGGGCTGCATTGATTCATGACACCGGGTTGTCAAACTATGGACTGAACATCATAGCCGGATTTGACATCAACCCAGAGATCATCGGTAAAAAAATCTGTGATGTTCCGATTTTCAGCATCGACGAAATGCAACATTATCAGCAAAAGTTGAATGCATCGATTGGCATCCTTGCCGTTCCGGCAAACCAAGCTCAAGACGCAGCCGACACAATGGCAGCTTCAGGTCTTAAAGCTATCTGGAATTTCACCCCATACAGAATTAAAGTGGCAGAGGGCATAGTGATGTCAAACACATCGATATACGCTCATCTCGCATTGATTTACAACCGTTTAAGAGCCACAACATGAAAATAATAGGTATCAACAATAATTACCACACCGAAGAGAAATCACCTGCCCTATTCCTAATGGCAGACTCTTCACTGCTTAAAGACGGCAAACCATTCTTTTTGCCATCTTTCGATAATGACTTCAGAATGTACCCTTCAGTTGTCATCAAGATTTGTCGATTAGGCAAAAATATAGCAAAGCGTTTTGCATCAAGATATTACGATGCTTACACATTTGGCATTAACGTCAGAGCCGAAGAGATGCTTTCAACACTGAAGTCACAACAATTGCCTTGGGACTCTGCTGTAGCTTTCGATTCTTCTGCTATCATGGGTGATTTTAAAGAAATTGCTTCTCAAGAAGAATTATTTGACAAAAGTTTTGATGTTCGTCAAAACGAAGAAATTGTCGCCACATGGAGTTTCAATCATCTATCACACGACATAGATGCCTTGATAGAATCTATCAGCAATCGATTTACTCTGAAAATCGGCGACTTAATCTACATCGGATTTCCTACCGATGGCTTCAAATGCAATATTAACGACACAATCACTGTATCTGATAGAGAAGGGAACACTTTGTTAAACTTCAAAATCAAATAATTCGTATCGCTTATGACACGCCTCGACTTTCGCTATTCAATTGTTGTAATAGCAATTATTATAACCTCTTTCTTTAATACTCTTGCTTTAGACGCTGATTTCTTTGCTTCAGAATCAAAGTTAGCCAATGGCAAATGGGTCAAAATCAGAGTTGAAGAAAATGGCATATATGAATTGAGCTATGATGAATTGAGAGAGATGGGGTTTGCCAATCCTGAGAAAGTCGGGATATACGGACGAGGAGGAAAACAATTATCCGAAAAATTCGCTAACCATATCGACAACCTGCCTCCTGTCGGTATTCTTCACAAAAACGACAAAATATATTTTTATGGGCAAGGGGCAGTCAATATTCGCTATCGCAGTGAGTTTAAAAATCCGGTAAATCGACGATTTCTTCGCGAAAGCATAAATACATACTCCGAATATGGCTACTATTTCATCACTGACAGTCGCGACGATGTATGCCACATTCAGACTGCATCGGGCAACATTGATGAAACAAAGCCTGACTACACTTTATGCTATGATTATTTCTATCACGAAGTAGATTCCATAAATTTCTGCTTGTCGGGAAGACTCTTCTTGGGCGAAAGTTTCGTTAACGCCGACAGTAGAACGAAATCATTCAAATACTCTATACCCGGAGCTATCCCGGGAAGCGCATCGTTAGAATGCCGATTTTATGCCACAAACCCTGCCGGCAGCAAGCTTTACTACGGATTGAATGCCGACGATATGATTGAGGCAGATGTCTATGCTCCGGAACAAAATTATTATGCAGGGACAATTTATCCCGCAAATTCGGAAATTAATCTTGCTTCAGCCGATGGACAAGTGGTCATCAACTATTCGCCAAACGGGAATGTCACTAATGCCAATCTCGACTACATCCTCATAGGAGCCAAGAAAACAATAGGCTTTCATAATGGTGAAGCTCAATTTCGTGCCTTTGTGCCGGACTATTCGACCGACAACTATGGCTTGATCTCAATCGCAAACTCATCAGAAGATGTTTTGATTTGGGATATCGACGACTGCAACAATGTGACAAATCTGCCTTTCTCTTTTTCTGACGGAATGGCAAAAGCGAAATATCTCACAGAGTCGAAGAAGATCGGTTTGATGATGGTGTTTGACACATCAAAAGAGCAACACAAAATCACATGGCATCAAGAAATCGACAATCAAAACCTTCATTCCATATCAGCAGACGATGTCCCTGAACTGCTCATAATATCACCTACCTATCTATGCGAAAAAGCGGAAAAGCTTGCCGAGCTTCACCGACAATATGACGATATGGATGTAATGGTCATCGACTCTCAAAAAATCATCAACGAATTTAGCGACGGCACACCCGATGCCATGGCTTATCGCTTATTCTGCAAAATGCTTTACGACCGCAATCCTGAAAAATTCAAAAATCTTTTGCTTTTCGGAGAAATGCACTACGACAATCGCCAATTGCTACGACAATCGCCAACAGAACTTTTGATTTCTTATCAGACAGAGGAAAGCATCAATTCTCTGATGACGTTCTGCATTTCTGACTTCTACGGAATGCTTGAAGACACTCCCAACTCAAAGGGAATACAATATGACATTGTCAACATAGGCGTAGGCGAACTGCCTTGTCGCAGCCTTGCTGATGCCGATTTGATTATCGACAAGACAGCACGATACATCACCGACAAGTCTTATGCCTATTGGCTTGCCAATATGCAAGTAATCGGAGATGGTCCCGACAATAACGAACATCTCACTCAAAGCGAAAACATTGCATCAGAAATGCGACAACTCTCTGACGACGAAATTCAAGTAAGCAAAATCTACGTCAGCGCATACCCTGAAGAGCAAATCCAAACAAAACTCCTGCAAAATCTCAATGACGGTATGATTTACGGGACTTATTTAGGTCACGCATCTATTGAATCATTATCGTCAAATCGTTCTGTATGGACCACAAAAGATGCCCGGAAGCTCAACAACGAACGTCTATCATTCATAAGTTTCGGAGCTTGCACTGTGACGTCTGCCGATGGTGGTGCACGAGGTTCTGCCGAGGCTATGATGTTTTCAAGCCCATACGGCATAGTCGGTGGACTCATGTCAACCCGAACAGCATATTCTCACTGGAATTATGTGATGCTCAGTTCTTTCCAGCAAGCATTACTCCAGGAGCAATCATCATCAAACAATACAATCAATCCTGCTCTTCCTCGAATTTCTTCGCGACGCACTATCGGTGAAGTCTATGCCAAAGCAAAAACAAACATCCAAGTGCCACACTGCAACGAGTTTGTATATCACTTGATTTGCGACCCTGCAATCATCATTCCGGTCGCAACATGCGAAATTCATGCCGACATAGACTCCCATAATGACGACTTGACACAAATACGACCGGGCTCTAAAATAAATCTCTCCGGCTCAATCACCGACCGCGAGGGAAATCAGCTCTCTGACTTCAATGGGACGCTTGTGGCTCGCATCTACAATCCTGCAACCACAATCCCAACCAATGGTTATGAGAACTCGGTATCTGTCAAAATCAATTACGACGAATCTGTCGCAGCCACTTATGCTATCGACGTTATTAACGGCAAATTTTCATCTGAAATAATTGTCCCTTCTAATATAAATACGCTCAACGGCAATACCTCAAAAATAAGAATGTCGGCCTACGATGCCGAACAACGCATCGGAGCATCAGGAATTATCGATATTTCAATTGCTGATTACGACCAAAGCGTAGCAATCGCTGACAACGAAGCTCCGACCATTGAATCATTATATATCAATTCTTCTGATTTCTGCGAGGGCGATGCAGTAGGCAGCGATTTCATTCTATATGCTTCATTGACCGACGACAGCGGAATATTGACATCAAATAGCGATTTAGTCAGCAATACTTACCTTCAACTCGACGGCAGAAAAACGTTTTTCGACATCTCTCAATACATGACTGTCGCCGATGGATGCAAAAAAAGCAATATCGCATACCCAATGAACGACATAGCGTGTGGCAGACACGTTTTGACATTGCACACCACCGACATCATGGGCAATACGACTAAACGCTCTATCGGATTTTATGTTGCCGACTCACAAATTGCCGGCGAAATAAAGGTGGACGCATCTCCGGTCATTGAGTCGGCTGATATAAGCGTCTCACACACTGCAACCGAACAAAACATCCAAAAGCAATTTATCATAGTTAATGCTTATGATCAAATTGTCCGACAGGTCCAAACCCTTGATGATACAATCACTTGGGATGCCAAAGACGACAACGGGCAGCGTGTGCCACCGGGTCTATACAAAGTCTTTGCTCGACTAAACATCGGTAACTCAATCACAGGCACAACACCGACAACGCAAATTATCGTTATCAACAACTTGAAATAATCAATGATTATTTATATCAGTACTGCAATTTTACCTCTACACACTTCCACTGATAGCATTTACTTCGCTATCGGCGACACTCTATAATCATCCGGTGATAACGAAAACACACCGATGATTAAGTCTTTCGATTAACGGATGCCGAATAGCCAAAAACACACTTAACAAATACAAAAAATCATAAAATCAATATCCTGCAAGCAATAAAACGCCCAAAATTAAGTTAATTATTTTAGAGACAATAAATTTGAAACATAAAAGCGAATGAAAAAACTACATAAATTACTGATGGTGAGCCTTATAATGATGATAATCTCACCATCGTTGATTTTTGCTCAAGACGACATCAAGGACAACGAGTTTAATCCTGTCAACACAGGTGTGACAACTTTAGGTATAGCTCCGGATGCTCGTGGTTCTGCAATGGGTAACTTGGGAGCAGCCACCGATCCGGATATCAATTCCCAATATTGGAATCCCTCTAAATATGCTTTTGCATACAGCAGTGGCGGGCTTGGTTTATCCTACACTCCATGGCTCCGTAAACTCGTCAACGACATCTTCCTCGCCGACCTCACAGGCTATTGGAAAGTCGGCAGTGGCGATAATCAAGCGATTTCTGCATCTCTGCGTTATTTCTCTCTTGGTGAAGTAACGATGAACGACGATACCGGCGCTACGCTTCAGACCATCAACCCATACGAAATGGCTATTGACGTAGGCTACTCAAGAAAGCTGTCTGAAAAATTCTCAATGGGCGTCGCTTTGCGCTACATATTGTCTGACCTCTCATACGAAGACAGCTATTCGGGAGAACAAACCACTGCCGCGTCTGCATTTGCTGCCGACATCGCAGGGTACTATGTGACATATCCTATGGTCGGAAGAAACGAATGTCAATTTGCTTTTGGATTTAACATCAATAATATCGGTTCAAAAGTATCATATAACAATGGTGCCAACAATGCTTTCCTACCAACAAACTTACGTCTCGGAGCATCATTTATGTTCCCTCTTGCCGACTACCACACAATGGCATTAGGCCTTGACCTCAACAAATTGTTGGTACCGACAAAACCTCGTCAACGCGACTTTGACATGGATACACCTGAAGGTCAGGCTGCCTACGAAGAAGCTCTCGATGAATGGGAAAACATGTCACCGATTACAGGTATCTTCAAGAGTTTCTCGGACGCTCCCGGAGGCTTCAAAGAAGAATTACAAGAAATCAACCTCTCAGTCGGCGCAGAGTACGCATATAATCAGCAATTCTTTGCTCGCATGGGCTACTACTATGAGAATGCCAACAAAGGTGGCCGATCTTATTTCGGTTTTGGTGCCGGCTTCTCGTTAAATGTTGTTCGTCTTGATGCTTCATATATGCTTGCGACAGCACAAAGCAGTCCATTGGACCAAACTCTACGCTTCACGCTCTCGTTTGACATGGACGGACTTAAGGACCTGATTGGAAAACGAAGATAATCTCAACCTAATTGCAATTGATATGAGTGCTTGCAAATTCAGAACAGGACTTGGATTTGATGTCCATAAACTTGTCGAAGGACGTGACTTATGGCTATGTGGAATCAAATTAGAACATACACATGGACTTCTCGGTCATAGTGACGCCGATGTTGCAATCCATGCCTTATGCGATGCACTGCTTGGCGCTGCTGCTCTTCGCGACATAGGTTATCACTTCCCTGATACGGACCCTCGATATAAAGGTGCTGACAGTAAAAATCTATTGCAAGAGGTCGTAAAACTAATTGACGACAAAGGATACAAAATTGGCAATGTCGATATTACCATTTGCGCTGAAGCTCCGAAAATCAACCCTCACATACCTGCTATGCAGACTCTCTTGGCAGGCATAATGAAGGTCGATATTGATGACGTGTCAATCAAAGCAACAACCACCGAAAAACTTGGGTTCACAGGACGTCGCGAAGGCATTTCTGCTTACGCAACAGCATTGATTTTCAAAGAATAATACATTAAACATACATTATAAAAACTGTGTCGTTTATGTCAATAGCATGAACGACCTTTTCTTTTATAACCCAAAACCAAAAGAATTTTATTACTGTCCGGCAAACATGCTGTAAGCTTTTATTGTCTCATTTCATTGCGTGGCAAGTCCCGGAATGTCGTGAATACCCACATCGGGGTATCACTCACATCGTCCACCATGTGCAGCACAAAATAGCAATTCCGATGATGAATGTCCTACTAAGCCATGAGCCAGCACATCCATTTTTTCAGCGTGCAATTTGACCTATACGTCTAAAAAAAGATGAAGCCCGAAGTTTATTCGGGCTTCATCATCAGATTAGGTTAGCGACTCTAAAAAGTCTTATTTTAAGATAGATTTTATGATTTTGTTTCCTTTGCGAACAATGTAAAGTTCTCCTTTTGTCGGATTGCTGACTTTGATACCTTGAAGGTTGAAATATTCAGCTTCTTGCTCAGCTTCAACACCCTCAATACCTACTGTGCCGGTCATAAGGATTGTTGCCATTTCTTCTTCATCAATTGTGAGCATGAAAGTCACATTAGTATATATTTCGCCATCAGTGTAGATAATCTCTGCATCGCTGCTAAGTGGAGAAAGATGATATACTGTACCTTCAGAGAATACTTCTGCTGTGTAGTTTGCTCCATATTGTTGTTCAAATGAGCCATTCTTAATCACCTTGAAGCCGGGACCTCTAAACTCGTCAAGAGACAATGTATAGACTCCTTCTTCTGTCTTTGTGAAATAAGCTGTACCGAGTTCCCAGTCGTTGAAATCGCCTGTCAATTCATAGATTGCCTCATCATCGCCAACTTCTTTCTCAGCATTGATTAATATTGTATAAGAGTCTGTGCCGGTCTTAGTGATAGTAATATCTACGCCGATATAAGTCTTGTCGGCAGGGAGAGCAATATTGCTATCTTCGCCGCCGTCGCCAAATGCAGGGGTGTATGGAGTGCCAAGTTCGATACCTGAGCCATTGCTACGGAGTGCTTGATTCCATTCTCCGTTACGCACCAAGAGGAATTGACCATAGAGTTGGTCGAGCGTGATGCTCCATGTATCATCGCCGTTATAGGTGAATTGTGGTGCAGCATAGATGTCCCAGTTGTTGAATTCTCCGACAATAGCAAATGCGTCAGCAGGAGGGGTGATTGTCTCGCTTGACTCTGCTGTCATATAGATAGTGTAATTGTCGGCTGAAGTTTCAGTGATTGTGATGTTCACGCCCTTATAAAGAGTAAGTTCAGGAAGCTTTATATTGCTATCCTCACCACCTTGTCCGAAGAAAGGAGTGTAAAGAGCATCGGCAGTGAATGTTGAGCCGTTTGAGTTAAGAGCTTGAGCCCAATCGTTGTTGCGTACGGCTTTAAATTCGCCTGAGAGTTCTTCAAGGTAAAGAGTCCATGTCTTGTCACCCATATAGTTGAACTGAGGAGCCATGCCTAAATCCCAACCTGTGGTTGTGCCGACCAATGTGAATGTATCGGCAGGCATTTCAGTTTCTTCAGTGTTTTCTGCTGTTACGAGGATTGTGTAAGAGTCTGTACCGATGTATGTGAGGGTAATTTCTACGCCCTTGTAGATAAATCCGAGAGGAAGTGAGAGGTTGCCGTCTTCGCCACCATCGCCGTATGCTGGCACATAAACCTGATTGAGTTGGATAGCTGAACCGTTTGAGCGGAGTGCTTTAGTCCAATCGTTGTCGCGGAGGATGAGGAAGTCGCCACTCAATTCTTCAAGGCTGATGATATATACACCATCGCCGTTATCAACAAATTTTGGCGCAGTAGCGTCGTTAACCCATCCATTGAGTTCGCCCACCAAGAAATAATCTGCCACAGGGGCTTCCACCTTACCTGTGTCTTCTGCATGCATGAGAATTGAGATGTTGTTGCCACCTTTGTCGGTAAGAGTGATTGTCACATTCTTGTAGATTACGCCCGGAAGGAGTGAGATGTTGCTGTCTTCGCCACCATCGCCGAAAGCAGGGGTGTAAGGCTCGTCAGGGATGAGTGTAGAGCCGTTTGAACGGCAAGCCTTTGTCCAAGTCATGTCGCGAAGGATGAGGAATTGACCAGAAAGTTCTTCGAGTGAGAGAGTATATACGCCGTCGCCTTGGCTTACAAATGTAGGCGCTGAAGCGTCGTTGGTCCAATTGTTGATTTCACCGACAAGTGTATAAGTCGAAATGACAGGATCGATAGTGCCTTGTCCGTCGGCAGTCATAAGGATAGAATAAGCATTGGTGCCTGTCTCTGTGACTGTGATGGTCACATTGTTGTAAGAGATACCATCGCCGAGTTTTATATTGCTGTCTTCACCACCATTGCCAAACATTGGCACGTATGCCACGCCCGGAATGATAGCCTCGCCGTTGGAGCGACATGATTGATTCCAATCCTTGTTGCGAACGATCTGAAATTCGCCTGAGAGGTCGCTGAGTGAGATGCTCCATGTGTTGTCGCCATTATTTGTTAGTTGAGGAGCAGCATTAAGGTCCCAACCGAGAGAAGTGTGAGAGCCGACCATGCAGAATGTATGATTTGCAGGAGTGACAGTACCACCGCCACCTTCACCCAATGATGTGAGCTTCAAAGTCTTGTTGTTGAAATTGACTGTCGCAGTGTAACGTCCAGGAGTAGCCTTCCAAGAGTTGTCTGAGCCACCCTTTGTCATAGGCATCTCTGTATCGAGAGTGACAGGGAGGTCCTTTGACGAAGCGTTGTAACGACAATTTGCATTGAAATAATTCCAGTCATCTTTGGTCAAAAGCATGTCAGCTACACCAATGTAGCCATTGCCTGTAACTTCGATTTCACCTGAATAGATACCTGCAGTCGATGTCTCAGGCAATTGAGTACCCTTTTGAGGACTCCAAAAACTACCATTCACTTCGCCCACCATGTAGCAATCGGCGTTTGCATTGAAGCTGACGAACGCCACGATAAGCGATAAAAGTGTAAAAATTTTCTTCATAACTAAAATAGATTATAGATTATTATTTGCGTAAACTTATCCTAACATGTAATTACATCGCAAAGTTACTAAAAAAAATGAGATTATAGTCAGATTTATTTAATATTAGAGCCGATAGTATCGGAAATTGATTAAATTTGTGGCATAAAACAACAATTAAGATATGAACATAGTAGTATATTGTAGCTCAAGAGCAGACTTGGGTGCTGAATATGAAGCGATAGCGACATCGCTCGGAAAGTGGATTGGAGAGAATGGTCACACATTGGTCTATGGAGGCGTTTATGCCGGATTGATGCACACCGTAGCCCAAGCGTCTCACGATGCCGGAGCTGACATAATCGGTGTTGTGCCTGAGATATTCAGTCATCGCGCCGACGAGTTGTGCGACAAGGTAATACTTACTGCCAACCTCAATGAGCGCAAAGGCAAGATGATTGAGATTGGCGACATTTTTGTCGTATTGCCCGGTGGTATTGGGACTATTGACGAATGGATTTCCACTCTGTCAGACATGATGGTTATGGAGACACGCGATGCAAATGCCGACCGACCGATAGTGGTTGTTAACCACAACGGCATGTATGATGCCACAATCGCTCAATTAGCATCAACCAACGAATCGATTTTCGCACGAGGACGACGTGTCGATCGCTCATTAATCGTCACCGACATTCCTCAGATGCTTTCTGCCCTCACGACATTAAGCAATCGCTAAATAATGAAGCAAAAACGCGATAAAATATTTTTGTGGATACATATAGCAACATTCCTTGTGGTCATGTTGCTAAGTGCTCGTTTTGGGGAGACACATTGGGCTGAGATAACCTTAGGCTTTGTGATTGCTTACTCTGTGCCTGCCGTATTGAGCCGAATATTACTAAACGGTTGGAGCCAACGCTTCGGCTTGCTCTTGCTCGGTTCTGCTTTGGTGATGTCATTCGGCATCACTCAAAATCTCACGACTTACGTTATAGAAAACGGCAACTTTGAACTGCCGGGATTAGGCTGGGAAGTCGTCTCTGATGCAAGTCGCGACTATGAGTCGGCAATGGAATATTTCACAACCGGGGAGGTGCACTATGTCAACAAAGGCTACCCTATGATGATAGGCACTTTGTTCAGTCTTGCAGGAGTCAACCTCGCATTTGCTTTGCAACTCAACATGGCTTTCGCTTTGGGCGTAATCGCAATGAGTGGAGCTATCGCGATGTTGATGATGAAAACAAACGACACCAAGAGGACGGCATTTTGGGGAGCATTGCTGACGGCTGCCGTCAGTTCAATCATTTTCTACGGCACTGTTATGTTAAAAGATATATGCGTGACGTTTGGTGTGGTGTGTTGCGGATATGCTTTTGCACGAATCGCAAAGCATCGGATTGATTGCTATGCCGGAGTTTCATTTATATGCGGTGGCATTTTGCTTGCTCTGTTAAAGAGCCCTATCGGATGGTTTATTGCACTCGGCGCAATAATCATTTTAGCGACTTCGCGCTGCAGAAAAGAACGATATGCCGGCGTTGCAGCTGTAGCGTTATCAATAGCTATTTCTATCGGAGGACAAGGTCTGAGGAGCAATCCCGATAGTCTTTTGTTAAGCGAGAAATATTCTGAACAAACGACACAGGATATGCTCGACAATGTCCCTAATCTTGAACGATATTCGTCTTTGGTCTCCGGCTATTACAGCAAAAGCATGATTGAGCGAGTTGCATTGTTGCCATTGACTGCAGCTGCACAATATTTTCCTCCATTTCCATGGAATTTCTCACGAGATTTACATCTTGGAGGGTTTTATTGGTATCCGCATATCGCTGTCGGCTGGTATCTGCTGGGAGGATTGTCGCTTGGCTTTCTATTGTTGCTATGGTGGCGAAAAACCGACGGAGGAATGAGTCGCTGGGCATTATGGATTGTATTGTGCTACCTTGCTGTGGCATTCGCATCGGCAGGCTCTGTAGCACGCTACTATTTGCCTTTTATCCCTTTATGCGTTCCATTGGCACTGCGATTTGCACAATCGATAGCCGACGGCAGCCTGCCTGTGAAATCAGCCAAAACATTTTCAACCGTCTATATCACAAGCTTAATTGCAGCATTGGGTTTCTCTTATTGGTTCTTAAAATTATAACGGATATGACAATTTCAATAATAACTGTTTGTTTGAATGAGGCAAAGAGCATCTCTGCGACACTTGAGAGCGTCAAGAAGCAAAGCTATTCCGACATCGAGCATATTATTGTCGATGGCGGCTCAACAGATGGCACTTGGAAGATAGCCGAAGAATATGCTCTGCGGGCTGCATATCCGGTAAAAGTGATACATCAGCAATCCGATAGTGGTATCTATGGTGCACTCAATGAGGGAATTTCATACGCCAATGGCGATGTGATTGCGACCCTCCATGCCAATGATATGTATGAGACAGGCGACGAATTGGCACAGGTTGCAAAAGCATTTATGACCTCTGACGCTGATTTAGTCTATGGAGATGTCAGATATTTTCGCGCTCAAAAGCCTTCACTGACTGTACGCAAATATTCTGCCAAGCATTTCTGTCGCAAGTCATTACTTGATTTTTTTGCACCTCCCCACCCTGCCACATTCATCAAACGCAATATATTTCTTCGTCATGGGCTCTATGCCACAGACTATCTCATAGCCGCGGATTTTGAATTAATGGTACGACTGATTTTGGTCAACCGAGTAAAAACATTATACGTCGAAAGATGTATTGTCGCAATGAGCATGGGCGGACTTTCCACTTCTTTGCGCCACATACTTTTCACCAATATCAAGGAAAAAAGACGCGCTTTGCGACAAAATAATCAGAAATGTAGGTGGATTTCGATTTTTAAGCGCTATCTTTACACTTTCAAACATTAATGATAAAATGCAAACAGTAAACCAAGATAAAATGAGAATGCTCGTGACCGGCGCAACAGGCATGATCGGAAGCTATATATGCAAAGAGTTTGCCGACATGCAGATTGACAAACTTGGTCGCAGTGAGCAGAATGATATAGTGGCTGACATTACCGGCTGCATAAAATTAACAACCCGATATGATATTGTGGTGCATTGTGCCGGCACAACCTCAGAGGCATCAGCCAATGAGGTCAATTATCGTGGAACCACCAATTTGCTAAACGCTTTGGAGCAAAATCCACCACGCTATTTTGTGCAAATCAGTTCGCTATCCGTTTATGGATTAACTGAAGGCAATGATGTGACTGAAGACTATCCTTTGCGCCCTGTCACAGAATATGGCAAATCCAAATTGGCAGCAGAAAACGAATTGAAGAAGTGGTGTGCCGATAAGGGTGTAGTACTTACGATTCTTCGACCGGCATTGACTTTCGGAAATGGCGTATCGGGTAAAGCGGCAGAAATGTTTGATGCCATTGTCAAAGGAAGGTATTTCCACATCAGAGGAAATCAGGCACGTCGCAGCATTGTCATGGCTGATGACGTAGCAAAAGCGTGTCGATTGACTTTCAAAGAAGGAGGAATCTATAACGTATCTGACGGTTACAACCATAGCGTAATCGAACTTGGTGATGCCATGGCTGCTAATTGCGGCGAGAACAAAAGAATAGTGCATTGCCCTCTCAAATTACTTAAAATAGGTGCCAAATTGGGCGATATATTGCCGGGATTTGGAAAATTGCTCAACTCCGACAAACTCTCAACCTTGACATCGTCATTGACTTTCTCTAATGCTCGATTGACAGAAAAGACTGGCTTGAAATTTTATGACACAATAGATGTTATTGCACGACGTTCAAAAGACTATCCTTATGAATTCAATGATTAAAAAAGTGTCTGACTCATTGTCTAAGTTTGGAGCATCACTTGCTTCCGTAATAAAGGTCGTTTTATTGTCAAAACCGACCCAAAAGGCAGCGAAGCGCAACGGAAAAGAAGTTGTGGTGCTTGGCAATGGACCTTCGTTGAACAAGACTATTTCTGAACATAACGATTTTTTGATGGCTCGCGATCGCATTGCTGTGAATTTTGCCGCAAATGCGCCGATTTTTTTCGACCTTTGTCCGACAGGCTATGTGCTTGCCGACCCTCATTTCTTCAATGGCGTTTCTACAGATCCCAATGTCGCCAAGCTATGGGACAACATATCGTCCGCGACATGGAATATGACCCTGTATATACCTGTCAGCCAACGAAAGTTTGCTCTTTTGGCAAATTTAAAGTCAAACATAAAAATATGTTTTTACAACCTGACTCCCGTAGAAGGATTTAAAGGTTTATCACAATTGATTTATCGTCTTGGACTTGGGATGCCACGTCCTCGAAATGTATTGATTCCGTCGATAATGCTTGCCATAAATTCGGGTTATCGCCGAGTCTATGTCGCAGGCGCCGACCATTCATGGACACAAACATTGTGGGTTGACGAAGACAATCGCGTTGTAAGCATTCAGCCCCACTTCTATCAAGACAACGAAGAGGAAAAGAAGCGTGTGGCAACAGAATATCATAAATATCCTTTGCATCAGATTCTTCAAAGTCTTTATATTGCTTTTCGCTCTTATTTTGATATTGCCGATTATGCCAAAAGTCGTAACGTCGAGATTATCAATATTACGCCGGAATCTTTTATCGACGCTTTCCCTCGCATGAAATTGAGCTAATAAGCAATGCCTACACAAAATAATTGCGACAGATTTAAGGGAACGTCTAAACGAGAAACGAAATAAAAATCGCTTAAATTTCGTGTAGTTAGCTTAATTTGTTGTAACTTTGCAGTCAAATTATCGGGTATGAAAAATAACGCAATCACCTCTAAAGGTAAGGTGGATATTTCAAGACACCTCATTTATCAACATTCTCCTCTCAAGGATGCTCTCAAATCGCTCAATGCCTTGTCGGGAGATATAATGACATTATTTGTCATTGACAATGACAACAAAATGGTTGGCACTCTGACTGACGGCGACGTCAGAAGGGGGCTGATAGCCGATTATGCGTTAGACACGCCGATAGAAAGAATAATGTATCGCAACTTTCGCTTCTTACGCTCTGATGCCGACAATTTTCGCTATCTTCGCGAGCTGAAGAGAAGTCAAATAAATCTTATCCCGATAATCGACAGCGAAAATCGTATAATCGATGCGATCGACTTGCGAACAACAATCAATTTGCTGCCCATGGATGCTGTGCTTATGGCAGGAGGACGTGGAGAGCGACTTCGTCCGCTGACTCTTGAAACGCCAAAGCCTCTGCTTAAGATTGGCAACAAAGCAATCATAGACTACAACGTCGATGAACTTATACGCAATGGCGTCGATAATATTTTTGTGACTGTCAACTATCTGCATGAGCAAATAGAGTCTCACTTCAGTCAACCTCGCTCCGGCGCTGAAATCAAATGCATCCTTGAGCCCAAACGCCTCGGCACTATCGGCTCGGTGGCTCTCATCGACGACCTCAAGCACGACCATGTGCTTGTGATGAACTCCGACCTGCTGACTACGCTCAGCTATGAGGATATGTTTGCTTGGCACATCGAACACGAAGCAGACCTGACTATGGCAGTTATACCCTACACTGTCTCAATCCCGTTTGCGATAATCGACCATGATTTAGATAGCGTCAAAGGATTGATCGAAAAACCGACCCACAACTATCTGGCTAACGCCGGAATATATATCATACGCCGTCAAATGCTCGACAAAATTAAATCGGGTGAATACCTCGATGCTCCCGATTTCATAGAGCAATTGATCGCCGACGGACGAAAAGTCAGTCATTTCAGAATCAACGGAACATGGATTGACATTGGTTCTCCTGAAGATTTTAAATACGCAAGCGAACTTATGACTCGACCGGACTTCCGATAAGTTGAAACACTAAAAAACTACAAGCAAATGGCAGAATCGAATTTCATTGATTACGTAAAAATACTTTGTCGCTCAGGCAAAGGTGGTGCCGGCTCTCGCCACTATCACAGAGCCAAATATGTGCCTAAGGGTGGCCCCGACGGTGGCGACGGCGGTCGTGGTGGTCACATCATCCTTCATGGCAATCGCAACATCTGGACTTTGCTACACCTGCGCTATCAACGACACATTTTTGCTACCGACGGACAAAGCGGCGGTGCAAATCGTTCGTTTGGTAAAGACGGCGAGGACCGCATCATAGAAGTGCCAATCGGCACTACAGTCTTCGACGCCGAGACAGGTGAATTTCTTTGCGAAGTCACAGAAGACAATCAAGAGATAAAACTATTGAGAGGAGGAAAAGGCGGGCTTGGCAATTGCCATTTTGCGACTCCGACAAATCAAGCGCCACGCTATGCCCAACCGGGTGAGCCGGCAATCGAAAAGGCTGTCGTGCTCGAATTGAAATTGCTTGGCGACGTCGGTCTTGTAGGCTTCCCTAATGCCGGAAAATCCACTCTCCTATCGTCTATCTCTGCTGCTCGCCCAAAAATCGCAGACTATCCGTTCACTACCATGGAGCCAAGTCTCGGCATCGTGCAATATCGCGACGGCAGATCGTTCACGATGGCTGACATACCGGGCATCATCGAAGGCGCAAGCGAAGGAAAAGGTCTCGGTCTGCGCTTCTTGCGACACATCGAGCGCAATGCTGTGCTCCTATTTATGATTCCGGCTGACACTAACGACATCAAAAAGGACTACGAAATTCTGCTCAACGAATTGCGCGAGTTTAACCCTGAGTTAATGGACAAGAGCCGTATTCTTGCAATTACAAAGTCGGATATGCTTGATGATGAATTGAGAGAAGAGATGATGAATGAGTTGCCGGAAGGAGTTCAGACAGTTTTCATTTCGTCTGTGACAGGCTTCGGTCTCACTGAGCTCAAAGATTTGCTTTGGCGTGAGATCAACGATGAAAGCAATAAAATCGTTTCTACTATCACTCACCGTCCGCTTGATATTCGTCATCGTGTCGAAGAGGAAGACGACTTCATTTTCGAGCCTGAACCTATCGATGACGATGAGGACTTGTTGTTGACAGACGAAGATTGGAACGACGAATTCTGGGAAGAAGAATCTTCTGTCAATCCCGACAGATAATGACAGCAGTAAATCATTCATCAAAAATATGGAACAAACTGCATCTGCATAAAAATGTGGATGCAGCTTTTTCTTCCTGCGTACCACTGCAAGAAGTCGATTTCTGCAAAAGGCAGAAACTCATAATGCCGATGCAGACACACACCTCTAATGTCGTGTGGATTACCGATAAAATAGCTCTTGAAAGTCCCGACTCAAAGCCATCACCGATTCTTCCTGACACTGACGCACTGATCACCGACACGCCGAACATTGCTATCGGAGTTCGCACTGCCGACTGCGTACCGATATTGCTTTATGCCGATGACATTAAAGCTGTCGCTGCCATACATGCAGGGTGGAAAGGAACAATCAACGGCATCGTTGATAATGCCATTGATATGCTTATCGATAAAGGTTCCGTCCCTACTCACATATTTGCCTGCTTCGGTCCTTCGATTTGTCGCCAATGCTATGAAATAGATTTTGCTCTTGCGCAACAATTCATCGATGCCGGATTTGCCGATTGCATCACTTACGACGACTTCATCGACCCTCTGACCGAAAACAAATTTACTGAAACAAAGCCACACCTCGACCTTGTCAAGGTGAACTTCAAACGCATGATTAACAAAGGTTTGACATCCCATAACATCAACACCTCATCACCGTGTACCCGCCACTCATTAAGCTCAATATCAGAAGATAACGACCTTCTTCGCAAAACCATTGATCAATGCACAATTGAGACTGCAAACTCACGTGGCAACAGCAACCCTAACCAATCGACAACAAGCGAAAACAAAATCCCCGTATTCCACAGTTGGCGCCGAGAACCCGGAACACCCGACCGTCTCATCACCGCCATCTCCCTCCACCCATAGTCGGAAGGTTTATAGCAGATTTTACCCTTGGGTGATTTTAAATCCCAACTTGCTGATTAGCTTTAGTGTCTCAAGAGCTGTGTCACGGTCATACGCTTTCTCCACCTCGGGAAGCTCCTCGTATGCCACCAAGCATGGGTGAGTCTTGAGCGTATCATTGCGTTCGTCACCATACACCCAACCCTGGTCCATGCGACTCTTTGCCCACACTTCGTGAACATTCTTCGCCATGTGTTCCACCAAGGCATTTAACTCTTCAGGCAACTTGACATCGCTCGTGTCCATCGGTTGCGGTTCATAATTCTTTTTCATTTCTAAATCAGTTTAAAGTTTCTTATATAGAAACATTTCATCAACCATTTCTATCACCTTCAGAGGATTTTTTCTTTGGTTCTTCTGCCTCTAATCGGAGAGTGGTATCTATAACGTTATTATCATACGACTGAGTCGACTCCTCCAATTTCGAAAATGCGCACAAACAATCATGATATTTCTTTACGAAATCCTTTTGGGGCGCTTCTTTATTATTCGGATCTTGTATAAATCCTTTCAGATGTCGAGCTGAAATAAATCGTTCATGCTCGAGAAGAGCCATATTATGAAGCAACTCGGCATATTCTGCATTATTGCATTTATAATCCGTCTTCCCGGGTTCTCTATTCCTTATAACATCCAGCAAGGCGTTTAACTTGGTTAAATCCTTGTCAATGCCCATAAGTCGCAACTTAGTTTTAGCATGTGCCACGTTTGCAAAATTCTGTTCAATTTGGCAAAGCAATTCATACTTAGCATGATACAACGAGCCGCGTGATGCATCTTTTCCTAATAATTTATTAACAGCTTCCGATCCGAAACTTGCCTGCCATTGCTTTTCAGCAGAGTTTTCAAATCCGTCTCCGGAAGTTTTAGCATACTCCAGATTATACACCTTAGCTTTCTCAAGCGAAGAATCGCTAAGCACTGACTCATAATCGAATATCTTGCTTTGGTCGCCAAAGACCGTCAACGAAACATGTATTCCACTATCTTTTTTACTATCTTTAACTTTAATCGACTCGTTAAGATTTTTCTCTACCTTATGCATCATTCGAATATTGCGACTGTCGTAGCACCTAAGTGCAATCTTAAGTGGCAACTTATTGTCACGCTTTCGCAATGCGAGCTTGAACAGATTGACTGCAAGTTGCAATCCAAGTTCATCATTATTAAGCGCAATCACTGCATAATTCAAATCATTGATTATCAACTCCACCTTGTCCCAAAACACCTTAGAGTTAACTTCGGCATTAATCAGTTCCAACTCCTTGCTGTCTATAACATATCCGACTTTGCTGGTGATAATACCCTCTATTGCGGTCATATTTTGATCGACTGCATAGCATTTAAATGGCAACTTTTCTTTGTTCGGTCCGATAAACGTGCCATGCTCATAGAGGTATTTGAAAGCCTCTTGCCCCGTCGCATTAAAGCCCACAATCAAAGAAGTGAAAGGCGAGCTTACAAGCCCGGTTCTATAATCATATTCGACACAATCCACCGGCAAGCAGCCATCAATCTCCTTAAGCCTCTTTACCGATTTATAGGCAGAATCGACAAGCTTCACACTTGGTTTCTTATCATCGTGCTCAACATATTGAGCGTAGGTATCAAATAGTTCAGCGTTTATCGTTTTGCGAGCATGGACGTATATCTTCACTTTGTCGCGACTTGTCACCGTCTTATCGTTCTGAAGATTTAAAGCACCCGACACATTCTGCTCCTCATCGTCGGATAGTAGATAGAAATTGACAGCTTCGGCACGAGCTACAATCTTTCGCAACACTCTTAGGCGCAACGACCCGAAAACATCAGTAGGCAACTCGTCCTCACGATTTTCCGACGGCTGCACACTTGACGGACCATTATGACAATTATCCACCAAAGCATCTATCTTATCGAGACGTTCAAGTTCTTTATTTCTGAGCGTCACAACATCTATCACACTTGCCAACGTTGCCTTTTGGCGAGGCATGTCGGCACTATCTTTTTCGATATTCACAAAGATAATTCGGTCATCTTTTATCGCGCTATCCTTTTCACCTCTCGCCTTTATACTCTCGGCGAGCAACAACGACTCCTCGTTTATACCCCAAAATACATGGATAGTTTTTTGACCACGATACAAGAATTTTATACTGAGCAACCATAGTCGCAACTCTGAAAACAATCTAAAGCCAACCAACTTAAATATTGCCAAAAACGTCAAAAATGCAGCCAAGAAATGCGTAATAGAGAAGCACGCCATATAAAAATCGTTGGTAAACAATTCCTTATCGACACGCGCCAAATCATGCGCCACCACAAACATCTTAAACGACGAAATCACCGAGCGTGGAATCACCGAATACCACCCCAATTCAGGATTGTAGTACCCCCATGTATAAACCCAAAAGCCGGCTATAAGCACCATTAACGAGGCTATCAATAAGCGATGCGACAGAAAATCCACCACCCTCTTCCACGTCGATCTAAATACTACACACAGCAATATAAAGACTACTAACCCGGCGAAAAACCAGACGTTCCACGCTAATAGACAATTTGCTCCATCCGGATTAAACAATTGCCCTATCCAATAACAGAGTTCTGAATTTGCCTTTTCCAACGAAGCACTATTAGCCAAGCACTCCACCATCACCTTATGCTGACCAACCATCGCCATATCAGCCACCGCCTTAACGCTATCTATCGCTCTTCCTATCATATTCTTATCTTGTTTCTTAATTATCTAAAGCTTTATTAAATTCAGATATAATCTCATCTATAATTTCCTCCGTTTCAAAAAAATTGATATGTCTATCATTTTCATCAAGCGATAAAATTATATATTCTTCATAATTTTCATCTGTGAGAATCATACATAAATTCTCCTCATACATGCCGGATGATGACAAATGTTGAAATTTATGCATAATTACCCACCCTTTAAACTGTGTCTCATCAACTGCTAAAACAGAATCATAGAATCCTTCGGCATATTGTTCCATTTTCGTTTTATCATTGGCATGCACAGCATTGATATATCCCCATGCATTTATTCTTACATTGTTATCTGTGTATATATCATTATACAAACTATCAACTTCTGTTTCTAAAGCACAATATTCTTGATAACCATTCTCCTCTACCAAAACATATTTTGCAAATTCTTTTGCTCGCTCTAAATTGTCTTTTGATAATTCTATACACACTGATACAACAGTTGACAACAATGTGAATAAAATAATCCATTTACAAAGAGTTATATTTCCCAAACGGGACAAATAAACACTACCCCATGTATTAAATCGGGTAGTGACACGTGGTGCAAGCCAAAACCATGGCAGAACACCAATGATTGCTCCAATAATAAAATATAAGAAATCATTACAGAATATACTTAATATAAATCCACCACACCAAAACAATAGGATATCCACAATAAAAACTATATTCCAAACTTTTGGCCATTTATTAAAAGTTAGATACCAAAAAGGTTGAAACCATAACGAAACTATATGTGCCCATTTTGAAGGTATATCCATTTTCTTAAATGGATATTTAATTATTTCCGACAAATTTATTTCTTGTTTTATATCATTATGACCTCTGATATAATTTTTTATCATTAATCGGATGTCTGATATATTTTTCAAAACAATTGCATTCCATTGATTGGATGCAATATCAAGGTAGAGAGCAACACATCCATTATTAAGAATTGCTACATTTGGCAATTCAACATGAATGTTTTTTATATAATCTTGTAATAATAGGATATGTTTTTCTTCTGCAATTAAAAAAATAGTTTTATCTATATATTGATTTATACAATAATTTAACTCCCATTTACAACCATCAGTATCCATTACACGCAATAAAATCAGTTTACTATTGTTTGCCATTCTACCTACTACAGATTTCCATTCCGCATCGGAAGCATATATACCGGATGTACTTAATGTCGTAGGCATTGCAGAATTCGGGTCTCCTATACAATATGTTTTAGCTATTCGTTTATTAATTTCACCACATAAAATTTTTTCTAATGATTCCGGAATATATAATCCACCTTTAGCCCAATAGCCAACAGCTTTAGTTGATAAGTCAAATGGGCGTAGATATAAACAAAAATTATCTAATTCGGATACAATTTCTGAGGTGTGATATGGCTCAAATAACATTCTGTTTTGAGCCATAATTATACCAGGAATTATAAACCACAATTCGAAATAGCTATCTACCAATCCCATCATTTCTATTAAAGTCAAACCGGCAACCGTAAATAATAGAAAACCTACCGATAAACATATCCTATATTTCTTTCGTATAGGCAACATATCTGCACTAATATACTTTTTGCCATATTTCTTGCTCCATACGAATGTTGGAATAACAGCCATTATAAGACCTATAATAATTAATCCTATTAATAATGACATAGCTTTCATATTTAGAGTTCCCAATATTTATCTATTCGTTCGACATCTAATTTCATCAATTGCAATCTATCATGTAGAGTAAATAACATATATTTCCCATTATCAAATTTAAATGCTAATTGGTTATTGCCTAATTTTATAACATCACATAAATAATTTCCTTCTAAATGATAAGTTGGTGATACATCGTATTCATTTATAACTAATCCTGATTTTATATCATACAATGTGATTTGTTGACTAACTCGAACGTCGTATAGAATATTATTATTTATTATACCTGAACCCTGAACGTATTCAAAAGCATGACAAGATGCGAAATTATTTCGATGTTGGAATTTTCTTCGAGTATTGGTATTTATATCATAAATACAATGTTGTCCTTGACCAGCGACACATAGAATTTCGGAATCACTAATTATATACCCAGTTTCTAAATATTCAAGTCCATTACTCCTAATATAGGCAAAAAATGGACAAATGGTTTTATACGTGTGATTATTTAAATTTTTAATTAATAATTCGTCACTAACCATTTGATACCTTTGATATAATTCTATATGCCCTTTTTTATCAATTAAATAATATTCTTCTCCATTGTAATTAATCGTCTTTATTGATTTAGGTTCTACCGGACTCATTTGTCTAAGATTTAAATCTACATTATCCGAAGTCGTATCTAAATATCGAGATGAATATAATTTATCACCTATTACAACCTCTTTTCCTGATTTTGAAATAAATATGTATAAATCATTTAAATTGGAGTCTTTATTTTCATGCTCCACATCCTCAATTAAGTAATCTAAATTTTCATCATATCCCCTTGCTATATTAAAAGGAATAATATTAGGCTTTTGCCTACATGGCAACTCATAATCTTCCAAATACTCATAATCATATAACCCACTATTTTCAAGTTTTTTATCTTGAAAATTATACCAATAACATGGTCCTATTCCACGATAAAATATAGTGTTTTCATTAAATTGTACATCTATTTCTTCTATCCTTTCTTCTCCTGGCAAAACAGATGTCAATTGATTATAAAAATCATAAACATAAAATTTACCTTCTTCTGCGTACACATTATATCTTAAATCGGGACTTAGATATATAGAATCATTATATGACATATATACTTTATCTACAATTTTAAACCCTCTATTAGATAAGTGCCTTCTTATTTTATATAGCAAAGATGCTATTTGAGGAGAATATGGATATTCTTTTTCTATAATCTTTTCAGCAAATGGCTTAATATAATTATAAGCTGGAAAAACTCGCCCATCTTGATACATTGATTCAGCTTGTTCTGCAACTAATTTCATTTGTTCTTTTAAAACTTCTATTGTCTTCTTGGTGACATTTTTCCGTTCAATATCAAGAAATATATTACTTTCAATTAATTTGCTATTTATTGAGACGATGCTGTCACGCGATTTTGTGAGAGCTTGGTTTCTTTGTTCTATATCTTCTTTCGCTTTTGCTAAATTCAAGAAAGCTATTTTTAGGCTATCATTCTTAATTTCAAGAAGTTTATTTTGATTTTGTATTTCAACGTTTTTATTTGATATTTGCCCATTTTGATAAATAAATATCGCTCCGACAACCAGACCAATTATCGCGACAAGAAGACTTAAACAATAAAGTTGAATCCGTTTAATCTTTTTTGAACGCTCGTATCGTTGCCAAAGGGTATCAAAACGCAAATCAAACATTCTTGCAACAACCTTAATAGCTGCAGCATCACGTCCCATTTCAGATATGTTTATCCCTAATATTTCTTTTTCTCCGGAAAGGTTTCGAAGATTTTCCGGGAAACATTCTTCTGCTATGTTTTTCGAATTAGGTTCGCCATCAATAATGAATGGAATTATATATTTTTCACGACCGGAATCTATGAAATACTGAACTTCTTTACACACCCATTGCGATTGTGCTGCACGAGGAGAACAAACTACAATCAAATATTTAGATGATTTCAAGGCATCCTCAATAGCTCCGGCAAGAAATCCACCACTTAAATCAGTAGTATCACGAAAAATCGGATATATAGTTTCCGGCAAAGACGGATTTTCTGTGCGAACAACTGTCGGCAACTTATAGTGTTCCAACTTGTTCTGTAGCCACTTCGCCTGCTTCTCATCTTCTCGCTTGTAGCTGATGAATGCGTAGTACTTATATTCTTCCGCCATAACCTCACAATATGATAACACATCTATTTATTAGAATTATATTTTAATTGTCTTCCTAAGACCAATCGTAGTCCATAAGTAAAATCCTTAGTATCCGGATTTGCATAAAATCTAGACGTAACATTACAATTTTCCTTATTACTAGAGCAACTTCCTCCACGTAATACCTTAAATTTACCATATAATGGACCTTGAGGATCTGTTTGCCAATTCATATTAGGTGAATAATCTGCATACCAATCATAACACCATTCCCAAACATTGCCACTCATATCATATAACAATAACTCGTTACATGTTTTTTGACAAACATTATGAGTATCTTTTATATTAGTTTTGACCGATATACCATTATCTCCAAAATCTTTATTGATTAACTCTTCATTATGCCATGCAACAGTTGCAATATCATTACTGCCACTATATTTAAAATCTCTTCGTTTAACTCCCCCCCGAGCAGCAAACTCCCACTCCATCTCTGTCGGAAGCCGAAATTCAAACCCTTTGGGACGAGAATCTTTTGTTAAATCGTTTAATTCTTTTACAAAAGCCATACAATCATTATATGATATACATTCTACTGGTTTTCTCTCTCCACGAAAGAAACTTGGATTTTCTCCCATTACAGCCCTCCATAATCCTTGTGTAACCTCCGCTTCTCCAATATAGTAATCTCTTAATGTAATATTATATTTTTGTTTACCTTTATCTTCAGAATTATCTCTTATAAAAAATGTTCCACCCTCAACATATATCATATCAAAAAATATACCATTCACATAGAAAAGTTTATTTTTATCAACTAACACATATGGAGTGATTATCGCCAACATTAAGACTATTATTGACACATAAATTACCCTAATGCGATGCTTCACAAAGTAGTTTTTTAACCTTGTCAACAACGTTTCTGGAGGATCGGGTTCTTCATTATTGCTATTACTAATATCACGTAGATCATCAACAAGCTGATTAATATGTATATCATTCGTAGTATCTATATAGTTAATTTCGCCAAATTTATACAAAAAAAGACCCGTGCGTAGGTTACTACCATTAAGTAATAACGGAATTACTTTCTTCTCAACATTTTCAGCATACGAAATCTCTCTCTTAACATGCTTTGACTGCATGGAATGGTTAGAAGCAAACAATAATACACATTTAGAACTATCTATGGCAGAAACAATCTTTTCTTCATAAGCTTCCGCTGGTTTAATATCATTATAATCAATCCATATAGTCAACGAAGGTATTTCTCGCTTCAACCTTGCAATAAAAACTTTAACCTCCTTAATATCTTTGCGAGAGTAGCTTATGAAAACGTCGTATTTGGTTTCGGTTGACATATAGGATTGAAAATTATATCTTTGTTGATAATTCTAATTTATATATTTGCCATAGCTGTTAGGGCAACTCATTTGATACATGCAATGAGATGTTGTTAAACTTCATGGAGTTCTAATGCACCGATTGTCACCGGGCAATCTGAAGGAAATGAGATGGTAGTCTTTTTAAGACCTGAACCACTTTTGCGAAGCACTACGACCTGGTTTTGCCCCTTACCCCCAGACTTGACATAGTCAGAGGTATTGCGTATGGTCATTCCGTTGCGTTCGATGATAATGTCACCTACTTCGTACGCAGGGTGCTTGCGACCTCCATCAGTACCCATCATTAAAATGCCTACATCGCTTGCCACCTTGCCTTGCGACACCTGCTTATAATAAGCACGAGCCGAAGCGACATATTGATTGATAGTCGATTCGTTGGCGGGATTAAATGATTGATACTGTGCAAGCATTTGGTCAACTACATCAAACTTTTGACTTGATGGTATAAGATACACAGGTTTACTGAGATGGTCGGGATTTACACCCTTCTTTTTGGCTTCAGCCACGTTCTTTTTATACCGAGTCATATCTTCCACTTCCCATTGACGAGAGGTCTCTGCTAATTTCGCCATTCTCAATATCTTTCCCCACATTGTGCCTTGATCATCTGATGACTTCAAACTAAATTTAGCCACGGCATCGTTATATTTCTCAGCCATTTCAATTTCGATTTGTGTATATTCCAAAGTTTTTTCGACACACTCATCGACAAGGTCTGCCACCCTTTCAACTTGGGTAAGACTATCGACAAGGGCAGCATCATGTTGTTCAATTTGCTTGAGTTTCTTCTCTAAATCAAGCAATATCCACTCCATTTTATTGCGCTTATCCTCCATCTCATTGATGATAGAATAGGTCATCACTTCATATTCTTGAGGAGAAAGACGGATAGGAACGTCCGACATATATCGCAATTCGGAAATCGCTTTGCCCAACTTTTCCCATGCAGTATCACTTAAACCCATCTGAGCATATAAATACAGCAAGCAACAATAGTTGGATTTTAGCGAGAGCTGATTAAAGTCATAGATATATCCGATCTGCTCTGTCAACGATGGATTATAGTCCAACATTGCGTACAGAGGCATGTTCTCAAAGGCTGTAGTCACATGCTCATATTCAAGAGCGCATGCCATATTAAACGCCTGAAAGTCTTCAACCTCAACACCACGATTACGCAGCATCTTTAGATAATCCTCCGAGAAAACTACATCTTGAGGCTGATGCAAATCCTTTGACCAATTGTCAACCGACGCCATGAAGTCCTGACAAGCTATCTTCTGATTGCCTTTTTCGCATTCAGAGGCATACGTTTTCCAATCGCGTATAAGGCTCTCACACATAGCATAGTTCTCATGCACCTTGACAAATTCATTCATCATCGCCATGGCATATTCTTGACTAAGCTTATCATAGTTGTCTTTTTCTATGTATTTATCATATAATAAATAGCCCAAACAGCCCACAATGACAGCTAATGCAATGAGAATATGTTTCTTATAGCGTCGCCAAGTAAAACCGGGCTTTGACTTTAAAAATTTCTTTTTAAGGCGCTCTATATTTTCCGTAAACAGATTGTGGTCAGAAGCAGTGATGCCATTATATAATGGCAATTCTCTCAAGCTCTCCGGCAATTTATTATTCTCCGGCCACTCGAATCCTCGAAGCATGATTGGTATTATGTTCTTACCTTTTGCGATGGCATGCTCCACCTCTTTACGCACCCAGTCTTCCGGATCGTCGCATCGATCCAGTGAATTCGGTGGAAGCACCAAAATAAAATCTTTGCAACCCTCGATTACATTCAATAGTTTCTCATTGAATTTACAAGAGTTCAATTGCTCCAAATCGAAAAACACCGAATAGCCGGCTTTCTGCAAGCGCTGATAGATGGAATCTGCCGTTTCGAAGCCACCATAACGGCGATAACTGATAAATATGTCGTATCGTTTCATAACGTTAGGTTTTAGATATATCGTTTTATTTAGAAATTTTGTAGCCGAGTTTGACGAGAAGTTTGATGGTCTTCATTGCCATTTCTCGGTCATATTCTTTCTCTCCTTCCGGCAGTTGCGAATATGGCACCATATCGGGGTGAAGTTTGAGTTCGTCGTTGCGTTGCAGACCATAACGCCAACCTTCTGCATATCGATTTTCAGCCCAAACTTCATGAGCATTTTCTGCAATAGCCTCACAAAGTTCTTGAAGGTCGTCGTTTAATGTCACATCTGAAATATCGATTGATCGAGGAATATAGACTTTATCCTCACTTCGGCACGCTGTCACCAAATAGTGCTTTGACACCTCCCATGCACTGACAAATCGTTCGAAAGGCAAGTTCTCCTCAACATTCAACGAGTTGGGGTCGTAGATAGTGATTGTCTCGCTTGTTTCGTCGCAAGCCGTCACGACAACAGCATGATTTGGAAGCGACGCATGGCAACCTTGCTTTGCATAAAGACTTGTGGAATCAACCACAGCAATGACACACTCGTTTGCAGCGATTGCATCGGCAATATCGCGAATAGTGCATTTATAGCGACGTGTAACGACCAGACCATTCTGCTCGAGATTTCTACCTATATTATAAAGAGCCGTTCCCGACGCTTGTTGCCAGCCTTGTCGCAAAGCTTCATGTAGAAGTTCATGCTCATCAAAATCTATATTTAGTCGGCTTAGTATAAACTTTTCACATTCGATGCAGCAGAAATTGTCGGCGTCACACATTGCTGCCATTGCAGTCATCGGAATAAACTCAACGACGTCACCGGCACAGCCCAATTCTCTATCTACCTCAAGAGAAATAGAAAGCAACTCTCTTAACTCAGCATCATTAGGGATAGCGTTAAGCACAGCGCCAAACTCCTGCGAAGAAGCATTCCCGTCAAGATAAGCCGCAATCACATCCGACGAAATTTTGTTATTAACAGATTTGTCTTCCATATCTCTCAATGTCATTAAGTGCCACCTCTGTCAAAGCAGCTATGGCACGTTTCTTAATATTATATAAATTATCCACTGTGACTCCCAATTCGGATGCCACAGTCTTGGGCTCTGCATCGTCAAGGATAAGGCGCTGTATCACATAGACATATCTCTTGTTTGGCATCGCCGCAAAAAGGTTCCTGACATCCATGCCCGCCACATATCGACTTGTACTATCGTTTATAGCTTCATCTTCGGCAGGCTCAAAAGAGGTTTCATCAGCTTCCATATCTATAAGAGAATCTCTTTTCGCTAAAAAATATCGGATAGCCACTACTTTCATCCACTGAAAGATTGTGCTCTTATTGCCAAATTGTCTTAGGCGATGAGCGTCATTCTCCATCAAATAGAGATAAAACTCATTGACAAATTCGTCATAATCAACATCATACGAAAAGACATGACGAATGATGCTCGCAAACAAAGGGCGACACTTACGATAAAAGAAATCGCAAGTCACATTCTCATCACGAGCAATCAAAGCCTCTATTATTTGTAGATCCGTCATTATTATTCGTTTATCATGGTTAATAGAGCAATATCTATTCATTCTTCGCGTTCTTAACTGCGAAGTTCACCACATTCGCAATACGATGTTGCAAATTTAACAAAAGTTTACAGACATTCAAAGCTTTATCCACTTTTTTCCATCTTGCAAAATTCGCAAGGAGGTAGATTTTCGGTTATCTCGATTTGGACCTGTTTTTTGGAATAAGGAAACTCCAATTAATTGCTGTAAGGAAATTTAACAATGAGCAATTGAACTCTTTTTCAGGAAAGTAGTTATAATAACATAGAACTGAATTTCATAATGATTATTTGGTTAGTAAATGTTGATATTAGGTTAATTAGTTAGTCCTTCTGTAGGACGGAAAGAGTGGAGAATTGTGAAATTCCCCATTTTTCTTTATTGTCGCTATCGTTCCGATTTATTCAAACGACAGATAATTTTTCCGACTGTCAGCCTCCGAGACGGCAAAAGGTGTTGCAAGTTATCTATTTTTTTTGTAACTTCGCAAGCGAAGTTTGCACAGAAAGAGCATAATCAAATGCTTCTATTCAATAAGCATTTTTTATCTCTCTGAGATTTATATAATTTATAAAGCTACCAAGTTTTGGAAAGAAATATGGCAGAAAACGAAGATATAATACAAGAATCTGCAGTGTCGTCAAGCTATGATGACAGTGCTATTCAGACTCTTGAATGGAACGAACATATTCGTCGCCGTCCGGGTATGTATATCGGAAAATTAGGCGACGGCTCGCATGCCGAGGACGGTATCTATGTGTTGATAAAAGAAGTAATCGACAACTCTATCGACGAATTCAATATGGGTGTCGGTAAGCAAATCGACATTACTATTGGCGAAGACGGAGAGGTGATGGTTCGTGACTATGGACGAGGAATTCCGTTGGGAAAGGTGAAAGATGTCGCATCCGAAATCAACACCGGAGGTAAGTTTGACGACAAGAACTTTAAGAAGTCGGTCGGTCTTAATGGCGTCGGTCTTAAGGCTGTCAACGCATTATCCACATATTGCGAAGTGGTCAGTCATCGTGACGGTGAATGTGTAAAAGTAGTTTTTGAACGAGGAAATCTCGTTGAGCACACATCAATTTTGCCTACCACCGAGCCAAACGGAACGATGGTGCGTTTTGTCCCGGACAATTCGCTTTTCAGGGAGTATAAGTACAATCTTGACTTTGTGGAAACAATGGTCAACAATTACACTTATCTCAATTCCGGGCTGGCAATCTTTTTTAACGGCAAACGCTACATATCTCGTCATGGACTTTTAGACCTTTTAAAGGAAAACATGACTGCAGATCCATTATATCCTATTCTGCACATAAAAGGCGACGACATCGAATTTGTACTCACCCACACAGAGCAATACGGCGAAGAGTATTACTCATTTGTCAATGGTCAGCACACAACTCAGGGTGGTACTCACTTGACTGCATTTCGTGAGGCAGTCTCTCGCACAATAAAGGAGCACTTCGGAAAAGGCTTCGAGTATTCCGACATCCGAAATGGTATGGTGGCTGCTATCAGTGTGCGAATACAAGAGCCTGTGTTTGAGTCGCAGACAAAGACCAAGCTTGGAAGCAAAGAGATTGCTCCCGACAGCCCGATTACGATTAACAAATTCATCGGTGATTTCATCAAGCTTGAGCTTGACAACTATCTGCATAAGAATCCGGACACTACGGAGATTATGCTAAAAAAAATCCAACGTAGTGAAAAGGAGCGCAAAGCGATGGCGGGCGTGACCAAATTGGCACGCGAACGTGCAAAGACAGCCAGTCTGCACAACCGCAAATTGCGCGACTGCAACATTCACTACAACGACACATTGAAGTCGTCGGCAAAAGAGGATTTGCGCGAGCAGACAGCTATTTTTGTGACTGAGGGTGATTCTGCTTCAGGAACTATCACAAAGGTGCGTGATGCTCAGACACAAGCAGTATTTTCTTTGCGTGGAAAGCCTTTGAATACATACGGATTGACACAAGAAATCATCTATAAAAACGAGGAGTTCAATTTGCTTCAAGCAGCCTTGAATATTGAGGACGGACTTGAAGGATTAAGGTATAATAAAATCATTATCGCCACCGATGCCGATGTCGATGGCATGCACATACGCCTGCTTGTTCTGACATTCTTCTTGACCTTCTTCCCCGATTTGGTAAAGAAAGGCCATGTCTATATCTTACAAACGCCGTTGTTCCGCGTAAGAAATAAAAAATTGGTAAAAGCCAGAGGGTCAAAAAAGAAGAAAGCAGAATCGGATGATGCCGAAAAAGACACATTCTATTGCTACACCGATGAAGAGCGAATAGCAGCCATTGAGCGTCTTGGCAACAATGCCGAAATCACACGATTCAAAGGTCTTGGTGAAATCAACCCTGATGAATTTAAGGATTTCATCGGTCCTGAAATTCGTCTTGACCCTGTGAAATTGAAGAAAGACGACAATGTAGAGAAATTATTGGAGTTCTACATGGGTAAGAACACTATGACTCGACAAGGATTTATTATCGATAATCTTGTAGTTGAAGATGACACAGAAATTTCATGACATGGAACGCATAGCAGTTTTTCCGGGTTCATTCGACCCGTTTACGATAGGTCACTCATCGATAGTAGAGCGAGGTTTGGGCTTATTCGACAAGATAATCATAGCTATCGGCTACAACGAGCATAAGCAGAGCAGCAATTCGCTGAACGACAGAATAGAAGCTATCAGCCGACTATATGCCGACAATCCGATGGTGGAAGTAATGTCTTACTCCGGGCTGACAATCGAGTTTGCGAAAAAACATGGAGCAAAATTCATTTTGCGAGGAGCACGCTCATATAGCGATTTCGAATATGAAAGAAATCTTGCCGATGTCAATCGAAAAATTTCAGGAATAGAGACCGTTATTTTGTTTACCCTCCCCGAACATTCATACGTATCAAGCTCAATGGTTAGAGAATTGCAACACAACAACTATGATGTCGCAGATTTCATTCCTTGAGAAAACAAATATACGATTTATTGAATCACAGCAATAATTTAGAATATCATCAGATGAAAAAACTATTTATAATTTTTGTTCTTGCGATAGTGACAACAATCGTCTATGCGCAAATTACAAAATTCACGCCTAATCAGAAACTACGCACAGCAGAACAGGCTGTCGCATTGTATTACGTCGATACGGTCAATGAGGACAAACTTGTGGAAGATGCTATCCGAGGCATGCTCAACGAGCTGGATCCTCACTCAAGCTATAGCACAGCAGAAGAGACACGCGAGCTGAACGAACCGTTGCAAGGCAAGTTTAGCGGTGTCGGTATCACGTTCAACATGAACAAAGATACGCTTTATGTCATTCAGACAGTGGCAGGCGGACCGTCAGAGAGAGTCGGAGTGCTCGCCGGCGATAGAATCATTGCCGTCAACGACACGATAATAGCCGGTGTCAAGATGAAAAACTCGCAGATAATGAAAATGTTGCGAGGCAAAAAAGGAACCAAAGTAAATGTCAAAATATTGCGTCGCCAGGCAGGTCAACCGGCTGACACAATCGATTTTAAAATCACTCGCGCCGACATACCTATCCATAGCGTAGATGCCGCATACATGGTGGACGAAACGACAGGCTATATCAGAATCAACAAATTTGCCATGGACACTCCCAACGAGTTTATTGAAGCATTCAAAAAGCTCAAAAAGGAAGGTCTTGAGAGTCTTATCCTTGACCTCACCGACAATGGTGGTGGCTATCTTAATGCAGCGATTGAGCTTGTCAGCGAGTTAATCGAACCGGAAAAATTGGTAGTTTATACCGAAGGTCGTGCATCTAAGCGCCAGGAAGCATATTCCAATCCGAGCGAACGTAAGCCTCTATTTGCTGACGGACGTCTTGTCATCATGGCCAATCAGTATTCAGCATCAGCATCAGAAATTACAGCCGGAGCAATTCAAGATTGGGACCGTGGTCTCATCGTCGGTCGCAGAACATACGGTAAAGGTCTTGTGCAACGTCCATTCCCATTCCCTGATGGCTCTATGATCAGACTGACCATTGCTCACTATTACACCCCGACAGGCAGAGATATTCAACGCCCATACGAAAAAGGAGACAAAAAGGGCTACAACAAAGACATCCAAAACCGACTCGACAGAGGAGAATTGATGCACGAAGACAGTATTCACTACAATGACTCATTGAAAGTGGAAACACTTGTCAACAGACGTCCGATTTATGGCGGCGGAGGCATCTCAGCCGACAAATTCGTTGCTCTTGACACTACCGAATACACCAAATACTATCGCAACGTTATGGCAAAAGGTTTGCTAAATCAGTATGCCATAAAATATGTCGATGCCAATCGCAAGCAAATCAAAAAGACATTTAAAACCGACACTCAATTTGTCGAAGGATTTTTGGTCACAGACGAAATGATTAACGAATTGGTAGAAATGGCAAATACGGAAAAGGTTGAATACAATGAAGAGCAATTCATGAAGTCAAAACCATTATTTGCCATGATTCTTAAGGCTTTGATCGGTCGTGACATCTATGACGACGCGACTTATTTCAAGGTTTACAATCGACATGACCCGATATTCAAAGAAGCATTGAGATTGATACATTCACCGGAATATGATGATTTGTTAAACCCAAAACAATAGGAAGATTATGAAACGAATGTTCATCACATTGGCAACAGTTGTCATTTTGTCTATTACACTGACAGCACAATCGCAATCTCTGCCGGAGGCAAACCAAACAGAAATTGCAGCGCAAGAAAATACTGTAGCGACATCGGATTCTGCTTATCGAAGTATTCCTCTCGATAGTATCGCAGTTATCGACACAAATGTCGATACAGTAGCGAAAGTGGTGGAAATACCATTAGACACTATTATCGCTCAGAATATCAGAAGGATAAAAGATTCTCTTCCTAAATACAAACCGAACAAGTTCAGCGAAACGATGTTGCGTTTGCCATTGATAATGTCGGACTATCAGCCGACGAGAACGACTTCACTTGAAGAGGAGATTAAAAGTGATTATGCGACATCACGTCTTCGATGTGCGATACCAAATGAAAAAGAACCTGTCGATGAACAGATCAATCAGTTGGATATATGCAAAAACTATTACTTCTATTCCAACCTCAGATATGACTATATCATCAATCATCCGAATAGAAATGTGGTCTTGGCATGGACCTTGCCCGAGTTTAAAAAGTTGGAAGATGTCAAGCTTAAAGAAATCACCGACATTCCGACCAACATAGAGCCCGAAATCACTATTCAAGTGATTGAAATAAAGAAGACGCATTGGCTTCATGTCTTAGACGGTTCGGTGCAGTTTTCTCAAGCCTATCTGTCGCCAAACTGGTATCAAGGTGGCAACAACAATCTTTCGCTATTGGCTAATTTTCTCTGGAACGTAAAGCTTAATGAAGTTTATCATCCTAATTTACTGTTTGAGAACAATATTCAGTATAAGTTAGGTCTATACTCTACGCCTCAAGATGAGGTTCACAAATATTCGATATCGGAAGACCTTTTCCAATGGAATATGAAAGCCGGTGTAAAAGCTTTCAAAAAATGGTTTTATAGCTTTACGGCACAATTTAAGACACAATTGCTAAACACCTATCCACAAAATTCGACAACAAGGATAGCTTCATTCCTTTCGCCATCAGATTTGAACCTCGGTCTTGGTATGACCTACAACACAACAAACAATAGCAAATCATTGAAATTCAATGTATCTATAGCTCCTATTTCATACAATTTGAAAACGTGTATTGACACCAACGTAGATCCTACTCAATTCAATATCGAATCAGGCAAAAAGATGACAAGCGAAATTGGTAGCAATGCCGAGCTTACCATGGATTGGAATATTACCAAAAACATCAACTATCGTTCGCGACTTTTCCTTTTCTCCAACTACAAATATTTGACAGGAGACTGGGAAAACACTCTTTCATTCAGCATCAACAAATTCTTGAGCACGCAGATTTATGTGCATTTGCGTTATGACTCAAGTTCAGAACTCAATGAGCGCTGGAAGCATTGGATGCTTAAAGAAATTCTCAGCTTCGGCTTCCAATACAAATTTTCGACAAAGATATAATAGGTTTTGACCATGAGATGCTTGACCGGATTGATGATAGTCTTGTTTACGACGATTATATTTCCACGAGGAAACGAAAAAATTCCTCATTCGGAAATTATAGAAGGCGTAAATCGCAATGTTGTAATGGCTTATTGCGACACATGCCCTATCGACAAACTTGAAGGTCTCTGGGCATTTCCCGATGATGAGATTTTATTGTGGATAAAGAAATGCTCTGATGCTGTCGAATACTCCAAACGATTTCAATATCAAGTGATTGCAGTAGAAGCAGAAGACCAATACATCGTCCCGGGAAGTATCATAGGCTACCTGTCGATAACCCCTGATGCCGATCAATATCGAATGTGGCTATTTACAGACTGTCACAACAACATATTTTCCAAACCTCAAGATTGTGTCGCGACACTGATTGAAGATGGTTATGGGATAGCATTCACCAAAAAGGAACATCGCGTGACAATTAATCCTATGGGGTTGTTGCCTAATTTTTGGCGCATCATAAAGGTTCAAACATCCGATCCCAAGAGAGCTCAAAAAAGAGGGTTTATCAAAGTCTATCCGAGCTACGACGGCAACGGATCGATGCGCAACTCACCACGTTATCTGTAAACGACTATGATTAAACGAGTTATATTCTGCCTGTTCGCATTAATGGCTATATGCTCTGCAAGCGTATTGCCGAAGAGAGTAAAGACAAATATTGAGGTCGAAATGTCTGACTCCACAATTACAAACAAAGGCTCATTCATCGTATCGACAGACGCATGCGAAACGTGCAACCATGGCTATTCACTGAGTCAAATCGTGTTTTCGGGCTATGACAAGACAATATCATCGAAAATAGAGTCTTTTTTCATTACCAATAAGACAGATTGCCTCTTGGAGTCGGTAACAATAGAAATAGAATATCTGACCACAGAGTCGGCACAATTGCACAAACGATACGAGCGAATCGCATATCCCATTCCTGCGGGAGAGACTCGCAAAATCGACATCCGGACATGGGATAAACAGAACTCGTTCTACTATTATCTCAGTGTCAAGCCACGTCGTCAAGCGACACCTTTCATGGTCAGAATTACTCCTCTATCATGCACTTTGCGTTCATCCTCACCTCAACCCTAATAAAGACTTAATTACATTTGTACATTCCTGAAAATGGTTGACTCTATTTGGTATATTTATTGATATGTATTGCCAACAATCGACACTAATTTCTCATAGTCTTTTTATGCTTGACTAAATTGGCATTGCTTTGTAATTCATTCATTACGGGTGTATTTTCGGATATTGGCGTGATAGTCGATAAGATTATCGCATCTGCCCCTGACAAGTTTGGCTTTCTTTGAATTCGGATATTTAGCTTCCAGAGTTTTGAAGTTGCTCAATTCATATAACATATCGGCAGCATAATTATCGTCTGTTGCTGTTTTTAACGCCGAATTTATCAGTTGTTCAGTTTTCCTCATGGCTGTTTTAGCACAAGCATCGTTCTGCCATTTTCTCTTACTGCCTTTATAATATTGAGTAAGTGACCAACATCTTCCAAACGAATTTCTAATTCCGACAGCAAACCTAAACATCATTTCCGCCTTACGATTAGGGTCTTTTGTTCGCTTGATGTTCATTTCCAACGAGTTCATTTCGCGTGCAAAAGCATAACGAAAATCGTTGCCACTTCTTATAGCTTTCCTTTCTACAGAAAACGGGTCGTAATAAAGGACCACATTCAAATGATTCTGATAATCGCTGCTAACCTTTTCAAAGTAGGTCATAGCATCAGCATAACGCATATTTCTTAAACATTGAGTTCCTAAAATATCATACAAATAGTCCTTTTCAACATATCCTCTTGCATTAAGAAATTTATCAAACTTAGTTTTGGGAGCATTAACATTATTGACATAGGCAATAGCAATATCTACCCCAATAGTGTCAATCATCTCAAAGAAATAATTTTGATAGTCATGATAGTTGTGTTTCCCTTTTGAATAGCGATACTCTTTCATTGACAATATCTCTGTTCTGACTTTTTCATCGTCATTTCCCTGCTCTTCCCAATGGCATATATAATACTTATCGACAAGTCCGACAAGACGATTGTCTGCCATATTTGCCAATTGTAAAGCCCTAACCTTTCTGCCGACTTTTAACATACGAGGACATACTTCTGCAAGCAAAATGCGTCGCATCATATCATTCCAATAGTAAAAACTTCTGCTACCCTCAATTGCCCAAAGCCATGAATTGTCATCTGATTGCATAGTGTTTATATCACCTACTATTTTGCAATCAAGCCACTTAATCTGCTTAAATAATTTTGCATCGTATGCATTGTCATAGACAGAGAGTTTCGCATCAAGATATATTCTAAGCACAGCAATTGATTCGCTGATAAAGTCGGAAGTTTTTTCTCTTTCCGCCTTCTTCAGTATTTCGGAGGCTTCCGGAGCATTACCCTTTAAATCCGTGAGAAAAGCGGCTGTGTAGCACCACATCGCTTTATCTTTAGTGTTCTTTTTGTCAATCATCTTACGACAAAGGGTAAGTAATTTTTCTATTCTATTCAATTTTTCCTCGCTATCGCAACAATCATCTATATAAAATTCGTCATAATATTCTCCTGTAGGCTCAATGCTTCGCACTGTTTTCTGCAGTGCCTTTACTACATACTTCGTATTCTGATTATACTCACACACTAAACTGAGAGCATCCTCTGCCGACAATTTTTCACCCATTCGATTCAGACAATAGAGCATCGACTCCACATCACCGGATTCTGCAAAAAATTCAACAGCTTTTTCTGATCGCTTCTTATGAAATTTTGCACCCTCGATATATGGTTTTATCAATCGACGCATCAAATTGTTTTCCGGAAGGCGAACCACTTCTTTATCCCATATCTCAATACATTTCTCATAGCGAGACAACGAGAACAACGCTCTGATGCCTTGCAACAAATACCTTTGATGCAAACGCTTGTCCTTATTTGATAATGCCTTATCGGCGATCTCCTCCAATGTCATCCTTACTCCTTGTTGCATCGAAGGGTAATACCATCGTGAATTACGCTGATTGCGCACATATTCGGTGGTCTTTGCAAGTAGTAAGAAATCAAGTATTGCTGTATCCTTCTCTACTATCCATTTCAAAAATTTGTTATCGCCATTAGTCTTTCTGCTTTTACAGATTTCCTCATAGACTTCCAACGGCATTTTATAAACTATTGAGTCAATATCCTCAATCGGAATAGATTGCGAGGTCATTTTTTGCCATTCCCTGCAATTTTCCTCCGATTCCGACACTTCATGAACATTTGATACCAGTTGCTCTGCATAAACTCGATACATATAGTATCCCTTCGGCGTGTACCATGGTCCATAACAAGCAAAAGACAATTCCACACAACAGATAATTGCAAGACTAATAAGCAAGTATTTGATTGATTTCATCTTCTGTATAGTTCTTTAATTGTTTATTATCTAAATGATATAAAATATTCCCTCCTTCAGGTTTGCCCAACGCCTTTTCCACAAGTTGCTTTACCAAGATAATCTCGTTATACGAAGGACGTTCGATTCTTACATGCTCTCCTTTCGATACGACTGTGTCTTGCTCTGACACTATGGCGACAAACTCATTCTCTTTAAATTTCACGCCCCAACCGAATGTCGGATAAGCGTAATCCAACGTAAGCGAATAATCTGCCCTGTCTAAATAAGGCTCCACATCTTTAATATCTAATATCGAATTTTTTGTGGCAGCATCTTTTAACACTCCGGTATTATAAAGCATCAGCACTCCACTATCAGCCTCAGGAGGTGTCTCTTTCAACTGATTCAGGCGAATGGTCACGCTCAATTTCACTCCTTCTTTTTTCAATATTTCTTTCACCGAGGAGCATAACGCTGAATATATCTTCTTTGTCGATTTTGTCCAATCACAGTCTAATTGCATCTCTTGCATCTCGCCACATTTATTATAAGACATCATTGCCTTCAATCTCTCCACAAGCAGTGATGCAAACTCCGACTCTCTGCCCGACATAGCACGCAACGCATCAAGCGTTATATATGCCACAGGCACTATCTCTATATCATTCGGTATAGCCGATTTGAATTGCATAGTAGCGATAGGCACAACTTCCGGCTTACCCATAGCATGATTATACTCTATTGCAACATCAAACATTTTCAAATAGATTCTATCTATTTTGTGTCTCTCAAGAAAAGCCTCTTCCGTTGTATCAAGCGAAAACACAGTTCGCCAATAATAAACCGAATTCATCCGTTTCTTTTCGACATCATCGTTCGACTGTTTTTTATTTTCAGAACAACTACATATAATAATTGCAACCACTGTAATCAGCGCAAATAACTTTTCAAAATTATGTTTCATGTATCAAAACTATTGGTTAGCTATAATGAGCACACATTCAATAAAAATCTATCAACCTTGCGTGCTAAGCTGTATTTACCACACAAGGTTGAAATTCACTGACATTTATTCCGTTTAGTCTTCTTCTGAATCGAAAGAAGGTGGTATCACATCATTGTTTTTTGTCTTGGAGGTCAGATACATCACGACACAAAGCAAGACAAACAGAACTAACGAGCCGGCAAGTAAAGCGTATGTCTCCATTTGCAGAAGCATATAATTCACTCCATAGACCATTGCCACAAATAGTCCGAGCACGTAAGCACTACGACTTTTAAGGATGGCACGATAATAGAACGTCAATGCGCAGACAGTCATCAATGCCGCAATTATATATGCCACTCCGAAGACAACAAACTCAGAGAACGATAGCAATAATGAATAGAACAACACTAACGACAAACCGATTACTGCATATTGCACCTCCTTTATGTATTTTCTTGTGATAAACTCAACAAACAGACCGGCAACAAACACAAGCAATACTATCAAAATACCAAATTTGGCAGAACGCATCGCTTGCATGTATGGGTCAGCCGGATCCACAAGTTTCACTCCCATATACCTTACTCTGCTTCCATACATTTCTTCTACGTAAGCACTCTCATTGTATGATACACTCTCAATATATTCATCGCCATTTATATTGATATCAAGAACATTCCATGCTGCATTAAAACCATCGGCTCTAACATCTCTTTGAGTTGGCAAAAATTCGCCTTGAAAGCTCGGATGCGGATATGTTGAATTCATAGTCAGTGAAGTTTCTTTAGCCGATGGTTTAAATTCCAGCGATTCTGTGCCTTTCAAGTTCAGGGCGAGTTTAAAATCAATAAAGTCGCCGACTTTCGCCCCTTCGGGAAGTTCTACTTCCGCTTTCAATTGATTAGAATATTTACTTAGTTTGTAATTCTTGCCTCCAAATTGGAGTTGTGGGATTTCCGACAATCCTTTAAAATCACTTATCCCTATCAAAAATGTATTGGTTGTGGCTTTTAGTGCATTTTCTGTCACTTCAATTTTACCGGAAATATCGATTGCGGAATTATAGACAATCACATCATAGATGGAGCGATGTAATTCGTCGGTATTAATCTCAGCCTTAATATCCACATGTGCACATTTTTCTGAATAGGTCAATGTGCTATCCTTATTGGTTTTCTCATCTTTTGTTACCACTTCAGAATCAAATATCGGAGAATCGACAATCTGTGATCCGGCATAAGAGCGCTTCACGTCATCGATAATTTCATACTTTGTAACTTCTCTGTCTTCAATAAGACTTTTTATCATACTGAGAGGTATTAGCAGAATCAATGTTATTACTGCCATGATACCGATTTTGATTGCCGAGCGTTTAGCATCGAAAGTGACATTCTTGTTCATGTTGATTTGATGTTTTTAGTAGTTGTTTTTGCGATTTGTTTTAGTTCATGACAAAGTTAGCTTTATCTGCAACGAACAACCAAATTATTTGTACCCCATTGTATGAAATACTCCTTTTAATGTATGAATTGAAAATAACGTTATAAAAACTATCCCCGAACCTTTGTCAGAAACACAAATTCATCAGCCACCGGAGACGACAAAGGAGCGAATCGATATGCGACCCACTCCTTTGTTATTTAATATTTTTCGAGATTATAGACTCATTTCGAAGATTTTTTCCACATCAGCCGGAACAAGGTGCTTGAAACCCTTTAACACACCCTTGCCACATGCCTTGCGAGCCATAATCGGGAAGTGAGTCTTGTCAATACCTATCTCCGACAGAGTGCTCTGCAAGCCGAGCGTCTTGAAAAAGAAGTCAGACAATCGGCTTATGCCCTCACGAGCAATCTGCATAGGTGGCAATGACGCATCGACGCCAAAGACATTGACTGCAAACTGCACATACTTGCTGACATTGCTTTCGTCGAGACAGTGTTCCATCCAGCGTGGAGTGACGATGGCCAATCCGAGTCCATGGGTAATGTCGTAGTAGGCAGAGAGTTCGTGCTCTATCGGGTGGCAGCTCCATGCTTGACGCTTACCACCGTCGATAAAGCCGTTGATAGCCCACGAAGAGGTCCACATAAGATTGGCGCGAGCTTCGTAGTTGTCAGGTTGCTCCATTGCAATCGGAGTGTAGCGAATGATAGTCTTCATCATGCCCTCCATGAAGCAGTCGAGCATATAGAGGTCTTGCTCCATATTGAAATAGACCTCCAAGATGTGCGACATCATGTCGGCAGCACCACACGCAGTCTGGAACTTGCTGACAGAGTATGTAGCCGTCGGATCAAGGAATGACACCTTAGGCAACATCGGCGGTGCCATTCGGCCAATCTTGTCCTGCGTCTCAGGATTGCTGATTACGCCACCGCTATCCATCTCCGAGCCGGTGGCCGACAAAGTGAGGATAGAGATGATAGGCAACGCTTTTTCTATCGGAGCCCACTTCTCGCTGAGGAAATCCCACGGGTCATGATCTACACAAGCTCCGGCAGCCATGAATTTGGTAGCGTCGATCGTTGAGCCGCCACCGACTGCCAATAACACGTCGATGCCATGACGCTTACACATTTCTGCACCCTCACGTACCGACTCGATGCGTGGATTAGGCTCGATACCGGAAAGTTCATACACTTCAAAGCCGCCCTCTTTAAGTTGCTTCATCACCTCATCGTAGAGACCGATACGCTTAATCGAACCACCACCGTATGTGAGCAACACACGGCGACCATATTTAGCCAATTCTTCGCCAAGGTGGTGCAACTGATTTTGCCCGAAATAGACCTTGACCGGAATATCATACACGAAATTATTCATATCACAGATTTTATTGATTGTACTATCTATATAACACCCCATTGGCTCGATATATTGCACTGCCGCGCGAAAAAATACACCGTCGCACCTGCCTATACGCATTAAGGGTTGCGACGTTGAAGGATTTGTTGTAAATTTGTAGAAAATAATCTCTATAGAATTATGACAACAGGCAATATAATCGACAAATTGAAAGGTCGCAACCAAATCAGTATCCTATTTGTATGTCTTGGCAACATCTGTCGCTCTCCGGCTGCCGAGGGCATCATGCAGAGCGTAGTTGATAAGGCAGGTCAAAGCCATCGCTTCCGTCTTGACTCAGCCGGCACATACGGCGGTCATGCAGGCGAATTGCCCGACAGTCGTATGCGTCAATGTGCATTCCAACACGGCTACCGACTCGAGCATCGCTCTCGCCAAGTGAGATCGACCGACCTTGAAGAGTTTGACTTGATTGTCGCAATGGACAACACCAACTATGACAATCTGCGTCGCATGGCTCCGACTGTCGAAGACGAGCGTAAAGTGGTCAGAATGATTGACTTCTGCACCGACCACGACCACTACACCTATATCCCTGACCCCTACTACGAAGGAATGGCAGGATTTCACATCGTCATCGAGTTGCTCGAAGATGCTTGCCAAGGACTCTTCGACGCATTAAAATAGCTTTTACAAATTAGTTTAAACGTGTTTTGCGATTTTACAACCTTAACCAATATTCCTGAGATAATTTTTCAAATTATTGTGCCAACAAGGTAAAAATTCCGGAAAAATCAGTAACTTTGCACTTCGCAAAGGTGTGGAAAGCTACATAATTTAGAAGTAGAATGATAATACAACGACCAATTTATCTCAATAAACTAATCGAATCCCGCCACAATCACATGATAAAAATTGTTACCGGAGTTCGTCGATGTGGAAAGTCTTATCTTTTGTTTATGTTATACACTGAATGGCTTAAACAACAAGGAGTAAACGTATCCCACATCATACATATCGATTTAGAAGATAGACGCAATAAAGTATTGCGAGATCCCGACAATTTGATGAATTACATTGACAGCAAAATGAAGGATAGTGATATGTATTATATCATGGTCGATGAAATTCAGCATGTAGCCGAGTTTGAAGATGTGCTAAATAGTTACCTAAAAATCATAAATGCCGATGTCTATGTAACAGGCAGCAATGCTCGATTTCTGTCAAAAGATGTTGTAACTACATTTCGCGGTCGTGGCGATGAAATAAGAGTGTTTCCTCTCTGTTTTAGCGAATTTATGAGTGTTTATGAGGGATCAAAAGAACGAGCATTAGATGAATATATGACTTTCGGGGGTATGCCTCAAATTCTTGAGCATACTTCTGAATCTAAAAAGTCTGAATATCTAAAAAGCCTGTTTGAGAACACCTATATTAGAGACATAAAAGAGCGATATCACATCAAGAATGACGAGGTTATGGATAATTTGCTTGATGTTGTGTCGTCATCAATAGGCAGTTTAACTAATCCCACCAAACTTGCAAACACTTTAACAAGTATTCGCCACGAAAACATCAACAACAAAACCACAAATAATTATCTCGAATATATTTGTGATTCATTCTTAATGGAGCGAGTTGAACGATACGATGTAAAAGGCAAACGATATTTCGAAAGTCCATATAAGTACTACTTTGTTGACCTTGGTTTACGTAATGCAAGATTGAACTTCCGTCAATTGGAGAAAACTCACATGATGGAAAATGTCATCTATAACGAATTGCGCGTAAGAGGTTTCAACATCGATATCGGGGTTGTTCATGTATATAAAAATAATAGCGAGGGCAAAACAACGCGAAGCAATTTAGAGATAGATTTTGTTTGTAATCAAGGTAGTAAACGCTATTATATACAGTCTGCATATAGCATGCCAACAGAAGAAAAGGTAGAGCAAGAAGAAGCATCTCTGCGAAATATCAATGATTCATTTAAGAAAATCGTAATAGTCGGAGAGGATATTTTGGTAAGACGAAATGAAGCGGGCATCACAACAATGAGTATTTACGACTTCTTGCTAAACCCCAATTCATTAGAATTATAAACAATCATCAAACAAATCGATCGAGATGGAAAAGAGTTTGATTAAGCAAAAGTTGCGCGAGATGATACTTGCCACAGGAGCCGAACGCGTGGGATTTGCCAAGGCCGAGCCTGTCGATGCCGAGAGCTTCGACAAGTTTGCGCAGTGGCTTGCACAAGGACGACACGGCGGCATGAAATACCTCGAAAATTACCCCGACATCCGTCGCGACCCACGCCTGCTACTCGATGGCGCCAAGAGCGTGATAAGCATAGCATTCAACTACTATCCACCTCAACTTCGCGACTCGTCACTGCCCTACATTTCGCTCTATGCATACGGGCAAGACTACCACGACGTAATCCGCAAGCGACTCAAAAGTGTATGCGAAGAGATAGAGCGCACTTGGGGAGCACAGACTCGCATCTGCATCGACTCTGCACCGATTCTCGAACGTTACTGGGCATGGCGTGCCGGACTCGGTTTCCAAGGCATCAACGGCACATTCATCCTCCCCGGCAGAGGGTCCTACTTCTTCCTCTGCGAGATAATTACGACACTTGAAATAGAGCCAAATACGCCTATCATGGGCGACTGTGGAGGCTGTGGCAGATGTCTGCGCGAATGCCCGACAAAAGCCATCTTGGGCAACGGACGCATCGACGCATCACGATGCCTAAGCTACCTCACTATCGAATGTCGCGACGACTGGCAAGTAGCCCCTGATATAGACACTCCTCTCTATGGTTGCGACCGATGCCAACTCGCTTGCCACCACAACCGTCGCGCCCTACCGACCCCCATCGAGGAATTTCACGCATCAGAGCGAATGCTCTCACTCAACTACGACGACATCGCATCGATGACCGAAGAAGATTTCCGGCTGACATTCCGCGGTTCAGCTATCAAACGCACCAAACACTCCGGTCTGCTCCGCAATCTAACCAAACTCCGCCACAAAGAATAAACTGATAATAGATACTATAGATACTATAATATCTATAACGCATCGATGTGATAAGGCTGACGCCCCCTATCTGCAAAAAACAATCCCCAAGCCATAATGACTTGAGGATTGCATCTATTTACTATTTCGGATATGATTATTGACGTCCTTTACCGTTGTGGTTGCGTTTTTGTTGCTCGCGAAGCATTGCTTGTTGCTGACGTTGTGCTTCTTCAAGGCGAGCCATAAATCCACTTTTCTTTTTAGGCTTTTTAGCGTTTTCAGCCATCTCTCTACGTACATCTTCTTCCTTAATAACCTTACGGAATGCGTATGTTTGAATTATTGTGATGAGCAATGAGAGGAAGTAGTAGTAGCTAAGACCTGAAGCATAATTGTTGAAGAATACCATGAACATCACCGGCATCAAATACATCATCCACTTCATACCCGGCATTTGAGCTCCACCTTGGCTTTGCATTGTGACGTATGTGTAGATGATATTAGTTGCTGTCATAAGCAAGCAGAAGAGTGAGATGTGGTTGCCGAAATATTCTGTAATCAACGGAATATTGCCCGACCAAGAAATGATAGCATCAGGAGCAGAAAGGTCATGCGCCCAAAGGAAGCTTTCGCCACGCAATTCGATGCAAGAAGGGAAGAATGTGAACATTGCAAAAAGGATCGGCATTTGGAACAACATTGGCAAGCAACCTGAGAATGGTGATGCGCCGGCCTTGCTGTAGAGTTCCATAGTCTTTTGCTGACGTAGCATTGCATTTTCATTGCCAGGATATTTTTCGTTGATAGCTTTGATATCCGGTGCAAGCACACGCATCTTCGCTTGACTCTTGTAGCTCTTGAATGTGAATGGGAAGATTATCAATTTAATAAAAATCGTGAGCAATAGGATTACAATACCGTAATTAAGACCAAATCCTCCAAGGAAGTCAAACACCGGTATGATAATTATCGTATTAATCCAACGGAAGAATGTCCAACCGAGTGGAATAAGTTTGGTAAGCTCAAGATCTTCTTCAGGATGAATTGTATCTTCAAGATCAGAAAGAAGAGGATATAAGTTAGGACCAATGAAATAATCAAAACTTACAGGATTTTCCGATTGCCAATTGTAGTCGTTAAATTCCGCAGAAGCCGACAAATTCTTCAGATATTCTGTACCACGAGGAATAATTGTCGATTTAAAGTCTGCTGTATTAATTGTTTCACGAGGGATGAGCACTGTTGAGAAGAATTGATTTTTGAAGCCAATCCACTCCAATTTTGACACCTTCTCTTCTGCCTCATCTTCCATTTCATTTAGATTTTCTACGTCACCACCGGCAAACTTATAATAAAGAGCCGAGTTACGCTCTTCAAACATTTGTCCTTTCTCTTGACGACGAAGATCTTGATTCCATTCTAAGCCGAGAATAGGGCTGTTTGACAACACTTCTTTACCTATGTTTTTCTGAACAACATCGATTTTCACGACATAGTTTTCACCTTTAGGAAGCGTGTACTTAATTCCCCAATAGACATCTTGTGCAAGATCAAGAGTCATCAACACAGTAGAGTCGTTTAGCTGCTGAGGACGGAAGTAGAAGTCTTTTGTATTGAGCGATTGAGGTGTATTAATCACGAAATCAAGATTGTTTGAACCGTTTTCAAACAACACCACTTTATGCTTGTCATTGACTGTCTCATCGGCATTGTATTCAGAATCGTATTTCTTCAATTCTGCTCGAGAGATAGTACCGGCTTTTGCATTAAGTTCAAGAGCAAGAACATCGTTTTCAAGTTTCAACACCTCGTCCTTACCTGTAAGGAATTGTGCAAACTTACCATACTTACCGATAGTGTTAATGGCATTACGTAGCGTTTCTACTGCTTTGCGTTGTTGCGCCGCACTGATTTTTGTAAGGTCTTGAGCCACCACATCGCTGTAATTGATAGTTTCTCCACCAAGACTGATTGTGCCCGAAATCTTGTCATTGCTAAGCGAAAGATTATAGCCATCGCCGGCAAGATTATATGTAGCTACTGAGTCAACTACGCTGACTGCGCCATTAGCACGAATATTTTCTTTCAACCATCCTAATTCTGATTGAGAAAGAGAATCCAAGCCATTGGAAACGGTATTAACTTGCTCGGTCTGTGCAGCATCACCTGAATTTACGGATGTTGGCTCCGGTTTTGGCGACAACCACATAAAACCAAGGAATAGAAGCCCGATAAGCACCAACCCGGTTATCGTGTTTTTATCCATAATTGTTTTTCTGTGTTTTATTTATAATGTGATTAATTATTTATTTTTTTCTTCACTATAATTGATTGCTGCTTTGATGAAATCCATAAACAACGGATTTGGTTCAAGCACTGTGCTTTGATATTCAGGGTGATACTGAGTACCAACAAACCAACGTTTTTCAGGAAGCTCAACCACTTCTACGAGGTGAGTCTTTGGATTTTCACCCACACACTTCATGCCGGCTTCTTCAAAACGGCTACGGAATTCAGAATTGAATTCGAAACGGTGGCGGTGACGCTCGCTGACGATTATTTTGCCGTATGCTTTCGCAGCTTTTGACTCCGGATGCAATTGACATTCGTATGCACCAAGACGCATTGTTCCTCCCAAATTGTTGATACCCTTTTGTTCTTCCATAAGGTCGATAACATTGTTGGTAGTCTTAGAATCCATTTCTGAAGAATTGGCATCGGTAAGACCGAGAACATTGCGAGCAAATTCGATTACGATGCACTGCATACCCAAGCAGATACCGAATGTCGGAATATCATGTTCGCGACACCATTTGATAGCGACAAACTTGCCCTCTATACCACGTTGACCGAAGCCCGGAGCGATGATTACACCGTCCATATCCGAAAGTTTCTCTTCGACATCTTTATCTGTCAATTTTTCAGAGTGGATATAGACAAGTTTCAGCTTGTGGTCATTATATGTCGCAGCGTGCGAGAGCGATTCACTGATTGACTTGTACGCATCTTGAAGCTCAACATATTTGCCGACAAGACCGATTTTTACTTCTTTTGTTGCTGATGATAATTTTTCGAGGAAATGATTCCACGCATCGAGATTAGGCTCTTGATTACATTCAAGACCCATCTTCGTAATGACAAAGTCATCAAGACCTTGCTCGTGCATCATCAATGGCACTTGATAGATGGTCGGAGCATCGATTGATTGTATGACAGCCTCAGGAGCGACGTTGCAGAATTGTGCGACTTTGCGACGCATGCCCATTGGAATATCATGCTCTGTACGAAGCACAAGCACATCCGGCTGAATACCGACTTGCTGAAGCAATTTCACAGAGTGTTGTGTCGGTTTTGTTTTAAGTTCTTTTGCAGCCTTTAGGTATGGGACGTATGTGAGGTGGATGCAGAGCGAGTTGTCGCCAAGTTCCCAACGAAGCTGACGCACAGCTTCGAGGTAAGGAGTCGATTCGATGTCGCCCACAGTTCCGCCGATTTCGGTAATTACGAAGTCAAATTGACCTGTATTGCCGAGTAGCTTCACATTGCGCTTGATTTCGTCGGTGATATGAGGGATAATCTGCACTGTCTTGCCGAGATAGTCGCCACGACGTTCCTTGTCGATTACACTTTGGTAGATGCGACCTGTAGTGACGTTGTTGGCGCGAGTGGTCGGAGTGTTTGTGAAACGCTCGTAGTGACCGAGGTCAAGGTCGGCTTCGTGACCATCGACAGTCACATAGCATTCGCCATGCTCGTAAGGGTTGAGTGTACCCGGGTCAATATTGATGTACGGGTCAAACTTTTGGATTGTAACTCTGTAGCCGCGAGACAAGAGCAAGCGAGCCAATGATGATGAGATGATACCCTTACCAAGTGATGATACTACACCGCCGGTGACAAATATGTATTTAGTTTCCATAAAATGAAATTTTTATTTGCAAACTTTTAGTATTGAACAGAACACACCATTCAATCTGCAAAGTTAACAAAATTTATACAATCCACAATACAGAATATTGATTTAAATTTAGTCATTTTCTCGTTAATTGAGCGATTAATTGGTTAAGATCGGCATAATGATATGTCTCATCGTTAGAAGGCATTAAAAAATATTCTATTGAATGATTTCAAAAGCAAATTAAGGTTCTCATAAATTTAATATGCCCACAACCCCTGTATTAATAGGGACTGTGGGCATATCGCAGCCTCAAAATGACCTATTGGTCAGAGTTTTATCTGATTGTCGATATTACCGACAGATTATTCTGCATAATTTGAATTTTCCAAATCCTCTATGTAGATAATAAGACCGTTTTGAGCACGAGCTGCTTGTTCGGTAAATACAGTCACACATAATCCGTAGTATTCCGAAACATCACCATACTTCACTGATTCGTTATGGTAAGATTTAGGCCATGTGTATTTGAACGTATATCCGTCGGCAGACTTGGCTTTTGTTATAGCATTAGGGTCGTAAGCAGTTATGTTATGATTACCCCAACCCGATGGTGAGTGGAAGAGGTCTCCCATATTGTCCCAACCGCCTTCTTCGTAATATTTCTTGAAGCTGTTGTCAGGCAATAACTTATCGTATGCCTCAGCCACAACATCATTAACCTTTAGATTGACATAGATGTAATAGTTGATATCATCTTGTTCGATTTTATCTAATTTGACTTCAACTGTAGGTTTGTTATCTGCACCCGGTGTGAGTGTCTTAAATTCCACCGGCATGTGACGCCAATCGTAGATTTGAGTCGGGTCGGCAGTATTTATATCTATGTTGAATAGAGCAAGCACATATTCCTTGTCACTTTCGAGGTTAGTCAGCGTAATGGTTTGGTCGCCGTAGAGTGCTACAGTCTGAAGGTATTCGCTGAACGAGTTGTTGTATTTGCCCGGATCGATCACGAATGTATTGTAAAGACCGTAGTAGCAGTTTTGGATTGGCTCATCGTATGTGATATACCATTCTTTTTCCATCAAATAGTAAGTCCACGCCCCACCATTATTCAATGCCGTTACGTCAATTGTGGCTTTAGTGTAATCGATATCCATGCTTTCTACTGCGAATTGGTCTTTTGTATCACCCTTAGGAGTAGAGAACGAGAAGTAGTCGAGTTTCATCACTTCAGTGAAATATTCGAATGCGACAGCCACATATTCACTTTCAGGGCGGAGGTAGTTGACAAACATTTCGTAGTCACCAACACGTTTATATGTATCGATGTATGGATTTCTGAGCAGATAAGCAAGTGTTTCCAATTCATTTACAGTTCCGTCTGCATTTATTAGTCCGGAAGCAACCATTTCGGCTTTTGATATCATTCGAGCTACGTACTCAATATTCGGGTCGCTTGGAGTGAACTTGATTGTTACATTAGTTGGATTTACAGACACTGTTGAGATGTCGATCTTAAGATTGCCTCCATCGGTTGAGTCCTCTTTAATGTCGGCATTCTCCAATTCGTCAGCTGTCACGATTACCCCATTTTGAGCACGAACACCTTGTTCGTTGAAAACGGTGACACAAAGACCATAGTTGTAGTTACCTTCGGCCTTATAGTATTCGTGGGTGCTTTTTGGCCAAACGGATACGAAGGTGAAGCCTTCAGAAGATTTGGCTTTCTCAATAGCTGTTGCGTCGTATTCAGTCAAAGAGTGGTTTGTACCGTATGGTGAGTGGAAGAGGTCGCCCACATTATCCCAACCACCATCTTGGTAGTATGCACCGAAGGTGTTATAAGGCAATAGTTTGTCGTATGCCTCTGTTGTAGCATCGTTTAGATGGACATTGAAATAGATGTAGTAGTTCATTGTGTTTTGTTCGATACGTTCTACGAACACATCTACTTCAGGCTTATTGTCTTGGTCAGGAGTTAGTGTTTTAAACTCTACCGGCAAATAATACCAATCATAGATTTGAGTCGGGTCGGTAGTATTGATGTCGATATTGAATACTGCGAGCACATATTCTTTGTCGCTCTCAAGGTTGTTGAGTGTAATGGTTTGATCACCGTAAAGCGCTACAGTCTTAAGATATTCACTGAAAGAGTTGTTGTATTTGTTCGGATCGATTACAAAAGTATTGTAAAGACCGTAGTAGCAGTTTTGAACCGGCTCGTCGTAGGTAAGATACCATTCTTTCTCCATCAGATAGTAAGTCCACGCTTCGCCATTGTTGTTGGCTGTGATATTCACAGTGGCTTTTCTGTAATCTGCAACAATGTCGGATGCCACAAATTTAGCATCTATTTCACCCTCAGAAGTCTTAAATTCTTTGTGGTCAACCTTGTCAACATCGGTGTAATATTCGAATGCTAAAGCTACATATTCTGTGCCGGGGATAAGATTATTCACCGTCATAGTATATGTGCCGATGTGGGCATAGTTGTCTATATAAGGGTTGTTTGTGACGTATTTCAGTGTTGCTGCATCGTCCAAATTGCCGTTCTTGTCATAGCACTGATATGCCTGTAGATCTTTTTTCGACATTACGCGTGCGATGTAGTATGTCGAAGATTCGTTTGGCGTAAATGTGATGGTAGCGCCGGTGATATCGATTGAAGAGCATGTGATATCGACACCAAATCCGTCAGTTCCTTCATTGACATACTCAAACGAGATGCTTTCGATATTTTCTACTTTAAATGCGGTCTGCTCGCCACTCTTTTCTGTGACTACCAGACGATTTCTCTCTTCTGTGGTTTGTGCCGAGACACAGAAGAATGTCATCAACACTGCCAATATTGTATATAGCTTTTTCATGATTTGATAAATTTAATTGTGGTGGTGTTAATTCTTAAAATGTAAATACCTGCTGAGAGTGGCGACGCATCGATAGTCTCTCCTTGCCAATTTTCTATACGCATCACTTCCTCTCCGTTGAGCGAATAGATTGAGAGTTGCGCCGGCTCAGAGTTGTTATAACCTACTATACGAATGATATTATCGACCGGATTAGGAGAAATCATAAGTTTGACATTTTCCTCTTTACCTATATTTTCAATGCTGTTTATGTTAGAAAATGTAATTTTTTCCACTTCACCATAGGCATAATATCCAGAGGCAACATCGGTTAAGTGCGATGAACTATCGAAGTGGATTGAAAAGCCTGTATCGGTAAAAGTGATTTTATCGATTGCAGTCAATTTGGTTTCTATCATAGGTTTATCTTCGTTGAAGTGTATTTGCATCACATTAGCAGAGATGCTTCCCAATCCAAAATATGAAAGGCACAAAACACCACAGATTATTTTTTTATTTATTTTCATATCGTTTATCTTATTATTCGTAAAAATTAACTAATGACAGTCGATTATTTAACCACTCGGGTAAGTACGATGTCGGTAATTGCGGCATTCCACATCTTGTCGCCGTCGCCTTGCTTCATAAATACTGCAGGACGATAGACGCCGTTGTCGAATTCAGGACCGGCCACATGAGCCTTGATGGTAAGCGTGTTGCCATCTTCTGACAAAATCACAGGGAATGTGGCAGGAGCAGTCATGAGGTTGTCGTAGTCGCAACCATAGAATTGCATCACATTATCACCCCAACCGTAGAAGTTGTAGTTTTGTGCAGTAGGAACAGTTATGTTTCCATTCGCATCTATTTCCAAGAAGAATTTTGGTCCGTAGTCACGATATGCCAACGATTTATTATCTTTCCAATAAGTGTATTCAAACAAATCTTCCGGCAAGAACGATGGGATAGGATTGAGTTCCCAGTCTGCTTGGAATGGATAATCAAGAATTACGAGACGATTGAGCGAACGATATTCTTGAGTGCTTTCTTCATCAACACCTGCTGCGATTCTGACTACTGCGCCTTCGATAACTTGTTGTTGGAAATTGTAGTCCATAAATTCGTAAGTGATTTCCCATTCGCCGACAAGCGATTCGAATAATTCAGATTCCACGCGTGCAGGGACCGGCTCAGGCTCGGTAGTGGTTGTGATGCTTGCCGATGTCTCTATCTGTTCAGCGCTGATTGCGCATACCAAGCAAGTGTAGTCGGTGCTTCGCCAAAGGTTGTCAAACTCGATATCAACGCCCGCACCTGATGTCAACATAGCAATTTGTTCACTTGAAAGTTGCGCACCGCGATTCTTTGCCACTTCGGCAACAGTAAATCCTTTGTTCAATTCTTCCTTAATATCGGCATCTGCTGTAAATGCGTAGTAGAGGTTAGCTACATTTTCGCCCTTGAGGTTGAGTGTCAAAGTGTTGTGTCCCTTAGTGCTGTGAGGATTCAATACCACATCAACGCTTGGGAGGAGACCTGATGATTCGAGAGTGGTGAAATTGTAAATCTCAAGTTTTTCGGCGTCGTTGTTATCTACAGCCAACACTCCGATGCAATATTCTGTGCTTGGGGTAAGTCCGCTCCATGTGTCGGTGTTGTTGCCGCTCAGATACCATGATCCGGCACTTGGGTACTTGATAAGCGTCATGAGCATACTCTCGCCGTAGCCGGAAATAATGCTGTCATACCATGCCTTATCGCGTACATATACATAATATGCCTTAACCGAGCTGTCAGGTGTAGTCGAAATCTTCACCGATGTAGAAGTGATGTCGGAAAAATCTGTCTGCACACCGGCTTCGGAAGTAGCTGTCGGAGGCGTTCTGAACTCCAAAGTGTAGGTTATTTCACCGATTATGTTCTTGTCGGCATCTGTTTCGACAGCTGCCAATATATAATCTCTGTCGGGCTTAACGCTCATCGGATATATGGAAGCATAGGTACTACCATCCACCCATTTGTAACTGTTTGAACCATTACCCGGAATACCAAACTGCTCGAGATATTGATTGGTAGTGACGCTATAAATGTCCAACTCTGCTTTTGCTATAGGGAAGAACAAGTAATTGCCCTCAATGTTGATATCGAAAGAGAAGCTGTTTTGGGTAATATCATAGACATTGAGAATGTCGCTGATGTCGGAGAGAGAGAATGGAACTCTGACCACTTCCGATGGTATGCCGTATGTGTCGATGCCGACAGAGGCAAGTGTGTAGTTTTCGTCTTCCGACAGGTCAAGTCCACTCAACACTTCGTAATCAAGATTTTGTGTGTAGGAGTTTGTCGAATTGTCGTTGATGTATTCAGCCAAATCCAAGTCTGAATATTGAGATGCTTCAGCCGTTGGCATGCACATCAACTTGTAGCTAATGCAATTTCTTGACTTTTCAGTCGAGATTACAAGCTTGTCGCTTGTGATTTCATGGATAACAATATCGGCATATACATATTTTATCGTCTTAAACGACACGTCTTCCAAGTCGTTGATAATAAATATGTTTTGCTTGCCACTTTTTTCTGTGATAACCAGACGATTTCTCACGTCTGATGTTTGTGCCGAGACATAGAAGAATGTCATCAGCAGGGCTAATAATGTGTATATCTTCTTCATGATTTGATAAATTTAATTGCGGTGGTGTTTATTCTTAAAATGTAAATTCCTGCCGAGAGTGGCGACGCATCGATAGGCTCGCCTTGCCAATTGTCTATTCGCATAACCTCCTCTCCGTTGAGTGAATAGATTGAGAGCTGTGCCGGTTCAGAGTTGTTATAACCTATTATACGAATGATGTTATCGACCGGATTTGGCGAAATCAATAGTTTGAGATTATCCTCTTTATCAATATTTTCAATACTGTTAAAATCAGAGAATGTGATTTTTTCTACTTCGCCATAGTCATAATTCTCTGTGGCATTGTCGGTTAAGTGCATCGAAAATCCGGTACTGGTAAAGGTGATTTTATCGATTGCACTCAAATCTGTTTCGATCACAGGTCTATCTTTGTTAAAGTGTATTTGCATCACATTGGCAGAGGCGTCTCCCAATCCAAGAGATGAAAGGCACACGATACCAAAGATTAATTTCTTGTTTATACACATATCGTTTATGCTGTTATTTGTAAAAATTCTCTAATTATTCGGTTAATTAGCATATTATTAACTTGATTTTATGATTCTATAGCTAACCTTATATTCAACATTCTAACGAATAAAATAGTTCGTAGTGTCCCGAATAATTTTATTTTATCTCTTTTACGACTCTATTGTGGCTATATATTTATTTGCCGAGTTTAAGAGAGCTGATAGACTGCCGCCTTGATGTCGTCAGCAAGTTGGATTGGAGTGCGGTCGCTTTGCTTGAGTGATTGCCAACTGATAGGCCGACCAATGTGGATGCGAAAATGCTTGCCACGTGATTTACACACTTCCGACGGCAACAAGACTTGCTCTATATTGAATTTCAGCCCACTGCATTTGCGCCATTTGGCAAAATTATAGAAAAATGGCGAATTTAGACCTTCGAAGAAAACAGGAATTATATCTCGCTGATATTCAATTGCTTTAGCTATAAATGCTTTTTGCCACTGAAGATCTTTTATTTCGCCCCCCTTCTGTTTGCGACTGACCAATCCTGCCGGAAATATAATCATTTGTTTATCTGATTCATACTCCTGATTTATTTGCACTGCTGCACTTCGACCTTGCGCTCCGTATTTATTGATTGGCAGAAACACATTTCTCAACGGTCGTACATTCATCAGCATATCATTGACCAAAAAGCGAAAATTTTCATCGCCATACATTCCCCCGATGACTTTTATCAATGCTATTCCATCAAGTCCTCCAAGAGGATGATTAGAAGCGAAAATAAATCTACCCGTCGATGGTATATTTTCTATCCCTGCGACATCCACAGTAATATTAAGGTCTTTAAGCACTGCATCTGCAAAAGCCACACCTTCATGCGGAAATGTGCGACTTAAAATCCCATTCAACTCCTCTTGACACACCAATTTCTCCAACATTCTGATTAGAAACGTCGGAATAAATTTTGACTTATTACGTGGCAGGCGAGATTTAATAATTGCCTGCAAATCAATTTTAAGAGGAGTTGCGTTCATTCAATTTTCAATTATAGTTTATGCAAAGTTAATAAATATTGTCTTTTCAACAAAAAATAAAATTTGATGATAAATTATTAATTTCATGTAAAAAACATAAAAAAATCATAGATTTTGCACAAATATAAGAAAAATGTGATGTTTTTTTGTTATCTTTGTCAAAGATGTAACACAACTATCACTTACAAATAATACAACTATATGAGTATCAATGATATACAAAATGAAATCATCGACGAATTTGAAGGTCTGACCGACTGGATGGATCGTTATGCATATATTATCGAACTCGGAGGCCAATTACCTCCTATCGCCGAAAGCCTTAAGACACCTGAAAATTTAATTGAAGGTTGCCAATCACGTGTTTGGATTCATGCCCGACTGAAAGATGAAGGTCAAATCGTGTTTGAAGCAGACTCTGACGCAATGATTGTCAAGGGCATCGTGGCGCTATTGCTCAGAGTGTTGAGCTCGCAAAAGCCTGAAGACATCCTCGACTCGGAGCTCTATTTCATCGACAATATCGGGCTCAAAGAGCACCTTTCACCTACGCGCAGCAACGGCTTGGTGGCAATGGTGAAGCAGATGCGCATGTACGCCTTAGCATTTAAAACATTGAAAGGCAACTAAATATCGAAAATAATTTAAAACATTCAATAATTAAATTCACTACAAATTCTATGTTTAAAAATCATCCAAAAGGGTTGATCCCTGCTGCTCTCAGTAACATGGGAGAACGATTCGGCTACTACATCATGAATGCCGTACTCGTATTGTTCTTATGCTCGAAATTCGGTCTTAGCGGTGAAACAAGTTCTATTGTTTACTCCGTATTCTATGCCGGAATCTACATTCTCAGCCTTGTAGGTGGTCTTATCGCCGACAAAACTCAGAACTACAAGGGCACAATCATGACCGGTCTTGTGATCATGGCTCTCGGTTATGTAGTACTTTCAATTCCTATCCTTGCGACAGCAGGAAATTCTACATGGCTTCTCGCTATGACTTGTGGCGCTCTTTTCATGATTGCTTTTGGTAATGGTCTTTTCAAAGGTAACCTCCAAGCTATCGTCGGTCAGATGTATGACGACCCTCGCTACGAAAAGCAACGCGACTCAGGTTTCCAAATCTTCTACGTATTCATCAACGTCGGTGGTCTTATCGCTCCATTCGTAGCTCCATTGCTTCGCTCTTGGTGGCTCGGCGAAAACGGCTTCGTTTACAATTCTAACCTCCCTGCACTCTGCCACGAATTTATCAACAATGGCGCTGCAATGGGTGCTGAAGCTATGAACAACCTCACTGCTGCTATGACTGCTGCAGGTGGTAGCATCGACAACCTTGCTGAGTCTTGCACTCGCTATCTCCAAATCTTCAACGAAGGTATCCACTACTCATTCATCGCTTCAGTAGCTGCAATGTTCATCTCATTGACTATCTTCATCTGCACTAAGAAGCAATTCCCAACTCCTGCCAAGAAAGTTGCTGCTGAGACTGTGAAATACACAGCTGAAGAAAAAGCTGCTATGGCTAAGGACATCAAGCAACGCATGGCTGCGCTCTTCGCTGTGCTCGGCGTGGTAATCTTCTTCTGGTTCTCATTCCACCAAAATGGTACATCACTCTCACTCTTCGCTCGCGACTTCGTTGAGACATCTACAGTGCAACCTGAAATCTGGCAAGCACTCAACCCATTCTATGTGATTATCCTTACTCCTATCATCATGGCTATCTTCGGCGCATTGAGCCGTCGCGGTAAGGAAATCTCTACTCCACGCAAGATTGCTATCGGTATGTTCATTGCCGGTCTCGCATTCCTCTTCTTGGCTGTTTACTCTTACATGATGAATTACCCTTCTGCTACAGACTATCTCGCACTTCCTATCGCTGATCAAGTTAAAGCAGGCGCATGGGTATTGTTTGCACTCTACTTCTTCCTCACAGTAGCTGAATTGTTTATCTCACCACTCGGTCTTTCATTCGTATCAAAAGTGGCTCCAAAGCACCTCCAAGGTCTTTGCCAAGGTCTTTGGCTCGGTGCGACAGCACTTGGTAACCTCCTCCTCTGGATGGGTCCATTGATGTACAACGCATGGCCTATCTGGCAATGCTGGACAGTCTTCTTGGCTGTTTGCCTCATCTCAATGGGTATCATGTTCGGTATGGTGAAGTGGCTCGAAAGAGTGACACAATAATCCGTGCTCACAACCGACAAATCCGAGGGCACATAACGAAAACCCTCGTCAAATACACATCAAAGAGACTGCTTCTTATCGAGGCAGTCTCTTTTTATATAGTGCCTATAGTATTCATAGTATCTATAATATCTATCGCATCTATAGTGGCTATAAGTGGGAATATGAGCGAGAATATCGATAGTTTGAAATATAATGACTAACTTTGCAACCAAATTTGTAATTAATTAATCTCAAAATTTATGTTTAAAGGACATCCAAAAGGACTCTACGCCTTGGCTCTCTCTAATACGGGCGAGCGCTTTGGCTACTACACGATGTTGGCTGTGTTTGCGCTCTTCCTGCGCGAAAACTTCGGCCTTGAAGCCGGTACAGCCGGTGCTATCTACTCAACATTCCTTGGGTTAGTGTATTTCATGCCGCTTATCGGTGGCGTTATGGCCGACAAGTTTGGCTTCGGCAAAATGGTGACAATCGGTATCTCTATCATGTTTGTGGGCTACATGTTGTTGTCATTCCCATTGGGCGGCGACATGATTGCGATGACCGCAATGATGGCTGCTCTCTTGTTTATCAGTCTCGGTACCGGTCTCTTCAAGGGTAACCTCCAGGTGATGGTCGGTGACTTGTACAATGACCCTAAGTATGCCGACAAGCGTGACTCAGGTTTCTCTCTCTTCTACATGGCTATCAACGTCGGCTCACTCTTCGCTCCTACAACAGCTGTAGGCATCAAGAACTGGGCACAAAACGACCTTGGCTATTCATCAAATGATGCTTACCACTTTGCATTCGCAGTGGCATGTGTGGCGCTTATCGTTTCAATCATCATCTACTACGCATTCCGCTCTACATTCCGCCACGTCGAAGGTGGCAAGAAGAATGGTGCTGCGGCAGCTCAAGTCAACGACACACTCACTCCTGCTGAAACAAAGCAACGCATCGTGGCTCTCTGCCTCGTGTTTGCAGTAGTAATCTTCTTCTGGATGGCATTCCACCAGAATGGTCTTACACTCACATACTTCGCCGACGAGTTTACTAACACTACAGCATCCGGTTTCGACACAATGCTCTTCGACGTATGGAATCTTGTGATGCTCATCGTGGCAGTTTACGCTACATTCTCTATCTTCCAAAGCACATCGGCTAAGGGTAAAATGTTATCCGGCGCATTGGCTACAGGTATCCTCGCATTCTTGGTGTATCGTGCATTTGGTGCAGAAGGCACAGAATTGGCAGTGTCAGCTCCTATCTTCCAACAGTTCAACCCATTCTACGTTGTGGCTCTAACACCGGTGTCAATGGCCATCTTCGGTTCGCTCGCTAAGAGTGGCAAAGAGCCATCTGCTCCACGCAAGATTGCTTACGGTATGCTCGTAGCAGCTATCGGTTTTGCTATCATGGCAGTAGGTTCACAAGGTCTCAACACCCCTAACGACCAAGCACGCGCTATCGCAGTCAACAAGGCTGAAACTATCGCTAAGGATATGAACCAAGCAGCTGACGAAGAAGCAGTCAAGGCTGCAGAAAAGGCAAAATCAGACTTCGAAGGCAAGCTTACTAAGGAAAACAAAGAGGTATTTGAGACAGTTTACAATGCTTCTATGGTGACAATGTCAGCTGATAGCGACCAAGCACAAGTGGCAGCTGCTGAAGCTCAACTCGCTGCTATCAAGGCAGACACTAAGGAAGAAACTCGCACATCACCTTATTGGTTGATCTTCACCTACCTTATCCTTACATTCGCAGAATTGTTGCTCTCACCAATGGGTATCTCATTCGTGTCAAAGGTAGCACCTCCGAAGTTGAAGGGTTTGATGATGGGTGGATGGTTTGTAGCTACAGCTATCGGTAACATGCTCGTTGCAGTCGGTGGTTTCCTCTGGGCAGGTATTCCATTGTGGAGCGTATGGGCAGTATTCATCTCATTGTGCTTGCTCTCTGCACTCTTCATGTTCATCATGATGAAACGTCTCGAAAGTGTGACAAAGTAATCACTAACACGCACAAAAATACCGGGATAAATAGAAATTCCCACAGACACAAAAGGCTGATTCCCATACGGGCATCAGCCTTTGCTATATCTTCCCTACAAGTTTTATCCTATCTATATGACAGATACAAGATCCAATAATATTGATCTGCAAAGTTTTTAATAGATTGCAAAAAACATTGAAATGTCAGAATTGGATTTAAAGATATTACATTCTGCATCGTTACTTCAGTCTTTGTTATATCCAACTGAATAATCATCGTTTAAAACACAAAACCTAAATTATTAATAAAAAATTTGCAAAATTGATAAATATTTGTCAATTTTGCACAACTTAAAACAAAAAACAATGCCTATGTAAAAAGAAAATTAAAGACATATAAATAAAAAGCGTTAGCTTTATTCTTGTTTCTGAAAATCGCCAAAATGAAGAAACTCCCAAGAGTAAAAGTTAATGCTCGCGTCGTATGACGTGGGCTTTTACTTATTTGGGAGAATGGTGTTTGGCGATACCTCAGAAACAAATAAAGTTATGGTCCACGTCTTTTTATTGTCTGCATTCCGAAGTTGGACCTAAATTAAATATTCTCACATTCACAACTTTTAAATTAAATGAAAATGAAAACAAGAAATTTTAAGCAAGGTATATTATTTGCAGCAGTATTATTGATTGCGTTAATTAACACATCATGTAAATCTATTCAAAAAACATATATAGTGCCTAATGCAATTAATACTGTCAATTCCGTAGAACTCAATGAATTGAATCTTGTCGCCGGAGATTATGAAATACTTAACACTATTACAAGCGAAGCTATTATAAAGGCAACTATTAAAAAGAACAAAGCAGAAATTCATGAAGAGAATGGCGAATTTTCTTTATATTATAAGGATAACGGTTTAGGAATGTTCTTGAATGAATATAGTGGTGTAGTAAGACAAGGTTATCTTGACAATGTATATAGCAGAACTAATTTTAATGAATTTAATCCCGAAGTGATAGCAATCAGATTGGCTTCTTATCGTGCTATCAATATAGCACAACAATATGGTTCAGACGGACTAATCGAACCAATCATTTCGACCAAAGCCGAACAAAAAGGTAACGAGATAATCTTCAAAACAACAGTTACGGCAAAATTAATACAACTTAAAACTTCTAAGTAAAGATGAAAACAATTTTTAATTCAATCTTTCTTGTATCATTATTATTCTTACTTCAATCTTGTAGTTTGACAAAAAGCGTTGTTGTAACCGAACCTCAAACTTTGGATATAAGATTGGATTTATTGAACGAAGGCGAACCAAATAAGTTTGTCGATTTAGACTATGGTATAAGATTAAATGTCAAAGATTCACGTTCCAAGACTAATATACTTAATATATATGATGCAAGTGTAACATCTGTTCCTAAAACGACTCTGTATCCGGATTTAGAACCTTTTGTTTCAGAAAGCATGCGTCGCTATATGCGTACAATGGGTTTTGATTTAGATGCAGATATATCAACAGATTATTACTTGTCTGTAAAAATTAGAGAATATAATATCAGTTATCTTTCCGGGATAGGCTGGTCTGGACTTGTTCAAATAAGTCTGGAAGTTTTTGATAGTAATAATAAGCAAGTCTATCCGAATGTAACTGCTGTTGGACGTTATAGTATTAATGGTTCGAGCAAAAATTCACAGTTGGCATCGAAAGCACTCAATGAAGCTTTTGTAAAAGCGATGGAAGACATCGATTGGGAAAGAATTGCATATTTTCTCAAAAGATCAGATAATCCTGCATTAGAACAGAATAAGAAAGTTGTTGGAGATGGTAATACCGCTTTAGAAAACACTATAATAAGGTGGTTCATAGAATCATCTCCAAGAGGTGCTGATGTTTACACTCGTGTTGTATCTTCAACATCGGACGTTAAAAACACAAATCAAAATTATGTAGGAACAACCCCATACGAAACTACAGAGTCATTTGATATTAAAGGTCTTACATTTAACAATTCCGGAAATGTTCAAATAGAAGTAATTTGTGAAAAATCAGGTTATATTACACAGAAAAAAAGATTTAATCTTCGTCAAGCTATTGAACAAAAGGAAATTTCAACAAAATTTAATCTAATTAAGGAAGAATAAATTTAGTGGAGTATAATACAAAAATAATGGGCGATTTTGCCCATTATTTTTGTATTATCAGTATATGTAACATTATTTGTTCCTATAAACCATCTAATTGCAACTGTATTTGCATGAAAAATTCTTATATATATAATTTTGTACGTTTACCATACATTAAAAATATCGGCTATACCCACTAAAACAGTACTCTAACAAAGTATTAATTTTACTAAACAACTATACTTTTCTAAGAGTTGCGATATATTTTTCAGATATTTTTTCAGTCTCCAAGAGTAATCCAACATCGCATCTTCAAAAAAGCATAAAAAAGTGCGATTTTTTGCAATTTTTATTTCATTGATAATCAAGCGATTATAAAATATTTTACAAAAAAGTGAAATTTTTTCTTCAAAATATTTGGTCAGTTCAAAAAAAGGTCGTAACTTTGCACTCGCAATCGGGAAACAAACAACAACCGAAAGCAAGACTCAAACATGGTGTGGTAGTTCAGCTGGTTAGAATACCTGCCTGTCACGCAGGGGGTCGCGGGTTCGAGTCCCGTCCATACCGCCGAGGAGAGAGTTAAAAAGCCAATCGCTAAATCAATATTTACGGTTGGCTTTTTTGTTTGTATATACCGACACCTTTTATCGGCTAAGCATCCTTTTCAGAGACCACTATCTTTTTTAGGGACTTGTCTAAAATTATAGTGCGAGTAAGGACTCAGTAGTTATTTAGTGTGGATAAGCAAAAAGTTTAGTGATTCTGAAAAGAAAAACTTCTTATCGACAATAAAGCGGATGATGATCCATAAGCTCTTTTCTAAGCAATGTCTTATCGAAGTGCAAATAGACCTCTGTAGTCCCTATATTCTCATGACCAAGCATTTCTTGGATGGCTCTGAGATTAGCACCTCCCTCAAGAAGATGTGTCGCAAATGAATGGCGCAATGTATGCGGACTGACACGTTTTTTTATCCCTGCCTGCTCTGCAAGATCTCGAATTATATAGAATATCATTACTCGCGTCAACTTCCTGCCTCTGCGATTTAAGAAAAGTATATCTTCATTACCCGGCTTAATATCCAAACGAGCCCTATCCTCAAGATATGATGATATTTCTTTCAACGTAGCATCACACATCGGGACAAGCCTTTGCTTCGAACCTTTTCCTTCTACCAACAAATATTTATCTTCTGCATAAATCCTGCTGATACGCAATTCTGTCAACTCCGACACTCGCAACCCACATCCATAAAGGACTTCTATTATAGCCCTATTGCGCTGTCCTTCTGCCTTCGACATATCGATACAGCCTATCATCGTGTCAATCTCATCTACATTCAAGACATCGGGCAATACGTGCGCCAACCGAGGCATATCGATGTTTGACGCCGGATTTCTATCGACATAGCCTTCCAGTCGCATAAACTTATAAAACGAACGCAACGCTGCAATCATTCTGGCTTGCGTGCGAGGCTGAACCCCCATTTCACTAACAGCAACCAACATCTGATGCAAATCGTCTTCTTCGACATCGACCGGAGTCTTTGATATCACCACGAGATATTCAAAAAAATGACGTATATCGCAACCATACCCTTTAAGCGTATTTACCGATAAACCCCGCTCCATACCCAAATAAGCCAAATAGTCATCAAGAATATCTCCCAACGCCTTCAATGGTCGCAAATATTTCCCTTCAGCCATCATCCTAAATCATCATTGAATATTTCACAAATGGCAAATGATTACGCACAAACACTATCGACATATCGCAGTCTTCAAACACCACACCATGCCGACACTCTGACACAAGATCCTCGTACTGTTTTCTCAATCCGCTATCATAAAGACCGTCAAAAACAAATACGTTTCCATCCACTTGCATCGAAGCAGACAATTCTTCGTCCGCATCGCATAATCCGGCTACATAAATCAGCGACAAAGACAACACCTCTTCAACGCCTCTTTCAATCTCCACCCTGCTATCAGCTATCTCTACTGCTTTTATCAGCACATCATCAGCCTTTCCTATTATAATAAATTTCTTGAACGAAATTCGCCCGACAAGCCGGATCAACAATCGAGCCAAGCGACGCTGCTTGCGTCCTTTCATCGAATCGATATACGGCTCGATGTCATCATATCCATAATATCTGCAACGACTATTGATTATTTCATTGACAAGCATAAAGGCAAAAGGGGAATGTATGCCAAACCCCTTACTATGCCTCAATCGTTTATACCATTGCGCAAAACTATCAAATAGGCCCAAAGCCTTCATATTTCTTATTTCTGCGATGTTTTTCCTTTCTTTAGGGTACTTCTATAAATTACTTTGTGATGATTTATGAATTTTGACTGAGGAGATTTTTGTTTTTAACGCAAGGAGTATAGCGAGCTATACGACTGAGTTAAAGGCGAAAAGAAACCAGTCAAAAACATAGAGCACACAAAAGGAAGCTCCCAAAGCTAAAGTAATAACTAAATCCGGGAATTTATAGAAGTTCCCTTTAATATTCCTATCACCACAAAGCCCAAAGCACCGGCTGAAAGCAAATAAATAAGAATTATCGCTATCGTCGCAATAGTATTAGTCACATGTATTGATTCCGGATCAAACACAAACTCCACAGTGTGGCTTCCGGCAGGCAGATTCAAGGCACGCAACACATAGTTAACACGACCTATCTCCGCTTCCTTGCCGTCGATAGTAACCTTCCAACCCCATGGGAAATACACCTCGCTGAACACAGCCACACCACCATTACGGGTCTGCGCGTGATAAGTAAGGCGATTAGGTGCGTATGTGGTCTCAAAAATAGTGTCACCCGGCATCTTAGGCTGACTCTTGCCAAGCACCGGCTCAAACGCTTTGTCAGCGACAGCCACAGAATCGACAGCCAAGCCTGTGAGTGCCGACATTTCCTCGTTGGCAGAATCCACATAATCTACTTGATCGACAAGCCAAGCATTGCCCATAGCGTCGGGATTCAGCTCGCAAACAGTCTGACCTGCCTCATCACGACCGATAAAGTAGCGCGCATTGAGCATATTGAGCACATCAAGGTTGCCCTTATTGATTTGATGTTCGATAAGGTCATTATAGCGAGTGAGCTTCGCTGCATGATAGCCTCCTATTGTCTTATGGAAATATGACGAGCGAGCTTCGCCGAAGCCACTATAGTCCATGACTCTATAGTTCATCGTCGTGTCTTTCAATATCTCCAAATCTACTGCCGTAGGCTCAAACACAGCTTCATCATTTGCCGCAGCCACAAAATTTTCAGTATTGACGTATCTTTTGTTGACAGTATATAAATCAACGAGAACCACCAACATCAACGACCCTATAAATATATAGTTTTTCTTGATAACACCTTTGGCATACCAAAACAATATATTTGCACCCAAAAGGACAATAAACATCGAGCGCAACGAGTCTGCTGACACTAATGAAAGTCGAGCTTCTCTGATATTATGCAATATTCCGTTTATTTGAGGATTTGCAAATGCTCCGGCATCATTCAAAGCCTCAAGTTCGCCGGCACTGAAAGCATTGCCGTATATACCCGGTGACAACCATCCCAATAAGCATATCAACATACCGACGCCCATAACCCCGAAAAACGACTTTTTATATTTTGTCAAGAAATCCGGAGTGGTCATGATCTTATTGATACACATCATGGCAAGCAACGGCAAAGTAAATTCTGCTATGACAAGAATACTTGATACCGTTCTGAATTTATTATATCCGGGGAAATAATCGATAAACAACTGTGTGAACCACGCAAAATTATGTCCCCATGCCAGCAATATCGATAGCATTGTAGCTGCAAATAAAGCCCATTTCATCGGCCCTTCAACCACAAACATTGCCAACACTGCCAACAAGAAAATTATCGCTCCGACATAGACCGGTCCGTTTGTCATCGGCTGATTACCAAAATATTGACTAAACTGACCCATCCACTGCATCTCTTCAGCTGCTATCAATCCTTGATTATAGCGATCTTCTATGTAATCAGTTTCAACCACCGACTTTCTATAGTTCTGCCCTTCAATCGGTTTGATTGTCGCTCCACCCTTGACGTTAGGTATCAACAATGTCAACGTCTCATCCGGTCCGTAGCTCCATGCAGTGATATAGTCAAAATCAAGTCCTTTCTTCTCCTCTGCCGAAAGCGCAGCCTCTTGCTGAGAGACTATCTCTGTCTTTTTTCCTCGTATTGTCTCTTTGGAATACTCGTATGTGTTGTATAAACTTGGTGAATTTGCCAACACGCCTAATACACCTGCAACAAAGACACACGCTGTCGCGATGCCCCATTGACGCATCTGCTTCTCCTTTATCGCCGACCATAGATAAGCCAAAACCATAAAGAATATGACAAAAAGGAAATAGTAAGACATCTGCGGGTGATTAGCTTGAAGCTGTAATGCTCCAAACAACCCGGCAAGAGCCGTTCCGGCGAGATAACGTCCCCTGTAACACAACACAATACCACCTATCGTCGGAGGAATAAATGTCAATGTCACAAATTTCCATATATGGCCTGCCCCGATTATTATTATGAAATAAGTCGAGAAGCCCCAACCTATTGCACCCAACAATGCGACATACCACTTCATTTTGAAGCATAGACACATTATAAAGAATCCAAGCATCATCATGAACAACAAATTAGCCGGCGACGGCAATCCCAAGCCATAGAGCTTCGTTATCCACGATATCAGGTCGGACGACGGATAAGAGGGCGAAATCTGAAAGTTTGGCATACCGCCAAAGAGCGAGTTGGTCCAACGAGTAGTCTCGCCGGTCTCTTCCGTAAACGCTTTTCCTTCTTGACCATTGGCTAAACCTTGCTGAATGTCGTGCTGCTGGAGCACCTTGCCTTCCATCGCATCAGGATAGAAAAACAAAAAGGCTATGACTGCCATAAGCAGCACAGCCATTATTGAGAACAAATATGTTTTTTTCATTTCTTAGATCTTATCTGCTCCACATCTATTTGTCTGTTCATACTTTGCTCTAACGAAATCAATGTCTCTGTCTCCGTAACGCCCGGTATGTGTTGGATACGGTCGTTCAACAATTTCATCAAATCCAAGTTGTCTTTCGCATAGACTTTGATAAGCATTGAATATGGACCTGTTGTAAAGTGACACTCAACAACTTCTTTAATATTTTCGAGTTCTGCCACTACATCACGATACATCGAACCTTTTTCAAGCTTTACGCCGACATACGTGCAAGTATTATAGCCCAATATCTTAGGATCAACTGTATAGCCTGAGCCGGTGATAACGTTCATCTCTATAAGACGTTGTATGCGTTGGTGAATTGCAGCTCTTGACACTCCACATTCCAATGCAACATCTTTTGATGCTATACGAGCATTTCTCATCACGATATTTAAGATCTTACGATCCAAATTGTCAATTTTTTCCATATTGCTATATTTTCAATTACTTTGCGAAATTAATTACAATTTATGATATTTACAACTCTTTAATCCTAAAACTTTATCAAATTGCCTATTTTTTAACATTTATTCAAAAAAATAGCAATCTACCCAATTGAATAGACTGCTATTTTATATCACAAATATTTAATCCCGATTATTTATTTGCTATCTTTACTTCTTCTTTTGCAACTTTTATCGGTGTTTCTGATAATTCGCCTTTTTCATCGCAATAGCCGACAACTTTTACTTCCAAGCAAGCGATATCGCTACCCTTGAGTCGGAATTGACGTGATTGTGGTCCGAAGAGTTCTATTGCCGAGCCAAGCACTTTATATGCCGAGCCGACTTGCATCATAGGTAATACTTGATTCAACATTGAAATATAGTGATGTTGACCGACAACGACCTTTTGTGGCTTAACATCTGTTGGAACGAGTGACTTTCCGGCTACGTCTGTCATAATCAACTCGACAAGCACCATTTGGCCATTCTCAAGCTTATCGCCTTTTCCTTCTGCCATTACCTTATAGACAAGTCCGTTGACATCTTTTTGATAATTGGATTTTTGCATTTCTTCTGTAATCTTCTTATCTGCAATTTCCTTATCTTTTTTACTCTTGATAGCATCAAGTTGCATACCGATAGGCTGGATTGCTTGTTGAAGCATTCCCGGATTTACAATTGTATCATTTTGCATACCGAATGCCAAACCTGCAAGTGCCGGATCATTCTTTAAGTCAACATCATATTCTGCCTTCAATGTTTTTAAATACATTGCAAGGTTCATACCTTGGCTGACTCCACGATTGTAGGCATCTTCTTCTGAAATGCTTTCCATTCCCTTCTGGAAACCCTTAAGGTATGCAGCACGCGCAGCTTCTGTCTTCAGAGTTGTGTCTTGTGCTGCTGCTTGCCAATATGCCATTGCTCCTTGCTCTCCAAGATAGTAAGCAAGTGAATCTGCCATTGTCGCATTACTGATTTCGCTGAGTTCTTTTGACTGTGGCACTGTTCCACATCCCACAAGCATTGTTGCACCCAATGCCAATGCTCCTAAATATTTCACTTTCATATCTTATTATTTTACCTTAAATAGTTCTACTTCGAAATAAAGAGTCGCATTCGGACCGATCGGACCACCAGGAGTACCACGTTCGCCGTAAGCAAGATATGGAGGGATGATAAACTCATATTTTGCACCCTCTTTCATCAATTGAAGACCTTCTGTCCAACCTTTAATCACACCGTTCAATGGGAATGAAATAGTCTCTCCACGTTCTACTGAGCTATCGAACACTGTGCCGTCGAGGAGCTTGCCTGTGTAGTGCACTTCGACAGTGTCTTCAGCTTTAGGCATAGCACCTGTACCTTCTTTCACAACCTTATATTTGAGACCTGAAGCAGTAGTAGTGTAACCTGTAGTATCAACAAACACCGCTTGTTGTTCGACCACTTCTTCTACAACGACTGTATCTTCTGCCACCTGAGTATCAGTAGTTTCAGTTTGCTTATTTGCGCATGATGCCATTACAGCCACCGCTGCTGCATAGAAAAAAATCTTTTTCATCTGTACTAATTTTTAATTATTATTTAATTGTGTCTTGAGTCTGCATCATCAATGTGTTTAATCTTGCCTCAACTTCACTCATATCAGCTTGAAACTTAACAGCATCGACAGCATTTTCCGACTCCATTGCCATATTCAGACCTTTCATGAATGCTTCCGCGCTCAATGCTGTCTTAAGATTGTCGTTTAGACCTTTGATACTTGTAAATGCGACAAGACCATGTTGCAATCCGATTGCATACGCATTCGACTTTGTTGCGGCTTTCAGACCATCCTCAATACCCTTACGGAATTGTTCTGCATTCTCTTTGCCTGACAAGGTTGAATCGATTTTAGCTGCACGCCAATATGCCAAAGCTGCATCTTGACCCATAAAATATGCAACTGAGTCGTCAAACGTTTTTATTGATGCCTCCTTTGCTTCTTCTTGTGGTTTTACATTCAATGAATCATTACCGGCTTCCTTTGACTCTGTGCTGCAAGCCACTGCCATCATAGCCACTGCTATTCCAACCAAGACACTTTTAATTCGCATACCTCTTTTTATTTCTTGATTACCTTAATCAACTCAACTTCAAAGATAAGAGTAGAGTGTGGAGGAATTGCATTTGGAATACCTTGTGGACCGTATGCCAAATCAGACGGAATAAAGAATGTGTACTTAGCGCCCTCTTTCATTAATTGAACGCCTTCTGTCCACCCCGGAATAACGCGATTGAGTGGGAATGTTGCAGGCTCGCCACGTTGAACTGAGCTGTCAAACACTTGACCATTTAACAATTTTCCTGTGTAATGAACTGTCACTTCGTCTGTAGCTGTCGGTTGTGCACCTTCACCTTCTTTCTCAACCACATATTGAAGACCGCTTGCAGTCACCTTTACACCTTCATTCTTCTTGTTTTCTTCCAAGAATTTTTCGCCTGCTTCGCGAGCTGCTTTTGTCATTTCTTCTTCAAGGTTTTGAAGATATTCGTTGATGAGCGTTTGAGCTTCTTCGAATGGAATAGCCGATTCTGTTCCTTCAAACACAGCCTTTACTGCTGCCGCATAATCTTCTACATTCAAATCTTTTACACCCATTCCGCGGAGTTGTTGACCCATAGCCAAACCCCATGCATAACTTAATTTGTCCATTTTTATCTGTTTTTTAATTTGTTATTTATCATTCTGACTACATCTGACTACAATTGCCATGCCAAAAATATTCACAAAATATTTTCAGCCACAAAAAAGAGCCTTCTTTTCACATAAAAAATACTTTTACACTGCGAAATTAGCAAAAAATCAGCAATCTCAACAACTTATCGCATCAAATTACTCTCTTACACCTTTATTTTATATTGTCTTAACACTTAATCTTTCTTCTTATTTATTTATTTTGCCACAAACTTATCGCATAAAAAAGGTTGAGCAATGATGATGCCCAACCTTTGAAATATCAATCGATATCTGTTATTACTTCACTATCAACAAATAATAGTTTTTCTTGCCACGTTGAACGAGGATGTATTTGCCATTCAACAACACTTCTTCCGAAACGCTCGCATTAGGGTCGGCGATTTTTTCTTTATTGATGCTTACGCCACCACCTTGCACCATCTTACGAGCCTCTCCCTTTGAAGCAAACACAGCTGACTTCACTGCCAAAAGGTCAAGCACCGGAATTCCGGCTTTAAGTTCTTCGGCTGATATTTCGAATTGAGGAACGCCTTCAAAGACATCGAGCAATGTCGCTTCATCGATGTTTTTAAGCGTTTCATTCGCCTTATTGCTGAAAAGAATTTGGCTTGCCTCAAGCGCAGCATTATAGTCGGCTTCGCTATGCACCATGATTGTCACCTCTTTTGCCAAGCGCTTTTGGAGCGGGCGCTGACCCGGATCTTCTGCATGCTGTTTTGCCAACTCTGCGATTTCTTCTTGCGATATAAATGTGAAAATCTTCAGATACTTTTCTGCATCAGAGTCGCTGACATTAAGCCAGAACTGATAGAACTTATACGGACTTGTGTAACGTGGATCCAACCACACATTTCCACTCTCGGTCTTACCAAACTTACCTCCGTCGGCTTTTGTGATAAGCGGACATGTCAATGCGTATGCTTCAGCACCAAGTTTACGACGAATAAGTTCCGAGCCTGTCGTGATGTTGCCCCATTGGTCGCTACCACCCATTTGCAATTTACAACCCTTATGCTGATAGAGGTGGAGGAAGTCGTAGCCTTGAAGCAATTGATATGTAAACTCTGTGAATGACAATCCATCACGAGCTTCACCATTCAAACGCTTTTGAACAGATTCTTTTGCCATCATATAGTTGACTGTGATGTGTTTGCCTATTTCACGAGCAAAATCAAGGAATGAGAACTCCTTCATCCAGTCATAATTATTGACAAGTTCGGCGCGATTTGGTGCATCACTTTCGAAATCGAGGAATTTTGCGAGCTGACGTTTGATAGCCTCTTGATTATGACGCAATGTCTCTTCGTCAAGCAGATTGCGTTCTTGCGATTTTCCCGATGGGTCTCCAATCATACCTGTCGCACCACCGATTAACGCCAATGGCTTGTGACCACAACGTTGAAAATGGCGTAATATCATCACCCCACACAAGTGTCCTATATGCAATGAGTCAGCAGTCGGGTCAATACCCAAATATGCTGTCACCATCTCTTTTTCCAATAATTCTTCTGTGCCCGGCATCATTGTATGAATCATACCGCGCCATCTTAATTCTTCTACAAAATTCATCGATATATTTTGTTTTATTGTTAATATTCTGTTCTTGAGTTGCGAAGTTAATCATTTTTTCGGAAAATTCAAACTAAATTTGATTATACACCACAAAATTCGCCTTTTACCGACTGAGAGCCACAAGACTTTCAAAAAATTATAATACCACACAGTTTATAGAAGTTCCCCATAAAAATCAACCTTCAAACCGATGCCTCGGTAGCAATACATTTGTCTATTTTACAAATTTGTCCTAACTTTACACAATAATTCAACAACATCGACAATGAAATCATTTACATACATTATTGCATGCTCTCTGTGCGCCTTGTTTTTCCTCGCTCAATGCAGCGACAAACAATGCGACACTACACATAATGACTCTATCACAACCGACTCTGTCAACAATACTCACACAAAAAAAAATACGGAACTAAAGAAAGGGTCGTATTCCAACGCACGCATCCATGTCAATTATTTTGGCAGTTTCAGAGAAGTTTTCAATGACAGCAACAAATATCAGTATGCTTGTGCCGAAAAATTAGGGATTGACCCAATTGTTTCGGTTGAAAATTCATATTTCACAAAACGTCCTATCGTAAAAATAGAGTCAAATAAATTCTACCATGTCGATAAATTGACTCACTCTCTGCCGTTTCTTGTTCCGGAAGCTGCTAAACTTTTGGAAGACATTGGCAAAAATTTCATCGACTCATTAGCCGGCAGAGGAGCCGACGGCTATCGAATCAAAGTAACAAGCCTGTTGAGAACTCCAACCACAGTCAAAAAACTTCGTCGCGTAAATGTCAATGCTTCAGACTCATCAACACATCAATTTGGGACTACATTCGACATCAGCTACAATCATTTTTTCTGCCTCGATTCGACTCGCACAATCAACGGCAATGACCTCAAAGGGGTGCTCGGAGAAGTTTTGCTTGATTTACGCAAGCAAGAGAGATGTCTTGTAAAATATGAGTATAAAACTGCTTGTTTTCACATAACTGCAACAAAATAAATTTGCTTGATTTCCTATGACAATATCCGACAAAATAAAATCTTCTATCAACTCATACATTAGCCGAAACCATATCGACAGACTTGACATTAAAGCCGCATTAATCGATATGGACGGCGTGCTCTATGACTCAATGAAATATCACACATTGGCTTGGCACAAAATGATGAGCGAAGTCGGCATCGAATGTTCTCGCGAAGAGTTTTACCTCTACGAAGGGATGACCGGTAAGGCCACAATCAATCTCCTTTTCCAACGAAAATACGGAAGAATAGCCGGCGAAGAAGAATGGCGCAAGCTATACGAGAAAAAGGCAGAATATTTCGTTGAAATCGGCAAAAAAGAAGTGATGCCGGGAGCAAATGCCATGCTGCAAAACCTCATCGACTGCGGCATCGACAGAGTGCTCGTGACCGGTTCTGCTCAAAACAGCCTCATCAAATATATCGACTCCGATTTCCCGGGTGCATTCGAGCCACAAAAACGCATCACTGCACTTGATGTCACAAAAGGTAAGCCCAATCCGGAACCATACCTTAAAGGTCTGGAAAAAGCCGGAGTGTGCCACACTAATGCCATAGTAATCGAAAATGCACCTCTTGGAGCACAAGCCGGTCATGCAGCCGGATGTTTCACTATCGGAATTACCACAGGACCACTTTCAGAGTCTGACCTATATAATGCCGGAGCAGACATTGTTTTCGACTCTATGCAAAGTTTTGCCGACAATCTACACCTCCTTTTAACCTTATCGCAAAACGATTGATATGGACACCCGAATTATATTCTCCAACGATATTATCGACAATCTCAATCTGTTGATCGCCGAAATAAAACCTTCAAAAATCTTTGTCCTAACCGACAATTTTTCACGTCAACACACATTGAAATATTTTTCAGATAGTGTCATCTCTCAATCGGCTATCCACATCACTATAGACTCCGGTGAAAACCATAAAAACATAAATTCTTTGTCTGAAATATGGCAAGCATTAATCGACAATAAAGCCGACCGACATGCAGTGTTAGTCAATATCGGAGGTGGCGTAATCAGCGATATCGGAGGATTTGCCGCAGCCACATATAAACGTGGGATAAAGTATATAAATGTACCGACCACAATCCTGTCGGCAGTCGATGCCTCAATCGGAGGAAAAACAGCAATCAATCACCAAAACATCAAAAATGCTATCGGTGCAATCCATCCTCCATTTGCAACAATAATCTCAACTCGTTTTTTTAAAACTCTCTGCCATGACGATATTCTTTCCGGTCTTGGCGAAATGCTGAAACACGCATTGCTCAAAGATTTAAAATCCACTTCCGACATATTAAATTCCGACATTGATTCGATTTATCGAGACGAATTCATGGATATACTCCGCGACTCGGTAATGATCAAAGAAGCTATTGTCGCCGAAGACCCATACGAAAACGGCATACGCAAAGCGCTCAATTTCGGACATACTTTCGGACACGCTTTTGAGAGCCTGTCATTATCTAAAAATCACATCATCCCACATGGAGTCGCTGTTGCATACGGCATCGTTGCCGAATTGGTACTCAGCCACCTGCAATTGCAATTTCCAAGTCAAATTTTGCATCAAATCAGTTCATACGTCAAAGAAAACTTCGGCTCACTGTCAACTACTTGCAACGATTATGATTTGCTGATCGATTTCATGCGACAAGATAAGAAAAACACCGATTCGGAAATAAATTTCACTCTGATGAAATCTGTCGGTATGCCTATCATCGACTGCCACTCATCAGTAGAGCAAATCAAGACTGCCCTCGATATTTTTAGAGATTTAAATCAGTAGTCTTATTCATCATTGAGAGAAGACTTGGCATAATGAGCTGAAATCATTGATGTAAGCAAGCCTATAAGAAATATCGGCACGAGAACTATCACCATATCGGTAAACAACACTTTTACCGGATATGCGCTTATTATCAAACTACCTTCTTCTCCATTAAGTTTGATGAGTCCGAAATGCTGTTGCAACAGACAAAGTACTAATCCCACGACGATACCGGAGAGAGAGCCGACAATATTGACAAAACAGCTTTCCCACCTAAATACATTGCCTATCATGGCACGCGAAGCGCCTAAATTGTGTAATATTTTGATACTTTCGACTTTCTCCACTATCAACATCGACATCGAACTAATCATATTGAATGATGCAATCAACAATATAAATGCCAATAGCAGGAATGTCACCCATTTCTCAATGTTTATCATCTTGAAATGCACCTCTTGCTGACTATGCCTGTCTTGCACCACATAACTTGCGCCCAAGCTTTCCGACAGTGCAGCACAAAAATCCTTTAAATCAGCACCCGGCTTCAAATTAATTTCAATGCTTGTAGCCTCTGCGTCATATTGAAACATTCGTCTTGCCAACGCAATATCCACAATCACTGTATTTTCGTCGTATTGCGCTTGGTCTGCTTGAAACACACCTGCAATACTTAGCGAATCGCTGATGAATGATGCGGCAGGATTACCCATATTCACCATTCCCAACCTCCTTGGGACATAAAGACCTAATGACTTTGAGTCGTCAGGATGCGCTTTCAGGCTCACAGCTACGCCTACACTTATTACCGCTTTATAATCAACCACCGGCTCTATCGTCAGCTCGTCGGCATACAATTCATCCGCGTATGCAAATAAGGCATTTTCATCAAGTACATCATCAGTCACGCTATCAGCAAAAGCATCAGTCGCTTCACCGACATCGGATACGAGTGCATACCTGCCGTCCTCTTTCACTATACTTTGAATGGCTGTCATTGACGAATATTTATCGGCATCAACACCTTTTATTCTCACAGGCAGCTGACGCCGATTATATATTGCCAACGCATTGTCTTCGACCATAGGCATCACCATTGCTACTTCCGGCAAAGACTCGATAGCATCAATCAAAGAATCTGCCGACTCAATGACTTTCCCTTTCAAAGAAGTCACTTTCACATCAGCCGACAGCTGATCCAACTTTCCTCCCAACACATCTTGAAAACCATTAAATACCGACAGCACGCAGACAATAGCCATTGTTGCAACTGCTACTCCGCATATTGAAACTATGGATATGTGATTGACCATGCTATATGTCTTTTTCGACATCAGATAACGATAGGCAATCCGAGCTGATAGTGGAATTTTGAATTTCATCGATAATCTTGGAAAATTTGTTACCTACTCTCTATTAATTGTCCTGCTCTTCTTTCAGAGGATCAGAAGCCAACAATTTATCTATATTTTCGATGTAGTCTAACGAGTCGTCCAAATAGAATTGCAACTCCGGGCATTTTCTTAGCACTTGTCGAACAATTTGTGCCAACTCATATCTCACGCTTTTGCTTTGAGCATTGATATTCTCAAGTATTTCCGCCGACTTTTCGCTTGGGAATATACTCAAATAAGCCTTTGCGACACCCAAGTCAGGCGATACTCTGACAACACTGACCGACACTAATACTCCACCCAAACTTGCTGTTTGACGACGAAATATTTCACTTAATTCCTTTTGTAATAATCGAGATATTTTTGCTTGTCTTTTCGTTTCCATATACTCTTAATGATCTTTTTTAATTATTGATTTTTCGTATAATAGTCAATCCGTCACGAATCGGAAGGATAACCTTTTCCACTCGAGGATCTTCTGCCACCATTTTGTTAAATCGCATGATGCCCTGCGTCTGAGCATCATTAATGTGTGAGTCATCCACCACATGTCCGTCCCACAGCGTATTGTCAGCTAAGATATAGCCTCCCTCGGCCAATAAAGGAAATATCAATTCATAATATTCACAATACTCTCTTTTGTTCGCATCCATGAAAACCAAGTCAAATTTAGCATCATTCATCGACTTGATTATCTCCTTTGCGTCACCAATATGCAGATGCAATCGGTCGGCAAATCCGGATTCTTCAAAATGGGCTCTTATAAAATCCTCCAATTCATCATCTATCTCCACTGTGTGCAATTCGCACATCTCCGACATTCCTTCCGCCATACATAACGCAGAATATCCCGTAAAGGTTCCTAACTCCAAAATCTTACCTGGATTTATCATTCTTACAAGCATCTTTAGAATGCGACCCTGGAGATGTCCCGAACACATTCGTGGTCGTAAATGATACAAATGAGTGTCTCTATCCAATTGATGCAGGAAACCGGGCTCCTCATCAATATGATTTAATATATATTCGTCTAATTTTTGATTCATTTTTTACAAATATCAATTAATGAACAGATTGCCAAATCGTATGATTTAAGACCGAAACCGACAATCACGCCTTTACACACAGATGATAGCATTGAATGTTGTCGGATTGTTTCGCGTGCAAAAACGTTACTTATATGAACCTCCACAACAGGCAAATCTATCGAAGCAATTGCATCTGCTATTGCTAACGACGTATGGCTATATGCACCCGCATTCAGCACAACTGCATCGAATGTGCCCATACAGCTATGCAACTTATCTATTATTTCACCTTCGTGATTTGTCTGGAAATACGATAAATCGACATCTTTAAATCGAACTTTTAAAGATGCAAAGTAGTCATCAAATGATGTAGTTCCGTATATTTCCGGCTCACGTCTGCCCAACAGATTTAAATTGGGACCGTTTATAATAAGTATTTTCATATTCCTTCTAATATTCTGCAAAGTTAGTGCAATAGCTTTTAAATTGCAAGCAGATATGATTTTTCTGTACTATATATAAATAAAAAAACAGGCGTCTTTCACAAGAAACCTGCATAATGCGAATCATAAATCTAATCTTATTTTCTACAAACCTAACATAAACGATTTATTTACTAATCTTATAAAACCTTAATCTTTTATACCAAATTTTCCTAACTATATTTTTCTGCCATCTATATGACGAATCATTTTCTGTCTGTGTCATTTTCATTTTGACAATGCAAAATTACTACCATTTAGGCTTCTGTGCAAATTTTATAATATCAATATAAATGTAAATATAAGCATTATAAGATTTATTAACTTGATTTTCTGATATTTACATTTTTATAATATAAGTTATATTAAAGTTATAATATAGCTTAAATATCATAGTTTTTGACATAGAAAAGACCGTTAAATTAATCTCACCATCCTAAATCCGGCATTACATATTGAAAATTCGGCTTTTCACTTCGATGCCCAATCTCATCAATTATAGAAGACACCAACTCCCTTAAATCCATACTTTCAAATAAAACCATAAATCATCACATAGCAATTTATCTAAGTTTACTATAAATAAAAAGCAGGCGTCTTTCACAAGAAGCCTGCACAATGCGAATCATAAATCTAATTTTATTGTCTACAAACCTAACATATATGATATTTATCTCTTTGTTCCTGTCTATAAAAAACTCTGAAAGAGCTTTACTAATACCTTAGCGATTACAAAATTACAACATCCGTCTGAATTTCAATCTATATTATAATAAAAATATAAGTATTAAATTTGCTAATCATTTGGTTACAAACCAATTAAATATTTACAAATATAAATAATAATATAGACTATAAATCAAAATTTCTTCCGATTTTCATCACATTAGAATCAAAATCTTCCCTATTTATTGCTCGATTTCTCATTCGATTTCGATAAGCATAAATTGTACTTACTGAATAATGAAGAATCTGAGAAATTCTAGTACTTTCTTCCACTCCGAGTCTGACAAAAGCATATATTCTCAATTCCGGAGTCAGACCCTGACCATTTTTAACGACAAGTTGCTCCTCAGGTCGCAACAGCTTATTTATTTCATCGACAAAGTCAGGATACAAATCCAAAAACGCATTATCAAATATTTTGTAGAAGTCATCATTCTGATCATCTGTAAACTTTCCTGATTTTATCAATTTCAGCAATTCATCTGTCTGTCCGGCTGATATTTTTCTGCTGACAAGTTTGCTCATCGACTCCAACTTATCGGCATACGAAGAGCAAAGCCCAAGGAAGTTGCCTATATATGAATCCTGAATCTTACTTGTGGCAGCCAATTTCTTTTGAGCATCTCTGATACGCTTCATTTGGCGCATCAACACAAACAACAAAACTCCGGAAATCAACAGCAACAATGTGACCAATATGAAATATATCATCAACTCATCGCGTGACGAATTGATTTTTTGACGATAGGCATTATCGATCATAGGCACAAATTGAGCAACGGTAACAGTTCTCATACGCGCATTACCCGTCATCGCATCTTGCAACGAAGCATTGATGTAGTTAAACGCACGATCCAAATCACCTTGCTCATATAGCCAATGCGCCAACGTAGGCAAGGACATTGTCTCCTTAACACTACCCTTTATATCACTTATTGCCGACAGTGCCAAATAGCGTGCATATTGAGTTTCATCGCCTTGATTTCTATACACTTCAGCCATCTGGTACGCACACATGCCATACAGATTGGTATAATCAGGCAGTTCTTTCATCAGCACTTCCAATATTTGCTTTGCTTCTTTATACCTATCCTCTTGAATCAAGTGTTCGGCATAGACAAATTTATAATACACCGACTCCTTGGGTAATAGCTTTAACAACTCATCATCATACTTATTATATTTATCATTATACTTCGCATAGAATTGTTGATGATTATCGACATAGCTCAACATATAAGAGTACAATTGTCGTCCGGCTTTCAACAACTCTATTCTAATCGATTCCGGCGCACTTTCTTTTTCAAGAGAATCCAGCATATTCACAGCTTCCGGGAATATACCTGCAGCAGAGAGCGCATTCAGACATGCTACTTCACTAAGTTTTTTCAGCGAATCGACTCCTGTCTGCATCGATATATTATATGATTTGCGATAATATTTCAATGCAGAGTCAGCACTGAATGCTTTAAACTGATTACCTATATTCATATTTAAACTCCACTGCGCAACATAGTCCTTTAATGGTACTTTCTTTAGAACCTTCTGCAATGAATCTATTGTCAACATCTTTGCCATATCATATTTTCTGGCTTCTCTCAACGAATTGTCAAGCATCTTCAATTCCGACATTGGTAATTTCACATCAGAAATATCATCCTTCCCGGCAAAAACATTAATAGATAATGCGACAAAAAATATTATACAAAATATACGATACATATTTATATTTCTTTTTTTGCAAAGATAGTGACAATCAATCAAAATATCACAAAATCTTGATTTAATATTTACTAAACCATCCACAAAACAACAATTATACAGAAAGAAAAGACTATTCCATTGTATGATCCTACTTTGTATTTAGTTCTGATGCGCCCACAAATAATTCCGTTTTTTGTTTCAAATTGAATTATGCAGCATAAATGGACTTTATTTTCTTTGTCATACAAACGAATTCCACTAACTTTGCATTCTAATAACACTTTCAATAGCAAATGACAAATCAAACGTACAACATATTTACCTTACCAAACGGATTGCGTTGCGTACACTACCGCACATCCGGCAAGGTTTCCTATTGTGGCATTGCGGTCAATGCCGGCAGTCGAGACGAAAATCTTGACTGCTATGGGTTAGCTCATTTTGTGGAACACACCATTTTCAAAGGCACTACACAGCGAAGCAGCTGGCATATCAGCAATCGAATGGAACGTGTCGGTGGTGAGCTAAATGCCTATACTACTAAAGAAGAGACCGTGATTTACACTGTCGCTCCACAAGGCTATCTCCAAAGAGGCTTGGAATTAATCGCCGACTTGGTAAAGAACGCTACTTTTCCCGAACATGAGCTTGACAAGGAAAGAGAAGTCGTAATCGACGAAATCAATTCTTACCTTGATAGTCCGAGCGAAACAGTCTTTGATAAATTTGAAGATTTTATCTATCAAGGCAGTTCTATGGGACACAATATTTTAGGTAGTCCGGAAAGTGTAAAAAGTCTGAATAGTTCAAAATGTCGCGATTTCATCGATAAATTTTACACTCCTCGAAACATGGCAATATATTGTGTCGATCCGACTCCATTCGACAAAGTAGAGCGAGAAATCACAAAACAATTCGGAAATCTTAAATTCCCATACGAATACAACAATAGAGAAATTCCTGAGATAATTGCTCCATTCGAGAAAACAATCAATAACAACGGACATCAAGCACACACTATCATAGGCTCACGCATATTCGGCAAATACGACGATCGCCGATTTGCCTTGTTTCTGCTCAACAACTACATCGGCGGACCATGTATGAACTCTCGTCTTAACCAAGAATTAAGAGAGCGAAACGGGCTCGTTTACACCGTCGATTCTTCAGTAGGACTGATGAGCAATTGCGGTTTGTTTCAGATATATTTCGGTTGCGATTCGTCAAATATTGCAAAATGCAAAAAAATCATCCACCGCGAACTCGACAAATTGGCAAATAACACGATGAAATCGAGCATTTTTGAGCGAGCAAGACGTCAATACCTCGGTCAATTACACGTAAGTTCCGACCACAAAGAATCACGAGCTATCGGACTCGGAAAAAGTTTGCTCTACTACAATGAAATCCATGATATTGAGTGGAGCACAAAAATGCTGATGGAAGTTACTCCTCAACAAATCAGAGATGTCGCCGAGTTGATTCATTCGCAAAATTGTTCGTCGCTAACTATAATGTAATACACTTTTAAAAGCCTGTTTATTTCTTTTAACTTCTTTTAAACACATCGCACAACATTAATCATTAATTTTGCATAATAAATATAAATTATGAAAATCGGATCAATCGAACTCGGCTCAAAGCCTGTGATGCTGGCACCCATGGAGGATGTCACAGATCCATCTTTTCGCCTTATTTGCAGAGAGATGGGAGCAAAAATGGTATATACAGAATTTGTTTCAGCAGAAGCCTTGATCCGCAACATCAACTCCACAACACGAAAGCTTCAAATCAACGAATCCGAACGACCTGTCGCCATACAGATATATGGTAGCGACGTCGAAGCCATGATTGAAGCCGCCAAGATTGTCGAAGATGCCAAGCCGGAGCTAATCGACATCAATTTCGGTTGCCCGGTCAAGAAAGTAGCAGGGAAAGGTGCCGGCGCCGGTATGTTACGCGACATCCCTAAGCTCTTACACATCACGCGCGAAGTGGTCAAAGCTGTCAACCTACCCGTTACGGTCAAGACTCGTCTCGGTTGGGACTGCGAAAACAAAATTATATGCGACCTCGGACCAATGCTTCAAGACTGTGGCATCAGCGCATTGACCGTTCACGGACGAACTCGCAGTCAGATGTACATCGGTGAAGCCGACTGGACACTCATCGGCAAACTCAAAGAAGACCCTCGCATGACAATACCTATCATCGGAAACGGCGACATCACTTCGGCACAAAAAGCCTCAGACTACTTCGATCGCTATGGCGTCGATGGTATAATGGTGGGTCGTGGAGCTATCGGTGCGCCATGGATATTCCGCGAGATTGACCAATATCTTACCACCGGTGAAATCACTCCTCTCAGCGACACCGAAAAGATGAACATCTTACGACGACAAATCCAAGAGAGCATCGACCGAATCGACGAATACCGTGGCATCCTACACATTCGCCGTCATCTCGCAGCCACTCCATTATTAAAAGGCATTCCAAACTTTAAAGAAACACGTATCCGAATGTTACGTGCCGATACATTAGATGAATTAACCAAAATCCTCGATGAAATCGAAGAAAAATTCTTAAATCAAAATATATGTTCAGAAAATTAACCACTTTTCTTCTATTGATTATTTCTGCAATATCTTGTTTTGCAGACACCAACACATATCGCATTAAAATAGGTGACTTTACCCATTTAAAAGTAGTCAACAATATCAATGTCATCTATCGATGCAATCCCGACTCTACCGGGTACGCAGTCTATGATGCAGATCGCGCCTTTGCCAACGCCTATATTTTCAGCAATAACAAAGGCACTCTTAAAATAGAAATCGCAACAGAGCACGCCGAAAAAGAAGATCTTCCGACTCTCACAGTATATTCCGACTACCTAAACAGCGTCGAATCATCTTCCGAAAAGAGCGTATTTATCGACACTCCGTCTCCTTGTCCGCTATTCAAAACAAAACTTATCGGCAACGGTAAAATTATCATTGACAATCTTAAAGCGACCACAGCCGAAATTCAATTATCCACAGGCAATGGCACAATCGTTGCCAACGGGAGTGTGAATACAGCAAAAATCAAAACTATCGGAACAGGCACTATTCAAGCCGACGAACTTATCGCCAAAGAAGTAATATGCACAATTTTGGGAACAGGCAGCATCGGTTGTCACCCTACCGAACTACTACAAACAAAAGGCATCGGCACCACTAAAATTTACTACAAAGGCAACCCTACAATAAAGAAAAGCGGCGGAGGCAATATCATACAGCTGAAATAATCTATCATCAACAAAAAAGTCCGATTTAATCGAAGAAATTCCGCAATGGCAAGCAGTTTATCCAATGACAATAATCGTGAGTCTGTCATCAAACAAAAGACTGCACGAACTATTAAATGGAATACAATCGACCGGTTTTCATCGCAAATTCTTTATGCCATCACCGGAATTGTATTGGCCAATGTATTGTCAAAAGATGATTTCGGATTAGTCGGAGCGATATTGGTCTTTCAAGCTTTTGCCACACTGTTTGTAGATAGTGGATTTGGCGCTGCTTTGTTGCAAAAGAAAGAACCGACCGACAAAGATTACTCCACAGTCTTTTGGTTTAATCTTATTGTCAGTGTAATAATATACATCTTATTATGGTTTGCCGCCCCATTGATAGCCGAGATATTCCAAGGAGACACCCGTCTTATTCCTTTGTCGCGGGTGATGTTTTTGTGTTTCATCATCAATGGATTATCAATCGTTCAGACCAACAGATTGATGAAAGCCATGAACGTAAAAATGATTGCCATATCCAATCTTGTAGGGCTTATTATATCAGGAACAGTCGGTATAATTATGGCATTAAACGAGTTTGGAGCATGGGCGCTGGTGTGGCAATCAATAATTCTTGCCGTTATCAAAACCACTTGGTTATGGGCTGTCGGAGGCTGGATACCACATGGAGGTTTCCACATAGAGTCTCTTCGCCAAATCTATAAAGTCGGCATGGGAGTATTCACAAGTTCTTTTCTCAATACTGTTTTTCTAAATATTTATTCGTTTGTAATTGGAGCATACTATAATCTCGCAGCCTTAGGAAACTATACTCAGGCTGACAAATGGAGCAAAATGGGCAGTGCATCAATTTCGCAAATCCTCACAGCCTCATTTGTGCCTGTTCTGTCACAGTATCAAGACGACGGAGAACGTTTCAAATCAATTGTAAAAAAGACCAATAATTTTACATCATTCATTCTTTTCCCATTTATGTGTGGGTTAATCGTCATGGCAGAGCCAATATTCCATCTCCTTTTTGGCAACAAGTGGGACACTGCAATCATACTGTTCCAAATATTGTTAATGCGAGGAATATTTGTTGTTCTCACATCGCTCTACAACAACTATCTTCTATCGTTAGGTCATGCAAAAAGCTTGGTAATCGTTGAATTTGTCAAAGACGGTCTTACGCTTGCTGCTATCCTATCCACCATATTCATGCAATCTGTCGAAGCACTTGTTTGGGGACAATTAGCGGCATCTGCAGCTACATATATATTTATACTATTTATAACCTCCCGAAACACAGGATATCACAAAACTTCATTTATTGCCGATATGGCGCCCTACGTCTTAACTACAATCGTATGTTGCATTGCGATGTGGTTTGTCGGCAATTTAGTTGACCACAATATTACTATAATTGCACTTCAATCTATTGTGGGACTGATGTTATACTACATTGGCTTAAGACTCATAAAATCACCTATCCTCGCAGATGTAGAACGCCATATAGTCGGACATTTCAAAAAGGCACATTAATCGACATCGACAATAATAACCGGCAATTAACAACTATTATAATTAAAAATTTTGGAAAATGACATAATTATTATACCTTTGTAGCTGATTAAATATTTTACCATTCCCCACTAAATAATGAAACAATTAAAACAACTGCTCTCTAAGGAATGTTCCTACCAGCTCCGAGATGAGATTATGGATCAATTTATCTCGTCGATGGAGGAGATAACATTGCATCAAGGCGACATCCTGATTGCAGATGGTTCATTAGACTCAAATATCTACATTGTAAAAGAGGGAATAATGGCCCACACATATCTTAGTGGGGCGAAAGATTGTTGTTGGGGATTTTCTTTGCCGGGGACAATGATGTACTCGCTTCATCCATATTATTTCAACAAGCCGGCGTTCTATCAAGTCATTGCTTGTTGCGATTCCGTGGTAATGAAGCAATCAAAAGAACGTTTTGATAATCTTATTGCAGAATCTCACGAGTTCGCTCGTTGGGTGTTGAGCATGGCACAATGTCAACTTTTCTTCTTTGAAAAGAAAAATTCTGTAATCAGTGGTGACGCACGAGAACGCTTTATTTCCTTGGCAAAAAACAGACCGGAAATATTCCAAAAAGTCCCTATGAAGATTATCGCTTCGTATTTAGGAATCACACAACAATACCTTAGCAATCTTAAAAAAGAATATAAAAAGCTGATTTACGGATAAAACTTTTCAAGAAAAGCACACATTTAAAATAGTTTAAACAAGATTAAAATTTCTTTTTCTAAATTTGCGCACTACTAAACAATAGTGTCTAAATTTAAAAACCATTAATACAAACTATTTTAATCTGTCGATTTATGAGAAAGACAATTTCATTAATTTGTTTATCTCTTTTGATTTCTGCTTTTGGAGTATTTGCCACTCCAAACACAAACCAAATGAAGCAGAATGCAAACAAAGAGTTGACAAATGGTAAAACAAAGCACAAAGTGCCGGTTATTACCCCAACACGCAAACAGTTATCAACAAACATCCACAACATTCAATCTACAGGAAGATTGTCTGTAAACGATGTCAAACCAAGCCTTGCCCCACTCTTTGCGCCTGGCGATGGCACAAACATCTACGGATGGTTGAACTACTATGACGACCCTACACATGAATGGGATCAAGTAGGTCTTAACCAAATATTCTCAGATGGTACATACTCTACTATCTTCAAATGTTGGGATTCTCCGTCAATGGCTTTCTATCACGACAACAAGGTCTATACATTGACTACTGAGTTTGACGACATGGGCATCTATATCCTCGGAGCATATTTTGCAACTTACGACTTCGAGACAGGTGAACTTCTTTCAGGTCCGGACAATATTCCACTTGACGACACTTGCATAGGCGCATTCATCAACGTGGCATACAACCACAACGACAACTCTATCTATGGCTACACTTACGACTATGCCAGCTCAACAGGCATCTCTTTTGCCAAAATTATCCTCACCAACCCGACAAACGTAATCAGCGTTCGCAAAGAGGTTGACCCTTCTGAAATCTGCTCAGCAATGACTTATCACGAAGGCAAAATCCACGGTATCAACTTCAAGGGTGAATATGTCACTATCGACCTTTCAGGTAATCAGACTGCTCATTTCACTCCTACATTTGAGAAAAACAACACCGTGACTCTCAACTATGGTTCTATCATCTACTCTCCTGCTTTGGATGGTTTCCTTTGGGCAAACATGTATGATGCAGACAACTCTGCTCACCTCTATAAGCTTGATACTACTGCAGAATCAGCTATCAAACTTGCAGACTACGATCGTATGGAGCAATACATCGGCTTCATGACTCCTACTTACGAAGCCAACCCTGCCGCTCCTAACTATATCGAAATCATCGAAAATAGTTTCGCAGGTACTCCTAACAACTTCGGTTCAATCACAATCCAAGTGCCTACAACCACTATCGACGGCTCTAAGATTCCACAAAGCCAACTTATCGACGTAACCCTCCTCATCGGTAACGAAGAAACATGGGTGGAAAGCTATGCTCCGGGTGCAGAAGCAACTATCGAATTACGCAACCTTCCTGAAGGTCTTAACACATTCACTTTGGTAGGTTCAATCGATGGCATCAAGACTCGCAAGGCATATCCTATCTGCGTAGGTCACGACACTCCTAAGGCTCCGGAAAACGTAGTACTCACAGTCGATGGCATAACATGGGATGCAGTCACAAGCGGTCTTTACGGTGGTTATTTCGAACCTGAAAATGTAACCTACACAATCTACATCAACGACGAACGCATTGCTCGCAACATTACAGAAACTCACTTTGAATACTCATTCGAAGACGGCGAATACGAGGCATACGTTGCTGAAGTCTATGCTGAATGTAACGGAAAAGAATCTGCTCCGGGTTACTCTAACCCTATCGTAGCCGGTGCAGCCGTATCACTTGACTACTTCTGCGAGCCTACTCCTGAAGACTATCCTCTCTATACAGTCATCAATACTAACGACGACACATTCTGGGAATACCGTCAAGCCGACAACAACATGTACCACTACGACTGCTTCGAAATCGCGGCCTACAACATGTACACAAACAAATACGGCATCGACGACTGGTTGATCCTTCCTCCATTGAAATTTGAAGACGGCAACGAGCTTTACTCTATTGCAGCTGAAGTTGCAAACGTGCTCGACATCAAGCCTTACTCTACTATCAACTATACAATCTACCTCGGTACTGCTCCTACACCGGAAGCAATGACACGCGTTATCGGTCAGACACGTGGCATCGACGGCGCAGCTTTCAAAAACTACACCGACAAATTTGAAATCCATGAAGCAGGCAACTACTATATCGGTATCCATGCTGAATACGCAGGCGACCTCGTTCCACTTCCTGTCAGCCTTCTTATTCGCAATATCCTCGTTAAGGAAGAAAACGTATCGCTTGGTGGACCTGCCGCTGTAACAGATGTCGTAGTGACACCGGCTGAAAAGGGCGAACTCAATGCGACTGTCTCATTCAACATGCCGACAACAACTATCGACGGCGAAACACTCGCTGCAGATGAAACTATCACAGCATATATCGAAACCGAAATGGCTTACGACCCTGTAGAAGGCAAACCGGGTGAAAGAGTGTCATTGAATGTTGAGACTATTCAAGGCGACAACATCATCAGAATCTGTCCTTTCATCGGCAAGAGCCGTGGCTACGAAATCGAAGTTGAAGCCTACACCGGCGTAGATGTACCCGGTCCGGTAGAAAACGTCAAAGAAGTAATCGCTGAAGACAACAAGAGTCTTCTCATCACATGGGATGCTCCAAGCATTGGCGAATACGGTGGTTACATCAATCCTACAGGCAACAAATACTACTGTGTAGTGGCAACTGCTAACGGATGGGAAGTACTCGAAGAAATCGGTTACGACAAATTCGAATATGAATACATCCATCGCGGCAACCAAATGGAAATCGTTCAATTCGGTATCGCAGTAGAAAACGAAGCAGGCATGAGCCCGGCTATCGCTATCTCAACATCAGTACTCGGCGAACCTTACACATTACCAATGATTGAAGGCTACCCTGGTTACTCTCCAACATACGGTCCATGCTACTCTTACGAAGCTAACGAGACTTATAGTGCACTCTGGCGCGTAACGGAGCTTTACTATGACGACATCAAGCAAATGGACTTCCGTCGTGAAGATGGCTCAGGCTTCGCTTTGGCTTGCTCTCCACGTCGCACAGATCCAAAATCAAAAGGTCGCTTCATGCTTCCTAAGTTCTCTACTATCGACACTAAAGAACCTGTGCTCAAATTCGACGCATGGATTTATCCTGACATGCCAACAGTCGATATCTACGCAGAAGCTCCTGGTATCGCACCTCAAAAGGTCGGCACTATCTTCGACGAAAACTATGAAGGTTGGCAAGTAATCACACTCACTCTCCCTGAAGAATTCAAGGGCAAAGGTTGGGTATCTACCTACATCGAAGTATCATTCAACAAATACGAACAAATCTTCTTCCTCGACAACTACGAATTCAAAGACAACCTTGCCAACGACTTCGAAGTAAGCTCACTTTCAGGCAAACGTCGTCCTTCAATCTACGACGACGCTAAATACGAAGCTAAAGTGACTAACCGTGGTTACGTAACATCGGTTGCTCCTAAAGGTAAATGGCAAGTATTCAACGGCGACAAGCTCATCATCGAAGAAGAAGTCAATGCTCCTAACGATAAGCAACACGAAGAGCATGCAGTAATCGTTTATCCGTTTACACTCAATGCACAAGCCGATCACCTCGGCGAATCTAAAGTTGTCTTCTCATTGATGACTCCTGACGAAAACGCTAAAAACGACTCTGCATCATTCGACATCGTAATCGAGAAGGGCAATGCGTTGACTGTAACAGACCTCGAAGCACGTGTTGACGAAAAGGGTGAAATAGTCGAATTGACATGGTCAGAACCTAAGGCAGACCAACTCGTAGAAGGCTTTGAAGACTGCGCAACATTCGATGCAAAAGCAACTCAACTTGGTGAATTCAAGAACATCGACGTCGATGGTTTGGAAACATACGGCTACAATGGTTGGTTCCGTCCAAACATTAACCCTGAGACAGGTCATGGCGAAGCCGCATCGTTTATCGTATGGAATGCAGAAGAAGCAAATAAAGTGGCTGAAGCAAGCGGCGCAGCAGTAAGCTATAGCGCTCACTCAGGCGACAACTTTGCTATCGCATTCGTACCATTCCCAACAGAAGCATACGTAGCTCCTGCTCCTGCCAACGACTGGTTGATCTCACCTGAAATCAAGGGTGGCAGCGAAGTTTCTCTTGCAGTTCGTCCATTGTACTACGCATACGGTCCTGAAGTACTTCGCATAATGGCTTCTACAACAACAGACGACATCGAAGCGTTCACAGTAGTAGAAACACTTGAAATCGGTAAATACAGCAATCCTAATCTCGACCCTGAATGGGAAACAGTCACAGTGACATTGCCTAAAGATGCTAAATATTTTGCTCTTAACTATGTCTCTCAAGACATATTCGGCTTGATGCTTGACGATATTACATACACTCCGTACGTAACTAACGAAATTACAGGTTACGACATCTACCGCAACAATGAAGTAATCGAAAACAACCTTAACGTTCTCGGTTCATACTCAGACAAGAACACAACTTACGGCGAAACATACGCTTACAACGTACTTCCTGTGACTACAACAGGTACAGGCAAGATGTCAAACACAGCAATTGTTACCGTAACAAGTGTTGGTAAGATTTCAACAAACAACTTTATTATCGGTGCTAAAGGCGCTATCAAGATCAACGGATTTGAAGGCGAAAACGCTACTATCTACACTACAGATGGCAAAACAATCTTCAATGAAACTATTGATAAAGCCAACACTACAGTTAAAGTTGATGCCGGTGTTTACGTAGTTAAAGCAGGCAAAACTACTATCAAAGTAATTGTGAAATAATAACTCCTAATCCATACATCATGTTAGAGACTATGTCGTGACGACATAGTCTCTTCTTTTTATCCCCAAAATACTGTCCGACAAAAATCTATGGTAGAAATGTTCGCGCTGTAAAGGCTAAATAACAAATCGTTTTTTCATAATATAACTTTAATTCATAGAATTAACTACCAATTCTTATCAGAAGGGTTCGGTGCGAATCGAGCCCTTCTAAAAAATTTCCACGCATTCGATTTAGTTTATAGTTAATGGTTAATTCTTTACCCCGTATAACTCTCTTAATCATCAATCAATCCTATAGGCTTCAGGTTAAGATGTAGTTATACACCAAGGGGTGAAATCCTTCGAGATTTCACCCCTTGCTTTGCGTTAATACTATGACAATAACTTCGTCAAATAGAAAATATCTACTTTCTCACATAGATAGATGTGACGTGCATAGCTATCGTTGCTTCTTTACTACCCAATGACCACCCTTGGCAGGTCCGACACGTTCAATCAATCCGTCGGTCTTAAGTCGTGCGAGATGCTTTTCAACAGCCTTTGCCGATATGCCTATTCGTTTAGCAAGAGCGACTGCACTTAGCTTGCCATCTTCCGACAAAATCGCAATGATTTTCTCACTACTGTTCTGCGATCCTTTTTTACTTGTTGACTCAGTCGTAACATCTGCATCGGCTTCAATAGACCTAAGAAAGGCTTCAATCTCTTTGGTCAAATTTTTCTCCATCATCGCCAACATGAACGCTCTGAAAATATTGATATCCTCTTTCTCACTCGTTTCTACCAATGCTTTAATATAATCTTCCTTGTCCTCACTGCATAACTTAGTCGGTATCAATCCAAACTCAAATTGCAGCATATTCATTACAAGTCGTGCCATTCGACCATTACCATCTGCCCAAGGATGGATAGTAACCAAATCATAATGCGCATCAAACGACAAGCCGTATAGCCTATCGATTGACATATCATTCGCCTGAGCACGATTTGCATTTAAAAGTTGACAAAACTCCGACAATTTAACCGGCACTTTATTATAGTTCATATATGAACGACCACCGACTCCGGCAGTCACATTAAGCAGACGCAACTCGCCGCGAGCCGATGAAAAATCACCAAGAGCTGTTTTGTACTCAACGCCGGTGTTTCGCATCACAAGAGAAGAAAGATTGACAAGCATCTCGAGAGTAAATGGAGCATGACTTTTAGCCAACTCGATAGCTTTCTCATACGCAACCTTTAAATCAAGATTCATGCTTTGCTCCACAATAGTTTTTCCTTTCAAACTCACTCCATGGTCAAACATTATCTGATTTTCAAGCTCAGTAATTGTCGAGCCCTCAATAGCAGTAGAATGAGTAATCAACGAGTACAGATAAAACTTTTCATAGTCTATCTGATTATCTATACCCAATTCTCTATACCGAGTCACAAGTTTCTCTAAATTGCTTGCCATATTCATATACTTTTGATGGTTTATCCAATTTGAGCGCAAAGATAATACTTTTCTCCCCACCCGAGCAAGTTTTCTCCCTACCTTTTAATGATTTCACCCTACTTTTGGGGCAGTTTTCTCCCTACCTCACCGTGTTTTTCTCCCCACCTTTTGCAAATCATGGACTATAGCACTAAATATTTTATAAATAATTGATAATTTTTTCTCTGATTTATTTGGTTTATATTATAAACTTGTTTATCTTTGCAACGTAAAAGAAATACATCATCGATTTTCACTATTAAAATCATTATCAACTTTAACAAAAACTATTAATTATGGAAAGACAAAAACTAAACGAAAAAGAAAGTTTGGAGGTTATCACCTCAATGATTTCACGCACAAGAAATCGCCTCTGCATGGGCGATGGCGACTTGCTTCTACTATGGGGTTACACCACAGTCTGCGTAGCAGCCACAATCTGGGTTCTGCTATATATGACACACCACCCTGCTGTCAATTGGCTATGGTTCTTAATTTGGATTATAGGAGGAATTGCCACTCCACATATTTCAAAAAAGAAAAGAATTAAAAAAGGAGTCAAAAGTTATACTGATCACCTCAGCGACGGGATTTGGAGCATAATCGGATGGTGTGCCTTAACCTGCACAATTATATGCTTGGTATTTTTACTGTTTTTCAGCAAAGATTGTTGGGGAATGATGCTGGTGTTCGCACTTACCCTCATAGGAATAGCCGAAGCTATTCAAGGTCTGATAATCAAAGAGAAAATCCTCGTCATGGGTGGCGGAATAGGATTAACTATCGGACTTGTCACCATGGCATGTCTAATAGCCGATATAATGCTTTACGCCAATTGGTACATGCCTCTGTTTATGATTGCATTCACGTGCATGATGATTATCCCGGGACATACTCTTAACTATAAAGCAAAACGAGAAAATGAAAGAACTTAATCCTCTTCTTCACTCCCAACTGCGATTGGCCATAATGTCAATACTAATGAATGTCGAAGAAGCTGATTTTGTCTATCTAAAAGAAAAAACAGAGGCTACATCCGGCAACATCAGCGTACAACTCGACAAATTGGCTGCTGCCGAATATATAGAGGTCAAGAAATCTTTTGTCGGCAGAAAGCCTCGCACTACATGTCGTATAACGAATAAAGGCAAAGAAGCCTTCGAAGAGTATATAAATGCTCTCCGAAGCTATCTACACCTATAACAATTTCATAGTCGGGAGATTTCAAATCCGGCGTTGCGAATAGCTTCTTCTACCCTATTCGCTATTTCCTCTGTTAATGGTTCTGCTCCGACATAACTCATCACTTTATCGGCAGATGATAGGTCAAAACTCCAATCGTCTGCCGGAGTTATTTCGTTGATAGCACGCTTGATTGCTGCTACGCAACCCATACACATTGCATTTGTCTTAAATTTCATATTTGTATTAATCTAAAAATTTATTGATTTCAATCGTAAAGAATTAGTTACTACACACACCGACGACATAGCCATAGCAGCGGAAGCTATCATAGGGTTGAGCATTACGCCAAGCGACGGATAGAGCAATCCTGCTGCCACCGGGATGCCGATGACATTGTAGAGAAACGCCCAGAAGAGGTTCTGACGTATGGTGCGTATTGTCCGGCGCGATAGGCGTATCGCAAAAGGAAGTCGCGATAGTCTGCCGTCGATGATGGTCACTTGCGCTGCGTTCATCGCGATGTCCGAGCCAGTACCCATGGCAATTGATACATCGGCTTCGGCAAGCGCCACAGAGTCGTTAATACCGTCACCAATCATCGCCACACGCTTGCCTTCGCTACGTCGGCTGACTATATAGTCTCGCTTCGCAGCTGGGAGCATCTGGGCTTCGACTTCGCTGATGCCACACTCCTCAGCAATAGCAGATGCAGTCAGACGATTATCGCCCGTCAGGAGCGCCACCTCTATCTGTTCATCGCGAAGATATTCCACCGCTTGCTTGGCGTCATCTTTTAGCCGGTCGCTGAGGGTAAATACTGCTATCAGTCGGTCGTCACAGCCATATAGCACGACGCCCTTGCCCTCACGAAGCGATGTGTCAATGCGAGCGCGTGCCACAGAATCAATGGTGCATAGCATCATATCAGCCACAGCTTGCGATCCAATCCAATGACGTCCTGAGTCTGCCGTAGCAAAGATGCCCAAACCGGCAGTATGGTTGATGTTGGTAAGCTCGATTGGGGCAAATTCGTATTGTTCAGTCCATTTGCAAATAGCCTTTGCCAACGGGTGACTGCTTCCTCGCTCCAACGAATGTATGATTGACAGTGACTCTTTTTGCCGACCTTCGACCCACATCACATCTGTCACGACAGGTTGTCCTTCGGTCAGCGTTCCTGTTTTGTCGATTGCTACAAGGTCGATGTGAGCCAATTGTTCAAGAGCTGCAGCATCTTTTATCATCACATGATGTTGCGCACCCTTGCCGATACCCACCATTATGGCGGTCGGTGTAGCCAATCCGAGCGCACATGGACACGCTATCACAAGCACCGACACAGCCGACAGTACAGCCAGCGACAACTCGCCACCAAGTGCCAACCAAGCAAAGAAAGTCACCACAGAGATACCGACCACTATCGGCACAAAGACTGCACTCACCTTGTCAACGATGCGTTGCACCGGTGCTTTTGAGCCTTGTGCACTTTTCACGCTATCGATAATTTGCCCCAACAGTGTATTCTTTCCGACTTGTTGCACCCTGATAGTCAATGGATTGGAAATATTAAGCGTACCAGCCGACACGACCGATTTCAGACCTTTATCTATAGGCAGAGATTCACCTGTCAGCATACTCTCATCGACTGATGAGTGTCCGTCCTCAACAATACCATCGACAGCGATACGATCGCCCGGAGCTACAATAATGCGATCGCCCGGTCGCAACGTTGACAGCTTGGAAACACGAGTCGTGCCGTCATCAAGAAGTTGGGTAGCAAGCTTCGGTTGCAGACCCATGAGCGAACGGATAGCAGATCCGGTGCTATGACGCGCGCGAGTCTCCATCAGCTTGCCGGTTAACACGAATGCTATAATCATCGCAGAAGCTTCATAATATAGAGCCGAGTCAAGCCCTTTGGAATGCCAATAGTCGGGAAAGACTGTATTGAAAAGACTGAACAAGAAGCTGACGATGGTTGACAAAGCCACTAATGTATCCATATTGGGAGTCAGACGTAAAGCGTTTTTCACACCACTCACATAGAAATGACTGCCACAAACCGCCATCACCACAAGCGAAAGCAACATCATCACCCAGTCATGACCGGGAAATGTCAACCCACTCATGCAGACGACCGACAGAGGCAACGTAATAGTCCACGCAGTCCACACCTTGCGACGCATCCGTCGATAAAGCGTCTGCTCCTGCTGCTCTTGGAGAGCAATCGCATCATCCTCATCATCTTCGACAATCATCTCAAACCCAGCCTTAGCGATGGCTTGGCTGACCACTTGAGGACCGGTCTGTTTCGGATCCCATGCGATAGTGAGCGTCATCGCCGCAAAATTGACACTTGCTTCAACGACCCCCTCCGTCTGCTTGGCAGTCTTTTCCACCACCCCCGCACAGACAGCACACATCATCCCATTTACCGGAAACGTCCCACGCTTCACCTCATCATTCTTCGCCATATATCAAAAGAATTAATACCCTACAAAGGTAATAAAAAATAATTTCATACACCCTACCCCATCAAATTTTAGGCGTATCACTCGAATTTTGTCACCTCATTACCCAAAATCGAGAGCAAACCAAGAGTTGCTTAATGGGTGATCTCTCTCGGTTTTTTGAGACTTGATACTTTAGGAAGATAGATATAATAGATGCGATAGATATTATAGATAACTATATGTATGACTATTCTTTCGGTTAAATCTTGCAGTAGTAGCGTCAGAGCCGGGAGTGTCGGATGATACCGATGGAGAAATTCAATATTCCCAAGTAGAAAATTTCATATTTTTTGCACAATTTTTTCGTTACGCAGATAGAATGCATGACGCCGTCGTAACTTTGCATCGTCAATCAGAAAATGATGTTCGAAGTCCTTTGCGATTGACCAAAATGGAAGCATGCTTCAACGATACTATAGATATAATAGACACTATAATCACAATAGATATTATAGATAAAGCTGTATATGTGTGGGGGAATAAAAATCCCGAGGTTCACTGCTTTGTATTTTTGTGTAAAGAGTTATGAGAGCAGGGAATTTAAGGAAGTTAGGGTAATTACGGAATTTGGGAGGGCATGGAAATTAGGGAAGATAGTGAATATTGATAGAAAAGACTTTTGGAATATTTTTCATCACTATATTCTCTAAATTCCTTAAACTCCCCAAAAAACATTAGATTTTTGAGAAAAATATTGTAACTGTTGATATTATCATCTATTTTTGCACAAAAATATGATTTATGAATGATAATCAGTTAATTGAGCGCCAAGGAGACCATAAGAATCTAATCTGCTACCGAAAAGCAGAATTGATATATGATATAACATATCATTTTGCTCACGCCGCTTTCTTCAAAGGGGATAGAACTATTGACCAAATGGTGCAAGCAGCGCGTTCCGGCAAGCAAAATATAGTCGAGGGAAATGCTGACATGAATACTTCTATGGAAATGGGCATCAAGTTACTGAATGTAGCGAAAGGCAGTTTGAAGGAGTTACTTTCTGACTATGAGGATTATCTACGCGTAAATCAGTGTCGGCAATGGGAGGAATCTTCTATAGAATTTGAGGCAATGAGGAAATTAGGCAAATCAGCAGATAATGCCTATATACTTAGCATTGCTAAAACTCGCTCACTTGATGTAGTAGCTAATATGGCTATTATTTTGATAAAGCAGGAGGATTTTCTTTTGCATAAATTGTTAGAGTCAGTTTCTTCGCGCTTTATCAAAGAAGGAGGTTTCAAGGAGAAGATGTACAGAGTACGCATGGCTCAAAGACGTGAGCAATATAGCGATGAACAAACGACTTAATTAAAAAAGTATCGTGATATACATAAAAAAATCCCGAGGCATGGAGCTTCGGGATTTATCGTTTTAGCACTAATTATTGTGCTTCTATTTCGTGATAGATTGTGTCGGGTCGGGCTATTAACCGTTAACTTTCTTCATGTGAGCGATAAGATCGAGAACTTTGTTAGAGTAACCGATTTCGTTGTCATACCAAGAAACAACCTTAACGAAAGTATCAGTCAAAGCGATACCGGCGTTTGCGTCGAAGATAGAAGTGCGAGTGTCGCCAAGGAAGTCAGAAGAAACTACAGCATCTTCAGTGTAGCCGAGGATACCCTTAAGTTCGCCTTCAGCAGCAGCCTTCATAGCAGCGCAGATTTCTTCGTACTTAGCAGGTTTTTCCAAGTTAACTGTGAGGTCAACAACAGAAACGTCGAGTGTAGGAACACGCATTGACATACCTGTAAGTTTGCCATTGAGTTCAGGGATTACTTTACCTACAGCTTTAGCAGCACCTGTAGAAGAAGGGATGATGTTGCCAGCAGCAGCACGACCACCACGCCAGTCTTTCATAGAAGGACCGTCAACAGTCTTTTGAGTAGCAGTAGAAGAGTGAACTGTAGTCATAAGACCGTCTTTGATACCCCAATTGTCATTGAGAACCTTAGCGATAGGAGCCAAGCAGTTTGTAGTACAAGATGCGTTAGAAACGATTTGAGTACCCTTAACGTATGTTTTTTCGTTCACACCACATACGAACATAGGAGTAGCGTCCTTAGAAGGAGCTGACATTACTACATATTTAGCACCTGCTTCGATGTGAGCTTGAGACTTTTCAGCAGAGAGGAAAAGACCTGTTGATTCAACAACATATTCAGCACCTACAGCAGCCCAATTGATTTCTTTAGGATCGCGACAAGCTGTAACACGAATTTCTTTACCATTTACAATAAGAAGGCTCTTATCAAGGTCGTAAGACACTTCACCATCAAATTGACCATGCATTGTGTCATATTTGAGCATGTATGCCATGTAATCTACAGGAAGGAGGTCGTTGATAGCAACAACTTCGATGTCTTCTCTCTTAACAGATGCACGGAACACGAAACGTCCGATGCGTCCAAAACCATTAATACCTACTTTTGTCATTTTTATTACAATTTATTAGTTGTTTAATTCTTTTTTTCTTACTTTTGTGCCCAAACTAAATTTCTATCTTGGAAACATTGCAAAGTTAGACATTTTTTTTCTAATAACAACGTAATTAGTAAAAATTTTCATTGTTTTCCAATTTATTAATTTTATAGTCGAATTATTAACTATTTAAAACAGATATATAAAATGGGAAAATTCATTAACGATTTCAAAGAATTTGCCATAAAAGGCAATGTTATCGACATGGCTGTCGGTGTGATTATCGGTGGCGCTTTTGGCAAAATTGTGACATCTATGGTCAACGATATGATTATGCCTTTAATCGGTGTTATCACCGGTGGCGTGAACTTCACTGATTTGAAGTGGATTATCCAACCTGAAAAGTTAGCCGCAGATGGCACAACAGTTGAGTCAGCAGCTGTGTCGGTTAATTACGGTATGTTTGTGCAAAATGTGGTCGATTTCCTTATTATTGCATTTTGTATTTTTGTGGCTATCCGATTGTTATCGAAGCTCAAAAGAAAGAAGGAGGAAGAACCTGCAGCTCCTGCACCTGCTCCGGAGCCTACCAATGAAGAGAAACTACTCTCTGAAATTCGCGACCTATTGAAAGACAAGAAATAAATCGTCAGTCTATGACGATGTGTGCGTCCGGGCAAGCAATAGTCTGCTCGGATGCTTTTTATGGTTGCTATCGGTGACCAATTCGGGTGAAGAGATAGATAATGGGCGAAAAATTGCTCTATATAGTAGATAAAAGATGTCGAATGATTTGGAATTGTGGCTTGTGTAGGCTAATTTTGCATTAACTATTATATATGGAATGATTTTATGACTAAATCTATCTATAGGAATATGGTTGGTAAGGCTCTCTATTGGCTTCTGCTGGTGGTGATGATTTTGCCTTTGAGGAGTATATTTGGTTTGGACAGCGAGCCGATAAGCCCGCCTGTGGCTTTATTTGTCGGATTAATCTTTGCGTTATGTTTCGGCGCTCCATGTCAGAAATTCAACAAGAAATTGTCGAAGCAGTTGCTTCAGGCTTCAGTCGTAGGACTGGGATTCGGCATGAATCTGGTGCAATCGCTGAAGTCGGGAGCAGAAGGTATGCTGTTTACCGTTATTTCGGTTGCGCTGGTGATGATTATCGGTGTTTGGCTTGGTCGCAGAATGCAGATAGAGCAGAAGACGTCTTATCTGATCAGTTCGGGCACAGCCATTTGCGGCGGTAGCGCGATAGCAGCTGTCGGAGGTGTGTTGAAAGCCAATGAAAATCAGATGGCAGTGTCGCTTGGTGTGGTCTTCATACTTAACGCCATAGCGCTATTTGTCTTTCCTCCGATCGGACGAATGCTTGGCATGAGCGACGGACAGTTTGGCACATGGGCAGCAATAGCCATCCATGACACATCGTCGGTGGTCGGTGCAGGTCAGGCATATAGTGCGACGGCTTGCGAAATAGCGACGCTGGTGAAGTGCACACGTGCTTTGTGGATTATTCCTTTGGCATTCTTCACTGCCTACCTCTATCGCAACGATTCTTCCGTAGCGAGTGCTCGCACAAAGGTGACTGTGCCATGGTTTATAGTGCTGTTTGTGGTGGCAATGGTTGTCAACACCTACACTCCGGAGTCGTTGACATCGACAATGCAACCTATCTATCAAGGCATTGCGATGCTGGCTAAGCGAATGATGACAGTGGTGCTTTTTGCTATCGGAGCCGGACTGTCGCTCAAGGTGGTGCGTCAAGTCGGATTGCGCCCGTTGGTGTTGGCTGTCGTTCTGTGGATAGTTATCGGAATCGGCAGTCTGTTGGTAGTTATTAATACAATAGAATAAGTAAAACGTTTATAAGATATGAAACTTCGAATTTTCCTGTCACTGATTGTATCTGTCGTGGTCGCATCGTCGGCATGGGGTGTGACACGCGAGGAGATGGAGCAAGCTCGCACCATCACCGCTCAAGCATTTTTGCGCTATATGAATAACGGCTCTGACTATCTCGATAAACTCGACCCTGTCAAAGTGTCCGACCTTAAAAATAGTCTCAAGACCAAAGAAAAGGAGAACATAAAAATCTTTGAGAGCATCGAATACCCCAAGATTGAGGTTTATAGTCAATGGAGCAAAGATGATCTGCTAAAGTATTGGGGCACAGATTTTTGGAACGACAGCCGCATCCCTGCTCACTGCAAGGGTGCAAGGGTCCGCGTCAAATCCAAAATCGGGGCGATGAATGTCGGAGCGGAAGCCATTAAGTCGCAAGAGACAACTGCGACACTTGCAGAAGCCGACAATGCCGCATCTGAAGCTCAACGAGTGCTCGACTCTATCAAGATGGCAGACTCCATAGCTACCGAAGCAGCAATCCTCGAAGCTTCAAACGATGTGGTCCAAGAGGACTTTGCGTCTGACTCAATCGCTGCAGAAGAATCTGCAATTGAAGAAGAAGAAACTGTGAAATCAAAAAGCAGTCCGACTCTCATCTATTCATTGATTCTGATTGTTCTTGTCGTTATCATTGCAGCATTGATTGTATATGCTGTCAAAGGCATTCAAAAGAGTGGCAAACAAGATGTCAAAAGAGATAAAAACGATGAGATAGATTCTGCCGATGAGGAAGATGACGACAATCATATCTATAAAGAGACTCTCGATGAGAAAGACCGAGAGATTGCATCTCTTAAAGCTGAAATCGACAGACTCAACAATGTCATTCTTCGCATGAACGATCGCATCTCGGATGCTATCTCGGAAATTTCTCCAAATCAACGTCCGACACGAACAATTTATTTGGCATACGCCAATTCAAAGAACGTCTTTGTTCGCGCCGATAGCATTTACAACGAGGACTATTCTATTTTCAAACTTGTCACTTCCGATGGCATCACCGGCTCATTTAGCGTAATAGATAATCCTATAGCCAACAAATTAGCCTTGTCTTTACCAATTTCAATATTGAAAAATTCATGCCAATCAGAAGATATGCATCACGACAATTGGTGTAAACAAATCATTACTGAAAATGCCGGAACTGCAATCTTTGAAAACGGTCGTTGGATAGTCAAACGCAAAGCAGATATTAATTTTCAATAATAAACTTATACCCCATTATGAACAATACTCTTAAAATTTATTGCAAAAACATCAACGAATATATCGCAATCACAGGAGGCGAAACTCTTCAAGAAATCTTCCTGAGAATTAGCGACAAAATCAATCTTGCCCCAATCTGCGCAAAAGTCAATAATCGCACCGAAGATTTGGCTTTTCCCGTCTATTCTCCCAAACAAATAGAATTTATCGATAGCACTTCTGCTTCGGGTAATCGTGTATATACACGTTCGCTTTGCATGATTCTATACAAAGCCGTTGAAGACGTCGCTAAAGGCTTGCATCTGCGCATCGAGCACTCTATTTCAAAAGGTCACTATTGCCGACTGATTAATCCGAATAATGGCATTGCCGAAAATGTCACTGATGAATTGGTCAGCAAAATCAAGTGCCGAATGAATGAAATTGTAAATGCCGACATCCCTTTTGTACGCAAAGAAAAACTCACCACCGACGTCATTGAAATTTTCAAACGCCAAAATCTTAACGACAAAGTTCAACTTCTTGAGACAGGACATAATCTGTACACCGTCTATTATCAGTTAGACAATTTATGTGATTGCTACTATGGTCCGCTCGCTCCTTCGACAGCATGTATCAAAGCGTTCGACCTTCAACAATACAAAGAAGGCTTCTTGCTTTTGGGACATTCCAACGACAATCCGAAAGTAGCACAATCTCCGATAAAGCAAGAGAAAATGTTTGGTGCATTCACCGACTATCTCAGTTTCAATCGCATCCTCGGCATATCAAACGTCGGCGAGCTAAATCGCGCTGTTGCCGACAAAATGACGCCGTCGTTAATCAACGTCGCTGAAGCTTTGCACGATAAGCAACTCGGTCGTATATCCGACGAAATTGCACGTCGTCGCCAACTCGGAGAAGCCAAGATTGTGCTTATCGCCGGACCATCGTCATCGGGCAAGACCACTACTACCAAGCGTCTTGCTATCCAACTGATGACCAATCTTATTGTGCCTAAAATGATTTCGCTCGACGACTATTTTGTCAATCGCGAAGACACTCCTCGTGACGAGACAGGCGATTACGACTATGAATCGCTATACTCTCTTGACCTTGAACTATTTAACTCTGACATGAACAAACTTCTATCAGGCGAAGAAATCAACCTTCCGACCTATAGTTTTGAGCTTGGTCGTCGCATCGAGAAGCATCGTCCGTTGCGTCTTGGCGAACATGAGGTACTCATCATCGAGGGCATCCATGGTCTTAATCCCGAATTAACGGCGCAAATTCCGGATAAAGACAAATTCAAACTCTATGTGTCGGCATTGACAACGCTTTCAATCGACGATCACAACTGGATTCCGACAACCGACAATCGTCTGCTCCGTCGCATCGTGCGCGACTACAAATATCGTGCGACCTCAGCTCTATCGACAATGCGTCGCTGGCCATCAGTGCGTCGTGGTGAAGAGAAATGGATATTCCCATTCCAAGAGAATGCCGATGCAATGTTCAATTCGTCGTTGCTATTCGAATTGGGAGTTATGAAAAGCTATGCAGAGCCGGTGTTGCGACAAGTGCCACACGATGTTCCGGAATATGCCGAAGCTTATCGCCTACTGAAATTCCTCAGCTACTTCGAGCCTATTCCTGCCGACCAAATTCCATCGACATCACTGCTTCGCGAATTTCTCGGTGGCTCTTCATTCACATATTAACGCTATGTCTAAATAGTTGTTCGTTATGTAACAACGTAATTTTAAAAATCAATATATCCCAAATCAAACAGGGGATGTTCCGATTGTGGAACATCCCCTATTGAGTATGAATATCTTGTATTACTCCATTTTGCCGTGGCAATTCTTGTACTTCTTGCCTGAACCACATGGACAAGGATCGTTGCGACCAACCTTTGGAGCCGCTTTAATCGGCTGAGTCGGTTGCGGACGTTGTGGACCTGCAGCCGCAGCACGTTGAGCGCTCTCGCCCGGATAGCTGTCACGTGTTGTCGAATAATTTGCATAAGGATTTGTCGCTGTTGATGATTGAGGATAGTCGCGACGAATCTGCTGCATATTGCGATAGCTTTGTTGAGCACGTTGAGCCTCGGCATTAGCTTCCTGCTGTGCACGTTGTGCTTCTGCTTGCGCTTTTGCTTCTTCAAAATCAGGAACAGCCAATTTGCCACGAAGAAGTGTTGCCACTGATTTAGAATTCATATCCCAAAGCATCTTCTTCCATAGCTCGTATGCTTCAAGTTTATAGATTACGAGAGGGTCTTTCTGCTCGTAGCTTGCATTTTGCACTGACTTGCGAAGTTCATCCATCTCACGAAGTTGTTCTTGCCAAGCCTTGTCGATAGAAGAAAGAAGCACTGTCTTTTCCCAAGACTTAGTGAGGTTTGCACATTCGCTATTGTAAGCTTCTTCCACATCGACACGAATGTTGAACATACGACGTCCGTCGGTCATAGGAATTTGAAGCATACCTTTTGCGCCTTGCTCTTCCACAAAGTGCTTAATCCATGGCATTGCATGTTGAGCCATTTTTTCTTTCTTGCGAGCAAATGCTTGCATTGCCGCTTCAGCCAAAGTATCAGCCACAGAGCTACGATCGAGTTTCGCAAACTCTTCAGCAGAGAAAGGAAGTTGCATTGCAAATGATTTCACAACAGCTTCTTCAACCTCTGCATAGTCCTTGCTTTGTGCTATATCTTGTGCAACCTCGTAAATCATGTTTGCAATATCCGTACCGATGCGTTCACCCTTAAGTGCATTTTGACGACGACCGTATATACCATTACGTTGAGCATTCATCACATCGTCATATTCCACAAGACGCTTACGAATACCGAAGTTGTTTTCTTCCACACGCTTTTGGGCGTTCTCGATAGACTTAGTCACCATCGGAGCTTCAAGCATTTCGCCCTCCTTAAATCCGAGTTTATCGAGAGTCTTCACAACTCTATCGCTTGCGAATAGGCGCATCACAGTGTCTTCAAACGACACAAAGAATACTGAAGAACCCGGGTCACCTTGACGACCGGCACGACCACGAAGCTGACGATCGACACGACGTGATTCATGTCGTTCTGTACCGATAATGGCAAGACCACCTGCATCCTTAACCTCTTGTGTAAGTTTGATGTCGGTACCACGACCTGCCATGTTAGTAGCGATTGTCACTGTGCCACGCTTACCTGCTTGTGCGACAATGTCGGCTTCCTTTTGGTGAAGTTTTGCATTGAGGACTTGGTGTGGGATTTTGCGCAAGCTGAGCATCTTAGAAAGAAGTTCTGAGATTTCCACCGATGTCGTACCGACGAGTACAGGACGTCCGGCATCAATCATCTTTTGAACTTCATCAATCACAGCATTATATTTTTCCTTCTTTGTACGATAAACGCGGTCGTTCATATCGTTACGAAGAACCGGACGATTAGTCGGGATTTCTATTACTTCAAGCTTATAAATGTCGTAGAATTCACCTGCTTCAGTCATCGCTGTACCTGTCATACCGGCAAGTTTGCGATACATACGGAAATAATTCTGAAGCGTCACTGTCGCAAAAGTCTGTGTCGCAGCTTCTACTTTCACACCTTCTTTTGCTTCAATCGCTTGGTGCAAACCGTCGCTATAACGACGTCCTTCCATGATACGACCTGTCTGCTCATCGACGATCTTAATCTTATTATCATCAATTACATATTCTACATTAAGTTCAAACAAAGTATATGCTTTAAGCAATTGATTGACTGTGTGCACACGTTCCGCTTTTACAGCATAATTTTGCAACAACGAGTCTTTTCTTTCTTGCTTTTCTTCGGCATTAAGACCTTCGTTTTCAACCTGAGAAAGTTGTGACGTAATATCAGGGAGAACAAAGAATTCCGGGTCATCGGTTGTGCCTGTCATTACATCGATACCCTTATCTGTAAGTTCGATGCTGTGATTCTTTTCATCGATTACGAAGAACAGTGGTTCCACTGCTTCCGGCATCAATGCATTATTGTTTTCCATGTAGATTTTTTCTACATCGAGAAGCAATTTCTTAACGCCATCTTCTGAAAGGAATTTGATGAGCGGACCGTATTTTGGCAACGCTTTATAGACACGATACAATGACAAGCCACCATCCTTCAACAATGTCTGAGCGTCGAGAGGTTTCTTAGCATCCGGGTCTTTTTTATCGAATTTAGCCACTTGTTCAGGATCGCCACTCCATGCTGCAGCGATTTTTGCTTTAGCCTCAATGAGAAGCTGGTTGGCAAGTTTACGCTGTGCCATAACCACTTTTTCCACATTTGGCTTAAACTGCATAAACATTTGGTCGTCGCCCTTAGGCACCGGACCTGAGATAATCAACGGAGTACGAGCATCATCGACAAGCACAGAATCGACCTCATCGACGATTGCATAGTAATGGTCGTTGCGTTGCACAAGTTCTTCGACTGTCAACGCCATATTATCACGAAGGTAGTCGAAACCGAACTCATTGTTTGTACCAAACGTAATATCTGCACGATAAGCATCGCGACGTTGCTTAGTGTTTGGCTGAGTTTTATCGATACAAGCCACCGAAAGACCATGGAATTGATAAAGAGGACCCATCCATTCCGAGTCACGTTTAGCGAGGTAGTCGTTGACTGTCACAACGTGAACACCTTCTCCTGTCAAAGCATTCAAGAAAACAGGAAGTGTAGCCACAAGGGTCTTACCTTCACCGGTCGCCATCTCAGCGATATTGTTTGATGCTTTTCCATTATTCATTATACCATGCAACACTTGTCCACCAATAAGCTGAACATCATAGTGCACCATGTCCCATTTCATAAGGTTGCCACCGGCTATCCATTCGTTCTTATAAATAGCCTTACCGTCTTCGATGCTGACAAAGTCTTTGCCTTGTGCAGCAAGTTCGCGGTCGAAGTCTGTCGCAGTAACTTCTATAGTGTCATTTTCTTTAAAACGACGCGCTGTTTCTTTTACGATAGCAAAAACTTCAGGCAATACTTCATCAAGTTTTTGAGCATACATCTTGAAATATTGCTCCTTAAGCTCATCGATTTTCTTCCAAAGAGGCTCACGCTTGTCATAATCCAAAGTCTCGATTTCTTTGCGAATATCGGCTATTTGATCTTTGTATTTTTGTGCTTCACCTCTTATATCAGCCTTGATGTCGGTGATACGTTGACGCAACTCATCATTGCTGATACCCTTAATTTGCTCTGTAATCGGATTGATTTCTTTCTTCAAACGATCCCATAGCGGACGCACTGCACGTTCACTCTGATCGCCGAAAAGCTTTTTCAAAAAATTACTAAATCCCATTTTTATATGTTGTTGTTTTTTATTCTTATAACAAAATTATGCCAAAATCGAGATTATCTCAATTTCGGACTTGCAAAGATAATATAAATACTTGAAATACCGAAAATTATAGTGCCAAAGGTTTGGCTATTGCGCCATTTGGCGAGCGAATATGAAGAATTTGTGTTATTGTCGGCGCTATAGAGATTGCCTTAACCGATGTATTAATCACTTGCGATTCTACTTCTGCACCCATGATAAATGCAGGAGTGAGCACCGAGGAAGAGCGCACCTGTTTCTTCACTTCAGGATAAGTCGTATCATCGACCAATGTCCATCCGTATGCCACTTTCAAATAAATATCGCCGGCAGTCTTAGGATTGATACATAATCGCAATGATTCCAACTCCGGGTTGGCATGTGACAATATTTCAGCCAATGTATATGCGTCTGAGACGCCGCTCATTTTGCATAAAAACACTTTCGCCTCTTCTGCCACATCAGAGACACTCAGACCTTTTGATTCTATCTGCTTACGATCAAGGTAGATTTGATCGTGACTGAAAGTCTCGACATAATTTCCATTTCCATGCAACGCCACCAAATATGAATTCAACAAAGAGGTCGCACGTTTGACGGAGAATTTACCGGAAGGTATCGCATATTTAGGGTCGTCTTCCACTGCATCGTTATAGTAGCCGGTCGAAGAAACAAATATGACTGTGTTCGACAAGCCGACATGTTTATCGATAGCATCAAAGAGTCTGCCAAGTTGCGCATCAAGTTTGACGTATGCATCTTGCAGCTCCAATCTATAATCGCCATCTTTGACATATTTAAACGGCTCGGCGGTGTAACTAATGTTCAACATATCAATCGCATCTCCACGATTTCCCAATTTCAATGCACTGAGATAATCCACTGCCACTGAGGTGATTTCCTCATTTGCCAACGGAGAGTCGAGATACATGCGATAGACATTTCTATCCGATGTCGGGAAAGTATATCTGAAAGGATAATACCTCTTTTGCGCCGGAATTCCGATGTACTTATCCAACGAAAAAGCCGGCTTCCATTGCATCGTATCGATACGCGACGCCAACGACTTGCCATAATTTCTTTGACTCAATAATTGTGGCACATCCTTATAGTATGTCGTCGTGCTCCACTTGCCGGTATTGTCGTTAATCCAAAAGGCACTATTCCCGGCATGACCTGCCATAATAATGGCTTGTTGCGGATCTAAAGCGATAGAATAAACAGCACCCAAACCTGCACCATCGATTTTCACCTCATCGCTGATAGTCGATAGCATAAGATTGTGAGGAGAATATGTCTCTGTCGTAAAATTGCCTATCGATGACGGATCGTTTAATGATGCTTCCGACTTGTGTTTCTCTGCATTGTAAATACTTGATGCCACAACTCCATTCTTTGACGGATAATTACCTGTATAAATCATGGCTGTCGCATTCACTGCATCCGGATTTGCAACAACAAAATCCACATCACGAAGATATGCACCTTCTTTCATCAGTCGTTTAAAACCTTTCTCTCCAAACAATGATTCCAACGACTCTATATAATCTGTACGTAATTGATCGACTACAATTCCCACGACCAATTTAGGGCGAGAACCATTGACCTGTGCAACCGTAATGATTGACACAAGACCGACCAACATGCCTGTTATAAATCTTTTATTCACCTTTTATTTTTGTTTCACAGTCTTCGACTGCCAAATATTTTTATTGCTTTTATTTATCAAATATCCTGCCGACAGCATAAAATCTGCAAAAATCAACGGATAGACAGCCACATTCAACACTTGATTTTGAAATGGCAACGAAATCAAAAATATCGCTATCACTAATGTATTAAGCGCCATGTAACTCCATATAACCTTGCCCATTCGTCGGCTCCACGCCATCACCGGAACTATCAATGCCAACGGATTAAGCCACCATATATTGATGTTAGGCGATGTCGCCTCATGTTCTGACACAAACACCATAAAGAACACAAGACATCCTGCTATTCCACAAACACCGTACCATAAAATATATGTCCATCGACATATTCGCCCCTTAATCAAACTTCTTATCGTCACAAACGAAATCACGACCAGCAGCAAAAGTCCTATAAACAAAGGACTTACCAAGAAGGGCGTTGCATCAAGTGTCATATCACCACGTCCCTCATAAATCACTTTTTCTTCCGACACCAATTTTCTGCCATCTTTAAGATTTGCCTTCGATGCCGACATCATTAATTCGACCGGCACAAACATCTCTTCACGACGCGACAATTCATAATCCAATCCACTGCCAAGTATCAAATCGACACCAAATTGATACCAATCATAATTGCGTCCATAATGAGTCAACTCTTTTCGATAAGAACCAAAGCGGATTGAATCATTATAATCTATAGTCTCGCCTACTGCTTGATCGATTCTGTCGAGAATCTTAGTAGCACAATTATTTTTTACGTAGTTGTATCGATACCTCCTGTTTTCCGGGCGAACATCCCACAACAACAGTTCCAACAATCGATGTGATTCTTCTTGAGTTAAATTCAGACGTTGCTCCACGACCATTGCTCCGTCTGCTTCACAGGCTGCCATAAACATCGGGAAATCATGACACCCCGCCATGTAATCAGTCTCGCCTTTAACAAAACGATATATAAAATTAGGGGCATCAAAGTCAAACAATCCATAATCAAACGCCAAATCAAAATCTGACGATTTCACTCTGACAGCCTCATGTCCATAAAGCTCATAGACCTCTGCTGCCGGATACTTTGTTATCAGACTGACTTCCAATGTATCATTCTTCACTTCCGGCATCTGACTTTGTGGCGCATAAATCGAAACTTGCGACATAGCCACTAATACGGACACCAAAGAAAATACAAAAATCAATAGTCCTCTTTTCTGCTCCATAAATTTATTATCAAATCATTAATGATATTTATTCCACAAAGTTACATCTATTTTTTATTCCGACAAAACACTTTTAAATCAAAGACTGTTTTATCATTGAATTATATCTGTTTATCCTCATTTCAATAATCCATAAACCCCAAAATACCTATTTGTAAGTATTGCAATTTGCTAAAAAAATAAGTACCTTTGCACAAAATTTCAAAGGAGCAAGTGAAAAAATGTCTTACACATAGTTTTTGCATTGTGATGCTAATGGCTTTTATAAGCTATTGGGCAAGCATTAATTTGTTCGGACACATTCACACAATCAACGGGACAACAATTACCCACTCCCACCCTTTTAAAAGTAACGGAGACCACAATCACTCAAACAATGCTCTTTTTACAATTTTATCGCTATCAAATTTCAGTACAGACGATGTTATCTCTCACAACTCTCTATTGAATTTTGTTGCGCCATTTATTTCAGAAATAGTATTTAACCATTCATATATATTAAACGATGAGCCATCAACCGGCTTCATAAGTCTTCGCGCACCTCCTGTTCATTAATTGTTGTTATCGACAGCTACTTTCCGGTAGCAAAATTTATCTTACAAAAACTTCCTATATTACCACATAGGGTGCATTACGCTTGCATTCTATTGTAGTATCTCATTATCTAAATATACAACATTAACAATGAACAAATTTTTTATCACAATAGCATGCTTTTGTGCTTGCCTTGTTTCTTACGCACAAAAACATCAAGGTCATGAACATGAACACGAATATGACCACAAGCACTACTATCATCACAGCCAATGCAACTACGAATTTCATGATTTGGAAGAATCTGATGCCAATATCATAGGTCACGTCCTTGATGCTGACAATAAAGAGCACTTGGAGTTTATTACTATCACTATCAAAGGTACTACAATCGGAACAATCACTGATGCCACCGGACACTACTTCCTCAAAAATCTCCCTGAAGGAGCCTACACGCTTGAAGTCCGTTGTGTCGGTTATCAGACTGCCACAAGGAATGTATATCTCCAAAAAGGAAAAACCACCGAAGAAAACTTCGAACTCGAAAAAGATGCTATTGCGCTCAACGGGGTTGTCGTTTCAGCCAATCGCAATGAAACTCATCGTCGTGAAGCTCCGACTTTGGTAAGTATCATTGACACTCGTCTTTATGAAAACACGACTTCGACAACACTTGCTCAAGGGCTCAACTATATTCCGGGCGTGAGAGTCGAATCAAATTGTCAAAACTGTGGTTTTCAACAAGTACGCATCAACGGGCTTGAAGGTCCATACACTCAAATTCTTATTGACTCACGCCCTATCTTCAGCGCACTTTCAGGCGTTTATGGTATTGAGCAAATCCCGGCAAGCATGATTCAACAAGTGGAAGTAATGCGTGGCGGCGGTTCTGCCCTTTTCGGCTCGTCTGCCATTGCCGGCACTATCAACATCATCACTAAAGAACCATTGCGCAATTCTGCAATGCTTTCCCATACTATCACCGGAATCGGGGGCTTCAACTCTTTTGACAACAACACATCTCTTAACGCATCACTCGTAACCGACGACCACAAAGCCGGCATCTACATCTTCGGTCAAAATCGCCACCGTTCAGGCTATGACTATCCGCAAATCGTCGATCCAAAGACCGGCAAACGCAAAGGCGACGGATTTACCGAACTCAACAAAATCAACGGTCAAACCATCGGTTTTCGTTCATATTTAAAAACAAGCGACTACACAAAATTCACTCTCGAATACCACCACATGGAAGAATTTCGTCGTGGAGGTGATAACATTGACCTCCCTCCTCACGAAGCACAAGTCGCCGAACAGACCGACCACTCAATCAACGGAGGAGGTCTGAAATTTGACTACTACTCTCCAAACGAGCTTCATAAAGTGTCTGCCTATTTCTCTGCTCAACACACAGACAGAGACAGCTATTACGGACCGGGCGAACTTGACCCGACCGACGCATACGGCCAGACAAAAGACTTCACTTGGGTGCTCGGCTCTCAATACGATCTACATTTCGACAAGTGCTTATTTATGCCGGCTGATTTTACAGCAGGTTTAGAATACAATCAAGACGACTTGACCGACAAAATGACAGGTTACGACCGTGAACTTAACCAGCACATCAACATTGCGAGCGTATTTGCACAAAACGAATGGAAAAACAGTCGTTGGGGATTCCTTATCGGAGCACGACTTGATAAGCACAACCTCATCGACCACGTAATTTTCAGCCCTCGTGCCAACCTTCGTTTCAATCCTACTCGCGACATCAATTTGCGCCTGAGCTATTCTTCAGGTTTTCGCGCTCCGCAAGCATACGACGAAGACCTCCATATCGAAAACGTTGGTGGCAATGTTGCCATGATTGTGCTTGCCGACGACTTAAAAGAAGAGCGTTCACACAGCATCAACCTTTCTGCCGATATGTACCACAAATTTGGCGACTTCCAAGTCAATTTCCTCATCGAAGGTTTCTACAATAAGCTCAACGACGTGTTTGCACTCACCGACGGCGAAATCAAAGACGGCATCCTCACCCGCATCCGTCACAATGCTGACGGCGCTCAAGTGGCAGGTCTTACTCTTGAGGCAAAAATGGCATACCGCGACTTGGTGCAGCTACAAGCAGGCTACACATTCCAACAAAGTCGCTACGACGAACCTTTTGAATGGAATCCTGATGCGCCTGCCGTTACAAAAATGCTTCGTTCTCCTGACCACTACGGCTATTTTGTGGCTACTTACAAGCCTATCAAACCTCTTGCGTTTGTCCTTTCCGGCACATACACAGGCACAATGCTTGTTCCTCACGAAGTCGTTCCGGGATATTGGGAAACTCCGTCAGTAGTAAAAACTCCCGACTTCTTCGACATGGGTATTAAAATAGCCTACGACTTCAAGGTCTATAAGTCTGTCACTCTTCAGCTAAACGCCGGCGTTCAGAACATTTTCAATGCATACCAGAAAGACTTCGACTTAGGTGCCGACCGCGATGCAGGATACATGTATGGACCGGCTTCTCCTCGCAGCTATTTCGCAGGTGTAAAAATAAGCTATTAAAAGCACATAGGACAACTCTTTTCACGCACAATAGAAGCACAAGAATGGTTTGCCGATTCTTGTGCTTCCTTTTTTATGACATACTGTTACTTCACTTTTTGCATACACCCAAATCTATAACGCAGATCCCTCGATAAGAGTAATACTTCGAGTCAGATGCCCATAATATACGGGTTGATACCGACGAGATGCGTCGATCATGCGTATTCGTATTTCACTGCATACAGAAGAATAGAAAAACGGCAAAACCCATTAAAGAGTTCTGCCGTTATACCCAATATTATTATGTCAATTTTTATTCTTCTGCGCTCTCTTCCTTAGGGCAATTTTCCTTTAGGAACAATTCCAATGCGCCGGTCATAGATGGTGCTTTTGGCGATGGAGCCTCGATATCGACTGTCAATCCGGCTTCGCGTGCAGCCTTGGCTGTTGTCGCTCCAAAGCAACCAATTACAACACCTTGCTCTTTCTGATTAAACTCAGGGAAGTTTTTCATCAATGAGTTTATTCCTTCAGGGCTGAAGAACAACAACATATCGTAATCAAAAGCTTCATCCGGCTGAAAATCATTGCTGACTGTGCGATACATTATAGCTTTTGTATATGTGATTTTGCTCTGATCAAGTGCATCCAAATTTGACTTATGAACATCCGAAATAGGCAAAAGGAATGTCTCTTTGCAATGCTTGTTGAGACACTGCAACAATTGCGGATCGTCAAATTTACCTGAAATACCAAAGAAAATTTTACGCTTTCTATATACAATATATTTTTGCAAATATAATGCAATAGACTCTGTTGTGCAGAAATATTTCATCGTATCGGGAATTGTGACACGTGTTTCTTCTGCAAGACGGAAGAAATGATCGACCGCTGTACGAGCCGTAAAAATAACTGCCGTAAAATCCGCTATATTTACCTTGTTTTGACGAAATTCTTTTGCTGTAAGACCTTCTACCTTTATGAATGGACGAAATACGACTTCTACATTGTATTTCTTTGATATGTCAAAATACGGAGATTTATCAGTTGCCGGTTTTGGTTGAGATACTAAAATCTTGTTTATTTCCATTTTGAATAAAAATAAATATCTATTGCAAATTATATTAATATTTTACACACTTTTACCACTAATAAATAAGCAAAAATCATGGGGATAATTTCTACACTGCAAAGATAGTACAAAAATAGCAACCATGACGAAATTTGCGCGAAAAAAATGCGAAATCCCTTAAATATGAACACAAATCGTGCCAAAACAAACAATATAAATGCCACTACGCAGACTGTTTGGGCTATATCTGCATAAAAAAATGAAATTAACGACAAAGGGAATAAAATTACACCCAGCAATCCTTGACTTGATGCAAATCCTTTTATCCAACTTGATGTCTTTGAGACGTCGCCAAAAATATTGCCAAACGCCCAATACATTGCGTATTGAAATAAGTAGTAGGATATCGCAATCCCTCCGATAGATGCTACGGTAGAAACAAAAGACAAGTCGCTAAATGCCGGATTTGCAAGCATTACTGCGGTATAAGACAATAATGCCACTGATATGACACACATAACATTAAGCATTATCAGGAACGTCGATTCCCTGACTGTGTCGTCAAACATATTGTTGCGCGAACGCACATTTGTAAGGTCGCTGACTATCGACTTTATGTATTTAAAATTATTTTTGTAGTTCAGACATGACAATAAAAAGACCACAACAAAAAGCAATATAACCCATGACATGCCGGTAGCCGACTCCGATCGATGAGCCACATCGCGACCCCTCGGATAGTCTATAAGCACTATGGCAGGATGACTTTCTTCGACGATAGCTGTATCTTGCGACAACGATGATGTATCAGCAAACATCGCCTCGCTTTGCATTTTATGCACAGCTTTGCTATCGACTATATTATTGTTGATATTTTGTATTGTATCGGGCATAGGTGACTATAGTCGTTGCTTACAACCAATTATTTTCTTTGTACCATCTGATACTTCTCTTTACGCCTTCTTTGAGATCTACTTTAGGCGCAAATCCGAAATCCTTGCGTGCCTCCGAAATATCCACACTCCAATTTCGCTGCTTCATTATATTGAATTTATCTCTATTCAGCGTCGATGGTTTCATGCGAACGACACCCCATTTCTCTGCAATTACCGACACAAGATAGACTGCCCAGATAGGCATACTCATCGGAATAACCACCTTCTTGCCTAACTCTGCAGCGGCAATCTGACGGAATTCCTTCTGCGTATAGCTCCTATCCTCGGCTATCAAATATGTCTTGCCCGTCGGTGCCTTGTCTATTGCCTCAAACATTGCTTCCACCAAATCTTGCACATATATAAATGACAGCAATTGCTTTCGCATACCGACCGAGAAGTCAAAACCTGACTTTATCGATTTAAACATCATGAAATAGTCTTTCTCGTGAGGACCATATATGCCGGTCGCTCTGAATACGATATAAGGCAAGTTTGGAGTCATCGCCAAGTGCATTTCTGCTTTCAGTTTTGAGGCCCCATATTTTGTGTTTGGCGACGGAATAGAGTTTGAATTGAACGCCGTATAATCTTTTTCATCACCGGGTCCGAGTGCCGACAGACTGCTCATGTATAAAAATTTATCCGGCACTTTCTCTGTTTCAAACAAGGCATCTGTAAACGAACGCAGATAATCATAGTTGATGCGATTGAAATCCGCAAAGTTAGTGCATTTTGTCGCGCCAAGATTGTAGATTATATAGTCCCACTTTTCTCCTTGCGGCAATGCTTCATTCAATGTTTGAGCCAATGACTCCGGATTATTGAAGTCCAATTCGATAAAATTTATTCTATCGTCTTGCAGAAATTCTCTTGACGTCGAACGACGCACTGCCGCCCATGTCTCAAAGCCACGCTTTAACGACTCTTCTACAATAAATCCACCGACGAAGCCTCCGGCTCCTGTTATCAACACTCGTTTACTCATTCAAATTCCTGTTTAATATTTTTCTAATTTATCCAACGTTGCCAACTCATAGCCCTGACTTTGCAGCCACTCAATGCTTCTTGGCAAAGCGTCCTTCAATCGTGGCATGCTCTTTATCGAATCATGAAACACTATTATCGAACCGTTTCGAGTATATCTCCTGACATTTTCAAAAACTTCTTGCGATGTCAATCGACGAGAATAATCCCTGGTTATCAGGTCATACATCACCAATCGATAATCTTGTGCCACACGTTTCGCCTGTCCCGGACCGATAAATCCATGCGGAGGACGAAACAATCGGCTTTTTATATAATCGGCAGCAATGGCGATGTCCGACAAATACTCTTCCGTCGTCACTTTCAGCCCTTGCAAATGATGCATCGTGTGATTTCCGACTTTATGCCCTCGTCTTATCACCTCTTCGTAAAGGTGAGGATATTTTCTAACGTTATCACCCACCATGAAAAAGGTCGCTTTGACTCTATATGAGTCCAGCACATCAAGCACCCATGGTGTTGCTTCCGGGATAGGGCCATCATCGAATGTCAGATATGCGACTTTCTTTTCACCCGGAACGCGAAACACTGCATCCGGGTAAAAGAGTCTGTATAGTAATGGAGGACGTTCTATCAGCATTGCTTTCTACAATCCCGATAATTCTTCACTGAGCTCCGGATGACGAGCTATATACTCATCAGCCAGACGACGAGAACGCTCAAAATCGAAATCCTTAAACTCGTCATACTGCTTCAACAATTCTTCGTCCAATCCGCAATATTGCAAACTTACGTAGTAGAGAGAGTCATTCAGACGCTCATCTTCCGACAAAGACGCATATTCTTCTGCCGACATCTTGGCATAATCATTTATCAATACGGCTTGATTTATGATTTCCTGCATGATTTCTATCGCTTGTTGTTCCTCAGCATTTGCTGATGGCGACGACGCTAAGGAATTGGCATATTCACTTAATTGTTCCAACGTGATACCTTTCATCTCCGGTGATTTCATCAAGGCATCCACATCTCCGCCCAAACTTCTATAATCCTCTATGAATTCATTCATATAATAAGGAATATACTGTGTTTCGTATGTCAATGACGGATATTGGAACGACATCTTCAAGGCATTGTAATAACGGATGTATTGAGCATAACGCTTCAACATTCCTTCGATTAACGCCAAGCCTTTTTGCTTCATCTTTTCATCGCCCAATTCAGCTCCGAGATGAGCATAGTGGCGACCTATATCAAGACCTTCGCTGAATATTGAATATTTCTTTGCCGATTGTGGTAGATTCTTTTCGATCAAATCAAGCACTTCCACTGCTTGGCGATATTTCTTGTCGGCTGCGAGCGTATCACCCGAAGCTTGCAACTGATCGCCTTCAAATATCAATTCTGCCGACAAGCGTGTCATTGACGACCTTACGCCCGACAACATTCTTCCGGCTGTCTCGTCGAGATACGGATTTTCGGTCATACCTCCCCAACGATATTTCTTGGTCACGACATCATACGCCTTGCTTGTTCGCGCCGGCAATTCTGTGTATTGCATAGTCGGCAACAACTGATAGACCATACCGACGCTCTTCATGTATGGAGTTAATCCGAGGTGGTATGAGTTTGGCACTGTCGATGCCCAATAAATAGGTCGTTTCCAACCATTGGCTGCATTCGTCGCAATAATATCGAGCATCAAGATTTCACTTTGTGTGAGATATTGCTTTCCGATTTCATTCAGATTGACATTCAATCTATCGACAATCGCTGATTCATTTGCATCCACAAGGCCCGCCTTAACGACCGCAGCAGAATCTACAGGTATGTACATATTAGGATACTTAAGTTCTATCAACGAACTTGTGCCGTATTTATAGACTGACTCCGGACTATAGAGGCTTTGTAATGAGTGAAGCACTTCTGTCGGCTCATTTATCGGATTTATGATTTGAGCGTATGTTAATCTGTCGTAAGCATAATCTTTCGGCTCTGCAAGGAATTCCACCGGTGCCGAGTCGTAGGCTTGCATTCGTTGCTGATTTGCATACCAATCTGATGCCAAATACGACAAGTTGATAATTCTAACGTCAGGACGCACGCCTTCCACTTCTTGTGCATACCACAATGGGAATGTGTCGTTATCGCCGTTGCAGAAGATAATCGCATTCGGTTCGAGACTTTCCAAGTAATTGATCGCGAAGTCGCGTGCAGCTGTACGATGAGATCGGTCATGGTCATCCCATGTCTGACTGACCATCTGAACAGGGACAAGCAAGCCCAACACACATGCAGCTATCGCACAATAGGTCGATATTTTAGATTTTGATTGTGGCTCGTCGATGATGCTTGCCAATTGTTCTTCTTCTGCTTCGTCTGCCTTTTTCGCTTTATTAATGTTAGCTTTGGCATCGGTGAGCCACAACAAGCTGCGCCACAATCCTGCCACGCCGATACCAATCCAAATCGCAAAAGCATAGAATGATCCGGCGAATGCGTAGTCGCGTTCACGTGGCTGCATAGGTGTCTGATTGAGGTATATCACAATCGCAATACCCGTCATAAAGAACAAGAAGAATACGATCCAGAAATGCTCAATACCACGACGTCCGGCAAATGCCTGCCAAATAAGACCGATAAGTCCGAGAATTAATGGCAACATATAGAACACATTGTGAGCCTTATTATCCTTACCTAAATCGTCAGGAAGCAACGACTGATCGCCCAATCGCGCATTGTCGATGAATGGTATGCCCGAAATCCAGTTGCCCGCATCAAGCTCGCCTTGTTGATTGCAGATGTCGTTCTGTCGTCCGACAAAATTCCACATAAAATAACGCATATACATGTGGTTGAGCTGATAGTCGAAGAAATAGCGTAAATTCTGGGCAAACGTCGGCTTCGGAAGCACTTTTGGACGGGATGCGACAGAGCCGTCTTCTGTGTAATATTGTTCTTGCTCAACCACCCTTTCGCCTGTCTCGCCATCGATCACAGTCACTTCCTCATAATCCATATTCGACTTATCCATACCCGCCCAATATTCATATTGTGAGATATGTCCCGAACTATAGATACGTGGGAAAAGCATCTTTAATTCGGATGTCGTTTCTATATTATAGTTATAGTCTGAAAGTGCATAATAGTCGCCTCCTCGTTTGTCAAGGCGATCATTGTTAAGCGAATCCGACGCTGTCGGATATCCACTTGGGAATATTGACACTGCGCCTTTCACGCCCTTCGAAAATCTTGGAGCGCCCTTCGACTTCACTGAAGAATAGGCTGTGTAATAGTTGCCATTTTCAAATATTGTTTCTGTCTGCTTCAATTGCTCTGAATATGGTGTTTCTCCATAGAAAAGAGGACGGTCGCCATATTGCTCGCGGTTAAGGTAAGACGATAGTGCAAACACATTGTCCGGTGAGTTTTGATTCATCGGCGTGTCGGCATTCGAGCGTATCAATATCAATGCGTAGCTTGAATAGCCGATAAAGATTACTGCGATGCTCCACATGCAGACGTTGAGCACTCTGACAGGAAGATTCTTCTTGAAATAGACAAACAACAATACGCCCAGACCTGCCAATAACACAAGTCCCAACCATGGCGTGCTACCGAAGAAGAACATGCCGGAAACTGCTACTGCAGCAAGCACCGAAAGTCGGATACGCATTGCCGAGCGTTGCTCATTAAGCTCCCAAATACTCCATCCGAACAATACAACTGTAAGCGTCGCATAAAACATAGCTCCACTGTTGAAGCTCATACCAAACGTGTTGACAAACAATAGTTCAAACCATTGCGCCACCTTGATAAAGCCCGGCACAAGTCCGTAAAGCACTGCCACTATTATCACAAACGATGCCCCCAATGCGATTAGCGAACGTTTCAAATTCATATTTTTGAACTTGCGATATGCAAACACCAACACAATCGCCGGAATACATAGCAAGTTAAGCAAGTGGACTGCTACGCTGACACCGATAACGTAGGCGATAAGCACCAAATATCGGTCGGAATGTGGCTCATCGGCACGACTCTCCCACTTCAAAATCAGCCAGAACACCAGCGCCGTACAGAACGATGAGAATGCGTACACTTCTGCCTCTACTGCCGAGAACCAGAATGTGTCGCTCCATGCGTATGCCAATGCTCCGACCACGCCGCTACCCATTATCGCAAGATATTGACGCAACGAAGGCTCCTCTGTCTGTCCGTCCTTAATAACAAGACGACGCACAAGGTGAGTGATGGTCCAGAACAATAGCAAGATAGTCAGCGCACTGAGCAAGCCACTCATGGCATTGACCATAAGCGCCACTTGCGACGCATCGCTTGCAAAGTTGGCAAAGAAACGTGCAGCCAACATGAAGATAGGGTTGCCCGGTGGGTGACCGATCTCCAACTTGTCTGCTTGGATTATAAACTCGCCACAGTCCCAATAAGATGCTGTAGGCTCCAATGTCAACCAATATGTCACCAAGGCTATGACAAACATTGCCCAGCCACCGACATTATTGATCAGATTGTACTTCTTACTTGTGATCATATTTCGTTATTCCTTATTTTTCTATTCCTAATTTCTTGACAGCCTTTTTCAGCCACCGTTTCTGCGACTCCTGATAACCTTTTTGCCAACAGATCTGCAACTTTTAACCGTCAATTTTTCGCTCACTATTCTGCGACCTCCATTCGTAGTTTTCACCACCGTTTTTTTGCAACTTCCGACTGTCGCTTCTGTCACTATTTATGTGGCTTTCAATCATCAATTATCGGTTGCTCTTTCTGAGGCTTAAACCATCAAATATCGCTCACAGTTTTGCTGCTTATTACAGCCATCGCACTTCGGACATCACTTCGTGATAGTTCCAACTTGCAAAATTACAAAAAAATCAGCAACCCCACCCAATATTTAAATCTTATTAACCTACTATAAGATGGTAAGTTGGTAAAACTATGATTGATAATGTGGGTTTAGTAGCCCACATTACTTTTATATTAGCTAATCATAAGCATAATTTATTTGTCTATACGCTTAGATAAGAATGGAAGGAATGCATATTCATCGGAAAAGATAAAATAAACACCACGCTTGTTTGGCATAAAGTTTTCCTCATGATAGATGCTTTTATCAAGAAGATATGCAACTGATTTTCCGAATATATCACTAACACCCTTGGATATATCAGAAAACTGCGTCAGAGTATATCTACTACAGTCATTGTTCGTCGGTTCGAGAAGTATAAATTCACAATCTTTGTACTTTGCTGCATAGAAATCAAACATGGTTATGGTCTCCGCAAAGACTCCCTTTAATTCTGATTGCTCCATTTTACGAATGTCCAGTTTCACACCCTCCAATGTGATATTCATTTCCTTTCCCATAATGTTTGCTCAATTTTCATACATCGTGAAAACTGTGCAAATATAGTGATAAAATATCATATTACAATTAGTTACATTGAAAAATATTTTTGCAACAGGAGTATTCCCTATATATTTTTGCTATACGTATCTTATTATAAATCGAACTGTTAGGATATGGTTCTCTATATTTCCAAAAAAGATTTCACATATTATGTATAAAGTGTTTGATTATTGTGAATCTCTTGAGACATTGGATTTTCCGTCAAATGTATTCTTTTTTGGTGATGATTTTCAAGGCAACCCACGTCCTCCAATCACTTATCTCACGGGATTAAAAACTATTACTT
>JAZTZN010000012.1:0-109927 GCA_045637445.1 Muribaculaceae bacterium
TATACTTCCGGATCTATTCTTTTTTCGCTTGATATACATAAAATTACGCTTGCGTACCCCAAAATCGGGGTATGCAAAATTACAAAATATTGTGTTTCAAGCAAATACAAATTTGACTATCTTTCAGTGACGAAGTCAGGAAATGCCAAGAGGCTGCCTAATAAGTCTGTTATTCGGCCTCTATTGTTATTGTACGCAGAAAAAAGGTTTTCATGCTGAATTTCAGCGCGAAAGCCTTTGTCGTGTCACAGATTTTTAGTAATTTTGGGTTGCGACTAAACCACTAATAATCAAAATATAACATGGAAAAGGGATATTCTTGCCACTTAGATGATAATGTCCGGGAAGAATATCCAATATGGGGAATGGAACAAGGTGCTATAATATGCAACTTGAATTTCGGACTATATGCCCAAATGGGCTTGCCTCCTGTGTAATTTTGCAACGGACAAAATTACTATAATCTAAATTTAAGACTACTTAAAACGGAGAATATATCCATCACCATCTTTGAATGCAAAACATTCTTCCAGATACTTTCGGGTGGTTTCAAAATTGTCACCAGTTAATTTTGCACTGAATTGTCTAACTCTGGACATGGCTCTTATTATGACACTTGGGTCTCCTTTTCTAGTCAATCTTCGGAGCGCATTCAGATAGTCTTCTCGAAAAACAGTCGGAATGATTACTTTTGACTGGTCTGCTGCTACAAGTTCTGCATTCATCATTATTCTAGAGATACGTCCGTTGCCATCATTGAACGGATGGATTTCACTTACCATAAATAGCATGAATAATGACTTGGCAAATGGATGCTCGAGAGCTTGATAAAATTCATATCCTTTACGAAGTGTGCCTCTGACAAGTGTGCAATCTACAAAATGGCTGTCTCCTGCATGATTATTCTGCATTTTAAACATACCCGGATTACGATCCGGGCGAGCTGCCATTAATATTCGATGTCTATCTTGAAGTAGTTCTATTAAATCGTCTGATGATGTTGGTGTACGTCGCATTTCTCTCCTGCTTGCTACAATTTGGAATGTTCCCAGAACGTCATGTGAATCAGCATTGCGTGCAGGCATTGGTTGTCCGGTTTCAATTATCTGCCAAGCATCTTCAACCTCAAATTCTGTGCCTTCAATATAGTTGGAGAAATAACTTTCAAAGAATGCAAAGTTTCTAAAAGCAGAGTTTTCTATATTGGGTTCGTCGATATAAGGGAACTGCTCATTATGAAGAGCCTGAAACAAAGTGCTGAATAACTGCACTCTATCAGAATCAAACGGCTCTCCTTTAGCTCTTGCCGTTGCTCTCTCGGATGTAAGTGTTTCAGTTGGGCGAGTTGATAACAATGCGCCGATAATAGAGTTTAATATCTCAAACTCTTCAATCATATTAAGCTCTGAAGCGATAGCTCTGGCTTTATCGCGAAACATATTGATGTATGTTTCTCCGTTTATCTGAAGCATCCGCTCTAAATTCTCTTCAATAAATGTGCGTGACATACATTTGGATACACCGGAGCGTGCTCTGCCTTTTTGAAGATTTTCTAATGTCCTCCGTTCAGTGCTTGAAATATAGAGGTTTTCAATGAAAGGCATATCATGCTCAGTTCCTTGTGGTCCTTGCAACAGGTGTACTTTGATGCCTGGCAAAGAAATATTCTTAGTATATGTATAGGTTAGAAAGATGTCTCCTTCGGTTGTCGGTTTTAGTTCATAGGCTGACCTATGGCTTATGACAGCACGAGGGTATAATTGACCTAATATATAGAACAGGTTCCTGCGAATAATTTCCTCCGGCGTATCTTCCATATTAGTTGTATATACCTTTGGTGCTATTTTTCGTATTGTGCCTTTCTTCAACATTTCTGCCTTTCGGCTTAAATCATTCTTGTCAGAAGAAGCCATTATTACTTCCATGACATTCTGCATTGAACTGTTTTTTGCCATTTTTTCTATTAAGATAGTAAAACTAATGCAAAATTACGATTTTTTGTAGAATAAGAGATGTGTTTCATGGAGTTTTTGTCGAATAAGAGATAGTAAACGGAGTTTTTTATTGTTTAAAGCACTTGAAGTAGTTCTTTTTTTACGATGATGAATTTTTCTTTTAAGGATCTGGTTTTATTTAAGAAAATTGATTTTTTGTCGAATAAGAGATGTGTTTTATGGAGTTTTTGTCGATTAAGGTAACTAAACATGAGAGTAAAATTAAAATATTTAAATTTTATTGTTTAATCTGCGTCAGAATTCTATTAGGCAAAGTCAGAAATAAAAATACCTATTTGTAATATGCTGATGTATAACACATTACGTTATAATCGCAATTTCTGAGGTGAGCATATTTTGATGCCTATTTCTACGAGTTGGCATAGATGTCTTTTAGGCCTCTAAAGTCTATAGGGTCCCTAAAGACCTTAAAGTCCCTAAAGTCCCTAAGGTCCTTCTACAAAATCTAATTTAATTAGTTGCCATTTTTTACCCAGCAAGCAAATAGGATCCGGCTCAGAATCCGCTACCGAAAAATTGGTTAATCCTGCAATGCATTCCTCATCTGTTGCTCCGTATGGGTAACGCTCCTTATATAGAGACAACATTTGTTCGATGGTGTATTTATTTCGCAATATATGCAAATCCCAAAAATCTTTCTTGCGACCACCCCTTGACATTACATCCATTTTCATTGCGACAATGTCATCTAAGGAAGCCATGCGAATTGATTCTATTTGGTCCATAGGACGAATAAATGGGTCGGTATAAAATAAGTCAAGTTTTACATTGTCTTCTTTCGAATTGCCGACTAAGTACGAAGTCCCAAAGCTGACAATCTCTCCACAATCACCCTGACAATAAGGGAACTCTCTTCGGAGTATTTCTTGCAGTAGTTGGAAGTCTATTGATCCATATTCTGCATCAGTGAAGAGGTCTATGTCATCTGATATACGATGACCATAGCGAAGTGACAATGAAGTGCCACCGACTAATCTAAACGGTCTAAACTCATCTATTCTCATCAAACGTTCTAACGTAGAACGTAGAATTGGTTTAACGGTTCGGTATTGTAATTCTTTATGTTTCATAGTCAAAATACTGCTTGATGTTTGCTTTTATATTGTTTTCAAATGGTGACTTTGTATTTAGATTGATTTTATCCAATATGACATCACGACCATAGAAACGAATGATTTCCTTTATCTCTTCCTCATTTCCTCGCTCAAACACACGATTGATTACATATCGGCTATGTGTTGTGAAGTCGATGTTTTCAATCATTGTGTCCCAAAATATTGTGCTACGGAATTTTGTGAGGTCAGGGCGATGGCTATGCGAGAGTTTGCGTTTCTCCTCGGCTATATCATAGTACACCTGCAGTGTCATTAAGAAACCCTCTTCTAAACCGAGCGCTTGCTCAATACGTAGAGAAAGAGGTGTATTCATTGACCTGCGTCCACGAATTATGGCGCTCAGTGTCTGTGGATGTTCACCGATTGATTCGGCAAAATGACCGCTCTTGAGCTTTCTATTACCCAATTCTCGTTGCAAGAAAAGACCGGGGTGTAATCCCTTAAGTATTTCGATCATTTTATTCATGGTGCAAAAATAAACAAATTTGTTTAGAAAAACAAGTGGCATTACCAAAATTATTGATGTTCAGAGAAAAGTTATATAAACTATTCCGAGTGTTAGCAATCCGGATTTGGGAAATTTGCTTTGGGGATTGGTGTGTGAGAGAAAAAGTGATTTATGTCACATTTGGTGAAATATTTGTAAAAATGCAAGAAAAAACTGTTAAAAAATTTGCATATTCCAAAAATCCCCCCCAAATTTGCAATTGAGATACTATATTTTGTTTTTTGTAGCAAAATGTTATCGAACAAGTATTTATAAAAGTGTCAAAATTTCTAACTATATAAACAAACTTAATTATTAACTTAAATCATTTCAACATGAAAAAGCTATTTACATTATTAATCGCGTTCATGCTCGCATTGTCTTTCAATGCAAGTGCAGCATGGTCTACCTATGCAAGTGTAGAACCATCAGTAGACGAATCAGTGTATAAACTCGATGTAATTAAAATCGATTTTGGTCATAATATTGGTTATCAACAAAATGCTAGGACGCTTAAATTTACAACACCTGATGGTAATACAAAAGATATTTCAGTAAAAGATTGGAATCCGCTAAATATCGACTTAGGTACTACCTACACCGAACCGGGTATTTATAAACTTTTTATCCCAAAAGATACTTTTGAAGATCGCCTTTCTGGTTTGGGTAAAAATGATGATATAACTATTCAATGGACTGTAGTCACTCCTCCATTGGAGTTTGGTGCAGACGAGAATGTAACTCCGGCAGTTAATTCAACTGTTATGAATCTTAGCACTATTACATTACCATTGGCAGAGCCGGCAGAAGTCGTTCAAAATAAGGTAGCTAATGTTACTCTTGGTGGACAACCGGTCGATGAAGTGATAATGAGTAATGGTGGTCTTACAGCGACTATTACAAGCTCTGCAACTTTAGAAGATGGAAATGTAAGCCTTGTTATCCCAGAGGGACTTTTCCAAAAGGTGGGTTCAATCAGTGTGAATGCACGTAAAGAATACACATGGGATTTCTTGACAGCTTCTTTGGGCATTACAGCACCGGAATTTATTTTCAAGGGTGATGTGGCGAATGTCACATTAGATTTGACAAACGGCATCGAATTTGCGGGATTCCAACTTGATATGGTATTGCCTGAAGGTTTGACAGTAGAACCAATCACAGGTGCAGAATCTAATTTCGTATTAAGCAGAGCTAATGGTCATACAATCATGAATGGCACAGTGAGAAATACTCCTGGGGCAATCCGCTTGTTGAGCTATGCTAATAATGGTGAAGTTTATACCGGAAATGAAGGTACTTTGGTGACTTTCGCAGTCAGAGCAACAGAAGAATTTGCCGGTGGCGAAATCGCAATCAGCAATATCAAGTTTGCAGACCCTGAAGGTGTGAAATATGTGTTGGCAAATGTTGTTGCAGCAATTGAATCTCGTACATACGTTTCTTCAATCACAATCGCTCCTGCAGAATTGAATCTCGAAACAAATGAAACTGCAACAGTCGAAGCGACAGTGCTTCCTGACGCAGCATTCGATAAGACCTACGTATGGAGCTCTTCTAACCCTGAATATGTGACAGTCGATGAAAATGGTCTTGTAAAGGCTATCAAACCGACAGAAGCAGAAAATCCTGTATATATCATCGCAACAGCTCAAGACGGCTCAAACGTTAAAGCTCAAATCCCTGTAACAGTGGTTTACACTCATGCACAAAATCTTGCAATCGAACCTGCAGCGTTTAATATCGAAGCTACACAGACAAAACAATTGGAAGCTGTCATCACAAATCTTAATGGTGAAGAAGTGGAAACCAATAAGTCTATCGTATGGAGTTCATCAGACACTTCAAAGGTGACAGTTGATGAAAACGGTTTGGTTGAAGCTATCGCAGTGACAGAAGAAAATACTCCTGTCATCATTACAGCTCGCATCATGGATGGCGAAAACGTAGTGCTTGAAGCAACATCAGAAGTGACAGTTAAAGCTACGCTTGCTACATCAGTGGAAGTAACTCCTGAGGAAGTGACACTTGAAATCGGCGGTACATATACTCTTACAGCGACTGTAGATGAACTTGCAACAAATAAGAAAGTCGTTTGGTCAGTAGTAAGTGGTGCAGAATATGTTTCTATTGATTCTGAAACAGGTGTGGTTACAGCTATCGCGGTAACTCCGGCAGATGCTCCTGCAGTAGTGAAAGCGACAACAGTCGATGGTTCAGACCTTTCAGATACAGCAGAAGTAATCGTTCTTGCAACTCTTGCAACAAACGTGGAAGTGGCATTGGTAGATGCTGAAAACAATGATACAGAACTTAAGCACACTGAATTTGTAGAATTGAAAGCTACATTGACAGGCGAAACTACTAAGCCTATCGTATGGACTGCAGAACCTGCAGAATATGTAAATATCGAAGTCAATGCTGAAACAGGCGTTGCAAAGGTTACAGCAAATGCAACAGTGGGTGCAGTGACAGTATATGCAACAGTAGAAAACACAAGTGTTCGTGGTTCTATCGATTTGAATATCGTTAAGACTCCGGTTGAAACAATCGCTATCAACTACGATACTGAAAATCAACCTGTTAAATTCGAAACAGGTGCTGAATCAATTGAATTGACAGCAACAGTAGGTCCTGAATTGGCAACAGACAAGACTTACGCATGGTCAACAACAGACGCAGAAATCGCTTACGTTAATGAAGAAAACAAAGTGGTGTTCGGTCAGAAGACAGGCGAAGTGACATTGACAGCGACAGCTAATGATGACGAAACAGTAAATGCTTCATTGACATTCAACGTGGTTTACACTCTCGCTGAAACTATCACAATCAGCAAGGTAAATGAGGCTGACGACTTTGTTCTCAAGGCTGGTGAAACATTGAAGTTGAAAGCAGTGGCAGCTCCTGAAACAAACAAGACTATCCGTTGGTCATCAGATAATGAAGCAGTGACAGTGGAAGACGGCGTTGTTACAGCTCTTAAGTATGTAGAAGGCAATGTAACTATCAAGGCTCAAATCTTTAACGGTGAAGACGCAGTGGTGACAGCCGAACAAGTTATTACTCTCGAAGTGACTAAGGGTGATGTCAATAATGACGCGGAAGTGACTGTGGCAGACGTTAATGACGTAGCATTGTATATCATCGGTCAAGATCCTATAGGTTTCGTATATGACGCTGCAGATGTAAATGGTGATGAAGAAGTCGATATCGCCGATATTATCCTATTGGTAAATCAGATTTTGGATCAAGATGTTGTGACTCCTGAACAACAAGCTGTAATCAATCGCGCTCGTCAATATGCAGATAGCAGCAACAGCCTCTTTATCGAAAACTTTACAATCACAGAAGGCGAAACACGTCAAATCGCTATCATGCTCAATAATAATGCAGCATTCTCAGCATTCCAAGCTGACATCTACTTACCTGAAGGTTTGGAACTCGTGGAAGCAACATTGTCAGACAGAAAGGCTGACCACTCATTGGCATCAAGAGTAAGAGTTGATGGTTCAGTTCGTTTGTTGAGCTACTCACTTGGCGTGAATGCATTCGCAGGCTCAGAAGGTGAATTGGTTTACATGACAGTGAAAGCAACAGATAATTTCGTAGGTGACTTCCAAATCGAAATCGATAATATAATCTTCGTTCAACCAGACCAAACAACATGCTATCTTGAACCAACAGTTGCTGACGTAACCGGTTACACAGGTGTTGAAGGTGTTGAAGGCGACGAAATCGTAGTTAAGGTTGTAGGCAACTCAATCGTAGCTCCTGAAGGTGCTGAAGTTTATGACCTCAATGGTCTCCGCGTAAACGCAGAAAACCTTGCTAAGGGTATCTACATCGTGAAGGTTGGCAACCAAGTAGTGAAAGTGATCATCTAATCATCTCGCTTTATAACTCGGAAAGGTCATCGGACTTCGGTTCGGTGGCCTTTTTCCTTTTTGCGCGTGAGCGATACCCCGACCGGGGTAGCCACGATGCCGGGTGTACTGTCTGAGATATTATACTATTTTCGGAGAGCCGTTTTTGCTTTTTTAAGTATGTGATGTATGTCACATAAGCGTGATTGAGGCTAAAAAAGGTGCAGAAATATTTGGCGGAGTAAATAATAATTCTCATATTTGCGATTGCGTACTATTCGTGTTTTTGAAAAAGCAAAATGCAATCAAAACCACCTTCGGCATTGTCAGAAAAAGTATAAATTCTAACTATATATAAACAAACTTAATTATTAACTTAAATCATTTCAACATGAAAAAGCTATTAACTTTATTAGTTGCATTTATGTTGGCGTTATCATTCAACACGAATGCGGCAGAAGCAGGATGGAATACTTATGTTAGTGTGACTCCGGCAGAAGGTGAGGTTGAAGAACTCAGTACAATTACTTTGACATTTGAATTTGGTGTGTTCAAAGGTTGGAGTACAACTATCTCTGGTGTAACACTTGAAAAACCGGATGGTAGTTCAGTATCTTGTTCTGCATTTGGTCAAGGTCACAATGGACATAATGTAACTGTTTACGTTGACCCCGCATGTACAGAGCCTGGTGTATATAAGCTAAATATACCTGCCGGCGCAATGCAAGCTGGTATGAATGGACCTACCAATGGTGAGATGAATTTGCAATGGACTATAGTTGACGCTCCGAAAGCTTTTGCATTCGAATCGGCTGTTCCGGCAAATGGCGCGAAGGTGAATAGACTCGATGAAATCGTAGTTAACTTCGCAGCACAAAGTGCTCTTACAGGCAGCGCGACAGTCAATGTTGCAGGTCAGCAAGCGACATTTGCTCCGACAGGAACTCCGGGTCAAGTGAAGGCTACACTCCCACAAGCCATCAATGCTGAAGGCGTTTACTCTATCGCTATCCCTGAAGGCGCGTTCACAGCAGCCGACGGCACAAGCAATGAGGCAGTGACTTTGAACTATACAATAGAAAAGCCTGAAATGAACGCCGATGATATTCGCGTTTCACCTGAAGCCGGCGTGAAAGTGATGGATCTCAGCACTATCGCTATCGAATTTCCGGAACAAATCAGCGTAAATGAAGCAGCCGGCGCTATCACATTCAGCAACGGCGCAACAGTCGAAAATATCGAAATCCAAAAATACACAGCTATCATTACAGCAAACGCTCCTGCCGGATGGCAAGCCGGACAATGCACACTCAATGTGCCTAAGGGCTACTTTGTGGGCGAAAATGGCAAGAACCCTGCTCTCGCTTACACATGGGAAATCGTTTCTGCATCGATGAGTATGGATAATTTCGTAATCTATGGTGGCGAAACAAAAGAAGTCACTCTAAATCTTAAGACCGGTGTTGCATTCTCTGCATTCCAAGCTGACATCACATTGCCGGAAGGCTTGTCACTCGTAGGCGATTTCGCATTGACAAGAGGCGACGGCCATGAATTCTCTTATAGAGTGCAATCAGGCAAGACTTATCGCTTATTGAGCTACTCATTGAGCAATAAGAGCTATACAGGCGAAGAAGGTGCGTTTGTGACATTCAAAGTGCAAGCGGCTGACAATTATAACGAAACACAACAAATCCGTGTTGATGAAATAGTGTTCTCAACAGCACAAGGTCAAGAATATACATTCGACCCTGTCGTGGCAAATGCAGAAGGTCGTTTATATGTATCGTCTATCACAATCGCTCCTACAGCATTGAATCTTGAAACAGGCGAAGAAGCACAACTCACAGCGACAGTGCTTCCTGAAAATGCTTACTCAACAAAATTTGAATGGAGCTCATCTAACTCTGACATCGTCGCAATCGACGAAGAAGGTAAGGTGGTGGCAAAAGCAGTGGGCGAAGCAAATATCATCGCAACAGCTACCGACGGCTCAGGCGTGACAGCATCAATCCCTGTAACAGTGGTTTACACTCACGCGACAGCTATCACTATCGAACCTGCAGAAGTGCTCTTCGAAGTAGGCAATCGTCAGACATTGACAGCAACTCTCGACAAGGAAACTAATAAGGCAGGCGAAATCGTCTGGACATCAAGCAACCCTGCAGTGGCAGAAATCGTTATCACTGAAGGCGTGGTGGAAGTAGTCGGTAAGGCTATCGGCGAAACAAACGTTATCGCTCAACTTAAGAATGGCAACGAAGTGGTATTGGAAAAGACTATCCCTGTGAAAGTCGATGCAACAATGGCAACAACTTTGGCAGTCAACCCTGCACAAGTAATGCTCGAAACAGGCGGTAAGACAACTCTCGTGGCAGTCGTTGACGACAAAGCTTCTAACCCTAAGATCAGATGGTATGTCGAAGAAGGTGGCGAACAATATGTATCAGTTGACGAAAACGGTGTCGTTACAGCACTTGCAGTCACTCCGGCAGCAGTGAAAGTATATGCAGCGACAGGCGACGGCTCTAACTTGACAGCTTATTCAGAAGTGACTGTAGTCGCTACTCTCGTAGAAAATGTGACTATCGCATTGGTAGATCCTAACGATGACAACCAACTTATGAATACAGAAACAGTACGCTTGGTGGCTAATCTCACAGGAACAACCAATAAGAACATCCTCTGGACATCTTCAGACGAAGAAATGGCAACTGTAGAAGTTGTGGAAGGCGTGGCAGTAGTGACAGCCGGAAGCAAGACAGGTGAAGTGACTATCTTCGCAACAATCGAAGGCACTAACATCCGTGGCGAATACAAGTTGACTATCATCCCAACTCCTGCAACCGAAATCGCTATCAACTACGAAGGCGAAACTAAGTTTGAAACAGGCGCAGGTCAAGTGACATTGACAGCAACAGTAGGTCCTGAATTGGCAACAGATAAGACTTACGCATGGACTTCTTCAGACGACGAAATCGCAACTGTCAATGAAAATGGCGTGGTGACTATCGGTCAAAAGCCGGGCGTAGTGACTATCACAGCTAAGGCTAACGGCGCAGCAGAAGGTCAAGAAGTGAAAGCAACTATCAATTTCGAAGTGGTTTACACTCTCGCTGAAACTATCACAATCAGCAAGGTAAATGAGGCTGACGACTTTGTTCTCAAAGCAGGCGAAAGCTTGACATTGAAAGCAGTGGCAGCTCCTACAACAAACAAGACTATCGTATGGTCATCAGATAATGAAGCTGTGACAGTAGAAAATGGTCTCGTGACAGCACTTAGATATGTAGCAGGCGATGTGACTATCAAGGCTCAAATCTTTAACGGCGAAACTGCAGTGGTGACAGCTCAACAAGTTATTACGCTTGCCACTACTCCTGGCGATGTTGACAATGACGCAATCATCGACGTTGCCGACATCACAGCGACAGCAGGTTATATCCTTGGCGATCGTGACCCTGAATTTATCTTTGACGCAGCTGATATCAACAATAGCGGAACAATCAACGTTACCGATATTACTCTAATGGTTAACATCATTCTTAGCCAAGAAGATGAACCGGAACAACAAGCAGCAATCAGCAGAGCACGTCAGTATGCCGACAGCAGCAACAGCTTGTTTATCGACAACTTCTCAATCGCAGAAGGCGAAACACGTCAAATCGCTGTTATGCTTGACAATAGCGTAGCGTTCACAGCATTCCAAGCAGACATCTACCTACCTGAAGGTTTGGAAATCGTGGAAGCAGCATTGTCTGACAGAAAGGTTGACCACTCATTGGCATTTGCAGTGAGAAACAATGGTTCTGTTCGCTTGTTGAGCTACTCACTCGGACTTAATGAATACGCTGAATCAAACGGTGAATTCGTTTACTTGACAGTGAAAGCAGCAGATAATTTCGTAGGTGACTTCCAAATCGAAATCGACAATGTGACATTCGTTATGGCAAATCATACTAAGTATTATCTTGAACCAACAGTTGCTGACGTAACCGGTTACACAGGCGTTGAAGGCGTTGAAGGCGACGAAATCGTAGTTAAGGTTGTAGGCAACTCAATCGTAGCTCCTGAAGGCGCTGAAGTTTATGACCTCAATGGTCTCCGCGTAAACGCAGAAAACCTTGCTAAGGGTATCTACATCGTGAAAGTTGGCGACCAAGTAGTGAAAGTGATCATCTAATCATCTCGCTTTATAACTCGGAAAGGTCATCGGGTCTCGACCCGGTGACCTTTTTTATGTTGCAGCATCACGTCTATAATTAAAAGATATTTTTTTTATTGTCGTGATGAAACGGCAGTTTGGTGCGAGTGGATTTGCAGTTAATCACAATAATCATTAAATTTGCAGTTAGATTAGAATAAATGTGTCTATGAAGAGATTGTGTTTTGTCGCAGCAATGCTTTTTCAGATGTTTTTTGCCGTAGCGCAACAAGCAATCGGAGTCAGTGAGAAACTTGTTTCTCCACAAATAAATGATGACCATAGTGTCACTTTTCGTCTTTATGCTCCCAAGGCTGTAAGGGTGGAGGTGACGGGTGATTTTTTGCCCAAAGGTGTGGATGCGGCAGAGATGAAAGAGGATGAGCAAGGCGTGTGGAGCTACACCACAGCGACATCGCTTGCACCAGAATTGTATAGCTATTCGTTTGTGGTCGATGGCCGGCGCATCACCGATCCGTCTAACGTCTATCAATTGCGAGATGTGACCACAATTACCAACATATTTATCGTTGACGGCGACGGCAGTCTTTACAGCGTTAACGATGTGGCTCATGGTACGGTGTCGAAGGTGTGGTATGAAAGCGCAACGCTCGGTATGTCGCGCCGATTGACCGTCTATACGCCGGCAGGATATGAGACGAGTGGCAAGCGCTATCCGGTGCTCTATCTGTTGCATGGCATGGGAGGTGATGAAAATGCTTGGTCGGAGCTTGGCAGAGCGACACAAATCATGGACAATCTCATAGCGCAAGGCAAGGCAGAGCCAATGATTGTGGTGATGCCCAATGGAAATGCTTCGCAAGAAGCAGCGCCCGGAGAGACTTCGCAAGGGTTGGCGCAACCAAGTTTTGTGCTTCCTAAAACAATGGACGGATCGTTCGAAAGCGCATTTCCCGAAATAGTAAATTTCATAGATAAGACATATCGCACTCGTCGCCAAAAATCATCGAGAGCCATAGCCGGACTGTCGATGGGAGGATTTCATGCGATGCACGTCTCAAAAGAATATCCGGATATGTTTGACTATGTCGGACTATTCTCGGCAGCCGTATTTAGAGGCGAGGCAGAGAAATCGGATGTCTATGCCCGCATGGAAAATAAGTTGAAAACACAGTTTGCCAAGCGCCCGAAACTATATTGGATAGCTATCGGATGCGAGGACTTCCTATATGAAGAAAATGTGGAGTATCGCAAACTTTTGGATAGCAATAGTTTTCCGTATGAATATTATGAGTCGGCAGACGGACATATATGGAAGAATTGGCGTATCTATTTGAGCCAATTTGCGACGAAATTGTTTAAGTAAACCTTTACGAAATAAAATGCTCTTAATAGAGATGAAAATAAAAAATATAAAACACATAGACGACAAGATTTTGCATAAAGGCAAGGCAGTGGCAATAGGCATATTTTCATTATGTGCATCATCAGCTATCGCTTCCGCCCCTTATATGTCAGAGTCTTTGCAAAATAGCGAGGCGCCGGGTTATTTGGTGCGTGCACGCAATATGATGGCAGATCGCAATTATGTCGGTGCCATCGACCAATTAAATCAAATGCGTGAGACAGCGAGTGAGCATTTCACTCAAGAAACGATGCAAGAGTGCTATTATCTCCTTGCCAAAGCCTACTATGAGCGAGGTGAAAAGGAATGTATAGACTTGTTAAAGCAGTATGTTGCCGAATATCCTGCATCGTTGCATACTCTTGAAGCGCGATTGCTGATAGGCGATTATTATTTCTATGCTTCTGATTTCGCACAAGCCCTTGGCGCATACAATGATGTCGATTTCAATTCATTGAATACGGCACAACGCACAGTCTATACGTATCGCAAAGGTCTGTCGATGACTAAAGTCGGTCTTTTCGATGAAGCGCGACCGATGTTTGAGGACCTTGTGGGGGATAAAGAGCATGGCAATGCGGCACGTTTCTACATCGCTTACCTTGATTATGTGGCGCAAGATTATGACAAAGCGTTGGAGGGTTTTAGAGCAGTGGAGGAAACGACTGTGGCTGGAGCTGATCGTAAGGGGATGAAACGCAGTTGGGAGTATTCTCCGACAGGATTGGAGGCCGGATACTACATAACACATATCGAATACCATAAGGGACGCTATCAGGATGTGGTGGATCATGGTCGAGATTTGCTGCAAAAATCGCCGGTGCCGGAATTAGTGCCCGAAATGAATAGAATAATAGGAGAAAGCTACTATAAACTTGGCGAAGAAAGTGTTGCCGGGCAATTCTTGGAGGCTTATTTGGCTTCAGACCAAAGCACGCCGGTAAATTCTGCCGTCTATATAATGGGAGTCATAGACTACAATCAAGGGAATTATCAGCGTGCAACCGAATTGTTCGGCTCATTGACCGACCTTGACAATGAAATCGGTCAGAGTTCGTATCTTTACTTGGGACAATGCGCAATGCGAAGCAAGGACTATAGCAGCGCGGCGATAGCCTTCGAAAAAGCATATAGTCCGGGCTATGACACCAAAGTGAGTGAGACAGCACTTTATAATTACGCAGTGGCTTGCACGTCAGGAGGAAAAGTGCCATTCGGCTCATCGATAGATTTGCTTGAAACGTTCATAAAGACATATCCGAAATCGCAGTACGCATCGACAGTCGATGAGTTTCTTGCAACTGCCTATTATAATGAGCGAGATTATCATAAAGCGTTGGCAAGCATCGAGCGAATAGCTAACCCGAAAGAAAAGGTGCTTGCAGCAAAACAAAAGGTGCTCTATGAATTGGGCATCGAAGCTTTGTCAAACGGACGCAATGACGACGCAATTGACTATATGACTAAAGCAGCCAACATGGGCAAATATGATCAGAAATTGGCAACACAGTCATATCTTTGGCTCGGTGATGCTCATTATGCCAAAGCAGATTATACTAAAGCCGCAGAGGCTTACGAATCGTTTATGAATAACGCGTCACCTTCGGATGCCAATTACGATTTGGCAATGTATAATGCGGCGTATGCTTATTACATGAAAAATAATTTCGTTAAGGCTCGTCAACTCTTTAAAAAGGCGGCCGGAAGATTGCCGTCGGATTTGCAATCGGATGCAACGTTGCGAATAGCTGATTGCAACTATTTCACAGGGAAGCCGAAAGAAGCACTGAAGGGTTATGCCGAAGCTGAACAAAAGGATTGCCGAGCAAAGGATTATGCGCTGTTTCAACATGCGAATATGCAGGGCATGATAGGCAATCACAAAGCGAAATTAAGTGAGCTTGATGATTTGCAGAAGAAATATCCTCAGTCGGTGTGGATCCCGGTTGCAATGCTGGAGAAGGCACAGACCTACGAGGAGTTAGGAAAGACATCGGATGCTATAGCGGCATTTAAGGCGTTGACAACGAAATATCCACAATCGGTGGAGGCTCGTCAGGGCATGTTGCAGTTGGCAATTGTCTATTTGAATTCAGGCAAACGCTCCGATGCTGAAGAAGTTTATTGCGATGTGATTCGTCGTTGGCCGTCAAGCGAGCAGGCGCAAGCGGCAAATGAGGATTTGAGACGCATCTATGCAAGTCGTGGAGAGTTGCAACAATATCGACAATTCCTCAGCTCAATTCCAAATTCTCCACAACTCGATGATGACGATATGGAACAATTGACCTTTGAAGCCGCTGAAAACGATGTCGCTCAAAATTCTGACGATATTAACAAAATGCAACTCTATGTAGAGCAATATCCAAACGGTAAGTATCTTGCATCAGCATTATATTACATAGCATCATCAAAGAGTGCAAACCAAGATTATGAGTCGGCAATAGAGGCATTGAACAAATTGATTTCTCATCGAGGCGATTCAAATTATGCTCCTCAAGCCTTGTATATGAAAGCACAAATCATGGAGACAACAATGATGTGCGAACCGATAGAAATAGTTAAAATCTATAAGGAATTGGAGCGCAGAGGAGGTGCGGATTATACGGTTGATGCATATTTGGGTGTGATGCGAAACACTCCAAAAGCTTCTGAACAATTAGACTATGCGCAAAAACTATTGTCGCTCAATGGTTTGACAACAGAACAGCAAGAGGAGGCACGCTACTATCGCGCCAAGGCTTCTTTGGAAAAGAAGGATAAAACACAAGCAGAAAGCGACCTTAAAGAGTTGACAAAGAATGTGAAAAGTCTGTTTGGTGCCAAAGCGGCAGTCGAACTTGGAGAATTATATCTCGCAGATGCAAGACTGTCGGATGCTGAAAGTCTGCTTGTCGGATTTACAGATGAAGGTACGCCTCATCAGTATTGGCTCGCCCGAGGTTTTATCGTTTTGGCTGATGTGTATGCCGCTCAAGGCAAAACTTCGTTGGCTAAAGAGTATGTGAAAAGTCTCAGAGATAATTATCCGGGATCAGAACCGGATATTCATGACATGATTAATCAACGACTCAAAAATTATAAGTGATGAATAAAAAACATATATATAGTTTGGCTGTGATGTTGTGTGGGTTGTTCTCGCTGCCATTGTGTGGTCAGGAATTGAACGAATCGCTTACTGTCGAGGGAGAATATGTCCCGGTCATACGCCACCAGGAGCGTATAAACACATTGCCTGAAAAGCTCAACAACAAGTTGCAGCAATCAAATCTGAATGTGGCGTCAAAAGGTGTGCCGACAGAGATTGGAGATGATATATATGCCTTGCCTGTGACCGGTTGGCGTACCACACGATCGGTGTCTGACAACAAGGGATATGTGGATTTCGGAATGGGGTCATATCTGAATATCGTAGGCAGTGCAGGATATAGATTTCTTGATGAAGAAAAGACTAAAGCCGGAGCATGGTTGCAGCATAATTCATCATCGGGTTATGTTGCCAAAGACTTTGATTGGTCGGGTTGGAGTGGTGTAGAAGGATTACCTGACAAATCAAAGAAATTTCGTACAGACACACGTGTTACTCTCTACGGCTCACATGATTTCGGCGTCGGTCATCTTGATGCAAATTTGTCGTATCGTTTCGGACGTTTCAATTACTATGGCGTGAAAGAGACATATATCAACAACTTTGGCAATATTCCGATGCAAAATCTTAATGATGTGGGCATGAATATCGGTTGGCAGGGTCGCAAGGTAGAAAAGACCGGTTTGAACTATAATTTTGATTTTAGCTATCGTCACTTTGGCTATCATCGCAATTTTAATGAGGATAAAATCCGAAAGACTCAAAAGGAAAATCATTTTTCATTGGGAGCGAAATTGCTTATGCCATGGGATAATGGTTCGTTTGTCGGACTTGATGTCTTGGCAGACATGGTGCTCTACACAAGTGTTGAGGAGCTCGGATTTGTCGATACCATGAATGACTATGGCAAATTGACATTCTCGCCATACTATCGTTTTGCCAAAAACAATCTCAATGTCCATGCCGGTTTGATGCTTGATTTGACATTCAATGCGAAACGAAAATATACGTCGTCATTCACCGATAAATATGCTTTAGTGCATATCGCACCACAAGTGAAACTCGATTGGAAAAAAGATTTGTTCGGACTATGGTTGCATCTGCTCGGCGGAACGGAATTAAACACATTGGCAAACAACAGTCAATTAGATTATTATCAAGCACCACAAATGCAAGGCACGCTGCCGATGTATTCGCCTATCGACGGCAGATTTGGTTTTAGATTTGGGAAAATAGCCGGTTTTGCCGCGGAATTGATGTTTGATTATAAGGTGACTAAAAATGTGCTTTTTGGAGGATTGTATATGGATCCGAATGTGCTGTCCGACATCAGTTTTGTAAACAAATCGGATGCAGCGATGAATATCAATGGTTGGCGTGTCGGTTTGGGATTGAATTACGAATTTTCAAATCTCTTGACAGTGAATGCACAGGGTTATTACTCGCCTCAGAATGCAGAGAAAGGCTATTTCAACGGATATGATCGCCCACGCTGGGTTATCAATACAAAAGCTGAACTTCGACCATGGAGCACGTTGAAAGTTAGCCTCGGATATCAATATCGTGGCGTTCGCAACCTTTATGACTATGATATTGTCTCGGCAGGAGTCGATCATCGCCCTAATTATAGAATCTATGCGCATAGACTGTCAGATATAGCTCTTCTAAATCTTGGTGCGTCATACGCATTGCTTGACAATCGTTTAACTATATGGGCGCAAGCAAACAATCTGCTCAGCTCGGCGTCATCGCTCAGCCCGGCATTGCCTGATGAAGGCTTCAATTTTTTGATTGGAGCAGGATTTAATTTTTGATTAAGTTGGCTTCTATAAATTGCTTTGTGATGATTTATTAATTTTTAGAAGCATCAATTAATGCAGATTGGTACGAATTTTGTAAACAAAACGATTTTAATCAGAGTTTAAAATAAGAAGAATAACAAGTACGCAATATGAGTAAATCAATTGTTGAATTAAAATATAAGAACGAGGACGATCGTTGCTATGGACTTGCCGGCATGGCGATAACACTTGCAGCGCTTGATGCAATAGATCGAGTGTCGTCTATTTCGTTGGATTCAGACGATCTTATGGTCGATTTTATAAAGGACTATTATTATGAAGGTTCTCCGTTGGTGTCAGCCAAGACGTCGTGGAATCATATACTTGAAAATTTTCATATCACTTCAGCAATGATGATTTCCAATCTGCTTTCTCGTCGATTGATTTATGAGAAAAAAGATGTAGAAAGAGAAGTCCTCAATCTATTGTATGACACAATTCTTGAAGAAGGCGAGGAATCATGCTCGTTGGAAGAAGATGAGGTAAGAGATTTGTTTAATAAGACACTTGCATATTCGCGTCGAATTTTCGGAAATCGCAGAATATATCCGATGGTCGATAAGTTTGCAAAGATAATTGCAGAGCGTCGCACATTAAGCGGCTCTGAAGTCAGAGAAGAACTGCATTTCTTGCAACTTATCTAACACAAATATTACCCACTTCCTGTGTCAATATAGATTTTTAAATTTATCTGCAAAATAGGGGTTGTTTTGCGATTAAAGCGTGGATAGAGGTAAAAGAAATAAGTAAAAATAAAAGAGATTGATCTTTATAGGATCAATCTCTTTTCTATATTGCAGTTGTGTGTCGGATTACATGTTCATACCACCATCTACTTGGATCACTTGACCTGATACGTAGCTTGACATGTCAGAAGCAAGGAATGTAGCGACGTTAGCGATGTCTTCTACCTGACCACCACGACGCAATGGAATTTTTGAAGCCCATTCTTTACGTACTTCTTCAGGAAGAGCAGCTGTCATAGCTGTTTCGATAAATCCTGGAGCGATAGCATTAGCACGGATGCCACGTGAGCCTACTTCTTGAGCGATAGACTTAGCCAATGCGATCATACCCGCCTTAGAAGCAGCGTAGTTTGCTTGACCTGCATTGCCATGAACGCCTACGACAGATGCCATGTTGATAATTGAACCTGAACGTTGACGCATCATGATAGGAAGAACTGCATGGATAAAGTTGAATGCAGACTTAAGGTTGACTGCGATAACAGCATCCCATTGTGCTTCTGTCATACGCATCATCAAGCCGTCTTTTGTGATACCTGCGTTGTTGACAAGGATATCGATTGAACCGAAGTCTTCTTTTACTTTTGCTACAACTTCTTCTGTTTGAGCAAAATCAGCAGCATTTGAAGCGTATGCAACGCATTTTACTCCAAGAGCTTCGATTTCTGCTTTTGTAGCTTCACCGTTTTCGTCGATTACGAGGTCAGTGAATGCGATGTTAGCGCCTTCTGCTGCAAACTTAAGGGCGATACCCTTACCGATACCACGTGCTGCACCTGTCACAAGGGCAGTCTTTCCTTCTAATAATTTCATGTTGTAAAAGATTATTTAGTTAATTAATATTGTTTTTCTACTATGAATGTTCCGCACGAATATCCACCACCGAAGACCATCAATGCGACCTTCTCGCCTTTGGCGATGTTATCGAAATTTTGTGCCAATACCAACGGTGCAGAAGCCGAGCCTGTATTGCCAAGCTCTTCAATGTTGTTGATGAAGTGTTCCATTGGCAGACATAGCTGGTGAGCCACTTGAGCCACAATGCGTTTGTTGGCCTGATGACAAATAAAGTGAGCGATGTCGTCAATCGTGAGGTTCGCCTGTTGGAGTGAATTGTTGAGAGCATGAATCATGTAGCGACAAGCGTGGATAAACACGTCGCGACCGTCAGGCATTGTGATGCCGTCTTCTTTTGGACGAAGTTTAACGCCGTCAGGACCTTTGCCGACGTTGCCTAAACCTTGACTGAATACGTTGAGAATCTTCCAGTCGGTATCCTTGATTTGCTCCTTAGAAATGAAATAAGCGACAGCAGCATCGCCCCAGAGGTGACCACACTTAGGGTCCGACTCGTTGCTGTAGTATGTGTTGTGTTCGCTGCATAGCAAAAGCGCTTTAGTGGCCTTGCCTGATGCGAAATATCCTTCGATAATTTCCAGTCCGTTGATAAACGATGAGCAAGCAGCTGATGCATAGACTGCACGCGCTCCGTCAATATTGTAGTGACGTTGAGCCACATGAGCCAATGTGGCGACAGTGTCGTATGCAGAGTAGGAAGCCGAAACGATTAAATCGACTTCTTTGATGTCGTATGGCAAAGATGGGAGAGCATTCTCGATAGCTTCAAGTCCCATTGAGTCATGACCCTCGTTCTCGCCGGCTTTTGAGCGCGAAATAATGCCTGTGCGTTGCACAATCCAGTCAGATGTCAGGCCGTTGACATTCAAAAAATGGTCATTTGTTATTCTTGTTGAGGGCACATAATAGCCCATTGAGTTTATATACATATATTATCTCTTTTTTATACCGTTTAAAATCATATTGCTAATAATGGTTCTGACTACATGTTTGTTGATGCCTTGTTCAGCAAGGTTGTCTCTTATGTATGGCACATCAAGCCCGTGAATAGCATGCGTGATAATGATTGCGCAATGGTTGACATTGGCAATTTCAAATATGCCGGCGTTTACTCCTTCAGATAAAATCGAACGTAATATGGTGATTTCTTTTTGAGAAATGATTTTTCTTGCTCTATCAACCTTTCTGATGTCTCTGAAAAATCCTGCTCTGAGGGAACCATTTCGCGAAACTATTTCTTTCATCGCGAGAAATCGGCATATAATGTATTCATGCAATTTCTCTTCTGCAGAGATGGGCTTGTTTGCGATAGCACGCAACTTGTCGAGCAATTGTTCTGTTTCGCTTTCGATTACGGCATTGAAGATGTCTCGCTTGTTTCTAAAGTATGTATAGACGGTGCGTCTTCCTTTCTGAGAAGCAGAGGCAATATCGTTCATGGTAGTGTTTTCGACGCCTTTGTTTGCAAAAAGTTGTCGAGCTACTTCAATTAGTTTGTCGCGAGTCTTTATTACCATATCAATCGGGCATGCTATATTTAATATGCAACGATAATATTGCACGTTTTTGTAAATTCTGTGCAAAAATAATATAAATTTTTCAGTTAGCAACAAATTTAAGAGTTATTTTATATTAAATAGGAGATATTGATATGTAAATAAGACCTATAAAGCAAAATATTTAATTGTTTTCAGTGTTAGGAACGCTTGACTATGGTAGAGTATATGATATGGGTAATTTAGATACAATTTGTTGTTTGTATTATAGGTTAATCAAAATAATTATTATTGACTTTAAAAAGTTATGCGATTAAAATGAAATAATTTAAGTTTGTAAAAAACTAAATTTAAGCTCTTTCTTTGGTTCTTTTATGCTCTTTTATGACAAGATTTGAAAAAAAGTATGGATTTTTTTGGTCAAATAAAAAAAACGTTGTAACTTTGCACTCGCAAATGAGACGGATGAAGAGATGTAATTCATTGTTAACGTTTTCAAGAGCATTATTTTTACATCGCGGGGTGGAGCAGTGGTAGCTCGTTGGGCTCATAACCCAAAGGTCGTCGGTTCGAGTCCGGCCCCCGCCACTAAGTTGAGAACCGAGCAGAAATGTTTGGTTCTTTTTTTAATTTAGCGCAATTATGGAAGTAGTCTATGAAGATAATCACATCATTATCGTAAATAAGCGACCGGGAGAGATAGTGCAAGGCGATAAGACCGGCGACACACCATTGGTGGAAACTGTGCGTCAGTACATCAAAGAGACGTATGCCAAGCCGGGCAATGTGTTTTGTGGTTTGGTTCATCGCATCGACCGCCCTGTAGGTGGACTTGTGGTCTTTGCAAAAACAAGCAAAGCGCTTACTCGCATGAATGAGCTGTTCAGACTTGGAGATGTCCATAAGACATATTGGGCTATTGTGCAGGGACGTCCTAAGCAACCGGAAGCTCACTTGACTCACTACATAACGTCAGTGGAACGAAACAATAAGTCGTATGCTTCATTGCGTCCGAAAGAAGGTGCATCCAAATCGGAACTTATTTATCGCACGCTTGCAGAAGGTGAAAATTATACACTTCTTGAGATAGACCTTATCACAGGACGTAAACACCAAATACGCGTTCAGCTTTCGACCACAGGCACTCCAATTAAAGGAGACTTGAAATATGGGGCACGTCGCAGCAATCCTGATGGCAGTATTTCCTTGCTTGCTCGCAGCATCCGATTTGTTCACCCTGTCTCAAAAAAAGAAATATACATCGAAGCTCCGATTCCGGACGATAAATTGTGGCAATCTTTGGTAGCCATGATTTAATAATGGTGTGTAGAAGTATTGTTTGAGATAATAGTCTTGATGTCGGCAAAAGAGTTTGTTTTTGATCGGTTAATAGGGATTATAAAGGAGTAAATGATGCTTTGAAGCATATTTGTGTCGGAAATGTTTTGATAAATAGTTAGAAAATATTAACTTTGCAGTCGCAAAATGGTTCACGGGGTGTAGCACAGTTGGTAGCGCGCTACGTTCGGGACGTAGAGGTCGGGCGTTCGAGTCGCCTCACCCCGACAAAGGACCAAGCCTAATGGACAATTGTCTGTTAGGCTTTTTTTGTTTAGGGAGAGGAAATGTGCTCCCTATATGAATATAAAAAAACTACAAATCTATAAAATTTTAATTTGAGTCTTTCTGCTCTTGTAAAAAATAATATGTGCCATGAGAAAAGATTTGTTTAATCGCTATATTTGGATTGTCGATACAATTCAGCGATATGGTAAGATCACGCGTCGCGAATTGAATGAATTATGGCTTAAATCAGTCGATGGAGACGGTGAGCCTATCCCTGCTCGCACTTTTTTTCATTATCGCAGAGCAATTGAGGAGAACTTTCAGATAGACATCGAGTGTAATAAAGCCGGAGAGTATTATATCGACTCAAAGGGCACGCGTCAAGACGAACAGTTCAGAAATTGGCTTATGGATTCGTATGCAATGCGTGGCGTATTGAGTGATTCGTCGGCGATGTCTGACAGAATTTTGGTGGAGGATATTCCCTCTGCGCGCAGATTTATGTCGTCGGTTATGGAGGCTATGAAGCAATCAAAGAAGATAGTCTTCACATATCAGAGCTACAATCGTTCTTTGCCTGATGTCGGGATTGTGTTTCATCCATATTTTGTGAAATTGTTTAAGCAGAGGTGGTATGTAATCGGTCTCAAAGAAAAGGACAAGGCGATTAAGACGTACGCCTTGGATCGCATGACCGAAATGACAATATCCGAGGAGTCGTTTCAGATGCCGGAATCGATTGATCCTTCAACGTTTTTTGACGACTATTTCGGTATTACGACATCGTTTGGAGAGGTTAAACGCATATCATTGCAAGTGAACTATAAGCAAGCGAAGTATTTTAGAGCGCTGCCATTGCATCAAAGCCAAACCGAGGAACTGCATGATAGCTATTCGATATTCAGCTATCACATGAAACTTACGGGCGACTTGGTGCGTGAACTGATGTGTTACGGCAGCAGTGTTAAGGTGATTCAGCCTCAGGAGTTGCGACTGATGATTCAAGAGGAACTCAAGAAAACTCTCGACCAATATGATTGAGCGTTTAAGGTTTAGTGTTTAAGGTTTAATTAGGCGTTAGCGGCAGAATAGTAATTATAGATGCTATAGATACTATAGATACTATAGATACTATAAATACTATAGGTACTATAGACGCAAAATAGAAGTGGCGATGCAAGGAGCACCGCCACTTATTTTGTGGATTGATGTTTGTCGATTAGAGTTTTGGACCTGCAGCCACGAGAGCTTTACCTGCTTCGTTGCCTTCGTATTTAGCGAAGTTCTTGATGAAGCGGCCTGCGAGGTCGTTAGCCTTAGTTTCCCATTCCTTAACGTCAGCGTAAGTGTCGCGTGGGTCGAGGATGTTAGGGTCAACGCCCGGAAGAGCTGTAGGAACTTCGAAGTCGAATACAGGGATCTTCTTAGTTTCAGCAGTGAGGATTGAGCCGTCGAGGATAGCGTCGATGATACCACGAGTGTCGCGGATAGAGATACGCTTGCCTGTACCGTTCCAACCTGTGTTTACGAGGTAAGCCTTAGCGCCATTAGCTTCCATGCGCTTAACGAGTTCTTCAGCATACTTAGTAGGGTGGAGTTCGAGGAACGCTTGGCCGAAGCAAGCTGAGAATGTAGGAGTAGGCTCAGTGATACCGCGTTCTGTACCTGCCAATTTAGCTGTGAAACCAGAGAGGAAGTAGTATTTAGTTTGCTCCGGAGAGAGGATAGACACAGGAGGAAGCACGCCGAATGCGTCAGCTGAAAGGAAGATAACGTTCTTAGCAGCAGGACCTGCAGAGATAGGGCGTACAATGTTGTTGATGTGTTCGATTGGGTAAGAAACGCGAGTGTTTTCAGTCACGCTCTTGTCGTTGAAGTCGATTTTGCCTTCAGCGTCAACAGTTACGTTTTCAAGCAATGCGTTGCGACGGATAGCGTTGAAGATGTCCGGTTCGCTTTCTTTATCGAGGTTAATAACTTTAGCGTAGCAACCACCTTCGAAGTTGAATACACCGTTGTCGTCCCAACCGTGTTCGTCGTCACCGATGAGGAGACGTTTAGGGTCAGTTGAGAGAGTAGTCTTACCTGTACCGGAGAGACCGAAGAAGATAGCAGTGTTTTCACCGTTCATGTCAGTGTTTGCAGAGCAGTGCATTGAAGCGATGCCCTTAAGAGGGAGGTAGTAGTTCATCATAGAGAACATACCCTTCTTCATTTCGCCACCGTACCAAGTGTTGATGATAACTTGTTCGCGAGAAGTGATGTTGAAGACAACAGCAGTCTCAGAGTTGAGGCCGAGTTCAGCGTAGTTTTCAACTTTAGCCTTAGAGGCGTTGTAAACAATGAAATCTGGCTCAAAGTTTTCGAGTTCTTCAGCAGTAGGACGGATGAACATGTTGGTCACAAAGTGAGCTTGCCATGCCACTTCCATGATGAAGCGAACTGCCATGCGAGTGTCCTTGTTAGCACCGCAGAAACCGTCAACAACGAAAAGGCGTTTGCCTGAAAGTTCGTTTTGTGCGATTTCCTTAACAGCAGACCATGTCTTTTCAGAGACAGGCTTGTTGTCGTTCTTATATTCTTCAGATGTCCACCAAATAGTGTCTTTAGAGTTTTCATCCATAACGATGAATTTATCTTTAGGCGAACGACCTGTATAGATACCTGTCATTACGTTAACAGCGCCGAGTTCAGTGTCTTGACCAACTTCAAAACCTTCAAGGCCTGCTTTTGTTTCTTCAGCGAAGAGTTGTTCGTAAGATGGATTGTGAATAATCTCAGTCACATCCTTAATACCATACTTGCTTAAATCTAAATTTGCCATAGTTTTTATGAAAAATATTTATTTGTGTAAACTAAACAATTATAATGATGATAAGTTTGATTCTAAACACATAGTTTTTGAAATCCGAGTGCAAATTTAGTAAAATTAATTTAATCCAACACTATTGATTAAAGAAATTTTTCTTTATTAACATTTGATAATATTTTGTTTTGTCGATGCTGTAATTTTTTTGTGGGAAGAGTGATTTAACTATAAAATTATTTGTACCTTTGTCGCTAATTTAAAATAAATTGATTAAAGCCAAGCAATATGAAAAAAGCATTACTATTATTAATTGCATTTTCGTTTATCGCCGGTACATCTGTTTCTCAAACAATTTTATTGGAAGAAACATTTGACAACAACGACTACAACAAGTCGTTTCCTTTGGTGTGGGATGGCGATGGACTTGCACCTCACAGCAGTATTTCATCACTTTTCTTGTCGGCTTCTACCGGTTCTTATCAGCCATGGTGGATCCTCAGAGACAGTAATTCATCGCCTAATATGTACTATGGCAGTCACTCCATGTACACTGAGCCGGGAAAGTCTGACGACTGGATGATTTCTGTGCCTGTGAAGATTGATGAAGCAGGTTTCGTTTTGTCGTTTGATGCTCAATCTTATTGCATCAATATGAATGAATCCAAGCTCAGTAGCGTTACGCTCTACATCACTGATTATCTCACAGACGACCCATCGTCACTTCCTAAGACTCCGGTGAAGGTGTTTGAAAACATTCCACAAGGTGCGTCTGATGCTGTTGATGGCGAATTTACTCGCTATTCTTATAGCCTTGACGACTATGTAGGCAAGACAATTTATGTATGTTTCGTCAACGAGAACTACGATAAGCACATCCTCTGTATGGATAACATCAAGATTTCTCGCGAAGAGGTGGGTTCAATCGCAGTTGTAGCTCCGAATCATGTGACTGAAGAGGTGGCTCATATCAATGTCACATTGTCGGCTAATACCGATAAAGACCTCAAGAATTGGACAGTGACATACGATGATGGCATCACTACATTGACTGAAAGCGGCGAATTGCTCCAAAGCATGTCGTCATACGAATTTACATTCGAAGTGCCAATCGCTAAGGGCGAACAACGCGACTACACCATCACATTGACTGCAGACGAAATGCCAGCAAGCAAGGTGACCGGTAGCGTGGCTTGCTATGCATTTGTGCCATTCCGCAAGGTGCTTATCGAAGAGATGACCGGCACATGGTGTGGCTATTGTCCTGCCGGTTCATACAATATTGACAATATGCTTGCCGATGAAGAAATGAAAGAATATGTAGTGCCGGTGGCTGTTCACTCTTCTGCTTCGATGGACCCAATGGTTGTAGCAGACTATGACAAGGCGATGGGTAATCTTTATGGCAATTCTGCGCCACTCTTCGTATTCAATCGTCGCGATGTGAGTCAAATCAATGCTTCTTACGATACAAAATTTGATAAGGATAACACCGGCTCATTGGCTTACGCAGTGCGTCAAATCCATGCAGAGCCAACACCTGTGGAAGTGAAAGTGACAGGCGAATACATCATCGAAGAAAACGACACAATCGCAATCAAGGCTCGTGCAGCATTCCGCTCTGCAGTGCCTGTGAAGAAAGAGAAATATGTGTTGTCGTTCATTTTGGTAGAAAACAATGTGTGGATGCCAATCGATGCAGGTAGCTGGTGGGCTCAAAACAACTATTACTCAGCTCAATCGGGCGAAACGAGCTACGAAGGCGACCTCGGTGGTTGGGCATATTGCAAGAAAAGCCAAGAGGATGTTCGCTACAATGATGTAGCACGTGGCATCTACGACTTCTATGGTATTCCAAACAGTCTCCCAAGCGAAATGGATATGGGTACTGAGTATGTCTATGAATACACTATTGATATTCCTGATACAAAAGTGACTAACGCAAACGGCAAGATTATGCGTCCTGCTATCAAGCGTGACTATTGTGAGTTGATTTGTTTCGTTGTCGATGTTGAGACAGGCGAAGTGATGAACTGCGACAAATATCCGATGACGGAAGTGGCAGAAAATCGCTATACAGTGGCTGACCTTGTGAGAGACAAGAACCTCTCAGTCGAAAGCATTACGCTCAGCGAAGATGGCGAAGTGACTTATTATGATATGCAAGGTCGTCGCGTAGTAAATCCTGAAAATGGTATCTACATTCGCAAGCAAGGCGCTACAGCGACAAAGGTCGTGGTGAAATAATCCCGACATATTGAAAAAATACTCGATAAATCCGTAGATTGGCATATAAAGGCTCAGTCTGCGGATTTATAGTTAAAAATGGTGTAAAATCGGTTAAAAATTTTCGAGATAGAGAATTTTTGTCTAAATTTGCCGAGTAAATTAATTAAGCAATTTAATAACAAAAAAATAATTACGCGTATGAAGAAAATTTTACTTTCAGTTGCACTCGTAGCAATGAGTGTGTTCTCAATGTCAGCATTGTCATTCAAGGTAGAAGTCAATGGTGTAGAAGTTAAAGAGGGCGATGAAATAGAACTTACACAGCTTGAAGCGGGAACATTGCCTAACGATCAAGTTATCATAGCTCACATGAAATTGACTAACTTGACATCTAACCCTATTAATGCTTCAGCATTAGGTGAATTTTTGGAATTGGCACAAGCTCCGACACCAACCGGTAACATGGCAGAAATGCCACAATTCTGCTTTGATAGCTGCTATCCATTTATGCAAGATGATAATGGCGTTTGGAAAGGTGGAGGTCCTTGTGTGTTTGAACCAAATGAAGTGAGAACCGGAAATAAAGCTCACGTAGAGTATAGACCTGCATACGAAGGTATGGGCTTCTGGGATGTTCAAGAATTATATCCCGGTGTATCAATCCTTAAATTCACATTGAAAAACAATGATAATGAAAGCGATGCTATCTCTTTCAATATTAAGTTCAACTACACAGGTAATAACGCTATCGATGGTATCGAAGCAGACAACGCAGCTGCTGAATACTACAACCTCCAAGGCGTGAAGGTTGCAAATCCTGAAAAGGGTGGTATGTACATCGTTCGCCGTGGCGCTAAGGTTTCTAAGGAAATCGTAAGATAATTTTAATCACAAATTATATCGATAACAAATGGGATGTCTTTCGAGGCATCCCTATTTGTTAATATACGAAATCATGTCTCGTTGCGTTAATATAGTGTATGAGAGAAAAGTTGTTGGTAAGTATTATTATTCCTGTTTATAACGTCGAGAAGTATCTTTTGGCGTGTGTGAATAGTGTCATAAATCAGACATATAAGTGCCTGGAAATAATTCTTGTTGATGACGGCTCGACGGATAGCAGCGGTAGGATTTGTGATGAATGCGCAAAGGCGGATAGTCGTATCAAAGTTATTCATAAAGTCAATGGTGGGCTTTCCGATGCTCGTAACGCGGGGATTGATGCGGCGACAGGCGATTATTTGGCGTTTGTAGATTCCGACGACATAATTCACACTCGATTTGTAGAGATGTTATATGCGCTTGCCAATTACCTTAATGCGGATGTATCATCTGTGGAGTTTAAGAATTTTTATGATGAAGAAAGCCTTGATTTGGAGGAGATTCTTGTCGGAAAAACCATGATTTTGCAATCTGAAGAGGCTATCGATAAAATTTTGTATCAGAATATTCTTGACAATTCTGCTTGTAACAAATTGTATGATAGACGACTTTTCGACGGATTGAGATTTCCGATAGGAAAGTTGTATGAGGATTTGGCAATATTTTATAAAGTGTATGAACGAGCCAAAAAGGTGGTGCATAGACGAGAGGCTTATTATTTTTATCGATTGCGGAGAGATAGCATAACAGGTAATTTTTCGCTTCGCCGAACAGACGTGCTTGATATAACAGATGAAATAGTGGATTATATGAAGACGTGTAATCTCGCATTGTTGCCGGCTGCTTTGGATCGTAAATTTGCGGCAAATATGAATATACTTTGGCTGATGACTCGCTCCGGTCAATGCGATGTCGCAGTAGAGCAACGTTGTTGGGGAAATATAAAGGAGTTGCGTCGGATGATTCTATGCAATCCGAAATCGCGCCTTAAAAATCGTCTTGGAGCATTAGTGGCAATGTTAGGGCTGAGAGGTCTGAAATTTATTTTTAAACTCAAAAAACATTCGCGATGAAGAGCCGGTTGACAGTATCCATAGTGACCTATAACACCGATCTTAGAGAGTTGGAATTATGTCTTCAGTCGTTGGTGTCGTCGCTTGTGGATAAAATATATATTATCGATAATTCGAATAAATCGTATATTGCCGAGTTTTGCAGAAGAGTGGATAAGGTGGTATATATCGGAAGTGATAATGTAGGATATGGAGCCGGGCATAATGTGGCTATCCGACAAACAATCAATTGTGCAGACTATCATTTGGTCCTTAATTCTGACGTTAGATTTGATCCTGCGGTTTTGCAAAGTCTTGTGGAATATATGGATGAGAATTTAGATGTCGGTCAGGTTCAACCTAAAATTACATATCCTGACGGAGAATTGCAATATACGGTCAGAATGCTTCCGACGCCGAAAGATTTGATTTTTCGCAGATTTTTACCTAAACGATTGGTGGAAAAGAATGACTATCGATATTTGTTGAAATTTGCCGACCACGACCGAGAGATGAATGTACCGTATCATCAGGGTAGCTTTATGATGTTTCGCACAGAAGCACTACAAAAAATAGGATTGTTTGATGAGCGTTTTTTTATGTACCCGGAAGATATTGACATCACACGTCGAATGCACAGATGCTATCGCACGATGTACTATCCGAAGGTGAGCATCATTCATGACCATAGAGCGGCATCATATAAGAGCCGTAAGATGTTACGTATCCACATTGTCAATATGATACGCTATTTTAATAAGTGGGGTTGGTTTGTTGATAATGAGCGTCGGGAGTTCAATCGTTGTCTCAAGGAGTACCGACAAAAATGATGGAATAGGATAAGATAAGAAGTAAAAAATAAAAACCTATCCCTTTTCACAAAGAGATAGGCTGAAACCTTAATCTTAATTTAATACTATGAAAAACACATTGCAAATGTAGATATATTTTTTATTTTGTCAAAAATAATCATTGAAAAAAGGCTAAGGTTTAACAATTGTTAACAGTTTTGTTTTTCGTGTTGATAAATTATTAAATACTTTTGCATAAGTGTAGATGCATAGTCTGTATGGAGAAAGTTTTACAATACATGTGGCAATTTAGAATGTGGGGTAATTCAGAAAAATTACTCAGTGACGGGCGCCGTGTATTGCTTCTTGATCCCGGAAAATTGAATACGGACTCGGGTCCTGACTTTTTCAATGCGAAAATTATCATCGACGGAATAGAGTGGGTGGGAAATGTTGAGGTTCATGTCAAAGCATCTGACTGGAAACGGCATGGGCATGATAGAGATTCAGCATATAATAATATAATATTGCATGTTGTCGGCATAGATGATGCCGTGATATGCAGGGAGGATGGCTCTCCGATTCCACAGTTGGTGATGCCGATAACGCCTGAAATAGCTCAAAACTATGTTCAATTGGTTGAAGATGCCGGTTTGATCAGGTGTCGCGGGATGCTTCATACGGTCGATGAATTGTTGCTGTCTAATTGGTTTGAAACTTTGGCATTTGAGCGTTTGCAAGTCAAGGCAAATCGGTTGATAGAACTGTTGAGAGCAAATTGTGGTGATTGGGAGAGTGTGTGCTATGTGTTTTTGGCACGTTCATTAGGTTTTGGATTGAATAGTGTGCCTTTTGAGTTGTTGGCAAAGAGTGTTCCTCTCAGTGTGTTGCGAAAGCATAGCGACAGTCTTTTGCAGCTGGAGGCGTTGCTATTTGGACAAGCCGGGATGTTGGACATGTCGGAGCATATATTCGACGAATATTATCAATTGCTTTGTCGAGAGTACTATTTTTTATCGCGAAAATATCAATTGCGACCTTTGGCTCGCAGTGTATGGAAATATGCACGAACACGACCGGCAAATTTCCCTCATCGTAGAATTGCACTACTTGCCAAATGTGTGGAAAATGGATTTTCGTTGATGCGACGAGTGCTTGATGCAAAGGGTGATGTGGATGCTTTAAGGAGGATTTTTGATATTGAGTTGTCGGGGTATTGGCTGGACCATTCCGACTTCGATGTTGCATCGACGAGGTTGGCAAAGGCTCTTTCAAAAAAATCGGTCGATTTGTTATTGATTAATCTTGTTGCGCCTTTGTATTATGCGTATAGTGGTCAGTCGGGAGACACTTCAATGGAAGATGCGGCTATGGAATTGTTGACATCATTGGAGCCGGAAAATAATTCGATATTGAATGTGTGGGCGGCAGCAGGAATTAAGGCTGATAATGCTTTCCGTTCGCAAGCATTGATACATCTGCGAAATGAATATTGTGATGCCCGAAAATGTTTGTATTGCCGTATAGGAAATCGCATAATGCGTTCTGCCGGCAAAAAATAATAGGATACAGATTTCTCCATATCCTATCTATGTGTATTGTTGACTGAATTTACTTAACAACTTTCATGTTTTTCTCGTCAACGCTATAGATGTCAATCAGTCCGCTTGCGCCTTTGTCGTTTTCTTTTGTAGGGATTTGTCGTTTGATTGTTACGCGCAAAGAGTAGAGACCTTCCGGTACATCCTTAAAACAGAAATTTCCTGTGACATAATCAGTGGTCGCAACGTAGCTTTTTCCGACTACTTTAGGAAACAATACGGCAGTGAGAACTTCGAATCCGGTTGGTTTATAGTTTACACTAATCCATTTGTCGTTTTGTATTTCATTCAGTTCTTCAGGGATGCTGACAGCCGATACATCGGAGCGATGCAGGGCGTTAGTGTAAGTGTTGCCGTCACCTCTTTTGAAAGTGAATGTAATACTATCGGATTTGATTGAATATGTGGCATAGTCAAATACGCCTTCAGAATTACCTGTTCCGTAGAATGACATAGGGGTGTTGTTAACCTTGATTGATGCGCCATTGTTTAGTTCAACAAGACTGCCTTGAGCAGTGTGTTTGTGGAAATTTGCCATTGCAACAGCGTGACCTTTGTAGAAATCAACTTCGTAATGTTGATAAATCGGTGTTGTCGGGTCTAAATCTGTATTCTCGTTGCATGATGAAGAGAATAAAGCTGTTATTACAGCCAATAGTAGGATGATTTTCTTCATGATTTATCTATCGTTTTAAAATTTTGGTGCAAAGATAGTGATATAAATTAGTTGATACAATAATTGAATGATTTTTAATATTTCTTTAAGAATAAACATGTTGTAAAACATAGTTTTAAAACAATGTTGTAAAATAGATTGAAATTGTAGTAAAAATATCGCAAAAAACTTGAATATATGGAAAAATGTTTTTATTTTTGCAGAAATTAAATTTTTCATAATTTTATTTTTGGGTTAATAATCACATCCCTATATACACTTTACAAATGAATAAAGGCTCTCCGTGACGGCGAGTCTTTATTGCGTGAAATTATTGTTGATTTAGATAAATAAGTGATTTAGTTGTGAGACTATTATGTTTTGTGTCAAGGAAATGGACGAAAACGCTATGGTAAGGAATTCTGTTTTAGTGATGTTTCAGTGATGAGGATAGGGCAAAAAATGGGGGTAAATGTTGTGGTTGTTTCGCGCATTTCGTATATTTGCAAAAAATTGATATTATGAGAAGATTTTTATTATTAGTTACGGTGATGTTGTCGGTGATGAGTGTGTCGGTCGCAATGGCTGATGACCCGGCGACAAAGGAGACTGACGAAGTTTTTTGGGACATTTACTATATTCCACCTCAACCTGAATTTCCAGGAGGACAGGAAGCATTAATGGAATGGATCGAACAAAACAAGGTTTATCCTCAAGAGGCAATTGATAAAGGTATTGAAGGCAGAGTTATAGTAAAGTTTACGGTAGAGGAAGATGGTACTGTTACAAACGGAAAAATAGTTAGAGGTGTTGATCCTCTATTAGACAAAGAAGCATTGCGATTGGTCTCTATTATGCCAAAGTGGAAGCCTGCAAGGCTTGATGACAAAGATATACGAACCATGTATAACCTCCCGTTATTATTTAAATTACCAAAGAGTCAAGACTGATATTGATGCTTTCAAACCGATTATACGAAATATGCAAACCTTTTGTAAAATTTAGATATGTGAATATAATTAACTAATTTTATAACATATCATAAATGAATAGTGACATTAAATTAGTTTAAGAGTAGGATAATAAACATTCATTCAAAATATAGTTATGGATAAAATTATAGTAGTAATAGTACTGATGTGTTTATGTACTAAGTATGGATTTGCCAATCAAGTTGATAAAACAGAGGAAATCTCATTGTCTTCAATGTCAGATAATACTGATAAAATACATGAAGCGTTGGAAGACATGCCGGAGTTTGATGGTGGTCAGACACTCATGATGGAATGGCTGAGCAAAAATATAATTTATCCGGAGCAAGCGATAATAGATGGTGTTGAAGGGCGTGTCATTGTTAGATTTGTTGTAGAGAAAGATGGTTCTGTTAGCACTCCGATGATTCTTAAAGGAGTGTGTGAAACGTTGGATAATGAAGCGAAAAGAGTTGTTTTATCAATGCCTAAATGGAAGTCAGGTACATTACAAGGTGTCCCGATGAGATGTTATGTAACGTTGCCTATTACTTTCAAATTGAGAACTGATAAGCAAACAGTTGAGAATAAGATTGAAACAGAATACGACCAAATTGCAGAGTTCGAGGGAGGTAAGCTCGGCATAATGAGATATTTATTTAGTAATTTGGAGTATCCTATGGAAGCATTGGATCATGGTGTATATGGACGTGTATGGGTAGGTTTTGTTGTGGAAAAAGACGGCTCACTGTCTAATGTATCGGTGGAAAAAGATTTCAATAAGTGGTTAGATAAAGAGGCTGTCAGGGCAGTGTCAGCAATGCCTAAGTGGAGTCCTGCGATGAAAGACAATCAACCGGTCAGAACTTATTATAGATTGCCGATAGATTTTTCTATTAGAGAGGATGGGATGGTCTATCAGCATAAATATGAATATAAATATAAAAAAGCAAATATAGATTCTACTGCACAAATGCCTATGTTCCCGGGAGGAACTAAATCACTGATGAATTGGATGGGAAAGCATATTGTCTATCCTGATAAAGCATTAGATAAAGGAATACAAGGGAGAGTTGTCACAAGATTTACTATTGAAGAAGATGGCATGATAACCAACATCGAGATAGCAGAAAAAGCACATAAATTACTTGATCGAGCAGCTCTTGACCTTATAGAGTTGATGCCTGCATGGATTCCTGCTCGTGATGCTGATGGGAATCCAATTAGGACAATATATACTTTGCCAGTGAAATTCTCAATAAGGGAATAGCCTTGATCAGACAATTACCGGTTTGGTGGCGCGGAGGATTTCGCGTTTGCCGCCGGGAGGACCGGCAAGTCGCTCAACGATAAAGCCGATGCTTTGCAAACGACGGCGTATTTCACCTTAAGAGTCAAGACTGATATTGATGCTTTTAGACTTTAATTTCGGATAATAAAACAGGCATCACCGGCAATTGTTGTCGGTGATGTTTGGTATATGGTAACTGTGTTTGGGGGTTATTGTGCTAAGACAATCAGACCGACTATACAAAATATAAATGACAAGATAAAAGGTGACATATAAAGCAAGGTCAATACGACTCCCCATTTGCTCTGCATGTATTCTTTGTTGAAAACAATTCTTGATGTTCTTCTCTGTTTTATTAAATGTCTGCAAATTAGCCAATGTATTATAAATGACATAACAAAGGGTATGAACAACATTGAGAATGGCTCTATGACAACATTAATAAATGCTAAGCTAAACATGATGATTACAGGTAAAATCATAAGAGGCATAGCAAGATATCGTCGAGCACGATAGCAGTGATACCCATTAGGCCATTTTTCAAATTTTAATTTGGAACTAAACCAATCCAAGTCTGTTTTTGTTATAAACCACACTAACTTGCAATATATCAACTCAATATATTTCATCAGGGCACTTATGGATTTATAGTTGGGGCTTGGTGGCGCGGAGGATTTCACGTTTGCCACCCGGAGGACCGGCAAGTCGCTCAACGATAAAGCCGATGCTTTGCAAACGACGGCGTATTTCACCCTTTGCGCAGTAGGTGGTCAGTACGCCTCCGGGGTTCATGGCGTCGAAGATACGGCGCAGTGGCTCTTCTGTCCACATTTCGGGTTGCTTTTCGGGTGCAAACGCATCGAAATAGACCACGTCGATGCCTTGAGGAAATAGGGTGGCGGGGTCGGTGTAGTCGCATTCTGCCTTTTCCAAAGTGAACGACGGAGTGATTCGGACGGCTTTGTTCCACTCGGCAGCATGGATAGCGGCAAAAAGAGTCGGTGCTTGGGGGTTATCGACGGCCTTATGATAGTCGGTGCTGTCGATTATCTCTTTGGGGAGAGGGTAGAGCTCCAAGGTGTGGTAGTGTTGTCGGATGTCGCTTTGCAAGGCAGAAAGCAATGCGTTCAGACCTGTGCCAAATCCGATTTCAAGCACTCGCAACGAGTCTTTGGCGAGGTGACGCAGACCGCAATCGATGAATATGTGTTGACTCTCGGTCAGAGCACCTTTCACCGAGTGATAGTGTTCGTCCATGTCGGGACGATAAAGCGTGGTAGAGCCGTCGGCAGTGGTCTGTAGTTCTATCTGAAAATCTTTCATTTTGGTAGTGATGTGCGTATTCTCCACTCTTGTGGGTAGAGGTTGTTGGCGCGATTGCCGAGGTTTTTGACAAAGCCGAGCGGCATAGACTCGTGGCATACGATGACGAAGCCTCGTGGCGAGCCGTCGGGGAGGGTTATGGCTTCGCGTTGAAGGTAGCTGATGGCAGTAGGGTAGTCGAGTTCTACGCGTGGGAATGCGTCGCTGCGCAAAGATGTCGATAGCGCAAGGCCTTGTTGAGGTATGAGGTCTTTGCCCTTGACAGTCGCTACTTCGATGCCAGCCATGATGACCTTGGTGCATTGGCTGATTTCGTCGAGTATCGGTGCGTGGTTGTGACTGATGGCGCAGATAGTGCCGTTGTGTTCGGTGAAGTGCCAATCGTTGCCCGACAGCCAATCGATGGTCGGCAGCTTTGGCGCTTTGCCGGAGCGTTTGGATTTGCGTGGTTGCCATTCTTTCTGCTCGGCTGTCTTGCGTAGGACGGCGACAAACAGACCCTCGCCACGCGTGTGGTGCTGCATAAATCGGTAGCAATGATGCGGGGTGTCCAATCCCGGCTGAATGCCCCAATTTTCTTCGACATCCAATCTGATGCTTTCTGCACCTAATTCAGAGCAGATGCGGTCCACCATCTCTTCGTTTTCTTGGCGATTGAAAGTGCAGGTGCTATAGATGAGGTAGCCGTCTTGCTTGAGTGTGTCCCAAGAGTCGCAGACTATCTGCCACTGCAGAGTGGCGCATTCGCTGACCAGCGATTTCGACCATTGGCGGCGAGCCTCTTCGTCCTTGCGCATCATGCCCTCGCCTGAGCATGGAGCGTCGATAGCGATGATGTCGTAGAGGCCGGGTGTCTTGCAAAGTCGTTCGACCGAACTATTGGTGACAATGACATTGGGGTAGCCCCATTTCTGAATGTTTTCTTTCAGAATTTGCGAGCGCATCGGTACATACTCGTTGGCAACGACAAGCGAGCCTTCGGCAAGCATATTGATAGCGGCAGTCGTTTTGCCACCGGGTGCTGCGCAAAGGTCGAGGTAGCAGATGGGATGCTCGGGTGCTATCTGTTTGAGTATCAGCTCGTGAATCATCGATGAAGCGTCTTGCACATAGAAACCGCCGGCATGGAGTTGGGGTGTGAATGTAAACTGTGGTCGTTCGTCAAGGTATCTGCCATTGATGCTCCATGCCACCTTATGGCAGGAGTCAGCCCATTGTGGCAGGGTGCATGGTTTGCGTGTGTTGGTGCGTATCGCCACCGAGGACTCTTGCTCTAATGCCTCGGCAAGCAAATTAGCCTCGTTGTCTCCAAGCAAATCATTAATCTGAGTAAGGAATTCTTCGGGAAGTCGTGTCGTCATCATCGATCAAAAATTTCTTTACGACAAAATTAGTGCTTTTTCTTTCGATATGCCAACATATCGGCAGTAAAAAATATAAAGATAGTGTTGTGTTAAAGATATTTTAACATTGATATGCCATAATCAGGCACTATATAGGAGATAAATTTGCAACATATCATTAAATCGATTTGTAACATGGGTATTATAATTGTAATAGGACTTCTTGTCAATGTCTTTTTATACATGATTGGTAAAAATGACAAATGGGGCGAATAGTCCTCTGACGATAGATGTTGTGGATAGATGCAAGCTTCATAAGAGCAATACATCAGCCGTATCAATGCCTCTTGTGATGCCGTTTTTGTCAATTTTGAAGGTTCTCGGCATGGTGAATTTTGGCTTATGGTTGGATATTATCGTGCAATTGAAAATTGTCTTGAAGAATTGTTTGAAGAATTGTTGAATTTTTCGGAGAGAAAGTTTGTTAATACGGCAGTAAATGCGTAATTTCGCACTCAGAATCGATAATATGCATCTGATGCGTGTTATATTGGTATGAATTACAGAAGGATTTTATCAATGGCGACAGTGGGGCTGTTTGCGACTGTGATGTCAGTAAGTTGCTCTCATAGCGATAGGAAAGCTTCGGCAGACTCCGATACCGCCGCCGTCGCGTATCGTATGGCAGACGAATATGTGGCTGAAAACGATATTGCAATGACTGTACGTAGCATAGTCGATGCGATAAGTGTTGGCGAGATGCTCGATACGGCGGAATACAACTACAATGGCATTTTGACCGATGGTGAGGGTGTCCCTCTTTACACTGACATTCAAGGCAATCCCGGCGAGTGGGAGGTCGATGTCTTGAACGAAAATTCAGTCCGAATTCATAATCTATATTTGGGCGACCTATTACCGAAAGATCTTATGGAGTATCTCACTGCTGCGCTCAGTCTGAGCGAGAGCAATTTGTGTGCTTCCGATGAGTATGAGGACGACGATGAGACTCACTTGGAAGTCTATGATTTCGGCTCAGGCTCCATACGTTTTGAGACACGCGAAGCATTTGCTCCCAACGGCTTGGAGGGACCTTTGATGTCAATAGTTATTACCGACGAGGCGACAAAATCATAATGGCAGATATAGCAATGGATTGCTGACGATTATACCGAAACTATTGCTTTACTACGATTGTATTATTATCTTTGCACAATAAAATCAAATCTTTTGTGCAATATGAAGAAATTTTTATCATTATTAATGCTTGCAGGAGTCATGGTTATACCTATGCGAGCAGATGAGAATAGTACTCATGACAATAGGCTATACTTTACTATTGACAATAGTACCAATCTTACTCGTGTGCCAATCTCTTTGCATTTAGAAAATCCCACTGTCAGCATTACGGCAGTCGAAATGTATTTTACGCTTCCTGCCGGAGTGAACATCGTTTCTAACCAACTTGGAGAACGTGTCGAGTCAACACATCAGATTACTGAGGGCGATACATCGCGTGGATATTTTGTGTCGGTGGCAAGTGAAGCCGTCGATGCTTTTGTCGGTACAGATGGTGTTGTGTGTACCCTTATTTGCGATTTTTCCGCGCTTCAAGATGGCGATTACAACATCACAGCTTCGGGAATGTTTGCAGTAGGTGTAAATAATGAAGAGGTGACATCTTATACCACTTCCGACCAAGATGAACAAATCACAAAGCGAGATGACGTAGTGACAGGGATAGAAACTGTCGATCTCGAAACGTCAAAGGGCTGTCTTGAAATCTATAACATTCAAGGTGTGCGACTTAAGGAGCCTCAAAAGGGTCAAATTAACATTATTAACGGTAAAAAAGTTGTGTTATGAATAAGAAGATAATGCTAACGCTAAGCGCGTCAATAGTGTGTGGTGGATTAGCAATGGCTGCAGAGTCAATTCCTGCCGATACTAATCGCGACGGACGTGTGACCACCGATGATGCAGCTCTCATCTATGACTATATACTCGGCAGAGCCGATTTTAATGTGGTATCGGATATGGTTGATGTAAATCGAGATGGCGAGGTAAACACTGCTGATGTGGTGGAAGTGTACAATGCTATTGAGAACACGCCTCCTCCGACAGAAGGCAAGTCAATCGTGTTTGCCGAAGGTGTAAGCATCGAGTCTGGCTGGTATGATGTCAATAAGGTCGGCAAGGGCGAAAATGGCGACATCAATATGTGCTGGGCTGCCTCTGCTTCCAACATTATCCAATGGTGGCAAGATCTCTATGTTGCTAAAGGTGGCGTCTTGCCTGAAGGAGCAATCACAGGTCCGGGCGAAACCTACGAGTTGGCATTGATGGAGATGTTTCACGATCAATGGAACAACAATAAGGGTGGTCATGTAGTAGAGGCAGTGCCTTGGTACTTCGAGGGTGTAAACTACGGTGAGAATGCCTCTCCGGGCTCTCAAGCATATCCGTTGGAAGGCTACGATGGTGGATACTTTAAATCGGTGTGGAAAGATATTTATCCTCACCTTTACCACGAATACACCTATATGTTTGACTGGTACACAGGCCTCTATACAGGTGACTTCAACAATTATTATCTCTGGGGCAACGGCTCGGGTTTGAGCGGCGAGGACAGACTCAGATATTTCACACAATTGGTCGTTGACTTTATCGATCGCGGCGTCACTTCCTTGACAGTGGCACTATCGTCCGACCTTCGTACGCTCCACCATGCGACAACCGTTTGGGGCTATGAGATCGACCACTCGACAGGTCTTTTGACTCGTCTTTGGATTACCGACTCCGACGACTTGGAAAAAGAGCCTAAGCAGCAGTTGCTCAACGAGTATCAAGTGAGCATCGGCGACGGCAACTCTCACATCAAACTCTCGTCAAGCCAAGTCCGTTACGGAGCATGTTATGTAGTAGCCTTATCACCGGTTTCCGGCTATAAGTGCAATTAACGTAACAAATTTTAGAACGTATAAAGAGAAAAGGTCGCAGCCTCGTGGGTTGCGACCTTTCTGTTTATAGACGGAATGAATTATCCCACAAAGGGGTCGGTAATATTTTGCTGTCCGATAAATCAAAATACTATGAGCGATTACACCACTAATACGTCATAACCTGACGATGAACAACAAGCAACCTAAAAAGGTACTCGAAGAATTGCGTAAGTGTGCTTTCAATCGTGAAAACGCTATCGTAAAAGCAGCTAAGGCTGAGAATAATAGGAAGTTAACTAAACTCCGTAAGGAATTAAAAACGGCTTTTTTATTTAAAGGGAGGTTCTATAAATTAGGTCAAGTTGATTTTGTAGGCTGTTTCGAGCAGATTCATTACCTCGTATGAGGGCGCAATGCGAGCATTGTAACCGAGTAAGGATAAGAATGATGCTGAAACAGACACAAAAGCGACCGAAACACAAGCTCCCTACAACGAAAACTTATTTACTAATTTTAGAACATCCCTAAAGATATAACTAAAAAATTTACTTCATCGAATTTTGATTCAGCCTCATTAATGAATTTCAAAATTAAAGTTATTCAACTACAAACTCAATGCGACGATTTAATTTGCGATTTTCTTCATTATTATTTTCAAATTTAGGATATTCTTCCCCTAAAGAGTTAGCTATAATACGTTCTTCCTTAATCCCTTTTTCAATAAGATATGCTTTTGCTGTATCTGATCGTTTTTGCCCGATTTTCTCATTTACAACTTTGCAACCAAGGTTGCAAGTATAACCAGTAATTTTAATGTTCAAATCATTATATTCTGTCATAATATTAGCAACATTATCTAAAGATTTTTTTTGCACATCATTAAGGTCAAAACTATTTATAGCATACTCATTGACAGTAGTCTGATTAATTTGTAAAATTGCATCTTCTTTTTTCTCTATTTCTAATCTTTCTTCTTCAGCAATTTCTTCAGGAGTTGGGTCTTCTTGAATAGGACCTTTCAAATCTTTGATATTGGCAGCGTTTATTTGTTCAGCTATATTTAAAATTTCATCTTCTTGACTATAAAAACCTAAATCAGTGAGCCATTCTTTTTTCTCAGCTTCAGTTAGGCTTTTATCGTTCTGAATGGACAATATCATTCCTGCATATTCATATGCATCTCTTTCATTATTAAAAATAAAACCTTTGTCTATAAGGTCTTGTTTTATTTGGATTTTTTTAGCTCGCATTTTATTGTTTAGCTCATATTTTCTTTTTGCAGCTATAGTATCGGCTTCCGTAAAAATGTTAATAAAGTCTATTACCCTATTTGTAATTGCTTCTGGATTCCCATTTGCTTTATCTTTCAAATATTTAGTGTCGGCAAGACATTGTTTTTTGAAATAATTTACAGCTACTGCGTCTACATGTTTTTGTGCAACATTGGCAACTTCTTCTATAATCATATCGCGTTTGCCAAATTTGTCAGATTCTTCCCATTGTTTTGCTTTATTGAGATCATTGGATGATACACCTATTAAGTCGTATATTGCTTCTCTTGCATGTGAATCATCTTTGTATTCTCCTCCATATTTCGTTATTGTTTCATCAACTTTTTTAGCAACGTATGCATTACCAACACCATCAAGAGAATTAGCAATACTCATAATAGGGCTATCATCTTTTACACCAAAAGCTTTTGCAATTCCAGATAACCAACCAGCATTAATTGTTGGTGCAATACAGAAAGATATAATCAATAAAATAATTTTAATATTTTTCATATCAATATTCTTTTATAAATACATTAGGATTTTTAAAATAGGTTGTCGCAGTTGAATCAGAACTATTGTATAGCAATAATGTATTCTTTTTTACATTTATTAGTCCATTGAGGTTAAGACTATTTCCTTTTAGAGTTGAAGCAGAAATGCTGATAGAAGCATCTTTTTTAAGTGAACCAAATATTTCATAAGTTCCACTTGCATGTTTATAAGGAGATACTTCTAATCCTTTTTCTGATGCTATAGAGCGAAGAATGTTTAAATCTCCATTTTCCATAAAACACAAACTCTCAACAATTAATCCGTCTTGTTGGCCATCGGTTGCCCCATAAATCGTACACCAGATAGTATTTGTTAATTTTGGAGCAGAACAACTACTCAATAAAAGTAGTGTAAATAAATAGTATATAGTTCTTTTCATTTATTTAAAATTAAAGGTGAAACAAAGTAGAGGGGGCTGTTCACGATTAAGACACAGCCCCTTTTACCATTAAACTTATTATTAATTCGTCCAACTTTTGAGGTCACATCAATCGCATCCGCTATTTATTAGTCACATTTATAAACTTTAAATTCAATACTACAATCATTTGCGCTTGTGCTATTCCCTGTTGAGATGAAAGATCGAGTCGCTTTTGTTTCATTTGCATTTACAACTATTGAATCCGTATAAGTTCTTTCACCTGCGTTACTATCAACAATGGTAAGTGTATAATCTATTGTTACCATATAGTTGTTGTAATTCTTAAAAGAGACCGTAACTTCATCGGGACTATACCCGTTACTAACACTTATTGTACCCTCAACATTCGCGGTGGTTCGACACATTTGAGCATTTGCCGACAACCCTAAGCAGATTACTGCCATAAAAACAAAAAACCATTTTTTCATAATTATTACACTTTTATATTATTAATTCAGTGCAAAATTAGCCTTATTAAGTTAAATAATTTGCACAATCATAGTATGTAGATTTTACCATTGCGTATAATTATTTTACAACCATCTCTTGTGAACTACTTGTAACACTCTTAGTTTTCAATTTCAGATATATAGTATTGGAAGAAATTATGATTGAGAGCGTGAGAGATACGCAGAAGCATATCGGTATTGATTGACTTCTGTCTAAAAATGTAATATACATTGGGGCGCTCGCAGTTTATTTTGCGTGCAAGCCATGCGGGGGTGCGTTCTTGGCGCTCAAGTTCCCTTCGTATTATTTCTCCGATATGTATCATAAAAAAGGTGGAACCATTTGTTGCCGATCTTCAACCGGGGCACCGCCAAGCGCCTTGAATACAGATAAGCACAAACAGCTCACACCTATACAGGCATGAACATTCTGCCATGCTTATTCTCTGTATTCCTTTAATTTGGCGGTTTCCGGTTGAGAGAATAAGAGCAAAAAGCTCAAAATTCACTATGTCGTTATATTATTAATTCCTATATTTTTATTGTTTTGTGTTAACAATGCGATTACAAAGATAACGAGAAAATACTATATTTCAATTGTTTCTTCTAAAAAATCAATTATATTTTAATTTATTAGTTTCCGATAAAATAGATAAGTAAAGGTCGCAGCCTCGTGGGTTGCGACCTTTTGATTTATCGGAAGTTAGAATTATCGGATGATAACTTTAGCGACTTGGTTGCCAAGGCTGACAACGTAGATGCCTGCTTCAAGGTTAGAAGGATATACTTCGTAACCGGCTGCAGTATAGACCTTAGCGCCTTCAGGAATGATGATGCTGTTGCCGTTGATACGGATCTGATTGTCAAGGCTGATTGAGTCAACTGCTGAATCTACGATAGTGTAGTCGAAATTGATAAGTGCGTTGACTTTACCTGTAGTGAATGCACCTGTCCAGCCTGATGTAGAAGCTACCGAATCACCGAATGTGCCTTCAGGGATTACTACTGTATAAGCTCCCGGAGTAGTGATTGCGTTAGCGAATGTGAGAGTCCATTTAGTGTAGTCCCAACCTTCGAGGCTGATAGTAGCATCAGTGCGGTTGCCGTTAGTATCTTCAGCGTAAACATGACCCGGCACACCGATGAGAGATTCAAGAGCATAAGCATCACGATCGAATGTGAGGTTGATAACGCTAAGTTCAGTCACATTACCCACAGCAGGATCCGGTGTCGGAGCAGGGAGGTCGGTTGTCAAAGGCAACATGAGTGAGAATGAGTAGCTGAGAGATGGGTTGTAGGTTGCATCTTCAGCATTGAACATCTTGCTTGGGATGTCGAGTGAGTAGAAACCGTTTTCGAGATCGGCAGGGAGAGTGAATACCACTGTCTTGCCGTCTTCCGCGATTGTGACAGTCGTTGGGTAGCCCATGAAGCGAGAGTTGAGAGTTGCTTCCATGCCTTCAGTGATAGAAGCTACGGTGCTTGGGAACACGAGAGTCACAGTCTCAAGTTTGTCAACAGAGTTTTCGAGTTCGTAGTCGTAAGGAGTTGGGCTTACGCTTTCAGGAATGAATGTTGCGTTGTTGACTACGTTGGCGTTGATAGAAGCCGAGAGGCTTGATTCGAAGCCTTCGAAAGTTGACATTACAGCGAATGTGTATTTGCCTGTAGGAAGACCTTCCACTTCGATAGATGTTTCGGTAGTCTCAGTGAAGAAGATGTTGTTGACAAACACTTTGTATGTGTCAGGGTTGATGTTGGCTGTACTTGGAGCTGACCATTTGAGAGTACCATTCTTGTAGTTGAGACCGAATGGCATCTTGATGTAGTGGTATTCCTTAGAAGCTGTGTAACGAACGATGTCGAGCATAGTCATTTCTGCAGCGGCTTCGTCAGCGTAACCGTATGTTGCCGATTCAGTGACAAGCTCGCTAATCATGTCGTAGGTGTTTTCTACGTATGAAGTGAGGATGTATTCGCCACCTTCAAACTTGTAAGTGTTGATGCGGTGGAGCTTGCCAAATACGTCGTAGATGTACTCCATCTTTTTATTGATAGTGACTTGGTCTGTTGCATAGTGGTAATCTACTTTGTTGTAGCCTTCGATAGTGTGAACTACATATTCTGTATAGATTTGTTGACCATCGACTACGTCGTAGTATTTAGTCCAGTCATGACATTCCAAGTATGGAACATAGTTTTCGTCAAGGTGGTACTTGTCGATCTTGATGCTTACCGGTTCGAATGTTTCTGTAGCAACGTTGTATTGCTTGGTAGTTTCTACCATTTGGTAGTCCATTGAACTACCCTCTTTCTTTGTTTCAGAAGTGCGGTAGTTGTTCCATTGCATAGTCTCTGCGTTCCATACTTCGATGGTTGTACCCATTTTGCGATATTTAGGAACGTAGCTGTAAGTCTCTTCGTCGAAAGTGTTGATTACTTCAGCGATGAGAGATTCAGTGTTGGAAGTGTTGGAAGATGTGTAATAGTAGTTGGTGTATTCCACAGGGTTTTCCCAACCAAATTCATCCATCCAAAGTTTTTCTGCATTTTGTTGGTGCCAGTGAGCGACAATTTGATTGCTTGTGTCGCGAAGGTCAACTTGGAATGTGTAAGGATTTGATTCGCCTTCTTCATACACTGCGTATAAATCGACAGTGACGAGGTTGGCTTCCTTGTCAGACGCAAGATACCACACCTTGAATGTGCCTTTAGTCATGTCGGCAGAAGATATAGTGCCCTTGTCGCCACCATTACCGCCTGTCACAACATAGCGATAGCCGGTCGGAGTGAGGTCATCAGTGCCTGTCGGTGCATCGAATGCGAATGTAACGACCCATTGAGAAGTGTATTCCTGAGTCAAAACGCGAGCATTAGATGGAGCTGGAAGTGTGATGTCGATTACCTTGCTGAGTTGGTTGCTCACATTGCCCGGAACGGTGTCATAAAGAGCAAACACGCGATAGCTGTGTGTGCCTCTTACTTGCTTGTTGAGTACGATAGGAGCAGACTCATAGACAGCTTCTTGGAACTTGTCGTTGATGATAAGACCATAACCTTTGAGGTTGGTTGTTTCTGCAGGTGTATCGAAATTGAGCACCACATCAGTTGCTTTCTCACCTTGCTCGATAGAGAAGTTTTGAGGAGTGCGAGCTTCGCTATATTGGTCGTAGGTGTAGATGTCGTAGTCGTTTTCGACAAATATCTTGTTGTTAGGGTCCCACAAGTGGTTCACTTGCTTGTAGAGGTCGCCTGTCTGACCAATGTATTCGAATGTGGTCTTCTTTTTGTTGGTGTAAGAAGAAAGCATGCCTCCTGATGCAGTCGCTTCGCTATAGACTTGGTCAATCTTGCGATTGAGAGAGTCGTAGATGTATTGAATACGAGTCGCTGAACGAATTGTGCCGAGTGAAGAAACGGTTGTGCTAAGAGTGTACTCAATCTCTTCAGTAAGATTGCCATTTTGGTCATAGCTATATTCTATGCGACGAGAAATTTTTTCATCGCCTTTTGATGTAAGACCGGTGATGTATTCACGCTTAGTGAGACGATTTCCTTCGTATGAATAGCGATAGCGGCTTTTTTCTTCGAGAGATGAATTGAAGATAATCTCATGGATGAGGTTGTCTCCGTCGTATTCGTAGTAGGTAGAGTCGCTCATAAGACCGGTGTCAGTCTTATATTTAGCTTTATACTTCATGTTGCCATTGTCGTAATAGCCGTAGAAGTTTTTAGTGTAGTCGGTAGAGTCTGCCACCACTTGGTTGTTTTGGTTGTACCAATAAGCAGTGTGGTAGTAGAATGGTGGGTTGGCATAGTGGTATTCTGATTCCAACACCTTGTTGCCATTGTTATCATAGATGTTGCGCATCAAAGTTTGGTCATCAAGACGAGTGACAGGTATAGTCATTTCGTCGTCTTCGTAGAAGACTGTGATGCGAGTGTTCTTGATATTGGCAACCTTAGTCTCTGCTGTAGATTGAGCAATCGAAGGCATCGCGATTGCCAATAGTCCGAGAGATAATAATAGTTTTTTCATGTGGTTGATTATTTATGAAATTACTTAAAAAAAGTGTGCCGTTTTGCGACAGCACACTTTTTAGGTTGTTTTATTGATTATTTAATTGCAATTTTAGTTGTAACGCCGTCAACGACAATGATGTAGATGCCTGCGTTTTCGATGTCAAAGCTTGGTGCAGCGTCGATAGTTTTCACGAGGCGACCGTCCATTGCATAGATTTCGGCGTGCTTGTATTCGCCACTGATACAAACAGTTTTACCGTTTGTCCATACGTTGCATTTGTTGTTGTCGATTGATTCAACACTTGAATAAGTGATTTTTTTCTTTTCAGCGTTGTGTACGATGCAATCGTTAAGGTCATCTTCGTTATAGTTGCTGATAAACGCAACGATTTCCATGTTTTCAGGATTCCAAGCACTCTTAAGGTTAAGTGAATATGTCTTTTCGAATGTGCCGTCTTCGTTGTATGTTATTTCGTCGCCCCATGTCGGAGTCATTGTTGTGCGAAGAGCGTGGTTGTGAACGTAATCGTTGGCATTTGATGCGCCTGATTGATAATTGACCATGCCACTTTCTGTCAAGAATACATTCATGAAAGTTGCATCGCTGAATTCAACAAGTGCTTTGCCACTAACACGTACTTGCAATTCTGAATTTTCAGCATTGTAGGTTTCTTCGATGTTTAATGAGACAAATGCAGGTTGAGATAAACTATAATCGATAAGTTTTCTCGTTGCGTTTTCACTTGTGATTTGGAAGATAGGTGTTTGTGAAGGAATGCTTCCATTAGTTGAAGAACCTAATGCACCTTGCTCAGCGAGATTTGTACGGTCAAGCATCAAAGCAGGAGCGTATGTGTAACCACCATAAAATGCGACATATTTGCGAGAAGCATCTGCAGTGAATGTGTCATAGCCATAACCTGCGTGGTGAATAACCCATGCTACGTCTTCGCCGTCGCCTACGATTGTTTCAAGTATTTCGTGAGCGCGAGGACAATTTGAACATTGTGCTGTAGAGAATTGCTCGAGGAGAATTTTGCGTGTAGCAAGGTTGCTCATGCTGTTAATGGTCGCGGTCAATGAGTTGTTTGATGGATCTTCGTCAGTATGTCCATCAAGGTCTGTAATTGTGACAACAATATCAAATTTGCCATCAGCGTCTGTCTTAATGCCTTCGATAGTAAACTCTTCGATGCTCGCAGGCTCGATGCGTGTGTCAAGAGTTACTGTGACAGGAGCATTGTCGCCGATTTGGTATTGAACATCATAGAAATCAATAGCTTTTGCACCATGGTTTTTGATTGTGCCCTTTATAGAGAATTCGTCGCCTGTGCGAAGGTATTCTTTGACTGTGATGTTTTGAAGCTCAAGGTCATATTGAGGCAGATTGTCACCTGTCAAAACAAGACGTATGCAGACATTGCCAAGACCTGCGTCTGAAAGGTGCATGTAATTCCATGATTCACCTGAGAATGTGCCAATGTAGTCACCACAAGGGTTTGCTTCCTTATTATCTACGCCAATTGGGAAAACACCGACACCGGTATTGCTTGTTGATCCGGCTGTCGTTTGATATCCTACAAAGATTTCATCTCCGTCAATTGTGTATGGCTCAGTCAAAGAGATTTCGTTCCAACTGTTTGGCGTTAATGAAATTTCTTGATCATAAATGTTTTCTTCGTCTTGAAGACCTTGTGTGATAAAAATTGATGATTCAAAATAGCTCGCTTCACCAACGTATGCAAGGACTTTCGAGATTTGAGCACCTTTGAAACGAGTTGCAATGTCTTTAGGAAGTTGGATTGCTGCTCGTAATGTTACTTCAGAAACGTTTCCCCAACCGATTGGTGATGAAAACTCTCCACAGTAACCATACTCCATTGAGACTGAAGAAGATTCTTCTCCTTCAAACATAGGAGCTGATGCCGGTATTGATTGAATATTTTGAGCATTGAGCAATAATGCAGTTGCTGCAAATGCTGAAACAAAAAATTGTTTTTTCATTATAATGAATTATTTCGGTTTTAGAATTTGTAAACTTTTCCTGTAGCAATTTCGTTGCCGATTTTTGCAGTAACAATGTAAACTCCTTGGTGAAGATTTGCTACTGATAATGTGTTGGCTTTGCCTGTGTGGCTAAATACTTGCTTGCCACCCATGTCGTAGATGCAAACGTCTTCTGCTTCAGCGCCGAAATGAAGTTCGTCACCGGCAAGCGTGATTGATGTGTTGACAGGAGTGTTGAGTGTATCCATGATTGAATTCATGAATCCCGGAAGTTTAACGCAGAACACTTCTTTGCTGTCAAGTTCGCCATCAGGAGTCACAGAACGATAGCAACCAACGATAAGTTTCATGTCAGGAGAAACAGTGCAACAGTCGATATATTCTGTGTTAGAAGGAAGTTCTGATCTCAAATCAAAACCGTATTCTCTCTTCAACCAGTCGCCGAGTTCAATTTTCTTTGTTTCGCCTGCAGGTTTTAGGTAGAAGTCGTTGCCGTCAGATGAAATCATGTCGCCATCGTTGCTCACGCCGTAAGTGTAGAAGCCTGATTTGATGTCTTCGAATTTTGTGATTTCGCCTGTCTCAAGGTTATAGAGCATAGGGTAAGACTTGCTTGATTCTTGGCGAATTGTGAGGTCGCCTTCTTTCCAACCCCATGTAGCTTCTGTAGCCATTGGCGCAAGCCACTTGCCGTTTGTGCTGGTGATGACAGGCACTGAAGTTACTTCGAAACCTGTGCGGAATGCTGTCCAGAAGTCATACTGCCACTTAGTGTAGATAGCTTGATATTCTTCTACTTGGTCCATATATTCAGGATCGCCTGAAGGCACTGTAATGTAGTCGTACATGTTTGGTTCTTTAGCCATCCATTCTGCGTATTCTTGCGGACCACCTTTGAATGTCAATTCTACGAATGGCATTTCGTAAGTCCATTCGCTGCCGTTGTAGCGGTAGATGATAGGCTGATAGAAACGACCTTTCTTTTCGACCATAACGCCGACGATAGTGTTGCCATCTTCAGAGATTGTGCGAGTAGAGATGAATTGTGTCTTTGTGCCGAAGAAATCTGTGTCAGGGTTTGGAAGATCTTCGTATTGGTATGTGCCATCGGGTTGGAGACGCCAAATACATGGGAATACAGTGTAAGGCTTAGTTGGGTCGATTGAGCCCATAACATAGCCGACGATTGTCTTGCCGTCAGGAGTCACTTCGTTGGCATATCCTTCTGTGATACCTGTGTGAGGAACTTCAAGGTGTTCCCATTCGTTTGTTGCAGTGTTGTAGATAGCCGGAAGCATATCGCTACTCTTACCTACAATCATGCCTTCGTCTGTGACGTCAGCAAAGCACATGTCGTCATATTCGCCTGTCGTCTTAGCAATGAATAGACGTCCTTCTTGAACGTCAAAACGGTATGCCTCAGTGTATTGGCGTGTGCCGACAATGTAACGACCATTACCGGAAATACCCATCGTACTCCAAGGTGTGCCTGTGAATACTACTTCCGGTTTTTCTTCTGCTGCTTGTGAAAATACTGCAGCTGAAAGCATTAATGCTAATGCAAGTTTTTTCTTCATAAGTGATTAATTTAGTATTGAGTTATTATTTTATGCTGAAAATTATGGTGCAAATATAGAAATATAGAATGCGAATTTCTTTAATATATCTTAAAAAATTATACCGCGTGTTAGGCGGTATGATTATGGTGGGTTTATTTGGTTAATTGTTTTCGGATGTAACTGAGATATTGTTGCGTTACGCCAAGGTAAGATGCAACTATACCCAACGAAACTTTTTGTAATATTTCGGGACGATTGTTGAGTAATGACAAGTACCGTTCTTTTGCGTTGCCGTTGATGAGTGATTGTTTCAGTTCATCATAATAAAGTTGACATTGAGCCATGCTTAATGCCCATTGAGCAAACTCATGTGATTCTTTTACAAATTTGTCAAATGTCTGTTTGGGTAATTGCAGTATCACAGAATCACAACAAGCGTCGATTTGATAGTATGACGGCTTGCAATTGTAGAAAGAAAACCACGATATGAGCATTGTTCCGGGAAGGGCGAAGCCTAATGTGACTTCTTTTGTGCCATCCATGTGTGACACCCTCATGATGCCCTCTTTGACTATGTAAACGTTGGAATTCACCTCTCCGCATGAGATTAATGGCGCTTTTGATTTAAGCTCATATTCGGTGAATTGGCTTAAAAACGAATCCATAATCTCCTCAGAGAGTTGGTAATGACATTCTTCTTTTAATAATCCTTTGAGAGTATTCATAAGGCTCTTTTTTGATGTGCTGTGATTTCAACTATTTTTGTGATAATTCTAATAGTCAAAAGGTGCTATTACACATTCATGATGCAAAATTCGCAAAAAATCTTTGTTTTTGCAATAGTTACTACGCTGAAATTTATGAAATTAACATTATTTTGCGGAATTCTTAACTTGAGAATGTTTTGTCATTGCTTGATGGTTGTGTTTATATGTGAATAAATATTGCAAATATTTATTTAAATACAAACCACCTTGTCGGCTCTTTTCTTGGCAGCGGCATTAATTGCACGTCTGCTTTTCGATCTTCGATATTTTCTTGTGCACTGCCGACTTTTATTCCTTTGGCTTCCAATGCGCTACAAATGGTTTGCCTTGCTATCTCAGGAGTGTTGTTGTCATTGCTGAGGTGGCAAAGAAAGATGTATTTAAGATGCTCCCCATAGATTTCTGTTATGAATTGGGCTGTATCTTTGTTATCCAAATGTCCACGCTCCGTCTGTATGCGACTTTTGAGGTGTTCGGGATAGGGTCCATGCAGAAGCATCTGCTTGTCGTAGTTCGCCTCGATGATTAGATAATTGGCTTGGCTCATATAATGATGAGCACGTTCTGTGACGGCACCAAGGTCAGTCGCAATAGCGATTTTTTTGTCTTTATGGGTGATGAAAAATCCCATGTTGTCTTCTCCGTCATGAGGCACATCGAAGGCTGTAATCTCAAAATCGGCTATTTTAAACGGTATCTCTTTGAAGATAGGGGTATGATAGTCTTTGATACGTTTGGAAATGTTATGCTTGCGAAGCATCCCATTGACTACACGATTGGTGCAATAGACCTTCATGTGCTTGTGCTTGCGTACAATGTTGTAGGCATATTTGACGTGGTCGGCATGGTCGTGAGTCAGGCAGATGCCTTTGATGTTCTCCATTTTGACGCCATTCTCTTCGAGGATCTCAATCACGATTTCGCTCTTGATGCCTGCATCGACGAGGATGCCGGCGTTGCGTGTGCCGAAATAATAACTGTTGCCACTGCTTCCGCTACCGAATGATATGAAAAACAGTGGATTGTTTTTTATGGTGTCCTGTAAACTTATGTCTGTGCGTAATGACAAGGAGCGCAGATCTGTCGCTGCCGGAGCTGTTGCGCTTTGTCGGTTTTGATTGCTATACACCCAGTCGTCAAAGTCTATTGTAAGTTGTGGGATTTCTTTGCTCATGGATGATAGATTAGGAATATGGTTGGCATTTTGTCATAATTATACGTCTGTTTAGACCATTGTTTTGCACTGCGTGTAATTATGGACTCTTGATTATTATCTGTTATGTTGGAGGCAACGCAAAGCAACGTTTCGGGGCGCAATGTGCGCACTAAAAGGTCGATGAGTTTGTTGTTGCGATATGGTGTTTCGATAAAAATTTGGGTCATATTTTTGCGATATGCCTCATTTTCAAGCTCTTTGATTTTTTGAACTCTTGCACCGGATTCGATAGGCAAATAGCCATTGAAAGAAAATCCCTGTCCGTTAAATCCTGACGCCATTTGCGCCATCAAGATGCTTGATGGTCCGACAAGTGGGACTATTTTAAATCCTTTGCGCTGAGCAATCGCTACCGGCAGCGCTCCGGGGTCGGCAACAGCCGGACATCCCGCTTCGCTCATAATCCCTACAGCATGACCGTTTGATAGTGGTAGAAGAAAAGATTCTACTTCCGTTAAGTCGGTGTGATTGTTAAGCTCGAAGAAAGTCAATTCATCGATGTTTATCGATTTGTCGCATTTCTTCAAGAAGCGTCGTGCTGTGCGAATATTCTCAACAATGAAATACTTGATTTCTCTGGTTATTTCAATGTTGTATTCAGGAATGTATTGCGATGTGGGTGAGTCGCTTAGCCCTACTGGTATAAGATATAGTGCTGTTGTTATTGCCATTTGCTTGCGTAATTTATTGCAAAGGTAAGAATTAAATTTTATTTTGTCGCGAAAACGATGTTATTCTGATTGTTCGTATATATAATTAATGACTGTTTGTCCGACAGCCTTTAAAGTTTCTTTGCTGATGGTCGTCATGTTGTCATTCGTTGTGTGCCATGTGGAATTGAATCCGTTTGTCGGATGAAATTCTATGATATTTATTGCCGGAATGCCGACTTTCAGCAATTCTACATGGTCGTCGGTAACTGCTCCGCCGATTTCAGGCAGAAAATAGTTCTCATAACCTGATTGCGCTGCTACCGACCATACTTTATCGACCAAATATGGCGCATTCTGAATTGAAAAATATTCTTTGTGAAATTTGGCATTATGTCCTCCGACCATATCAAGCAATATTGCTTGTTGCGGTCTGTAGCCCGGCTGATGAGGATTGTTGGCAAAATGTCTTGAACCTAAAGCCCACGATTCGTCGTCGCCATCAGTCCCCCAATCTTCTGCATCTACAAATAGGATGTCGATACCCTTGTCGGTGGTGTTTTTACCTATTTGACGAGCGATTTCGAGCAATACACCGACTCCGCTGGCACCATCGTTTGCACCATCGACCGGCTTCTTGTGATTGGCAGGGTCGGGATCGGCGTCAGCCCATGGTCGGCAGTCCCAATGGGCAAGGAGAAGAAGTCTGTCAGAGACTTCCGGATTGAATGAACCGATTATATTGGTTGCGTCGAGTTTTGTTCCGTCAAATGCTGTAAGCTTAACATCTTGTCGTGTGACGGATGCTCCATGTCGAGTTAATTCGGAAATAAGCCATTCGCGACAATTACGATGACTTTCGGTGTTTGGTACGCGTGGTCCAAATAATACTTGCCGATTTATGTATTCGTAAGCGCTGTCGGCATTGAAATCAATACTCATCTTGGTGGTAGTTTGCTCGTTACTGTCGGTTTGCTTATTCTCATTGCGTTGAGAGCCACAAGCCAACAAAACACAGAGCAACGATATAATACTAAATGTCTTAATTTTCATATCACAAAATTACAACATATCTTCCATATACACAAATCCCATGTATATAGGCCGATTTAGTGTCATGCTTGCTTCTTGTATTCAGATGTGGTTATGCTATTGACTTGCTTGCAAATATGCCTTCAAATATTAAGGTCGGGATTGTTAATTTCAAAGTATAATCTCTGTCGCTTTCTTATTCTACCGACAATTTTGTGCCATTTGCCGCAAAATTGTCAGTAGAGGGCTTTGTATATACTTCGGGTAAAGTGAGAAATGGGAGTAAAGCCGAGGTCGATGATGGGGTAATCCGGGCGAAATGTGCTGAAATGTACTGAAATGGCTGAAATTCGGGTGGTAGATGCGTTATTGAGCGTTTCTTTTGGCTGATAATGTGTGAGTTCAAAAAAATATGACTAACTTTGTGGTTTCAAATTGATAAGTAAATTAAAATAGACGACAAAATACAGAATAACTATGGGTAAGAATTTCAAACGTACTCTTATTACGACTGCCTTGCCTTATGCAAATGGTCCGGTGCATATCGGTCACCTTGCAGGGGTGTATGTTCCGGCAGATATATACGCAAGATACCTTCGCCTTAAGGGTGAAGAAGTCATCATGATTGGTGGTAGCGACGAGCATGGTGTGCCTATTACAATCAAAGCAAAAAAAGAGGGTGTGACTCCTCAAGATATTGTTGACCGCTATCATGCGATTATCAAGAAGTCGTTTGAAGACTTGGGTATATCGTTTGATATCTATAGCCGTACGACAAGCAAAATTCACTATGAGACTGCAAGCGAATTTTTCAAGACTCTATATGATAAAGGAGAGTTTGTTGAAAAAACATCAATGCAGCTCTATGATGAGCAGGCAAATCAATTCTTGGCTGACAGATATGTGACCGGTACATGTCCTCATTGCAAAAATGAACGTGCATACGGCGACCAATGTGAAGCTTGCGGCACATCGCTTGCTGCGACAGATTTGATTAATCCGAAATCAGCAATAACCGGCAATGTGCCTGTGCTTAAGGAGACTAAGCACTGGTATCTTCCTCTCGATAAGTGGGAGCCAATGCTTCGCCAATGGATTCTCGAAGAACATAAGGAGTGGAAACCAAATGTGTATGGTCAGTGCAAATCATGGATTGACATGGGTCTTCAGCCACGCGCCGTAAGTCGTGACCTCGATTGGGGTGTGCCGGTGCCGGTGGAAGGTGCTGACGGTAAGGTGCTTTATGTGTGGTTTGATGCGCCTATCGGCTACATCTCTAATACTAAGGAACTTCTCCCAGACACATGGGAAAAATGGTGGAAGGATCCGGAAACACGCATGCTTCACTTTATCGGTAAGGACAACATCGTGTTCCACTGCATCGTATTCCCTGCAATGCTTAAGGCAGAGGGCTCTTACAACCTCCCTGAAAATGTGCCTGCCAACGAGTTTCTCAACCTCGAAGACGACAAGATTTCCACTTCTCGCAATTGGGCTGTGTGGCTACACGAATACCTCGAAGAACTTCCCGGCAAGCAAGACGTCCTTCGCTATGTCTTGACTGCTAACGCTCCTGAGACTAAGGATAACAACTTCACATGGAAGGACTTCCAAGCACGCAACAACTCTGAACTCGTGGCTATCCTTGGCAATTTTGTCAATCGTGCGATGGTGCTTGTTCACAAGTATTTCGATGGTAAAGTACCGGCTTGCGGCGAATTGACCGACTACGACAAGGAAAGTATGGCTGAAGTGAACGCGTCTATCGCTCACCTTGCTGAAAATCTCGATAACTTCAGATTCCGCGAAGCACTTAAGGATGCGATGAATATCGCTCGCGTCGGTAACAAGTATCTCGCTGATACCGAGCCTTGGAAGCTTATTAAGACCGACGAGGAACGCGTGAAGACTATCCTCAACATCGCTTTGCAACTTTGTGCCAACCTCGCTATTGCGTTCGAACCATTCCTTCCATTTATGTCAGAAAAATTGTCGAAGCAATTAGGCCTCAATCAATTGAGCTGGTCTGATCTTGGTAATTTTGCAATGCTTTCGGAAGGTGATGCGATTGAAAAGCCACAATTGCTCTTCGAAAAGATTGAAGATGATGTCGTTGAAGCTCAAGTCAATAAGCTTCTCGCAGCAAAAGAAGCAAACAAACTCAATAGCTGGCAGCCTGAACCAATCCAAGAAAATGTTGATTTCCCAACATTCGAAAAGGTGGATATTCGCGTTGGAAAGGTTTTGGAATGTACAAAAGTGCCAAAAGCAGACAAACTATTGCAATTTAAAATCGACGACGGAATGGGTGGTCGCACAATCGTTAGCGGTATCGCGAAATACTATCAGCCGGAAGACCTCGTCGGTAAAGAAGTGTGCTTCATTGCCAACTTCGAGCCTCGTAAGCTCAAGGGCGTGATGTCGGAAGGTATGATTCTCAGCGCAGTCAACGCTGACGGCTCTCTCGTTGTGATTGGCCCTACAGGCGAAGTCGCTCCGGGTAGCAAAGTCGGCTAAAAAACTGTCGATAATTGATACACAAAAAGTGCGGAAAATTCTTTCGCACTTTTTGCATTTAATAGCGTTATGGTTGAATTTGTCGATAAAATTTGGTTAATTCACTCGGAGTGTGTAAATTCGCGTCTAATATGACAAGATTGCAGATGTTCAATAAGATAAGTACTTTATTAGTTATAATCCGGACGTTTTTTATATCTTCGGTTATGGCTCAAAACTTTGTGCTGACACCAGAACTTGTCACACCTCGAACTGATGACAGATTTACCCGACAGAAAATCAGTCGAATATCATCGGGTGATTCCGGGTTGAATTGTGTATGGGATTTTTCATCAGCACAAATAATAGATGGCAATACAATAGTGAAATACAAATCGGAAATGCCCGGTATGATTTCACAGATATATGAAGCTAATAAACACATATTCAAATTGTCATCTGACACTGTTTTTTATTGTGGATTTGAAAATCGCTTAGCTTTGCACGTAGATTCAATAGCCGCGATAGACCTTGTTTTTCCAATGTGTTATGGCAGAGAGATAAGTCAACCATATTATTTAAAGGGGCAGTATTGTGGAGAGCAAAATATGCATGAATGTGGAGTCAGTCGAATTATTGTTGATGGGTATGGCTCGTTAATCTTGCCTGACGGCGACACGATAAGAAATGTCATACGAGTCTGCAATATACACGATGCACGTATCGAACTAAAAGAAATCGGAGATACATTGCCAATAAATTTGTCGGATACTACATTGACACGTCGCATACAGACACGACATCGTTGGTGGGCTTCGGGCTATCGTTATCCGATCGTTGAGACAGTGGAAGATGTCTATTTTAATGCTGATGAGGAGACATCGTCAGCGTGGCAAGGGTGGATTACGTTACCCTCGGAGCAAGAGTATTCGGTGAGAGGTGACACAATCAATGAAGAATTGCGCAATCAGCCACATTCAATAGACTCAACAGAATTTGTTGCAGAGGAGAATGACGACAGTCAGACTACTGACCAATCATCGGCACAACAAGTTACAGATGTCGCTATTACCATCGGCGCAGGTGTATTATCAATAGATTATCAAGTTCAAGGTGTTTCTGTCGAGATAGAAATGGTGGTGGCAGATATTCCGGGAAGAGTATATGCCTATATTCCTCGTCAAACAGCCTGTGTCGGATTCAATACAGCACAAATAGATTGTTCATCGTTGCCGTCGGGAGAATATTTGTTGTATCTGAATTATGCAGATCGCAGCGATGCCTATAAATTTAGCATTAAATAAAAAAGTCAGCAACTAATTAAACCAGCCGCATTATCATGAAATCGCATATCATACATATCTTCCTTCTATTATCTGCGATGCTTTCTTGCATCGTAGCTAATGCAGAGGGACGATATGGCGAGAGCAGTGAACATAATTATGTCACGGTGGCTACGCTTACTCAACCGACCGACAGTATCTCCACGGTGGCATCGGTTCCGTCGCGTGTCAGCGTCGCTTATTTTGACGGCTTCGGTCGCAAAGTGCAGACCATAGTCCACGATAATACGACGCAACAATCACTTGTCGATTTTATAGAATACGATATGCGAGGCAACCCCGTGCGCCAATGGATTCCTACATCATCTGAGGGTGTTGAATTTACTGATTTAGATGGACTTCGTGACGCGTATGCTTCGATAAATTATGGTTCACCTAACAGCAATTATGCAATTACAGAATACCATGCCGAGCCACAGGTCAGAGTCAAGCAGACTCGACGTGCAGGTGTCGAATGGCACGCTGCATCAGCATCAGGTGTGACAACTACATACTCCGTCAACACCGTTTCCGGCAGTCTTGCATGTCGATATTGGACTATTTCCAACAGTGGAAAACTTCGACTAAACGGATTGTGGCAACCGGGAGAATTGCGTGTGACCACCACAACAGATGAAGACGGACGGTCGCTGATGCTTTTTGTTGACCATACAGGTAAGACGATTTTGGAACGTCGCTTTAATGGAGCAGAACAAATCGACACCTACTACGTCTATGACCATTATGGCAATCTGCGATATGTCATTCCCCCTAAAGCCTGCGCCTCGTTATCAGCCCAAACCGAATATTCCGACACGCACAATGTTCTTTCAAGCCTATGCTATATCTATAAATATGACTATCGCAATCGCTTGGTCTCTAAAAAGCTGCCCGGAATGGGTGTTCAATATTTTGCTTACGACAGAGCAGATCGTCTGACCTATAGCCAAGATGCAGAGCAACGAAACGACGGCAACAAAGCTTCGTTTATGCTCTATGACAGGTATGGCAGAGAAGTGATGAGCGGACTGACCGTAAGCCTGTCGGCAGGATTACAAGCGATAGCCGACACGCTACAATATTCTTTTCCGCAGGCGACATTTAAGTTGAATAATGCCACGACACTATTCGGCTACACCATACCCCAGAGCAATATTGAGTCATCGGGAGTGATGCACATCAAATATTATGACGACTATTCCTTTTTGTCGATATATGAAGAACACGCCGACTCGTTGGCTTATACGTCTCGTCAAGGTTATGGCGTACGCAAAGACGGCGCATCGTCGCAAATGACCTCAAAAGGCTTGCTTACAGGCACAGCCACACGCGTCATCGGCACCGACAAGATGCTTGTCACAGCCTACTATTATGACATACATGGTAATGTAATACAGGAGCGAAGCAACAATTATCTCGGAGGTTATGACGCATACTATCGTTCATACTCTTTCGATAATCTTCTATTACAGGAACAGCACACTCACAGTCAACCCGACGGCACATCGCACACAGTCGAAAAGAACTACACCTTCGACAATATGGGCAGACTTCTATCTGCAACATCGGCTATTGACGGACGAGCAAGCACAATACTTGCAACCAACTATTATGACTCGCTGGGGCGATTGCAGAGTGTTGCTTATACTCAAAATAGCACCACCATAGACTACGATTATAATCTGCATGGATGGGTGACAGAGATAGATTCTCCCTATTTCAGTCAGCAACTCTACTATGCCACACGTCCCGACTCCTCCGAGGGTTATCTCAATGGCAATATTTCGGCACAGACATTTTCCGTCAGCCAGGGCACCGGATCTACCTCTACAAGTCGGCTGACAGCCACATATAATTACACCTACGACTCTCTTGACAGACTAAAAACAGCTGACTACACAGAGCACAGCCGACTGTTGCCTCCATCATTGACAATCGGTCCGTCGCACGTTTATGACACCCCTCAATACTCCACATCATACTACTACGATGTCAATTCCAATCCGACACGCATATTGCGCAAAGGCTTTGTCGGTACGACATCTTCAACATCTGCGTCAGGAATGACCACCATCACCCACCAATACGGCTACACCGACGTGTTGGGAATCAGTCTTGACGGCAATCGCATAAAGAAGGTGCAAGACAATATCGACTACGACCCGGTATCGGGAGCGACAGACTTCAACGATGCTGCAGACGCTACGATAGAATACACCTACGACGATAATGGACGTTTGACGTCAGACCTTAACAAAGGAATAACCCAAATCAGATACAATCATCTGAATCTGCCCGAAGAGATATGTTTTTCCGACGGGCATATCGTCGATTATCAATATGATGCAGCCGGCAAGCGACTTGGTGCATACTATCTGTTGGCATCAGACGATGTGTTCAACGACGGAATCGGAGTAGAGGGTGGAGGAGTATCGGTGCAAGAATTGGTCAGAGAATGGAGTGGGGAATTTGTCTATGAGAATGGCGAATTGGAGCGCATCTTGACCGACAACGGCTATTGGAAGAACGGTCGCTACTGGTTCTACATCAAAGATTGGCAGGGCAACAATCGTGTGATAGTCGGAGGTATCTCCGATGCTTCTGCAACTTCATCGGGTGGAATGTTGAATAATCCGACAATGACATTGCTTCAAGCTAAAGATGTCAATGTCTATTATCCGTACGGCACACGCTTCAGCGATGTCTTTGCGACAACGACCGACCGCTATCAATACTCGGGCAAAGAGTTTGATCGCATGAACGGCTTGGATCTCTATGACTTCCACGCCCGTCAATACGACCCGGTGCTCGGCAGATTTACCACGCCAGACCCCCTCAGCGAAAAATACTACCACCTATCGCCCTACGCTTACTGCGCCTCAAATCCCCTCCGCTACATCGACCCCACCGGAAAAGTCCTTATATTTGTAAATGGAATGCATTTTGGAGACGGAGGGACATCTGAATACTGGAATGGATTGGACAAAAAGATCATGAGTATGTTAAATGACAATAAGTCAATATATTATGATGGGTCTGGGGGAGGTGTATTTAATACTCTATTAACAGGAGTTGTAACAGGCAATCTTAATCCTTACAGACGTATGGCTTATGGCTCCACAAAAGGATATTCCGCAGCTGCTGAAATTATTTCAAATTTAGGTGATGGTGAAACAATAAAATTTGTTACTCATAGCATGGGAGCCGCTTATTGCAAAGGTTTTATTTCTGGAATGCAGAAGTATGCTGCAGAGAATGGTATTGATATTTCAGGCAAGATTGTATTTGAACTTGATCTTGCACCATTTCAATCGTCAAGTCAAAAAGCAAATCCTTCGGTTAAAACGTTTGTACTACAACACAAATATGATGGTATAGCTAAATGTGAAGAAATGCCTGGTAATCCCAAAAGATCAGTAACACACCACGATATTCCAGAAAATCTATGGGAAAGGTTAAAGATGTCATATACAGAACATCAAGTTACAAGTTTTGCCCTGGAAGAGATAAAAGAAATACTTAATGACATTATAAAATAAAATTCAACATGTTAAAAACACTCAAATTAATTAGTGCCATTCTCCTCTCTATATTAGGAATCTTTTCTTCAATGGGACTTTTAACTCGTAATGTAATTTTCTTTATAGATTATCTAAGTCGCTACATTTTTCTCGAATCTGAATCAGAAAGACATTACTCAGAACGAGCACTTCATGATATGAATGAAATATCAAATGCCTATTTGGAAAATATAGAATATATCAGACTGTTTTATGATTGTACAGGAGATTCCATAGACCATTATGAAAAGATTCATCCTACCTCACAATCTCTTAATGGCATATTTGGTTATGCATTAAGATGGTCAGATAAAGAAAATTATTACGTAAATTCTCCTATACCAACAAGAAAACAACTAAATATCACAACACCATTTATTTTATATAGCCCTGACAGCTTGTTTTGTACCGCTATACTTTGCATTCACAACCACTATGATAAAATTGAAGATTTAAGCGATGAGCGTGAATCATATAATAGTCGTGCATTCATAGGGTATCGAGAAGATATTAATATGCCTTTTAAAATTTACCCATTTGACGGGTGCACATTCTATAATTATAAAATACCAGAGCAAGTTGTAGACGAATTAAAATACGAATATTTTAAACATTTAACCAATTATGGCACCTCATATTTAGAGGGCTATGAATGTAATATGAATGATTCGACTTTTTTTACCTCAAACATTTTCAAAAAGGATGATATTAAGGATGGATGCTATAATTTTCAGTTATACAAACACTTAGGTAAGATTTATGAATATCAGCTGTATTGCAATCAACCTGATTCGATTAAGAGACTTTGGATGAGAGGTATAGACATCAACGAAGAATAACATTAAAAATTAAATATGAAAAAAACTATTTATATTTTAGGGATTATTGTAAATGTCATTTATCTGCCCTATGGATACGGATATTGGGAGTACAATGAATTTATTTACAATCATAAATTAATTCTGTTATTAGGTTATCCAATTGGCTTAATTACTTCTATCATTGTGTGGATAACCAATTTTGTCGTGTGGTATAAGCATAAAGACAGATTGGTGTATCTCCTTTTAAACTTGCTATTATGTTACTTCATGAATCCAATTTATGCGGTGCGCATACTAATAAAAAAGTGGTTATGAAACTAATATTGCACAAATTGGAGAGGCGTAGAATCTATGAAATTGGACAAAAAACTTATAATCTAATTCAGAGGATGAACAGAAAAATAATCAATAGTATAATATTATTTTATTTGTTTTTGTCGATTAATGTATCGGCGCAGATACCGGTGGCAGATAGTTATCTGTTGAGCCCTAATGCAGCAAGTCTCGGTCAATACGGAGAAGTGCCGGTGTCGTTATATACCGGAACTGTTCAAATTAATGTCCCAATTTATGAAATTGATTACATGGGACACAAGATACCAATCAGTATGACATATCATGGAAGCGGTGTACGCCCTGACCAACATCCGGGTTGGGTCGGTCTTGGGTGGAATTTAAATGCCGGAGGTTGCATCTCACGAATTGTAAACGGACTACCCGATGAAACATATCGAGAATGGAGAAGTATTGAAACCGAAAAAGCTATGGGCTACTTCTTTACTACTCAGGGTGCGCAAGATGTTGTTCCGCCCAAGCCTCAAGAATTTTCATCTGCTAACAACTACGATGCTCTTTACAACTTTTATTACCAAGCAGATTATAATCCTGATGAATTTATTTTTAATTTTTTAGGAATTAGCGGTTCTTTTTTCATGTCGCCAGATGGTAGCTGGGTTGTAAAGTCAAAGCATAATATTAAAGTTGAGTTTGAGATGTTAAACAAGGAAAATTATTTTTCTGAGTTTAATAGGCCATTTGGTTTGCATCATGAAGATTACATGCTCTTTAAAAATAATTTTTCGCCTACAATAAAAGGATTCAAAATAATTGGTGTTGATGGCACAGAATACGTCTTCGGCATCGATATAAATGCTGTTGAATTTTCTGTGGGCTTTTTTTCTCAATTGTCCGAAAGCATTGCAGCCACAACATGGCATTTAAAGTCAATAAAGTATACTAATGGAGCAATTATTGATTTTGACTACTCAAAAAGAGATTGGATTGCTCAGTTAACTATCGCATCTTACAAGATGGATGTTTATGGACCTGAATTATCATTGCATTTGCCTCCTACCAAAGCCGAAAGGTATGCTGGATCTCTGATTTCTCCATCATATATTAGTCAAATAAAATTTGGTAATAACAAAGTCAATTTTAATATTTCTGAGACAAAGGAACTTAGATATGAATTTGTCCCTATGATTTCGCATAATTTCGATTCCAATACAAATCAATATTCGAAGATGCCGTATTTACAATGCTATCAAGCTAATGGACAATACTTATCTGAGTCGGTGCATCTGAATTATGAGAGTAGTCTTCAAGAACATTTGAAGTGGTATAAATTAATTGGCATTTCTGTGACAAATGGTAATGGGAAGATTGTGAAAAATGTTCTTCTTAATTATAATGATGAAAATACGTCAACACAATACTCGCAACGATTGGCATTGATGTCGATTACGGATGTAAATACAGGAGGGAAGTATCAGTTTGATTATAATGATATTGCAGGTTTACCTTGCTATTGTAGTGGTCAGACAGATCACTGGGGATTCTTTAATGGTGTAGAAGATCTTACACTTGGCGATAATGTTTTTATGAAGCCATATTTTTATCATGCAAAAAGAAGTGTAGCCTCTGCTATGAAAAAAGGATTATTAACTAAAGTAATATATCCTACAGGAGGCTATAATCGATTCGAATATGAAGCAAATGATTATGCTGAACGTGTTGAATTTGAAAGTAATTTACTAACATCATATGACGTTGATCAGATAGCAGGAGGTGTGAAAATTAAGAAAATTTACAATAGTGATACTGGAGCGATTGAAGATGAGTTCATAGCTAAGACTTTTTACTATGTCCACAATATAAATGATACAAAATCTTCCGGGATATTAATGCGATATCCAAAATACAAAGAAGAAGGGTTCCAAATAGATGCAAATAACGGCAAAACATATGTAATGAATGTGTATAGTTCTCAATCTGTTTTACCGATGAGTTCGAACTCTTCAGGCATTCACATAGGTTATTCAACTGTTATAGAAGAGCTTGCCGATGGATCATATACTATACACAAATTTAGTAATTATAAGACAAATCCCGATTCACCCTCTACTTTAGAATATAAAAACAATTCATTCTACAGACCAAACATTTCAATAGAGCAAGAGCGTGGACTATTACTTAATCGGAAAGAATATGATTCATCAGGTGCTTTAAAAAAGAAAATATCATACAATTATCAAAAAAATAGTGAAAATTACCCTGAACTACATTGTAAGAACCATAAAGTCTGCATGCTTAAAGAACCCTATGCCTTTATCGAAGAGTCTTGGACTACTCGTCTTCTATATGAAATGTTGCCAAAGAAGGAGGTCGTGACTACATACGACCAGGGAGGTAATAGCATTGTGAATACTACTACATATAGCTACAATTCTCATGGATTGGTCAGCAAGGTGGTTAAGACTTTGAATCATGGAGAATCAGAGCAAACGTTGATAAAATATCCTACAGATTTTCCTGATAGTACGGTTTATACGACATTTACGGATAAACATATTTTGTCGCCAATGGTAGAGCAAATAATTCAGAGGGTTGATAGTGTAGGCAATGTGAACACAGTGTCACGATTGTTTAACCACTATTCGTCGGATAATCCGATGTTTCCATACGCAGTAGATATGGCTATAGGCGACAATCCTTATGAAAATAGGTACAAATATAAATTTGGAAAATATCTTAATCCGGTAGCAGAGATAAAAGATAATGGTAATGAAACGGTCTATATTTGGGGATATAATCATCAGTATATCGTCGCAGTGATAGAAGGCTCATATTATAATGAGGTGTATGGGATATTTGGTTCTCCCGATAATTTTGCGACAAGTCTGATACCGAATTTTACAAAGTTGTATGATTTTAGGGATCGATTTGTGTCTCGGTCACGAGTGACTATATATGAGTATGACCCATTGGTCGGTGTGACCAAAAAGATTTTGCCTGACGGTTTTAGCATAAGCTATCACTATGACTCGGCAGGGCGATTGTCGCATACGACCGATTCTGAGGGCAAGGTGATCGAGGTTTATGATTACAACTTCAGATAGTTCTGTCGAGGTGATTTCCGGTAAAACTGCCACATATAAGACCTATATTTACCTTGACTATGCCTCGCTGTGTAGTGGCGAAGAGTGTTTTGAAACATCGGTGAAATGCAGTAATAATGGCTAAGTTATAAATGAGGAATTAAATAGTTTTATTAATTTTGCACTAATTGTTTGCTCCTATAAATAGATATTTATTACAAGGGGTTGTAAAATGCGGCGTTATTGAGGTTATTAATAAGAAATATTGAAGATTATGAGAATCAGATATGCAACTTTTTCAGAGACAGGTCGGCGTTATGCAAATCAGGATGTCTTTCGTGTGGAACAAATTAGCGAAGGCGATGCCACATTGATGGTCGTTTGCGACGGCATGGGAGGTCATGCGATGGGAGATGTCGCTGCAGAGACAGTATGTAATGCCGTCTTTGATAATTGGAAGCGTGTTTCCGATGATAATATGGAGGATAAGATCGTAGAGATTTGCAGAATTGTCTCTAAGATCTTTGACGAGCGAGTTGTGAGTATGAATTATATTCAAATGGGAACAACGTTTGTTATGGCATATATTAAGGATGATGTCGCGACGATAGCTCATATTGGCGACAGCCGTTGTTATTTGTTGCGAGGTGGGGACGTTGTTTATCAGACAAAAGACCATGTCGGCGTAGAAAATGGTCGAGAGGGTATAAGCAAATGTTTTTTCTCTTACCGACCGGATGTGGCAGTCCCGGATGTGGCGCAATTTAAGTTGCAACTTGGCGATAGAATATTTTTGTGTACAGACGGCGTATATAGATCAATGGCACCACTAATACTGACTGAAAGGCTTAGTGATGATAAACCGGTGGAAGAAGTGACTGATGTCATTAAATTTATGTGTGAGAAATTCTCAACAGATAATTATACCGCTATATTGGCTGAGATTATTTAAGGGAATTTCCAGGAAATTCTCTTATTTTTTTGTAACCAATATAGAATTTGCCAAAATTGATACTCTATATTGAAAACTTGAGGGATTAATCATGGTTCCCATAATTCATTTTTTAATACTAAACAATTTAAAAGATTTAAACTTATGAAGACAAGAGTTTTCAACCTGGTTATTATTGACGAGAGCGGTTCAATGCATAGTATCAAGAAAGAAGCGATTGACAGTGTAAATGAAACAATTCAGTCTGTTCGCTCGGCGCAAAAGAATGATGAAGAACAAGAGTATTTTGTGAGTCTTGTGACTTTTAATAACAATGTAAAGACTGTCTGTGATTGTGTAAGAGCTGATGAGGTGAGTGAGTTGACAGAAAAGACATATAATCCAAGTTGCTGCACGGCGTTGTATGATGCCATGGGGGTGTCAATAAATGAATTGCGCAAGAAAGTCGCAGAGAGTGATAGGGTGTTGGTCACAGTTGTTACCGACGGATATGAAAACGCCTCACGAGAATATTCCGGCAAGGCAATTAAGGCTCTTGTCGATGAGCTAAAGGAGAAGGGCTGGGTGTTTGCTTATATTGGAGCAAATCAAGATGTTGAAGCTGTGGCGGCAACAATGTCGATAACTAATGCGATGAGCTTTGAAGCGACAATCGATGGAACAATAGCAATGAGTAAAAAACTCGAAACAGCTCGAAATCGTTTGTTTTCAGCATTTAAGTCAGAATGTTATAGCGCGGAAGATGCTAATACTAATTTTTTTAAGGACTTAGATTTCTAATATAGTTTCATGGTGTGGCATCGGCAGGCATAAGAGTGTCTGCCGATGCTTTTTGTTGCGAATAGATATAATAGAAATAAGGAAACAACGTTTTTTAGAGAAAAGAAAATGAATGATTTATGGCAGAAAAATTGATAATTTCAGGCGATAGCAAGGCTGAAAAGTACGAAGTGCTTTACAAGCAGATAAAAGAACTTGTCGGTTATGAAACGGATGAAATTGCCAATATGGCAAACATTTCTTCTATGATACACGAGACATTCGAATTTCTTTGGACCGGCTTCTATCGCGTCGTGGGAGAGGAGTTGGTGTTGGGTCCATTTCAAGGTCCGTTGGCATGTAGCAGAATAAAGTTTGGGAAAGGTGTTTGTGGTACAGCTTGGAAAGAAGAATGTTCATTAGTTGTGCCCGATGTAGAGCAGTTTCCGGGACACATAGCATGTAGCAGTCTTTCTCGAAGTGAAATAGTCGTGCCGGTGTTGTCAAATGGCGTAATTGTCGCAGTGTTGGATATTGATAGCCGTGAACTTTCTACCTTTGACGAAGAAGATCGTTTCTGGCTTGAAAAGATAGTGTCATTGCTCGGTAGGCAGTAAAATTCAGGGAATAATAGACTGTTTTTTGCAATTAGGTGTTGGAAATAAAAAAAGAGGAGCGATAATTATCGTTCCTCTTTGCGCTTCAGGATGGGCTTGAACCAACGACCCCCTGATTAACAGTCAGGTGCTCTAACCAACTGAGCTACTGAAGCATTTGCAATCCTTTCGCTGAATTGCGGTGCAAAATTACAATATTTTTTATTATGTACCAAATTTTTGGTGCACTTTTTTATAAAAATATTTTTAGTACTCTGATTTATAGGATGTTATGTGTTTGTTGTGTTTTGGAGAGTGTTCTTTGCACAGTTTGTTGATGAGAAGAATTATAGGTTTTGGTAAAATATACGAAGAGAAAAGGGGGATTTGTCTGAGAAAATTCCTAACTTTGTGGAAATTTTGTGAAACAATCGATAATAAATAAAATAAAGAATCGTTTTAAACATAGAAATAACATAATATATGAGAAAGATATTTTCAATAATCCTAACAATGCTGATTTTGTGTGGATGTTCATCTACCAAAACAGCATATTTTGAAGATTTGAACCAGTCATCAGGCTCATTGGGTAATTTGGATTACGAGATTCGTATCGAGCCGGCTGATGAATTGTTGATTACTGTTACATCAGAAGTGCCTGAAGCAACAATGATGTATAATTTGCCAATGACAAATCCTGCAGTAAGTAGTAGTCTTAAATCTTCAACAGCAGCAATGCAACAGCAGACTTATATTGTCGATAAAGGTGGCGACATAAATTTCCCAATAATAGGCAAATTGCATGTTGAAGGAATGACAACAAAGGCTTTGGCGGATGAATTAACAAAGAAAATAGCACAAGATGTTGAGGCTCCATACGTGAGAGTCGAGCTTATAAATTTCAAGGTTAAGGTGATGGGAGAGGTGATGAAACCGACATCAGTGCTTGTTACAGGCGAGCGTATGAGTATTCTTGATGCTCTCGCGGAAGCCGGTGATATGACTATCTACGCACAACGTGATAATGTGCTTCTAATTCGTGAAGAAAACGGAGTGAAAAACTATTATCGCATTGATTTGACAAAGTCTGATATTTTGGAATCTCCATACTTTTATTTGAAACAAAACGACGTAATTTACGTTCAGCCGGGTAAAGGTAAATCAGGACAAGCAGACTTCAACCAAAACAATACATACAAGGTTAGTATTGTCTCTGCTATTATCAGTGGTATTTCAGTTATAGCTTCATTAGTAATCGCTTTGACAAGATAATAAATATGAATACAGAAAATAATATAAAGAGCAGTGAAAAAATAGATCTTACTGCTATTTGGAATAAATATAAACCATTTTGGTGGGTGTTCCTAATCTCAATTATCGGATGTGTCGGGCTATCATTGCTCTATCTTAAAATCAAAAGTCCAATGTTTTTGACAAAGACAATGGTAATGGTTAATCAAGATGAGGAAGAATCAGCCGGTGCAGTAGGCGGTCTTGGCGCGTTGATGTCATCATTTTCAATTGGTAGTGGTAGTGGATCAAACGTTGAAGATGAGATGTTGAAAATGTCGTCACATACCAATATGACATCGGTTATCAAGCACTTAGAATTAAATAAAACATATTGGTCAAAACCTGGTCTTTTTGATCGTAAAATATGGTATTATGGCAATTCTCCGTTGAAAATAGAAATTCCGGATGCTGTTCTTGATACAATTTCTGTTACGACAACATTCAAATTGGATATCCCAAAGGATGGTAAAAATATATCGCTTAAGGTTAAGCAAGGCAAAGAAGGAACTATTCTTAAAACAAATTTTGATAAGTTTCCATATATTGTAAAAACTCCGTACGGAACATTTACAATTGATACTACAAAATATTTTGTAAAAGGAGAGAAGCTAAACTTTAATGCTTCGATTTGTAATCCGAGTGTTACTATTGAGGATATAAATGAGCGTATTGCCATTAATCAAGTATCGAAAAAAGCAAATGCAATACTAATTGATCTTGAAGACGCCAATATCGATAGAGCACAAGATTTTCTTAACACACTTGTTGCTTCATATAACGAACGTGGTATTGCTGATAAAAATGAGCAAGCATTAAGCACATCTAAGTTTATCGAAGAGCGTCTTATCCAACTCTACAAGGATCTCGAAGATGCTGAAACAAAGATTGAAGACTATAAGAGTCAGAATCAAATTGTTGATGCGACAGCCGAAGCCGAATATACTTTTGTCAGAAAAGAGCGTATAGAAGCCGGCATGCTTGAAATGGAAACACAAGCTGCTGTATTGCAGATGATTAAAGATTTCTTGAGTTCTCCTGAAAATAAGTATAATCTTGTGCCATTTACAACCGACTTCCCTGAAGAACCTATCACAGCCTACAATGAACTTGTGCTTCAACGCCTAAAACTCGAATCTACGACTAAAGAAAATAATGTGGCACTCAAGTCGTTGACAACTCAAGTTGATGCAATGCGCAAGAACGTAATTGCAACCATCGAAAAGCAACTTCAAAGCACACGCATCGCTCTTGCCGACATGCGTCGCGAAGCGTCAAGCGCCGAACAGCGTATGACCGGAATCCCTCGTATGGAACGCGAATTGACAGCTCTTTATCGCGACCAAGTCATCAAGAATGAAATCTATGGCTATTTGCTCCAAAAGCGCGAGGAAAATCAACTTAAACTGATGCGTAATACTCCAAAGGGTAAAGTGATTGATGTCGCTCACACAGATATTAAGCCGGTAAGTCCAAACAAGATTGTCGTTCCTGCGTTAGGCCTCATATTTGGCGTCGGTGGTGGCTTCGTTATATCCAATTTCATTGAGTCACGTCGCAATCGTCGTAACAAAAAGTCAACTAAATCGATAGAGGTATAAGCACTTCCAAGTATGGCAGTAGTGATTGAAAAAAGCAAGTTTATATCCAAAATATTCTTCGGAGTGTTTTGGATAGTTGCTATAACTCCATTTTTCGGTCAGGAGCTAATGCTTGGAGTCTATGAAAAATTGTCGTCGCCAATGTTTGCCTTAATCGATTTGGCAATTATATTTTTGGGCTTATGGACGTTAAAACGAAAAGTTGATAAATTTATATTGTTGCTTTTTGCTGCGGTTGCATATATTTCATCATGCATATTTAATGATTTATCGATAATATTCTTTTTAAATGGATTGAGATTGTATATTGCCTATATGATGGTAGTGCCAATCTACAATTATTTTTTTTCTGAGGAATCACGTCGCAATGCGTTTGTAGGTAAGATGGACAAGGCTTTGTACATCTTTTTGTGGTTTCAATTTCCTACTGCTGTTATACAATGCGTTTTGTATGGAGCATACGACTATGTTGGGGGATCGTTGGGATGGATGATGTCGGGAGAAATGTCAACACTCGTCTATCTCATATCATTTTATTTCATGCATAAAAAATGGGATAAAGATAAGAGTTATATTATAAATATCAAGGAGAATTGGGTTCTGATATTACTCCTTTTACCATCGTTTTTAAATGAAACAAAAATCAGTTTTGTTTATTTATTGATGTATTTCTTTTTCCTCTTGCCTATGGATAGAAAGTTTATTAAGCGTATGCTGATTTTTATCCCTTCAATGTTGGTCGTGATATTAATAGCCGGTTATTTTTATCTTTCAGTAACAGGAGCTTCTGATGATGTGATGACAGAGCAATATATTACAATGTATCTCACAGGAGATGATGAAGCATTGACTTACATTGAAGTTGCCGCCGACAAAGGAGTAGATGAAATCGGTGATGATCAAGGCGACCTCTTTAGAGGTATTAAGTTTGCTGCAATCCCTTTTGTTCAAATGCGAGAACCTCATGCACCTTATTTGGGATTTGGTGTTGGTCAATTTAAAGGTGGATCAAGCATTGATAAGAGTGAATTTGCCAAGGAATTTGATTGGCTGTTGAAAGGTACTGTGATGGGTATTTTTGCAATAATCATTGAATTAGGATACGCGGGAATAATATTGATAGCCTTGTTCTGGTGGACTGTCTTTAGAAAACAAAAGGATAATGTGAGAAATCGACAGATAACGTTTTACTTGATTTTGACTATTTTGTTATTAGGAGTTTATAATAATGCGTTTATATGCGTTCCGTTCTATCTGATTTTTATCTATATATCGTTAATTAGCCAACACTGGAATTATACGAAATGACAAACAATATAAAACCGGAAATATTAATACTTAGTAATGAGCAGTTTGGATATTTAGTAGATTATTACTATTATGCTAAATATCTAAGTTCGTATTTTAATATAACGTTTATTTGTCCTGATGATAATCTAAAAAGAATAGAGGTTCCGGAGATTAAGATTATATATCTGCCTAAAACAAGTGGATGGAAGCGCCGTTTGGCATATAGAGAAATACTAAAATCATTAATAAAGCAAAATTGCAGATTTGACTTAATAATGATTGGTGTGAAGGGTGGTTTTATATTATATGATCTGCTTAGGAAATTGTCAGCAATAGTAGTTAACGATATTCGGACTCTTGATATTTCAGATTCAAAATTCAAGCGTAATATAGCAAACGCAATGATCACATTTGAGTCTTACAATGCAAATTCTACGACAGTTATTTCAGAACTTGTAGCCAAAAAATTGCATCTTAAGAAAGGAAAATATACAATTCTTCCTCTTGGTGGTAATATTATTGAGTGCGAAAATAAATGCTTTGACAATATATCATTGATATATGTCGGGACATTCTTTAATAGAAATATAGAAGTAACAATAGAGGGTTTAGCAATGTATCTGCAGCGCCATCCTGAAATGTGTGGCAAAATACATTATGACATTATTGGTAGTGGGCAAGGAGAAGATAAAATAGTTGCCGCAATAAGTGCTAATAAAATGGAGGCTGTCGTGACGATGCATGGCTATATAGAAAATCACCGGTTGCCAAAATATTTTGCCAAAGCAAATGTGGGTGTATCGTATGTCCCTATAAATTCAAAATATGATTTACAACATCCTACAAAAACGTATGAATACCTATGTGCCGGAATGCCTGTAATTGCTACTGCGACATCAGCTAATAAGGAAATCATAAGAAAAGATAATGGCATAACGATTGGCGATGATGTTGAATCATTCAGCAAAGGAATTGAAGCTATAATAAACAATTGTCAATTTTATGATTCTGTAAAGATAAGGCAAAGTATTGCAGATAGTACTTGGGAATGCGTGGTTGATAAACTTAAACGTTTTATTATCCAAAAGATAAGCTAATAATGTCACAGGCAGAGAGTAATAAGAGCAAGCGTATAATAAAGAATACAGGTCTTTTATACATACGAATGATTTTGGTCATTCTGTTGAAGTTATATACATCTCGTATTGCTCTTGATGTTTTAGGATTTACCGATTTTGGAATATATAACCTTGTGGCAGGGTTGATCGTTTTGTTCTCATTTCTCAATTCATCAATGAGTGGAGCGAGCATACGATTTTTTACTACTGCTATGGGTAAATCAGATAATGCATTGTTTCAGAAATATTATTCCACGTCGATATGCGTTCATTTTATTATTGGTGTCATAGCGGTGGTGTTAGCCGAGAGTATTGGGATGTACTATTTTTATGATTTGAATATACCTCCGGAAAGAATGAATTCTGCATTTATAGTGTATCAAATCAGTATATTGTTCAGCCTGTTTGAAATAATTAAATCACCATTTAATGCCAATATTATAGCACATGAGAAAATGTCATTCTATTCTTATGTCAGTGTTTTGGAGGTTCTAATGGGTTTGATGACAGCATTTGCTATAAAATATGTGACGACAGATAAGTTGATAACCTATTCGGCTCTGATAGCATTATCGGGAGCAATTACGCTGACGTTGTATGTTGTTTATTGTAATCGTTATTTTAAGGAAATCTCTATAAAGATACGGTTTTATAAGAATATTATCATTGAAATTATAACGTTTGTGGCGTGGTCGGTATCAAGTAGTTTTGCAAATATTTTTTCAAAACAAGCATTTAATGTTCTGATAAATATCTTTTACGGAGTAATGCTTAATGCATCGATTGCTATCATGAATCAAGTCACAGTCGCAATTAATGGGTTTGTGCAGAATTTTCAAATGGCTATTAATCCACAGATATTTAAAAGCTTTGCATCTAATGATACTGAGTATTTGCAACGATTATTTCTGTCATCGGCAAAGATTTCATTCTTTCTTTTGTGGATAATTGCTTTGCCTTTTATATTATGTATGGATGAAATTCTAAATTTGTGGTTGACAGAAGTACCTCCTTATACAGCTGCGTTTTGTGTAATATCATTAATTGCCTTGATGCCTAATTCGATAGGGGGTGCAATATGGACAGTCATTCAAGCATCAGGAAATATAAAGCGTTATCAGGTAGTCATTTGTGTAATAACATTGCTTAATGTGCCATGTTTCTATTTCTTGTTTAAGACAATTGACATTCCGTATGTGGCATATATAAGCACCATAGTATCAAACGTAATAATAGTAATATGTGGCTTTAACCTTGCAAAAGGTTACATCAAATTGTCATTTGTCGATTTTTTTAGGAATGTACTAAATCCGATAATGAGAGTTTTAGTGATAGGAAGTATTATTCCGATTGTGTTCTCATATAGCAATATTAATTATTGTAGCCATTTTATTCAGATATTGATAATTGGCATAGTATCAATATTATCTGTAGGTAGCACAATATATTTGACCGGATTATCGTTATCAGAGAAAAGCTTTGTCAGTAAAAAAGTAAAATCGATTTTCCATAGACATGAATAATCCTTTGGTTTCCGTCATAGTGCCCGTTTATAATTCTGAGAAGTTTTTAAAACGGACGATAGATAGTATTGCCTCACAGACTTATCGAAATCTTGAGATAATACTTGTTAATGATGGATCCACAGATTCCTCATTAGAAATTTGTAAATCATCGCTTCTTAATGATTCTCGAATTGTTATAATTGATAAGGAAAATAATGGAGCGAGTGAAGCAAGGAAGGACGGCATAAGAAGAGCGACAGGTCGTTGGGTAATGTTTGTTGACAGTGATGATACAATTGAGCCAAATACAATAGAACAATTGCTTTCTTATGATGATGGTAGTTATCAAATTATAGTTGGAACACTAAATTTGATACCGACAAATGGGCAAAAGACGGTGTTTTGTCATAAACGATATGGTGCTCTAACAAAGGATGAATACATAGCAGCATTGTTGTTGAATGAAACATCAGTAGGTCCTGTAGCAAAATTGATTGATCGTGAATTGTTCAGATCTATTTCGATGGATATTGATGCAGCAATAGTGCAAAATGAAGATTTCTTGATGTTGCTTGAATTGTCGATGTCTCTTGATAAGAAGGTGTTTGTGACTAATGATGTCGAATGCTATAATTATATTTTTCGCAACAATAGTATTTCAAAAAGTGTGGTAATGCCGATTGATGTTTGGTGGAAGGTTTTTGAGCATGTGGAACGCTCCTTGTCAAAAGGTAGCGATGTATGTGTTGCTCAAGAACTATTTACATATAAAATCAGACGAATTTACGATTGCTGTCTGTTAAAAGGAGTAAATATCAATTCATATCGCAATCTTATTGAAGATTTGTTGTCAGAGGTATCCGGATATATATTAAGTGCAAAAGACATGGAAATATTGTCAATTGTTTCATCTCCTTACAAGTCGGTATTATGTAGCACTTGGAGTAAATTTAAACGAGTAATAAAGCCTTACTTAAAATTTATTTTGTTACGTGAATAATATAGAACGATTTTCATATTGTTATGGTTGTGGGGTATGTCGTCGTGCATGCCCTCATGATGCAATTGATATGAATCAAAATAAAAACGGATTCTATCAGCCTATTGTCAATTATGATAAATGCGTGGATTGTGGTATTTGTTTAGATGTATGCGCATTTAATGATTCGGAAGTTTTATCATGCAAAGATCAATCGGATAATGAATTTTTTGGAGCATGGGCAAATGATAGGGAGATTCGTTACAAGTCATCATCAGGTGGTGTTGGCTATCTTATAGGGAAACACCTTATTGAAAGAGGTTATAAAGTATGCTGTGTCAGATATAATTCTGAAAAACAGCGTGCAGAACATTTTATGGCTGAAGATATTGAATCATTAGGTCAAAGTGCAGGATCTAAATATATTCAGTCGGAGACATCGACTGGTTTTGATTTGATTAATCGCAAAGAAAAATATCTTGTAGTTGGTACGCCTTGCCAGATAGATTCTATACGCAGATTTATTCGGAAATTCAAGGTGGAAGAAAATTTTGTGCTTGTAGATTTCTTTTGTCATGGGGTTCCTTCTCCAAAAGTTTGGCAGAAGTATTTGCAGTCATTACCACAGACTGAACAAGATAAGACCTTTTCATGGCGCGATAAGCAAAACGGATGGCAGGATTCATGGGCAATTTCTGCAGAGGGTTATTTTTCTGCAGCAAGTCAAGGCGATAGCTTCTTTAAAATGTTTTTTGATCATACTTGTTTAGGAAAGGCTTGTTATTTAGATTGTAAATACAAACTAACAAATTCGGCGGCGGATATTCGTTTAGGAGATTTGTGGGGAGATAAATATAAGGATCAAAATGACGGAGTCAGTGCAGTGATTGCGTTTACTGCGAAAGGGAAAGCATTGATAAAAAGTCTTGAAGATTGCACGATAGTTAAAGAAGATTCTATAGGAGTGTTAAACGGACAGATGGCAAAATCTCCTGCTTTGCCATTGTTTTATCCATTAATGATGAGATGTGTTCGATCTAATTTGTCAATAGATAGGACTGCAAAATTGTGCAATATGTTGCAACTCCCATTTAGAATCAAGCGCAGAATCAAACGTTTAACTCGCAAAAAATGACAACACATAAAAACAAAATAGGTCTGCTAACAATGTCAAGAGTTTATAACTATGGCTCTGCATTGCAAACGTATGCCACTATAAAGGCCATACAGAATCTTGGCCATGATGTGGAACTAATTGACTATGATTTTCCTTCACGATTTACTTATGGATGGAAAACAGCAATCAAAAACATTATAAAGACTCCATTGGGGTTAAGTGATGCTAAAAAGCCTAAAAAATTTCATCGTTTTTGGAAAGAGTATTACCCGACATCGGTGTCTTATTCAAGAGAGGACTTGTTGTTGAATCCACCTTCCTATGATGTATATATGGTCGGAAGCGATCAAGTTTGGAATCCAAGTCATGGAGACACTACGTTTTTGTTGGACTTTTTAAGTGATAGGCCATGTTGTAGAGTATCGTATGCGTCAAGCATAGGGGTAAATAATTTACCTAAGTCTTACGCAAAGACTTTTCGAGATAATTTATCATTGTTTAATCGGGTAAGTGTTAGAGAAGAGAGTGATGTAAAGACTGTAAAAAAATATGCTGATGTTGATGCAAAATGTGTGTGTGATCCGACGCTGTTGCTTACTAAGAGTGAATGGCAACAACTAAAGAGTGTCAATGGAAATAAAAGGATTGTAGAAGGTCGTTATATTTTGGCATATATTCTTGATTATTCATATAATCCATATCCTTTTGCCAAAGACATGATAGATAGAATAAGCAAAGAATTAAATCTTCCGGTAGTCTTTTTGGATGCAAAAATGGGTCAACTCAAGTATGGATATAAGATTGTAAATAATTGTGGTCCGATTGATTTTCTTAATCTGATTTCAAATGCATCTTTCCTTATAACAACATCTTTTCATGGTACAGCATTTGCTGCAAATTTAGGCGTGCCATTTTGTTCGATTGTCAAGAGTTTAGGTTATTCGGATTCTCGTATGGTCAGTCTTTTGACAAAGATAAATGCTGAGAATCAGATTGTTGAGTGTAATAAAATGCCCGATGTTAATTCGTTGTTGTGCTTTGATAGAGATGGGATAAAGGCTCGAATAGAAAATTTTCGATCAGAGTCGATTGACTTCCTTTCAAATATATTAAGCAGTGCCAAATAGTATAAACCATATATGACATAAAACTCAATATGCTTCGATTCAAAAGAAAGATTATATTTGCGAATAGAGATGTGTCTCAAAAATGCTGTTTTAATTGATTTTTTGCGATCGTATCTTAAAAATATATGTCTTTCGGCTATGCCATTGAAATCGAAGTTGCAATGGATAAAGTCACAATCAAGATACACATATTTTAAATCTGTATATAAGAATTATAATTGGAGAATGCTTCCGTTAAAGCATAAACTTCATTTCTTGTCGTTTTATCATGGGCATGCATTAGTTTTGTATTTGATGATTACGAGTTTGGAGAAAATCAGGTATATACTTTGCTTAATGTTAAAAAGAGATAAATATAGATTTGGAAATAAAAAAAATCATCGTCTATAGGAGTAGGTGTTGGTAATACAAATAATTTAATAATGGCAGTAAATCAGCTTAAGGCAGGAGCAATACTAAATTATGTCATATTAGCATTGAATGCAATAATAGGGTTGACGTATATCCCATATATGCTTCGAATGTTAGGACAAAGTGAATATGGAATATATTCATTAGCCGCATCTGTGATAGCATATTTGTCAATGCTTGATTTCGGATTTGGTAATGCTGTTATTCGTTATACTGCCAAGTATAGATCATTGAATGATAAAGATAAGCAATATTCAATGTTCGGAATGTTTACAATTCTATATACGATTATAGGTGTAATTTCGTTTATAGCAGGACTGATATTGTATTTTAATGTATATGAATTTTTTGGCGATAAACTTACGCCGGAAGAAATAGAAAAGACAAAAGATGTGATATTGCTAATGCTGTTGAATCTCTCAATAAGTTTTCCATTAAGTATTTATGGAGCAATAATCACTGCATACGAAGATTTTATATTTATCAGAGTGGTAAATATAATTCAGACATTGCTTAGCACAGCATTGATAATTGTCTTGCTTTCTTTTGGTTATAAGGCATTAGCGTTGGTCGTTGTGAAGACAATATTTAATTTGCTTGTGCTTCTGATAAATGTATTTTATTGTAAATATAAAATCAAAATAAAGGTTAGATTTGATAATATTGATAAGAAATTGTTGAAAGAAATTCTAATATATTCATCATGGATTTTTTTGATCATGATTATGGATAAGATATATTGGAGTACGGGACAATTTGTATTGGGAGCTGTGGCCGGCACAACGGCAATTTCTATATATGCCGTTGCGATTCAGTTGCAGCAAATCTATATGATGTTTTCAGGCGCAATCTCAAGTGTGTTTCTTCCACGTGTGACCTCTATAGTTGCGCAAGGAGATGATCATAAGACAATTTCAGACTTATTTATACGTACAGGCAGGTTGCAATATATCGTAATGTCATTGATATTGACCGGATTCTTTTTATTCGGCAAATCCTTTATTTTGTATTGGGCGGGAACTTCTTATGAAGATTCGTATTATGTGACATTAATGTTTTTTGTGGCATTGACAATACCGATGATTCAGACTCTTGGACTGTCGATATTGCAAGCACGTAATCAAATGAGATTTAGGGCGTTAATGTTTGTTGTTATTGCTATTGTGGCGTTTGCGGCACAAATCATATTGGCAAAGAAATATGGCGTAATTGGTTGTGCAATGGCAGTGTCAGTCGCTTTATTGTTGGGGCAAGGATTAATAATCAATATATACTACCAAAAACGACAATATATTGAGATCGGTAAGTTTTGGAAAGAAATAGGCAAGATGAGTGCGATTCCTTTATTGATGACTGTTGTGTGGTATGCCATATTAAGGTATATAACAATAGATTCTGTGCATGAATTAATTGTGCATATCGTGTTATATGTCATTGTATATATTCCGCTATTCTGGAAATATTCTATGAATCAGAGTGAGCGTGAGTTAATAATTAAGTTGCTGGTAAAAATTCGCTCTATATAAAAATATCAATATGAATAGATTTAAGCTAAAATTAAAATATATATTTGAATTGCTTTTGCAATTTATTGTAAAGGTATTTAATACAATATTCTATTGTGTTGAAAATAAGGATAATGTATTGAGAATTACGGCCTATATTAAATTGGTAGGGTCACATTTTATGCATTATAATTATGGCGATGATTTAAATTATTATATATTGTCGAAAATATCGAAAAAAAAATTTATAATCATAGATTGTTATTCAATAAATCTTGTCCTAACGTAATGTGTATTGGATCAATTGTAGAGGAACACACAACTTCCGGAACAATTATATGGGGAGCAGGAGCAATGTATGGTGGGGAGCATAAGTTAAAACATAAGCCACAGAAGGTCGTTGCAGTAAGAGGTCCACTTACAAGGGAATATTTATTAAATCAAGGAGTAGAATGTCCTGAGGTATATGGTGATCCGGCACTATTGTTACCATTGTTGTATAAACCTCAAAATATAAAAAAGAAATATAAACTTGGCATTATTCCACATTATGTTGATTTCAATAATAAATTATTATCTCGCTTTGTTGCAACTAATAAAGGGGTGAAATTGATAAGTCTTACAGATTATAAGGATTGGCAGGATGTTGTTGATCAAATAAATGAATGTGATAATATAATATCAAGTTCATTGCATGGGTTAATAATCTCAGATGCATATTCTGTGCCTAATTTATGGATTAAACTATCTGATGGAATAGCAGGAGGAGAATTTAAGTATAAGGATTATTTTGCATCGGTAAACAGAGAATATCAAGCTCCTTATGTGTTTAATGAAAATACAGATATGGATAGTATTTTAAGTTTAATTTTACGTTGGAAGACGATTGACTATAATCCTAAGGAATTGATAGAGTCATGTCCGTTTGAAATAGATAAGTCATTATTGTAATGAAAAATAGTTTTATTGTTTGATATTAGTGGGGATTTTGTTTAAGATTTGATGCAATAAAACTTTGAGTGAGTTCGTTATAAATGAAAGATCTTTTTTTGTTATAATGAAAGTACTTCAAATCAATGTTTTCAATTACCGTAAGGGTGGTTCGGAAACGGTGTATTTTAATACCAGTGAGAAACTTCAAGACGATGGGATTGAAGTAGTTTCTTTTGCTCTTAAATGGGAAGAGAATTATCCATCCCGTTATGAATCTTATTTTCCGGAATCGAAGGCGACAAGGAAGGGGACATTCCGACAAATTAATAATGCGATAAATTATTTCTATCATTTTGAGGCGGCGAGAAAAATAGAAGCTTTAATAAAGGCAGAACGACCTGATATAGCCCAAATCCATCTTATATGGGGGCAGATTACGCCGTCGATACTTCCGGTATTAAAGAAGTATGGCATACCGGTGATATTTACTATTCATGATTATCGAATTGTTTGTCCGGCATACACATTTAGAAACGGAAAAGGAGAGCAATGCGAAAGATGTGGTGGTGGAAAATATTATAATTGCTTCTTGCATAATTGCACTAAAGGTAATTATGTGTTTAGTGCAATGATGGGTATGGAGCAATATTTTAGAAATTGGTTTTTCAATCCGGTGAAATATGCCGACGGATTATTGTATGTGAGTAATTTTGCAAAAAATATTCATGAAAAATATCAGCCGAAATTCAAATCGAAAAAATCGATTGTTTTATATAATACATCAACTCATATCTATGATTGCAAGTCTCAGAACGATTGTGAAAGATATTTTTTGTATTTCGGTAGGCTATCCAATGAAAAGGGTATTACGACATTAATAGATGTGTTTAAGGATAAGAAGGATTTGAAGTTGAAAATAGTTGGGACAGGTCCTGAAGAGGAAAGATTGAAGCAAATAGTGTCTCAATCGAATGCTTTAAATATAGAATTTTTGGGATACAAGACCGGGAAAGACTTGCAAGAATTAATTCGGAATGCTTATTTTGTAATCGTGCCATCAGAATGGTATGAAAATAATCCGTTGACAATAATTGAAAGTTATTCGGCATGGGTGCCGGTGATTGGTTCGAGAATAGGTGGTATTCCTGAAATAATCGAGGATGGAAAAACCGGATATGTTTTTAACGCTCGAAGTGTCAGCGAATTAGGGCAGTGTGTTGATAGAGCAAATAATCTTTGCAAGGAAGAATATTTGGAATTCTGCAAAAATACACATAACTTTGCAGTGGAAAACTTCAATCCGGATAAGTATTCTGGCAAATTGCAAGATTTCTATAACGAAATATTGAGAAGATAAGAGATGAAAATAGCGTTTGTCAGTACACGAGGAATACCCAATAATTATGGTGGATTTGAGCAATTTGCCGAATATATTTCGGTGGGTTTAGTCGCTCGTGGACATGATGTGACAGTCTATTCTCCTCATTTTCATCCATATAAGGAGTCGTCATATAAAGGAGTCAAAATAAAACATATTTATAGCCCTGAGAAATGGATGGGAAGTTCAGTCGGAAGTTTCTTTTACGATTTTTCATCGTTGCGAGATGCTTTAAAAAATGAAAATTTCGACATTATTTATGAAGCCGGATATACGAGCATTATTCCTGCGTATATATGGTTTAATATCAAGAATCGAAAAAATCCTATAGTAGTGACAAATATGGATGGATTGGAGTATAAGCGCTCAAAATTCAATCCATTGGTTCAGAAATTTATATTTTGGGAGGAAAAAATGGCTGTAAAGCATAGTCATTATTTGATCGCCGATAATATGGGAATTCATGACTACTATAAGGAAAAATATAGAAGAGATAGTAAATTTCTTGCTTATGGAGCCGATATTCATACAGACTTTAATGTAGATACATTGTCGGAGTATGATGTGACGGCAGATAATTATTATATTCTTATAGCGCGCTTAGAACCTGAGAATAATATAGAAATGGCTATTCAAGGTTATCTGAAATCTAATGAAAACGGAAAGAAGCCATTGCTTATAATCGGAAATACAACTACCCCTCATGGTAAATATTTATCAGGGAAGTATGGTCATATCGATAGCGTAAGATTTTTGGGAGGGATATATAATTTTAAAGTGCTTGATGATTTGCGCCATTTTTCGTCGGCATATTTTCATGGGCATAGCGTAGGTGGAACTAATCCGTCATTGCTTGAAGCCATGGCGGCAGGATGTTTTATTCTTGCCAATGACAATATTTTTAATCGCTCGGTTTTAAAAAATAATGCAATCTATTATAATAGTCCGGATGAAGTGACGCGTATTCTTAACGATGAAAAATGTTTTTCTGACAAAGAGGCTTTGATTGCAAATAATATACAGCGAATATCGACAGATTATTCGTGGGAAAGATTGGTGGATCAGCATGAAGAATATTTTAAAGAATTGCTGATAAATCATAATCGCAGATAATTAGGTGTTGCTGTTGGACTCTACACTGTTGGTCATTACAGCTATTGATGCTAAAATCTAAATGCTTTTTTAGTTTCTTTTTTGAGAATTGTGCTTTTTTTATTAATTTTGTGGAATTAATGAGTTAGATTAGGCGAGGTGTTGTCGCTCTAATCGAAAACGAAGCATAACAGAAGATGAAAGAGATTATAAAGCCTGTAGAAAAGTCGTTGATCATGAGTGAATTAACTTGTGATCGCCTATTGCGACATTCTAATAAAGGCGATAATGAAATATATGTCGTTGATGCCCATAATTCACCCAATACGATGCGCGAAATCGGCAGATTGCGAGAGATTGCATTTCGAGAAGCCGGAGGTGGTACAGGCAAGGAATGTGATATCGATGAATTTGACACAATGCCTACTCCTTGCCAACAATTAATCGTATGGAATCCGTCAGAACAAGAAATCATAGGTGGCTATCGTTTTATTTTGGGCGAAAATATATGTTTTGATGAAAATGGTGTGCCAAACATAGCGACATCTCACATGTTTCGATTTTCAGAAAGGTTTATCAAGGATTATCTTCCAAATACATTGGAATTAGGTCGCTCGTTTGTGTCATTGGAGTATCAATCATCCAAGGCCGGAACGAAGGCTCTTTACGCGTTAGACAATTTGTGGGATGGCTTAGGAGCATTGACAGTAGTCTATCCGCAGATAAAATATTTGTTTGGCAAAGTCACAATGTATCCTAATTATGGAGAGGCGGATAGAAATCTATTGTTGTTTTTTATGCATAAATATTTTCATGATAATGAAGAGTTGGTGTTGCCTATATCTCCATTAAAGACAGATTTTGATTATGAATCATATCAGAAATTGTTTTGTGGCGCAAATTTCAAGGAAGATTATAAAATTTTAAATCAGGAGATACGACGACATGGAAATAATATTCCACCGTTGGTGAATGCGTATATGAGTCTATCTCCGACAATGAAAATATTCGGAACAGCTATAAATCATGAATTTGGCGAAGTCGAAGAAAGTGGAATTTTCTTTGCTATTTCAGAAATATTTGAAGAAAAGAAACAACGTCACATTGGTACATACAATGGAAAATAGATATAAAATATATTTTCTTGTCTCATTGATAGTCCATATTAGTTGTACTTTTCAACTGAGGGCAGAATATGAATTGGATTGGGAAGCATCGACGACTGTCAATGTCGGCAGTGGAGATTTTGCTCCGCACTACATTATGTCCAACAATGGAGGGGTAATCACTCAACCATTGACTATCATGGAGCGTGGCAAACTTTATCGCGAGCTGAAGACTGACAAGCGTTTCGAGTATGGATTTGGTATCGACGTTATAGGTAATTGGTCGAAATCGACAAACTATGATGTGTATAATGTTGAGACACAGATGTTTGAGAAAGATACGGAACGCCCCCCTTATGCGTGGATTCAGCAGTTGTGGGGTAGCATTAAGTATCGCAGTGTGTTTTTAACTATCGGTATGAAAGAAAATGATCGAAGCATTTTCAATATGGAGTTGGGTAGCGGAGATTTGACTGAGAGCAATAATTCGCGTCCAATACCTCAAGTAAGAGCCGGATTTCTTGATTTTGTCGATATTCCATTTACAAACGGTTGGGTTGAAATTCAAGGAGAATTGGCGTATGGCAAGAATCTTGACCAAAAATGGATTGAAAATCACTACAACTATTACGACAATTTCATAGCGACCGATTGGTGGTATCATTATGCGAGATGCTATTTTCGTTCGAAACCGGAAATGCCGTTTTCAGTGATTGCCGGAATGCAACATGGAGCGCAATTTGGTGGGACATATCAAAAATACAGGGACGGCAAACCGTCGGGAGAACCAATTCATCATAAAGTTGTGTTATCGGATTTCTTCCATATCTTTTTCCCTACGCAAGGAGGTAAGGGCGATACAGCAGGCGATCAAGTTTATTATCTGGGCAATCACATCGGCTCGTGGGATTTGCGCATGCGTTATCGATTTAAGGATAATACCGAGTTGACTGCTTACATGCAATCTCCATGGGAAGATGGTTCCGGAATCGGCAAGCTCAATGGTTTCGATGGCGTTTGGGGTATCGAATACAAAGCTCCAAAGCCCGGAATTATAAGTGGCGCAGTCATCGAGTACATAGATTTTACAAATCAAAGCGGTCCTGTGCATTTCAATAAGAATGACTTTCCCGGCACTCATATTGAAAACCATGCGCAGGGTTGTGACGATTATTACAATAACTACATGTATAACGGGTGGACAAACTACGGTATGAGTGTCGGCTCACCATTTATCCCGGCTACAATCTACAACAAAGATGGCTATATGCGTTATCGAGATAATCGTATTCGAGGTTTTCATCTTGGAGTGAACGGGCTTATCAAATCAAATCTTTCGTATCGAGTTCTTCTCTCGTATAGAAAGTCGTGGGGAACACCATTTATCCCGGCTTTAGAGAAACGTCATGACACATCGATGATGATTGAAGCCATCTATAACTTTGCAAAAATTCCAAATCTCAGCATCAAAGGTCAATTGGCATTTGATGCCGGAAATATGATTGGTAATAATTTTGGCGCATTGGTGAGTTTAAGTTATAAAGGAGATTTAATATTCAAATAATCAATGAGTTTACGCAATTTATACATATCGAGTTTGTTAGTCTTGATTTTAAGTCTATGTGTTGGATGCACTCATAATAACGGAGACATCGGGCCATTCTTTGGCAAATGGAAGATGCAACGCATGACAATCAACGGCGTAGATGATGCAAACTATAAGTGTAATGTGTTTTGGTCGTTTCAATCGTCAACTATCGGTTTTATAAGAGTTGTCAGCGATACTCGCTACAATGATACATTTGGCAATTGGGCAGTCGATGACGCATACACCACGATGCGATTGTCATTTCCTGATGAGATATTTCCTCCCTTTTCAGAATTGCAGTTGGAGCGAGAATCGGAACTTGAAATTGTAAAAATCAAGGGTCCGGAAATGATACTTAAGTATATCACAAAAGATTCAGACGAAATTGTCTATTATTTAGAAAAATGGTAAAAATAAGCAAGATATGAAAAATGTTTTAATTACCGGTGCAGACGGATTTATCGGTTCTCACCTCACAGAATTACTCCTCGAACAAGGATATAATGTCAGAGCATTAAGCCAATACAACTCATTCAATAATTGGGGGTGGCTTGAAGATATAAATCATCCCAACTTGGAGGTTGTCTGTGGGGATGTGAGAGATGCTGATTATTGTCGATATATTTCGAAAGGTATGGACACTATATTTCATCTTGCAGCTCTGATAGCAATCCCATATAGTTATGTGGCACCTGATAGTTATGTCGATACAAACATCAAGGGCACGCTGAATATGTGTCAGGCAGCACGTGACTTGGGTATAGAGAAATTGCTTGTTACTTCTACATCAGAGGTTTACGGCACAGCACAATATGTGCCTATCGATGAGAATCACCCTCGTCAACCACAATCTCCATATTCAGCCACAAAAATCGGTGCTGACGCGATTGCAAAGAGTTTTTACAACGCATTTGATTTGCCGGTGACTATAGTGCGACCATTCAATACATACGGGCCACGTCAGTCGGCGCGAGCAATCATTCCGACCATAATCTCGCAAATAGCAAATGGTGCAAAAGAGATAAAAGTGGGTGACTTGACACCTACACGTGATTTTAATTATGTCAAAGACACTTGTCGAGGATTCTTGGCAATAGCAAAGGCGGAAAATGTTGCAGGTGAAGAAATAAATATAGCGACAGATACGGAGATTTCAATGCAAGATACATTAAATCTCATTGCAGAAATTATGGGGGCAGATGTCAATTGGGTAAAAGATCCTGAGCGTTGCCGTCCGTCGAAGAGTGAAGTGTTCAGGCTTCATGGCTCAAATGAAAAGATTTGTCGCCTGACAGATTGGCGTCCTCAATATTCTATCAGAGAAGGGTTGAAGCAGACAATCGAATGGTTTACTAATCCTGAAAATTTAAAGAAATATAAATCAAATATTTACAACAGATGATTGGCAACGGTAAAATAGTTGTTCTGATGTTGGGCGGAGCGCGTCGTGTGTCGATGGGCGAATTGCTTATCAATAGCGGCAAAAGATTAGGCTATAATGTTGAAATCTTGAGCTATGAGCTTGATTGTTGTGTCCCTATAGCGGCAATCGGCACAGTGATCATCGGAAGAAAATGGCAAGATCCACATGTGGTGGAGCATATAGTCGAAACAGTTAAGAGGTTTGGTGTTAATATAATACTTCCATTTGTCGATGGCGCTATCGCTGTCGCATCTGAATGTAAAAGATTATTACCGGATGTTTTTATCCCGGTGAGCGAAGAAGATATTGCGACAGTAATGTTTGATAAAGCACTTGCTGCCAAACTTTTTGCAGAGAAAGATATTGCAATTCCTTCGACATACAGCTTTGATGATTGTCGCTTTCCGGCAATTGCCAAACCTCGTTTAGGTTCAGCTTCAAAAGGCATCAAGGTGATAAACGATGCAAAAGAATTGAAGCAATTGCAAAATCCTGCGGAGTATCTGATTCAAGAATATATTGCTCACAGAGAGGAATATACAGTGGATTGCTATGTTTCGAAAGAGAAAAAGACGATGTGTATCGTGCCTCGTCTTCGCATTGATGTTATAGGAGGAGAAGTGATGCGCACCATGACATTTAAAAGCGAATTGCTTATAGATTTGAGTCGTCAAGTGTTGGATAAAATACCATTTGAAGGCCCTGTAACATTGCAATTTCTTCATAATCTCGATAACGATGAGTTTATGCTTATGGAGATAAACCCTCGTCTTGGAGGAGGGGTGGTATGTTCTATCCATGCCGGTGCTCCGATAGCAGATTATATTATAAAAGAGTATTTAGGAAACGACATCAAAGAGTGTGATGATTGGATAGAGAATACTTTGATGACAAGATATCCGAAAGAGGTAATATTTTATGAAGCATAAAGTAATCATCATAGCCGAGGCAGGAGTTAATCATAATGGTTCGCTTCAAAGAGCTAAAGAAATGGTAAAAGCGGCGAAAGCCGCAGGAGCAGATTATGTGAAGTTTCAAACAGCAATTCCTGAATTAGTCATATCTTCTTTTGCTCCAAAAGCAGAATATCAAAAAGAAACGACAGGTTCTGATCAGTCGCAATTGGAAATGTGTAAAGCCATTCATTTGCCATTGTCGGATTATGCTGTATTGAAATCGTTGTGCGAATCAGAGGGCATAGGTTTTATGAGCACTCCTTTTGATTTGGTGTCAATCGATCTTCTTGCTGAATTAGGGCAAGATTGGATGAAGGTGCCATCCGGAGAAATTACCAACCTGCCTTACCTACGCAAAATAGCAGTGGCAGGAATACCTGTCATTCTATCGACAGGCATGTCAACCATCGACGAAATCGTTGATGCTGTTGAGGTCCTGACCGGTCAAAGCAAGAAATATCCTACCGAGTCGAAGTTGACCAAAGAGGACATCATTTTGTTGCATTGCAATACGGAGTATCCTACACCTTTCTGTGATGTAAATCTTTCAGCGATGGAAGATATTCGTAGAGCGACAGGCCTCAGAGTAGGCTACAGCGATCATACAGTCGGTATAGAAGTGCCTATCGCAGCCGTGGCTCTTGGAGCAACTGTCATTGAGAAGCATTTTACGCTTGATTGTAATCTTCCGGGGCCGGACCATAAGGCTTCGCTTGAACCGGACCAACTTGCCGCTATGGTAAAAGCAATTCGCAATATAGAGCAATCTATCGGCAATGGAGAAAAGGCAGTGAGCCGGAGTGAACGTAAAAATATGGCAATAGCTCGTAAAAGCATTGTTGCAGCAAAAGATATTGCAAAGGGAGAAATTTTGACGGAAGATAATATTACAATTAAGAGACCGGGTAATGGAGTTTCGCCAATGAAGTGGGATGACGTTATCGGTACGGTTGCAATAAAAGATTTTAAATACGATCAACTGATAGAAATTTAGTTTCCCCTTATGCAATGAATTGCAAACAGATGAAAATAGCCATAGCCACAAGCACTCGTGCCGATTGGGGATTGCTTTCTCCATTGGCAAAGTCATTAAGCGATCAGCCGAATGTGTCGATAGATATTATTGCCACTAATATGCATTATGCAGAGGAGTATGGATATACTTGGAAAGAAATAGTGGCTGACGGGTTTTCTATATCTGCTGAGGTGCCGACGCATGGCACACCGGCAGAAATTATGTCGCAGACATTGATCGGCTTTTCCCAATCTTTGAAAAAGCTGTCGCCGGACTGTATTGTTATTTTAGGTGATAGATTTGAAATGTTGGCAGCTGCATCGGCTGCTGCATTAGAACGTGTCCCTATTGTTCATATAGCAGGAGGTGCAATTTCGGAAGGAGCATTCGATGATTCGTTCCGACATGCAATTACAAAACTATCGACACTGCATTTGACTGAAACAGAGGAATATCGAAACCGAGTAATTCAATTGGGAGAACAGCCTCAAAGAGTGATAAACACAGGTGCTATAGGAGTTTATAATTTGAAGTCCTTAACTCTTATGCCCAAAGAAGAACTCGAAAGATCAATTGATTTCAGTTTGACAGAAAAATCCTTTTTGGTAACACTTCATCCTGCGACGCTCGACCGATTGTCGCCATTGCAACAGCTTGAGAATTTAATTGATGCGCTTAACCGTTTCCCGGATTATAAGATACTATTCACGCATCCGAATAATGATACTGATAACGAAATCCTGATTTCGAAGATTAATGAATTTCGTGATTCTCAGCCTAATCGAGTGTGTGTAGTTCCGTCGTTGGGACGAATAAGATATTTGTCAGCCCTGAAATATGTTACGGCAGTGGTCGGAAATTCTTCAAGCGGATTGACAGAAGTCCCTTCTGCCGGAATACCGACTCTTGACATCGGAGTCAGACAACAAGGTCGCACAGCCGGCGAAAGTGTGTGTCATTGCGGCTCCTCGGTAGAAGCGATAGTCGATGGTTTAGCTGTAATTACCTCTGACGATTTTATATCTAAAGCAAAGAAGTCAAGTAATCCATACGAGCAGCCGGATACGCTTAAAAAGATGGTTGATGCGATAATCACATTCCCGTTTGAAGATGTGTCCATCAAGAAGTTTTATGATTTGGGTAAATCATTGGAAGCTAAGTCAATATGTGAGCCGACTACGCTGAAAAAACATTGTACTGAAAGTGCGTTTGATGATGACGATTCGACACTTTTTGTTATTCCGGCTCGAGGTGGTAGCAAAGGCATTCCCGGAAAAAATATTAAGCTGTTTGCCGGCAAGCCATTGATTTGTTATTCAATCGATTGCGCACGCCAATTTGTCGATGACAGACATATTTGTTTGACAACAGATTCGGAAGAAATAATCAATGTCGCAAAAGAATATGGGTTGGATGTCCCGTTTATCCGTCCGGCAGAATTAGCGTCAGACACATCCGGTACATACGAGGTGTTGCTGCATGCTGTCAAGTTTTATGCCGATAGAGGAAAACATTATAAGCGCATGGTGCTTCTTCAGCCTACTTCGCCATTAAGAACATACGAAGATGTGAAAATGTGTCTTGATAAATATACAGAAGATATAGATATGGTTGTAAGTGTGAAAGAAGCATCGACTAATCCATATTATAATGCCTACGAAGTTGATGAAGAAGGATTTCTGACGATTTCAAAAGGAGAGGGGAGATATACCCGTCGTCAGGATGTGCCCAAAGTGTGGGAGTATAATGGAGCTGTCTATGTTATAAATATAGAAAGTCTAAAGAGGTGCTCGTTAGGAGAGTTTAAGAGGCGAAGAATGTCTGAAATGCCGGCTCGAAGATCAGTGGACCTTGATACTCGGATGGATTGGGATATTGCTGAAGCTATATATAAAAGTTTGCAAAGCAATCAATAGAATAATAAATCGAGGTGTGATATAGGTCACGTAATATAAAGTGGACTGAAAATTTAACAATTGGAAAATAACAAATAAATAATAAAATACATATCTTTGTGAAAATTTAACTCAAAACTATGATGAAAATAAAGTATTTGGTGCTATCGTTGATTGCTCTCTTGTCAGCATCAACTGTTTATGGTGTGCCTGCTAAACCGGGCGTAATCAAAAAAACACTTCCTAATGGAGAGACTATTTCTTTGAATTTACAAGGTGATGAGTCTCATCATCAATACTTCAGTCTTGATGGCTACCCTGTAATGGAGTCGGCTGACGGATATTTTTACTATGGCTCACTTTCTGCACAAGGTTGCATCGAGAGCTCAGACATCCGTGTGAGCGACATCGAAAGTCGTAGCAGTCATGAGAAGGCATTTGTCTCAAGTCTTGATAGAGAGCTTCTCATTTCATCGCTTAATCAAGACAAGAAGCGCAATGCTCGCGCTAAACACACTCCTCAACCTCGACGCTCCGACTACCCGACTATCGGTGAGCAACATGCGTTGGTGGTGCTTGTGGAATATACCGACTGCAAATTCACCGTTGACAATCCACAACAAGCGTTCTACGACATGATGAACGAAGAAAATTACAACTACGACGGTGCGACAGGCAGTGCTCGCCAATATTTCGAAAATGCATCTGACGGTAAATTCAAGCCTACGTTTGACGTTATCGGTCCTGTCACTTTGAGTCATGATGTGTCTTACTATGGTGGTAATACAGCCTACGGTGATGCTCGTCCTGAAGAGATGGCTATCGAGGCTTGCCAACTTATCAACGATACTGTCGATTTCAATCTCTATGACAACAATAAAGACGGATTTATTGACAACGTCTATGTTTTCTACGCCGGACTTGGCGAAGCGAGTGGTGGCAATAGCAACACTGTTTGGCCACATTCATGGGACATCTATGATGTGCTTGGTAAACGTTTTGAGTTTGACGGTCTTGTGCTCAATCACTACGCTTGTTCCAACGAAATTTACAATGGCAAGATAGAGGGTATCGGCACATTCTGTCACGAGTTCTCTCACGTGCTCGGTTTGGTTGACGAATATTCTACAAACTACACATCTTCGTTCGTGCCGGGCAATTACTCTACACTCTGCTATGGTTGCTACAACAATGACAGTAAGACTCCTGCAGGTTACACACTTTATCAGAAATATGCGCTCGGATGGTCTGTTCCTATCGAAATCGGCGAGCCTGCTCAGCATGAGTTGCTTCCATTGGTGACAAGCAACACCGGTTACATTTTACGCACAAGCAACCCTAACGAATACTTCTTGCTTGAAAACCGTCAGCTTGAAAGCTGGGACGCATATATCCCGGGTCACGGTATGCTCATCTGGCATATAGACTACGACGAAAATGTGTGGTATTACAATCAACCAAATGATAACCCTTCTCACCAACATATCGACATCGAAGAGGCTGACAATATCCAGACTGAAGACACTCGCGACGGCGACATCTTCCCCGGTACAGCCGGCATCACTTCGTTTACCGACGAAACTCGCCCTTCAAGTATCTCTTGGGACCGTGAACTTATGAACAAGCCTATCACCGACATTCGCGAAATCGATGGCGTCATCTATTTCCAAATCAGTGGTGGTGTCCCTATGAATATAGTTGAAAACGTCGAAGTTTCAGAAGTTACTCCTGTATCGGCAAAAGTAGAATGGGGAAGAATTGATGTCGCTGAAGGATATCGTATTAGTGTGTCTGAAATAGTGGGTGAAGAAAAGGTGATTGTGGAAGCTTATAATGATTTGGACCTTGGCGATGTTAACACAGTTGTGTTGTCGGGATTGAAGCCGGAGACACAATATGGAGTTCAAATAAAAGCTTACAATAAATTCCAAGAAACAGATTATTCGGAATTGTCTGTGTTTACAACACAAGAAGCTACATTCGACATGCTTTCTCCGGTTGCTACAGCAGCTACAGAGGTGACAATGTCATCTTTCGTTGCTAATTGGAACGCGTTGGAAGGTGCATCAAATTATTATTTGAGCGTATATGAAAAGGGAAGAGGTGAAGCAGAAAAATCAGTGGCAGACTTTACAGACGGTATTAAGTCATTGCCGGAAGGATATTTCACTAATACTTCTGCGACATACGCCTCAACAGCATATTCCGGTCAAGCTGTACCGTCACTTCGTATGTCAAACGATAGAACATATATTGAAACACCTAAATTTAATTCTGATGTCAGAACTTTGAGCTTCTGGCATAGAGGAACAGCAAAATCAGACGGTAGCCAAATCGTGATTTATGCTTTCGTTGATAATAAGTGGGTGGAATATGATAGAATCGATATCGTGACTGAAGAGGGTGGATACATCTATGAAATAGCTGATGGCGCTCTTTTTGCGAAATTACAAGATGAATGTCATGCTATAAAATTAGAGTTTGTCAAGATGGATTCTGGCTCGCTTGCAATCGATGACATTATAGTCGGATACGGAGGTAGTGTTATTCCTAACTATCTTCAAGGATTTGAGAACTTAAATGTGGAAGCATCACTCTCTAAGAAAGTGGATAATCTCAATCCGAACACTTACTATTATTATGTAGTATATGCTTCAAATGGAGAAATTAACTCAGCAATTTCAAATGAAATCTTCGTTAAGACAGATGAAGATAATGCCGTAGAAAGTGTTAATGATGATAATAGAATTGTCGCTACATCAGAAAATGGCGTATTAAAAATTCATTCGGCAAATGGATATACTGAAGGTTGTCTATATGACATTAATGGCATGATTGTATCAATGTTCAGTGTAGAAGATGGTCGTGCAAATATTGCAGTGCCTTCAAGTGGATTGTATATTCTTCGAATTGGAAATAACGTCCTTAAAATATTTGTAAAATAACATAATTATTATAATCTAAGTTTATGAAGAAAAGTTTGATCTCATTAGCTATGGGAGTGTTCGCATTGGCAGCAGTGTTGTTTGCGACATCTCCTTATGTGAATGCCGACGAACAGCCGGTCAGAAAGAGTGTCTATACGACAGTCCACAAAGACCAGGCTAAAGCCGGTGAAAGAAATCTGTTTAAGCAACAACAGATGCGTGAACACTTGCGTCACAGCAAGTCGTTTCTCAACTATCGTCAGTCAGTAAATCCTGACCCGGTTGTAAACTTCATCCCTCAAGCAAGAGTGGCTGCCGAATGTGAAATCATCGGTACGGTTATTAATGCTACTAACTGGGGTGTCGATGAATACGGCTATGCAGCAGTGAAGTATGGTATCTACTCTATGAAACCTGCTTCTGACAACGCCATGACAGAGCTCATTTTGGACAAAAACATGTGTGCTAATGGTGGTGGTGTACTCGTCGGCGATAGCTACTACGTATTTAAGTACTACACAATCACAGGCGACTACTATTTGACTCGCCTTTATCAATACGATGCTACAACTTGGGAAGAACTCAGCATCGTAGAATCGGAAGTCAACCACGTCTCTAACGACATGACTTACGACCCTGTGACTAAGAAGATTTACGGTTGCTTCTTCAGCGACGATATGACTCAATGCGTATGGGCAACTTTTGACCTCGCTACTGCTACTCGCTCTATCATCGCTCCATTGGCAGAGCCTATGAAGGCTGTCGCTGCCAACAAGCAAGGCGAAATCTACGCTATTGGTAATAGCGGTAACCTCTACAAGGTAGATAAAGCGACAGGTAACCTCACAACTATCGGCAACACCGGCGTTACTCCTTATTACCTTGGCTCCGGTGTTATCGACCACCGTACAGGTGTATTCTACTGGTTTGCATATCCGGAAGACAACTCTGCTCACCTATACACAGTTGACCTCAAGACAGCTGCCCTCACTGAAGTGTGCGCAATGGCAAACTACGAAGAAGTGGTAGGTGCTGTTATTCGCGAACCTCTTGCTGAAGACGGTGCTCCTGACTGGGTGACTAACCTAACTGCTAATTTCGAAGGCACATCTCACGAAGGTACTCTCACATTCACTATGCCTACTGTCACTTACGCAGGCACTCCTTTCGAAGGCTTGCTTAACTATACTGTCTATCTCGATGACGAAATATATACAACCGGCTACGGCGTCACAGGTATGGATGTCGAAGTGCCTATCGAAATCGACAATGCTCCAAGAATGTGTGAATTCACAGTATATGCTTCTAATGAAGCAGGTAATGGCGTTAAGACTTCTATCCAAAAGTGGGTCGGTGCTGACGTGCCTAAGGCTGTCGAAAACGTGAAGCTTCGCAAGGGTGCAGGCAATTTTGACCTCAACCTCACATGGAGTGCTCCTACTGCTACAGTCAATGGTGGTGCTCTCGAAGGTAACCTTAACTACACTGTCGTTCGCTATCCAGGCGAAGTGGTAGTGGCTACAGGTTTGACAGAGACTTCTTTCAGCGAAACTGTCCAAGACAATGGCGACATCACTAAATACTACTATGACATCATCGCTTACGGTGGTTCTCTAAAGGGTGAAACTGCTACATCTAATAGCGTGGCACTCGGTATGACATCTGTACCTTATTTCGAAGACTTCAAAGATCAAAGCGATATTGACACATTCACTATCGTCAACGCTAACGAAGACGACCAAACATGGGTGTGGTACGAAGGTGCTGACTGGTATCAAAAGATTCAATATGTGCGTTGTAAGTACAGCCTCGGCATGGAAACTCCTATGGACGACTGGTTGATTACTCCGGGTATCAAGCTTGAAGCCGGCAAACTCTATGAATTCGGTTTCAAGGCTCAAACTCAATACTACTATCACGTTGAACGCCTCTGTGCATCTTTGGGTACAGCTCCTGATCCTGAAGCGATGACAACTCAACTCCTTGCTCCGACAGACATTACGCTCGAAGAGTTTGGTCATAAGTTCAATATTCAGTTCCACGTGCCTGCTGACGGCGTTTACTACTTCGGTATCCACGGCTGTAGCGACGCTGATAAATACTATCTTGGCGTTGACGACATCTTTGTAAACGAAGGTCCTGCGACCGGTGCTCCTGCGACTATCACCGACCTTGCAGCAGCTGCAGATCCTAACGGCGCAATCAAAGCGACTATCACTTTCACTGCTCCTGATAAGAACCTCGTTGGCGAAACTTTGACAGACCTCAACGGCATCGACCTCTATCGCGGTGAAAACAAGATCGCTACCCTCACAGCTACTATGGGTGAAAAGGTAACTTACGTTGACAACGAAGCAGTTCAAGGTTTCAACGACTACAAAGTTATTGCTCACAATGACTTCGATTATGGTTTCGAATCAACTACTCGCGTATTCGTGGGCTATGACGTGCCTACTGCTCCTGTCGGACCTACTGCTACTACTAAGGGCAACCAAGTAGTTATCTCTTGGGCAGCTCCTACTCAAGGTGCTAATGGTGGTTATATCAACCAAAATAACCTCACTTACACAATCAAGACTATCAAGGGCACTATCGTGGCTGATAATCTCACTGTTCTCACATATACAGATTCTCCACTTCTTGAAAAAGGTCAAGAACTTATCACTTACTACGTTTATGCTAACACTGAAGCCGGTCAAAGCCAACCTGCAGCAACTAACCGCGTAATCGTGGGCGACCCATATACACTCCCATTCAAAGAATCGTTCCCTGAAGCTGATGAGACATACTATCCTTGGACAGTAGAAAGCCTTGCTGGTGGTCTCTACGCTGCTTGGTACACAAATACAGCCGGTGTTTATCCGACAGTGGCTGCTCAAGACGGCGACAATGGTCTTGTTTCATTCATCGCTAACGAACCGGGCTATGAAGCACGCTACATTTCGCCTCGTATCACTCTCGGTGGCGTTGATCATCCAACACTTGAATTCTACTACTACTTCCTCCAAGGTTGTCAAGATTGCAGCCTCAAGGTTGAAGTGTCTGCAAACGGTGGCGCTTGGGAAGAAGTATCGGTTATTGATATGAATCTCAACGAAGGTGGTACAGGATGGTACAAGCATAGCGCTCCACTTGAAAAATACAAAGACGAAGAAAGTATTCGTATCGCTTTGCGTGGACGTTGTGACGACCCTAACCCTCACTACACTCACGTTGACAACATTCAAATTCGCAACGTAATCGAACACGACTTACGCATAACTGCATTTGAAGTTCCTGTAAGAGTACAAGTCGGTAAGAAAAATATTGTTGAAGTAGGTGTGGAAAACATCGGTGGTAATGTAGCTACAGGCTATACTGTTGACCTCTATGCAGATGACGTGCTTGTTAATTCTGTAGCCGGTCCTGAACTCACTACTGATTACTACACAACAGTCAAAGTTGAATTTAATCCTACAATCGACAGCCCGGAAGCTGTGAAATTGCATGCTGTGATTAACTATGCGGCAGATCTCGATTTGAGCAACAACCGTACAACAGATCAATTCACATTCGTAAGAATGCCGGATTATCCTGCTATCGACGACCTTGAAGGTAAATTGGTTGAAGAAGGTGTTGAATTGACATGGAGCGAACCGGAACCGACATCGACAGAAAATGGTATCTACGTAATTGAAGAGTTTGAAGATTACGAATCATTTATCATCGAAAACATCGGTAAGTGGACTCTCTACGATGGTAACGGCACTATGACATACGGTATCAACAACGTGCTTTATCCTCACATCAACGAGCCTGCTGCATTCCAAGTCTTCAATCCTTCAGAACTCGGATTGAGCACAGAATATTGGAAGCCTTATTCTGGTGATCAAATGTTGGTATCATGGTGTGTTGGCCCTCTTAGCGCTGCTGACCCAACAGTTCCTGTGACTGACCACTGGTTGATTTCTCCACTTTTGCCGGGTAATGCTCAGACTATTTCATTCGTAGTTAAGAGCCCTACAGATACTTACGGCCTTGAAAGCTTCTCTGTTTACTATTCAACTACAGGTATAGCTAAAGAAAACTTTGTGAAGATTCAAACTCCGATAACTCACGCTCCATTGGATTGGACAGAAGTGACAGTAGATCTTCCTCAAGATGCTAAGTACTTTGCTATCGTTCACGACTCACAAGACTCTTACGCTCTTATGGTCGATGATGTTGCTTATACATCAGCTGCTGAAGAAGCTGAAGAACTTGGTCTCGTTGGTTACAATGTTTATCGCGACGGCGTTAAGATTACAAGCGAACCAATCGTTGAAAACTTCTTCTTGGATGATACTATTGACCCAACAAAACGTTATGAATACAAGGTTACTGTAGTTTATGACAAGGGTGAATCAACATACTCAAATGTTGTGTCAATTGGTAATGGCTCAGTAGGCTCATTCACTAACAATGTAAGAGTTGTGGCAGGTCAAGGCAATATCCGCATCATGAATGCAAACGGAGTGATTGCTAAAGTCGTTTCTTCTGACGGTAAGATCATCTTCAATGCAGAAGCAAACAATGAAACTATCTACGCTGAACCTGGTGTATATGCAGTAGTGATAGGTTCTCAAACATTAAAAGTAAGAGTTAAATAATTGGAAAATTAATTTTTCATAACACATTAGATTGCAAAATGTGTCGGGCTTTCAAAGTTCGACACATTTTTTTATTGATCATACCTAAGATTGATGTCGAATAATGTAATGATGCGTTGGAATATCTCTCTCATCACTCATTTCTGAGTGATACAAACCCTATTTTTTTAATGAAGTTAACGGCTAATTTTTAATGTTGAATAATTTTAGTGGACACTAATAATTTGTGTAGTCACTATAGTTTGGGTAATCGCAAGAATTGAGGTTGTTTCAAAATATTTACAGTTGTACTGTAACAACCATTTAATTAAAGACAAACTTTTTTGAAACTCTTATGAAATTATATACTGATACCTTTGCAGCGAATAAAAGAGAAAACAGAAGTGAATATGAGAAAATGTTTGATTACATTATTGTTATTATGTACAGTCGCATTGGTACATGCTGCCACTTTGAAAGGTATAGTTAAAGACTGTTCTACCGGAGAATCATTGATTGGAGCTACTATATATGTTAAGGAAACAACGTCAGGTGTAGCTACTGATCTTGATGGACGATTTGAAATTGCTGATATTCAACAAAATGAATGTACTTTGATTGTATCGTTCATTTCCTATAAGACTAAAGAATTGAATATTCAATTGACGTCTCAGATAGTTGATGTTGAAATTGTACTCGAACCCGATAATTTGGAATTAGGCGAAGTGACTGTGGTTGCACGCAAAAACTTGGAGGGTGTGTTGGCATTGCAAAAGGAACGGCAGAAATCTAATGTAGCTATTGAGAATATCGGTGCAAAGGAATTGAGTATTAAGGGTATTTCCGATGTGCAGGAAGGTGTCAAGAAAATGACAGGTATCTCTATTGCATCAGCAGGTCAGCTCATAGTTCGAGGTTTGGGAGACAGATATAGTCTTACTACGCTTAACGGGCTTGCAATAGCTTCACCAAACCCGGATAACAAGTTGGTGCCTCTTGATCTATTCCCGTCATCGACTATTCAGAATATTACGGTCAGTAAGGTTTTTAATGTGTCCTCATTTGCAGATTATAGCGGAGCGCATATAGACATTAGGACAAAGGTAAATGTTCCGGATGATTTCTTTGAGATTTCATTCAATACGGGTGGAGCATTCAATACAATAGGCAGAACCCGTTATCAGATGGATAGAAACGGATCGCTCTTCAAGACATCTGTCATTAGTCGTAATGTGTTGGATATGCCATTGCAGGAATTTGACGAGTATGTAAAGACCAAGAATATCTTCCCTACTACTTTTCAAGTCAGTAAGAAGACTGCTTTGCCTGCATTGGGAGGAAATATCAGCATGGGAAAGAACTTCAAGTTGGGAGAACAAACCCTAAGTGTATTGGCTTCTATCAACTTAAGTAATGACTATCAGAATATATACAATGCCTTTTATAAAACATTAGAGGCAACAGGAAATGTGCAGAGTGATTTCAATTATAATAGTTATGCTCAGACGCTGAAAATGTCGGCATTGGGATATGTCGGTTTTACATTACGCGAATCAGATCGTATAGGCTATACATTCTTCTACGCTCGAAATGCAAATGACGAATACCAAAATCGCAATGGTGTAGATGCGGAAGGTCATAAATTGATAGGAAGTAATAATGTCACTCATATCTACACCCTGCAAAATCATCAGTTAAATGGATTCCACAATTTTTTAAGTGAGAAATTGTTGTTGGATTGGGGTGTGTCGTATGGCACGACCGGCAGTGATGAGCCTGACCGAAGACAAGTTATGTATATTCATGAAAACGGTGAATTGAATCTCTTCAAATTAAATCGTCAAGAAACGATGCGTTATTTTGGTAGTCTCAATGAAGATGAATGGAATTGTAACTTAGGGCTGAAATGGAAATGGAATGATAAAAGCTTTTTAAAGATTGGACTAAATTACAAGGATAAAAATAGAGACTATATGGGAACTCGTTTCTATTACAATCTGAATCGTCTGAATCCTGAAATATCATCAATTTATGATACAGACGGATTCTTGAATCAGGAGAACATTGCTAATGGAAAAATCGTTGTGGAACGCAAGAAGCAACCCAAAGATAGCTACATGGCAGGTGCCGGTATAATAGCCGGATATATAATGGCGGACGTCTATCCGAACGAGAAGTTTCTTATAAACCTTGGTTTACGTTACGAGGTTAGCCGTCAATGGGTGAAATATGCTTCTGACGGTGGTGATTGGTATGCGAAACGTCGTGACTTGAATACAAATGATTTATTCCCTGCGATTAACTTGAAATATATGATTAATGACATCAATGTATTACGTATGGCAGCTTCACGTACAGTAACCCGACCGTCGTTCATTGAAATGGCTCCATTTACTTATCAAGAATCATACGGATCGGCACAGATACGAGGTAATGAGAATTTGCAGAACGGATACAACTATAACTTTGATTTGCGTTATGAGTTGTTTCGTCCGAATGGAGACATGTTGAGCGTGACTGGTTACTTTAAATATTTGGAGAGTCCTATTGAACGAATTCAGGAATTGAACGGTGGTGCTACACTACACTCATTCCGCAATGCAGACAATGGTGTTGCCACAGGTGTGGAAGTGGAATTCAGAAAGGAATTGGTCAAAGACCTGAAATTGGGGGCAAATGCCAGCTATATGTACACAAATGTAAAACTGCCGCAAAGTGGAGCATATACCAATAAGGAGCGTTCGCTACAAGGTGCTTCACCGCTCCTCTTGAACGCAGATATCACGTGGACGCCGGAATTGGCAGAAAACAATGACTTGAGTCTTGCCCTACTTTACAATATGCAAGGCAGTAGAATTCATGCGGTCGGTGTCTCACAGTTGGGTGACATTAAACAACAGGCAGTCCATACGTTGAATTTCAATGCAAGTTATCGTATAAACAAGCATTGGAGCATTAAATTCCAGGTAAACGACATGTTGGGCAATGATATGGTATTCGTACAGGATGTCCCTGTCACCGGAACAAAAGTGGAGGTGGAACGCTATAAATACGGACCAAACTTTGAAATCGGAATAAGTTATAAATTATAATGAAACAACATTTTTATCTAACTAAAAATTTTAAAAGTATGAAAACAATGAATTTGAAAACAATGGGCTTGATTGCCGGAATGTGTGCTATCACACTTACTTCATGCAGTACAAATGATGATCCGGAAATACCTAAACCGGAACCTTCCGTATTACAAGGAAGCATCACATCGGATTTGACTCTTAAATCAGGCAACTCTTATACCTTGAACGGAGAACTCTTGGTTAAGGACGGAGCAACACTCAATATCGAGCCTGGTGTAAGAATTGTTGCACAGTATGACGACCGAGTGGATTATATCCTGGTTGAACAAGGAGCAAAAATCAATGCTGAAGGTACGGCATCCGCTCCTATTGTAATGACATCATCCAAGGAAGAGCCCGGAGCGTGGGGCGGCATACATATTTGTGGACGTGCTCATACTAATGCAGAAGGTGGTAAGGGCAGCTCAGAAATCGGAGGTGCTGTATATGGTGGAGACAACGATGCTGACAATAGCGGAGTGTTAAAATATGTTCGCGTGGAATATACAGGATATGCTTTCGATGAAGAGCACGAAGCTAATGGTATGACTTTCTATGGTGTAGGTAATGGTACTATTGTGGAAAACTGCGAAGCTTATCATGGCTCAGATGACGGCTTTGAATTCTTTGGTGGTTCGGTCAATGTCAAGAATATGGTGGTGGTAAATTGCTCGGATGATTCGTTCGACTGGACGGAAGGCTGGAACGGAAAGGGTGAAAATATGGTAGCATTTCAAGAGGTAGAAAGCAAATTGGGCTATGACTGCGACTGCTTGATTGAAGCTGACAACAATGAAAATAATTATGCGGCTACACCGGTTTCGCATCCTATATTGCGTAACCTTATTTTAGTAGGCAACGGTGGTAGTAAACAAGGTATCCGTCTGCGTCGTGGTACTGAGGTGGAAATTACATCTGCAAAAGTCTGTGGAAAGGCAAAGGCTATAGCAGTAGAAAGTATTGAAACGGAAAATTCGTTACTTAATGGCACTTCAATACTTAAATCTGTGAGCATCTCCGGCATTTTGGATAGCAAGGAAGGTATTTATACAAATGAGTTGTTTGTCGGTGCAGGAAACATGTCTGAACAATCTTTTGAATATGCTTCGTTAGATGATATAAAAAAGGAATGTACTTGGATGAATGGGTGGACAAAATAATATATTTTTGTTTGTGATTTCCAATTTTAAGCATTTGATTCCTCTTGTCGGATTAGATTTCTGAAAAGAGGAATCTTTTTATTATATGTCGAAGTATTCATAAAACCCTAATTTTTTTGAAACAATTATGAAACTTTAGCACGATACTTTTGCAGTGTCAAATTTATAAAGAACGATATGAAAAAGATTATTTTGTCAATTATGACATTAGTAGTTGCCCTTGCTCTTACAGCTTGTGGCGGTAATTCAAATGATGGTGGTCGTAAGGCCCAGGAGCTTTCGGGAGCAGGTGCAACATTCCCTCTTCCGTTCTACAATGTAGTCTTTGAAAACTTTGCTCAAGTAAATGGTGATGCTGTTGCATACGGTGGTATCGGCTCGGGTGGCGGTGTGCGTAACTTGCGCGACAAGATTGTGGATTTTGCAGGTAGCGATGCCTTCTTGACCGATAAAGAGATGGCAGAAATGCCGGAAGTGGTTCATGTTCCGACATGTATGGGAGCTGTGGTCCTTGCATATAACCTTGAGGGAGTGAATGAGTTAAACCTTTCCGGTGAATTGATTGCTGAAATTTTTGCCGGCAATATCAAGAAGTGGAACGATGAGCGAATAGCAGCCCTTAACCCCGGTGTTGCTCTTCCTGCAGAGTCTGTTATCCCTGTATTCCGTTCGGACGGATCGGGTACAACATTCGTATTCACTGACTATTTGACAAAGGTAAGTCCGATGTGGGCATCCAATTTCGGAGCAGGTAAGTCTGTCAACTTTCCTTCTGGACAAGCAGCAAAGGGAAATCCCGGAGTGGCAGGTGTAATCAAGCAGACAAAGAATTCTATCGGTTATGTGGGTTCAGAATATGCTTTCGCACAAAATATCCCTTATGCACGAATACAGAACCTTCATGGGGAGTTTGTGTTGCCTTCATCTGCAACCATCTCGGCAGCAGCGTCGGGAGAGATTCCGACTGACACACGTTGCTCTATTACTAATGCTGATGCAGCCGGTGCCTATCCTATCTCAACATTCACTTGGATGATTATATACAAGGAACAGAACTACTCTGATCGCAGTAAAGAACAGGCAATGGCAACACTTGATCTATTGAAATATATCCTTTCAGATGAGGCTCAGGGTATTACCTCTGAGGTACACTATGCACCGCTCCCTGACAAGGCTAAGGAACTCAGCATGACAAATTTGAAGACCGTTACTTTTGACGGTGTGGCAATATTGCAATAATAGATGTATATGAACGATAAGATATATAAAGTTATATTATTCATCGCTGCACTCATTATGCCGATAGTGTGCGGGGGCGTTGTTTATGCTCTCGTCACTGACGCATACGAGGCTTTCGAACATTTCGGATTTTTGAATTTTCTCATCTCTTCGGAATGGAGCTATACAGAGGGAGCAGAGCAGTATGGAGCTTTGCCATTCATTACGGGGACGCTGATGACTACGCTATTGGCTCTCATATTTTGTATTCCCTTTTCACTCCCTGTCGCATTGTTTGTTGGTGAGTATTTCAAGGGGACGCGAGTGGCAGCAGTGTTGAGCACCGTTACAGATTTGCTGGCAGGTATTCCTTCCATTATTTATGGTCTATGGGGCTTTTATACGCTTCGTCCATTGATAATGGCTCTTAATATCTCCCCTCAGGGTTCTGGCGTTCTTACAGCTTCATTAGTATTAGCTATTATGATTGTGCCGTATGCAGCCTCGTTGAGTGCGGAGTTTATTAAGATGGTGCCAAATGATTTAAAGGAAGGAGCATATAGTTTGGGAGCAACACGAGCTGAGGTGATTCGTAAGATCGTTTTCCCGGTTGCCGGCTCAGGTATCTTTTCGTCGTATGTTTTGGCTATTGGTCGAGCCTTAGGAGAAACGATGACAGTGACAATGCTTATTGGCAATACGAATAATATCCCCGACTCGATTACTTCTACCGGTAATTCGATGGCATCAATCATTGCCAACCAATTTGGCGAGGCTGACGATTTGCGACTCTCATCACTGATTGCGATAGGCTTGATTCTATTCCTGATAACCGCAGTAATCAATATGGTGGGTAAGATAATGATTAAACGAGCAAGAATAGTGTAATATGAATAGATTAAGACTTAAAAATCGCTTGGCAAAGGACAAACTTATGTTATGGGGCGTATGTCTTCTTGCTGCTCTTACAGCTGTCCCTCTGCTTGCCATTTTGGGAGAAGTGCTGTTGCGTGGTTATGACCAACTATCTTGGTCGTTTTTTACAGAGCCTACGCCGACGGCTTATAAGGCGATGAAAGCCATCGAAGCGGGAGAACCCATACCGGGTGGTATAGCCAACGGTATTATCGGTACGATGATTATGCTGGGAATGGCTGTCGTTGTTGCTGTCCCTCTGGGTATTTTATGCGGTGCATTCCTGGCAGAGAATCCTAAGAATCATTTTGCTCAAGTTGTAAGTTACCTTACTGACTTGCTGCAAGGTACACCGTCTGTAATTATCGGTATCATAACATACATCTGGGTGGTTGTTCCTATGAAGGGATATTCGGCAATAGCCGGTAGTGTAGCTCTTTGTATTATGATGCTTCCGCTTATCATCCGTTCTACAGAGGAGACGCTTAAGATACTCCCTGTATCGCTCAAGGAGGCTGGATTGGCGTTGGGTGGAAATAAGGCACGAGTGATGATGAAAGTACAGTTGCCCGCAGCATTTGGTGGTATTTTTACGGGCGTTTTGCTTGCTATTTCACGAGTGATTGGTGAGACTGCACCGCTAATGTTTACAGCACTCGGTTGCTCGCTGATACGTTTCTCTATCGATAAACCAATCTCGGCAGTACCGTTACTTATATGGGAGTTTTTCAATGATCCAAACCTACAAGAATTGATTTGGGGTGCATCGCTCTTCCTATTGCTATTTGTTCTTACATTAAATCTTACCGCTAAATATATTGCAAAGAAATGGAATCAGTAAAACCTATATTGGAATTTAAGAAAACTTGTGTATCATATACCAAGCAAACAATGGCTGTGAAATATGTGTCGGCGGCTATTGAGAGGAATACCATCACAGCTATTATGGGACCTTCGGGTTGTGGTAAATCGACACTTCTGCGTGCTGTAAACCTTATGCACAATCTCTACCAGAATATCCGTGTCGATGGCGAAATATTGCTTAATGGAGAGAATATCCTATCTATGGAGCCTATTGATGTGCGTCGCCGTGTGGGCATGGTTTTCCAACGTCCTACACCATTTCCAACTATGAGCATATACGACAATGTGCTTTCGGGTTTTGCATTAAACGGCATTAAACTCTCTAAGGCTGAGAAAGATGCGACTGTAGAACGTTGCTTGCGCAGTGTGGCTCTTTGGGACGAGGTGAAGGATGTACTCAACAAGAAAGGTACATTCCTTTCGGGTGGTCAGCAGCAACGTTTGTGTATCGCTCGTGCTTTGGCTATGAAACCGGATGTGCTATTGATGGATGAACCGACATCTGCGCTCGACCCCATTGCGACAAAGCATATCGAAGGACTTCTTTTGGAATTACAGAAGGAGGTTACAATTCTTATCGTTACTCACAATATGGGGCAGGCAAAACGTATATCCTCAAAGTCAATGTTTATGTATTTGGGCGAACTTGTTGAGTATGGTGATACGGAGACAATGTTCACCAACCCTTTGGATGAACGAACCAAAGCCTACCTTACAGGCAAGATGGGGTAACAAGTGGCGTTACGACCATTTGATATTGGCAATATGAACTTAATATTCATGTTGCCTATCATTATTTTCATCCGAGGCGAAGCCTACCTTCGGCGAAGCCAAGGTAGTGAAAATATTTGAATGCTAATACCATTTATGAATATCAGACAACATATCTATTTCAAGAAATCTTGCACGATTATTGTTAGGATCTTTTTCAGAAAGGAGAGCTCTGCCATTAAAGTCATTCAAAACTTTTTGAGAATATATTCCTGAAAAAGCATTATCTCGTCCCATTAACACGGTAATAGTATTACGGTGTAGGCAGTCCTTGATATTGTTTATTTGGGCATTTTTACAATGGCAAAATGTCTTTCTCAAATGACCATTAATGCTACCATGATGCGATATTGCATAATATTTTGTCCTATTCATATAAGGACAACATTTATTTACATCTATGAGACACCAACCTTTTTCTTCTAAATCCCCAGGGAAAACAAAATATGACTTTTCATCAAATGAAATATTGTATACACTAGAGAGATTATTCAATGAAAGATTATTGTTAAAATTTTGAAGGTTTGGATGTAAAATCTTAATATTGTCGCAGCTATTGTGACTAAATGGTTCTATTATTTGGATTCTTATATTGTTTAATTGCGACAAAAGATTGTTAAAGTTATGACTTGCTATTTTATATCTAAGATTGATATAAGCCTTAGTTCTATTGTCAATCATATTTGTATTAATGTAATAGTTAATACCTGAATAATGATCATAATGAGCGTGAGTTAACATTACTACATCAATATGGATAGGGTCAGCAAGTTGGAATTTATGCCTAATATGGTTCAAACAATCTTTAATGTTGTTGCAATAATAACGATGAGAAATAAAATCATAATCAGAACAGTCAATCATCCAAATATGTACTTTACCAATTGATTCAAAAACTATTAACGAATGATTTCCGTGCCCAACATTTATGTGGTAGGAGTATAGCGAATACACTTTATCATATAAAAACCTAGGGGCTTCTGTTAGGTTGTGTGTTAGATTTTCAATTAGCCTATTGTAGCGCTCGTGGATTTGTGTAACACGATAATCGTTGTTTGCTATCTCATATGTGTTGTCATTGATTTTGTAAACAAATCTCCCTTCTCGGATAGTATTTAACCAATCCGTGGTGAGTCTAACTTTAATATACTTCTTGAAATCTTTATTAACATTCACCCACTTTTCTATATTATTGGGAATGTATAATAGTAAAGCTGTCGTGCTATTCTCTGAATGCTTAATGCTTTCTACATAATACAATGGCTTCATAGCTACCTTTTATATATATAATGATTTCTACTGTGATTAAATCTTTGTTCTGCAGTCAAACACTCCCTCGAACAAACTCATTTCTCGTTTTGCAATGCCTAATCTATTTGCTAATGTTTGCCAATCTTTAACTGCTGCAACAACATCGTCGATAATCCCTTTTGCCACTTCGTTAGTAAGCATATATTCCTCACACGAGTTGAGCAAAATAGACAAATCAGCCTTGTTAGTTTTGCTATTGATTAGCAGACTTTGGTGGTCATTCAGCGTTGGGTTCATATCGTATGCTGGCGAAAGAGTCCAACCCTTTGCAGTTAGCAGAAAACCGTGATTACGGAAATGGTCGTCGCTGTTGCCAACGCATATATTGAAAGCAACTCTGCGGAATAACTCTCGCAAGTTCACATCAACATCGGTACAACCGCTAATGATAAAATCAACAATGTCAATATATCCGTGTCCTGTTGTAGCGTTGTCGCCATCATTCAATCCAAGCAATGTCATTGCGGATGCAAAGTGAATTCGTTTACCTTCATTTGTTCGGTCAAAACGTCGAGAAAGGAGCGTATGATGCTTGTCATTTATTGCAAGCACCTTTGTTTCAGCGGCATTGATTTCTGCGTTCTTGGCAAGCAGATGGCAGAAATGTTCCCACAATCCCACATCATAGTCATCCTTCAATGATGGAAACTTAGCCACGTATATACTGCGGTCTGTATCTACAACATTTGCCTTCGGTCTTGCACCACCAAGCGAAGAACCCGGCTGCACAAGTTGGGCAATCCATCTTTTTTCGGGAAGGATATTAGCGTCCTCGCTTTTTTCAATTTCCTTGCTTGCTGCAATGAGTTCGCGCAAGTCGGTCAATGGTGGAATACGCAAAGAGTTGTCCGCGTTTATGAACTCACCATCAGGCGTTTCTTTGAAACGGAAACCACCCATACGGGAAAAGTCATCAATGCCCGTCAAAAAGTCAAACGATGATAATCGGCGAACTGGCCTGCTCTCCTCTTGTGCCAAAATTTGTTCACGACGGAGGAGAAGGGTTCTTCCCCATCTGTCGGGCAGTGCATCGGCAAAGCAACCGAAAATATCTTTATTTGGTTGGGTATATTGTATCCCCGGATAGTTGTTAAGGTCTTCGCTGAGGGTGATAGCATTGTACTTTTTTATCCAACTATCGGCAAACTTGAAACTATAACTGTCCGAGCCACGAAGCGATTCGTAACCAAGCTCTCCAATCAACTCAATCTCCTTGAGCCAATCAAAATCGGCATATACATACAATTTCTTCATAGCCTACTACTCCTTTTTAGACGCCCTTTCACGCTGTGGTAAATTCATATCCTGCAATGCCCTGCCTAGTTCGTCATCCTTTGCCAAAGAG
>JAZTZN010000013.1:0-66430 GCA_045637445.1 Muribaculaceae bacterium
CTTGCTCGGTATAGACACTGACGGTGGCAGATTCGGGTTTCCCATTGAGCATAAAAAAAGTAATTTAAGAATGTTATTTTATGAATTTGTTTGCCACAAATTTAAAACATATATTTTAGAAAAACAAGTCATCAGTGGAATTATTTTTCTAATCAGTGGCTTGTAACTCATTGATAATCAATAGGGGTAAAAACAAAATTTCTAATCACCCCGCTTTTAACGATAATCAGTGGATTTTTAAGCTGTTTTAGCCTTGTTTTTGGGTAGATTCGATCAGTTGTTGTAGATAAGCTGATATAGACACATCTATACCAAGACGCTTTTTAAGTCTGCTCCTTTTATTGTTCAATGAAGCTCTATCTGTATATCCCATACAGATGACAATCATCGAAGTGTTATAGCCGGCAAGCATCAGAGCCAAGAGATCGATGTCATCTTCTTTTAGACTTGGGTGGAGCGAACGCAAGTGCTCAAGTATATTGTTGTGATGCGCATTGACATAGGCATGCACTTCACCGATAAAGTTGTGCGATAGTTCTTTGTCCTCTGAAAGCGAGCTAACCATTGTCTTGATTATATTCAAATTTTGACCATCTTTAGATATGTAAGTAGTCAGTTCACGAATTTTACCAAAGACCTCTAAATATCTACGATAGACCTCGTTGAATCGGGTACGACTGACATCTGCATCAGTGGTTGCGTTACATTCTTTCGGCATAAAGCCGGCAGAGTGTTTTTGCTGCAACATTGTGATGCTTTGTTGCAACTCCGCAACAAGCAATTCTTGCTGCAACAAATCATGCTTAAAACGAGATCGGCGATAAAAAATAATACCAACCATAATTATCACTATGATGAGCATTACCAACACCCAATTTTGCAGTTGCCGATTTTTCAGTTCAATTTTAGTATAGTCATATTTCTCTCTGATTTTGTGCATCTGCATAAGCTTACTATCTGAAGTGACTTTAGCCGATAGTTTTGATGCACTATCAAGATAATGATAGGCGGCAAGGTTGTCGCCACGACTAAGCGATAGCACTTCGTTGAGGGAATACATCTTGTAGCGATCTCTTGGAGAATCGATATCTAACGTCATCTGCGATTTATAGTATTCTGCTGAATCGAGAATACCAAGACGAGCGTATGCTTTGCTAAGGTCAAACAGCACTTCGTTCTTGACGACATGATTGGGTCCTTGCCTCAAGATGTAGAGACAACGTTGCTTGCACTCCTCATATCTGCCTTGCATGTAATAGGCTCGCTCGATGTGAGCCAAATTGCGAAAAACAATCGCAGAGTCACCTATCTGTCGGCTAAGGTGTAGCGAAGCATTCATGTACTTATAGGCACTATCCATATCGACACCTCTATAATATGCGCCTATCATACATAAACAATTTGCCGATCTTCGCTTATTATCGGCAAGCATATAATAATGATTTGCACGCTTAAATATGTCAAGAGATTCTTTCTTGGGAGAGAATGACTTAGCATAAAGAGTCGCTAAATTGAATTGCACATCCGCCACAAGGTTGAAATTCGCGCGATTGGTGGTATCAATCAGTTCTGATGCGAGTTTATGCGTACTTATTACGTCAGCATCTTCATCATCCACAGATTGCTGAATGGCTTTCTGCATCAGTGCGCGAGCGTAGAGATAGCGATTACGCTCTGAGAACCATCGTCGCAGGCGATAGTAATCGACGGCGATATCTGCCAAAGAGTCTGCCACTGCCACTTGGTCGCCATAGAGATTGACTTCGTTGGCAAGCAAGGCGTAAAGAGCTGCATTGGCGCGACTGCCGAGCGAGTCGGCATCGAGGCTGCGAATGATGCTGTCGGTAGCAGCCGGGGCATCGTAGCGCAACGAGTCAGCCACAGCCAACGCCGAGCCGACAGCCGCCTCGTCGCCTGCATAACGACGACAACCGACCATCATCACAAGCAACATTGCGATGACTAACGACATCTTGCCTACACGATTTCTCCTGACAATGCGTTTCATACCACAAAGATAGCAAATTCGGAGCGTATAACAAAGGTGGCACACACATTTTTTTGTGCATGCCACCCATAATTTGCAAATATTATAATTATGACTTTTTCGTATTACTTTTCGTTTTCTTCAACGACTGCATATTCTTCTTTTTTCAAAGCTTCATATTCATCTTTGTTGGCAACGATAAGTTTACCATATTCACGCAGACCTGTACCGGCAGGAATCAAGTGACCGCAAATCACATTTTCCTTCATACCTTCAAGCGTATCTGTCTTGCCATTGATAGCTGCTTCGTTGAGCACCTTAGTTGTTTCCTGGAAGGAAGCAGCTGAGATGAAGCTCTTAGTTTGAAGAGCGGCACGAGTGATACCTTGAAGTATCTGTTCGCTTGTAGCCGGAACAGCATCACGCACTGTGATAGTTCTCAAGTCTTTGCGCTTAAGAGCAGAGTTTTCATCGCGAAGCTTGCGCACAGTGATAATCTGACCTGGGAATACATTTGTGCTGTCGCCTGCATCGACGATCACCTTCTTGCCCCAAATACGATCATTTTCTTCCATGAAGTCGAGCTTATCGACAACTTGTTGTTCAAGGAATCGAGTATCACCCGGATCAAGGATGTTGACCTTACGCATCATTTGACGCACGATGACTTCGAAGTGTTTATCATTAATCTTAACACCCTGCATACGGTAAACGTCTTGAACTTCGTTAACGATATATTCTTGAACAGCAGTAGGGCCCTTGATGTTAAGGATGTCGCTTGGAGTCACAGCTCCATCAGAAAGCGGAGTACCGGCACGAACGTAGTCGTTTTCTTGCACAAGGATTTGCTTTGACAATGGCACAAGATATTTCTTGACTTCACCGAGCTTGGATGTTACGCTGATTTCGCGATTACCACGCTTGATTTTGCCAAATTCCACTTCACCATCTATTTCGCTGACAACAGCAGGGTTAGACGGGTTACGAGCTTCAAACAACTCTGTAACACGAGGAAGACCACCGGTGATGTCACCTGCGCTACCTGCAGCACGTGGAATCTTCACAAACACTTGACCCGGCTTCAATTCTTCGCCGTCTTCGATTAGCAAGTGAGCGCCTACCGGCAATGAATATGTACGCATGATGTTGCCATCATTATCGACGATGTGAGCTTCAGGCACTTTTGTACGGTCTTTCGATTCTGTTATGATCTTTTCGCGGAGACCTGTCGCTTCGTCGGATTCGACGCGATAAGTCACACCTTCAACGACATTTTCGAACTTAACCTTACCCTTTTCTTCACTGACGATTACGGCGTTGAATGGGTCCCATTCGCAAATCATATCGCCCTTATGCACTTCTGCACCACTTTCGAAGAAGAGTTTCGAACCGTAAGGGATATTGGCAGTCGTAAGCACCATTCCCGACTTAGGCTCAACGATACGCATTTCAGCCATACGACCGACAACGATATTTCCGCCGTCAGCATCTTTGACTGTACGAAGCTCATCGATTTCAAGACGTCCGTCATAGCGTGAAGTCACGTCCTTGACAGCAGCCACGTTACCTGCAACACCACCGACGTGGAACGTACGAAGTGTCAACTGCGTACCCGGCTCACCGATTGATTGTGCTGCGATTACGCCGACAGATTCACCCTTTTGAACCATACGGTGGTTGGCAAGGTTGCGGCCATAACATTTAGCACATACGCCTTTCTTCGATTCACATGTCAATACCGAACGAATTTCTACCGACTCGATCGGAGATTTTTCTATTCTTTCAGCTGCTACTTCGTTGATTTCCTCTCCGGCTGCGACGATCAATTCGTTAGTGTATGGATCCACAATATCATGAACAGATACACGACCTAAGATACGTTCGCTCAACGAAGCGACAACTTCTTCATTATTCTTAATTTCTGTGCAGACAAGACCACGAAGCGTTCCACAGTCTTCTTCTGTGATAATCACGTCGTGAGCAACATCGACAAGACGACGTGTCAAATAACCCGCATCGGCAGTCTTCAACGCTGTATCGGCAAGACCCTTACGCGCACCGTGGGTAGAGATAAAGTACTCAAGCACCGACAGACCTTCCTTAAAGTTAGCCAAGATAGGGTTTTCGATAATCTGACCACCTTCAGAACCACTCTTTTGCGGTTTAGCCATAAGACCACGCATACCTGAAAGCTGACGAATCTGGTCCTTAGAACCACGGGCACCTGAATCAAGCATCATATAGACAGAGTTGAAGCCCTTTTGGTCTTCCTTCATCTGCTTCATCAAGGTGTCGGCAAGTTTAGAGTTAACGTGTGTCCAAATATCAATAACCTGGTTGTAACGTTCGTTTGCTGTGATGAAACCCATTTGATAGTTGTTCATCACTTCTTCCACTTGCGCATAACCGTCGGCTACATATTCTTCTTTTTCCTTTGGAATGATTACGTCGCCAAGGTTGAATGAAAGACCACCTCTAAACGCCATCTTGTAACCCAAGTTCTTGATATCATCAAGGAATTGAGCCGAACGTGTCACACCACAAGTCTTAATCACCTTACTAATGATGTTGCGAAGTGATTTCTTAGAGATGATTTCGTTAACATAACCGATTTCTTTAGGCACGAATTGATTGAACAATACACGACCAACAGAAGTCTGCTCTTTAAGCACCTTGATAGGATTACCTTCTGCATCGACATCGTCAACATATATAGTCACAGGAGCATGGAGAGTCACACGTCCTTCGTTGTAAGCGATTTCAGCTTCTTCCGGACCGTAGAAAATTGTACCCTCGCCCTTGTCGCCACTACGTAGTTTTGTGATATAGTAAAGACCGAGAACCATGTCTTGAGAAGGCACAGTAATAGGCGCACCATTCGCAGGGTTCAAGATGTTGTGAGCACCGAGCATAAGCATTTGCGCTTCCAAGATTGCTTCGTTGCCAAGTGGCAAGTGAACAGCCATCTGGTCACCGTCGAAGTCGGCATTGAACGCTGTACATGCCAATGGGTGCAACTGAATAGCCTTACCTTCAATCATCTTTGGCTGGAACGCCTGGATACCAAGACGGTGAAGTGTCGGAGCACGGTTAAGCAACACCGGATGACCCTTCATTACGTGTTCAAGGATATCCCATACCACAGGCTCTTTGCGATCGACAATTTTTTTCGCGCTCTTCACTGTCTTTACGATGCCACGCTCGATAAGTTTTCTGATGATAAATGGCTTATACAATTCGGCAGCCATCAATTTCGGAATACCACATTCGTGCATCTTCAATTCAGGACCAACGACAATTACCGAACGAGCTGAATAATCGACACGCTTACCGAGAAGGTTCTGACGGAAACGTCCTTGCTTACCTTTCAAACTGTCAGAAAGTGATTTCAATGGACGGTTAACATCTGATTTCACAGCGCTTGATTTGCGAGAGTTGTCGAGCAATGAGTCAACAGCTTCTTGCAACAAACGCTTTTCGTTACGCAAAATCACCTCAGGAGCCTGAATTTCGATCAAACGTTTAAGACGATTGTTACGTATGATTACTCTGCGATATAAATCATTCAAGTCTGATGTCGCAAAACGGCCACCATCAAGCGGAACGAGCGGACGCAATTCCGGCGGAATTACCGGCACAGCCTTAAGCACCATCCACTCTGGACGGTTGGTATTGCGTGAAGCACGGAATGATTCGACTACTTGGAGTCGCTTCAATGCCTCTGTCTTACGTTGTTGTGAGCCATCGGTATTTGCACGGTGGCGCAATTCGTATGATAGAGCATCAAGGTCGATATCCAAAAGCAAATCATAGATTGCTTCAGCACCCATTTTTGCAACAAACTTGTTAGGATCTGAATCTTCCAAATAGCGATTGCTTTCCGGAAGTTCATCCATTATCTTCAAATATTCTTCTTCTGCTAAAAGATCAAACTTTTGAACATCTTCGCGATTACCCGGATTGATGACAACGTATCTTTCGTAATAGATTACTGCATCAAGTTTCTTTGAAGGAAGACCGAGAAGATAACCGATCTTGTTAGGCAAAGAACGGAAATACCAGATATGAGCTACCGGTACAACCAATTCGATATGCCCCATACGTTCACGACGCACTTTCTTTTCAGTGACTTCTACACCGCAACGATCGCAGACAATACCTTTATAGCGTATTCTCTTGTACTTACCGCAGTGGCACTCATAATCCTTGACAGGACCAAATATCTTTTCACAGAACAAGCCATCACGTTCAGGCTTATATGTGCGATAGTTGATTGTCTCAGGCTTCAATACTTCACCACTTGACTTCTCTTTAATCTCCTCCGGCGATGCCAAGCTGATTGTGATTTTCGAGAAGTTGCTCTTTATTTTATTATCTCTTCTGAAAGCCATATTAATGTTTCTTTACGTCGTTTTTTAATCCATTGTTATGCTAAGACCAAGTCCGCGAAGTTCATGCAACAATACATTCAAAGACTCAGGGATGCCCGGATTTGGCATAGAATCACCTTTGACAATTGCTTCGTATGCCTTGCTTCTTCCGACTACATCATCACTCTTGATTGTCAAAATTTCTTGGAGAATGTGTGCTGCGCCGAATGCTTCAAGCGCCCAAACTTCCATTTCCCCGAAACGCTGACCACCAAATTGTGCTTTACCACCAAGAGGTTGCTGTGTAATCAATGAGTAAGGACCGATAGAACGTGCGTGCATCTTATCTTCAACCATGTGACCAAGCTTAAGCATGTAAATCACACCCACTGTTGCAGGTTGGTCGAAACGATCGCCTGTACCACCGTCGTAGAGATATGTCTTACCAAAGCGTGGGATACCGGCTTTATCTGTCCACTCATTCAAATCGTCTAATGTTGCTCCGTCGAAAATAGGAGTAGCAAACTTTTCGCCCAACTCTCTACCTGCCCATCCGAGAACAGTTTCGAAAATCTGACCCAAGTTCATACGAGAAGGCACACCAAGAGGGTTAAGAACAATATCAACAGGAGTTCCATCTTCAAGGAATGGCATATCCTCCTGACGAACTACTCTTGACACAATACCCTTGTTACCGTGACGTCCCGCCATCTTATCACCGACACCGATCTTGCGCTTCTTGGCAATATATACTTTTGCCATTTGCATAATGCCTGATGGCAACTCATCACCAATAGAAATATCAAATTTCTTACGACGCAATTCGCTATCGATTTCTTTTGACTTACGCAAATAGTTTGTAATTACGGCTGTCACCATGTTGTTGACACGCTCGTCTGCTGTCCATTTGCTTAAGTTTACTGTCTCATAATTGATTGTTCCGAAATTAAATCCGTCGAAACTTACTCCCTTAGAGATGATGTCAACGCCGATAAAGTCCTTGACTCCTTGAGAAACCTGACCTGCTGTAATTGTTTGCAACTTTTCAATCAAGACAGCCTTCAAAGCAGCTTGCTTTTCAGCATATTCTTCATCCAAAATTGGCAATTGAGCATTTGCTTTCGCTCCACGTTTCTTAATTGCACGAGAGAATAGATTTGTACCGATTACTACACCCTTCAACGAAGGAGATGCCTTTAATGATGCATCCTTAACATCTCCGGCTTTATCGCCAAAGATAGCACGCAACAATTTTTCTTCCGGTGTCGGATCGCTTTCGCCCTTCGGTGTAATCTTACCAATCATAATATCACCAGGAACGACGTATGCTCCAACGCGAATGATACCTCTTTCGTCAAGGTCCTTAGTCGCTTCCTCGCTAACATTTGGAATATCAGATGTCAACTCTTCCATACCGCGTTTTGTCTCGCGAACTTCCAAAGTATATTCATCTACATGGACAGATGTCAAAATATCTTCACGAACCATGCGTTCGTTAAGAACAATCGCATCCTCATAGTTATATCCCTTCCAAGGCATGAACGCAACCTTAAGGTTTCGACCCAAAGCCAATTCGCCCTTTTCTGTTGAGTAACCTTCGGTGAGAATATCTCCCTTTTCTACTCTTTGTCCGACATTGCAGATTGGACGAAGGTCGATAGTCGTACCTTGGTTTGTGCGACGGAATTTAGGAATATTATAGTTCTTCACTGAGCTTTCGAATGACACATAATCTTCGTCCTCAGTGCGATCGTATTTAATACGGATAGTCGTTGCATCGACATATTCGATTACACCGGCACCTTCAGCAGTGATTTGAGTGCGAGAATCCTTAATCAACTGACCCTCAATACCTGTACCCACAATCGGAGCCTCAGAACGAATCAAAGGCACTGCCTGGCGCATCATGTTAGAACCCATCAATGCACGGTTAGCATCGTCATGCTCCAAGAAAGGAATCAAAGACGCCGCAATAGAAGCAATCTGAATTGGAGCTACGTCCATCAATTCTACTTCACCAGGTAATACGATTGGGAAGTCGGCATCAAGACGAGCCTTAACCTTCGGTCGAATAAATGTACCATCATCGTTCAATGGAGCATTACCTTGAGCGATAATCTTACCTTCTTCAACTTCTGCTGTCAAATAGATTACTTCATCATTATTTAGATTCACCTTACCGTTTTCCACCTGTCTGTATGGTGTTTCGATAAAGCCTAAGTTGTTGATTTTTGCATAAACGCAAAGAGATGAAATCAAACCGATGTTCGGACCTTCCGGTGTCTCAATCGGACAAAGACGACCATAGTGAGTGTAGTGAACGTCACGAACCTCGAAGCCGGCACGCTCACGCGACAAACCACCGGGACCTAACGCCGACATACGACGCTTGTGTGTAATCTCAGCAAGTGGGTTTGTTTGGTCCATAAACTGAGACAACGCATTAGTACCGAAATATGTATTGATTACAGATGAAATTGTCTTTGCATTAATCAAATCAATCGGTGTGAACACTTCATTGTCACGCACATTCATACGCTCACGAATTGTACGAGACATTCTTGCCAATCCCACGCCGAATTGATTGTAGAGCTGCTCACCGACTGTACGCACGCGACGGTTGCTCAAGTGGTCAATATCATCGACATCTGATTTAGCATTGATAAGCTCTATCAAATACTTAATGATTGCGATAATATCTTCACGTGTCAACACGCGTACATCAATCGGAGTATCCAACTCCAACTTATTGTTGATTCTGTAGCGACCAACCTCTCCGAGGTCATATCTCTTTTCGCTAAAGAACAAGTTAATGATAACTTCACGCGCAGATGCATCATCCGGTGGCTCCGCGTTACGAAGTTGTCTATAGATATATTGAATAGCCTCTTTTTCACTATTACTTGAGTCCTTTTGGAGCGTATTGAAGATGATAGAATAGTCTGTAGAATTTACAGTCTCTTTCTGCAACAACACTGTTTGAGCTCCCGACTCAATTATCGCGTCGATGTGTTCTTCCAAAAGAACTGTTTCACGATCAACTACAACATCGTTACGTTCTATTGAAACAACTTCACCGGTATCTTCATCTACAAAGTCCTCAATCCACGAATTAAGAACACGTGCAGCCAATTTTCTACCGACAGCCTTCTTAAGATTAGTCTTATTAACCTTAATTTCTTCAGCAAGATCAAAAATCTCAATAATATCCTTATCACTTTCAAGACCGATTGCACGCAACAATGTTGTCACAGGCAATTTCTTCTTTCTATCAATGTAAGCATACATGACATTATTGATGTCAGTAGCAAATTCGATCCACGATCCGCGGAAAGGAATAATACGAGCCGAATACAACTTCGTACCATTGGCGTGTGTACTTTGACCAAAGAACACACCCGGAGATCTGTGAAGCTGCGAAACGACTACACGCTCAGCACCGTTAATTACAAACGTACCCTGAGCAGTCATATATGGAATTGGACCTAAATATACATCCTGAATCACTGTATCAAAATCCTCATGATCAGGATCGGTACAATAAAGTTTTAACTTAGCCTTTAAAGGTACACTATATGTTAAACCTCTTTCAAGACATTCATCTATTGTATAACGAGGCGGATCAATGTAATAATCCAAAAACTCCAACACAAAGTTATTGCGAGTATCCGCTATTGGGAAATTCTCTGCAAACACTTTGTATAGTCCCTCATTCTTTCTATTCTCCGGGGGAGTGTCGAGCTGGAGAAAATCGCGAAACGACTTCAACTGAACTTCAAGAAAATCCGGAAATGGTAGCGGATTCTTGACAGATCCAAAGTTTACGCGCGGTTTATCATTTAAAGATACTGACATTTGGGATGTATTTTAATTATTAATTTTGAGAAGAGATATATTTAATGTCGTGTTAATTTATGTCAACAAACACTAAAGATTACTAAAAATCACTATATAAGCGAAAAAGGTTAAGAACGAACGAGCCGTTCTTAACCTTAACACCCGAAGGGGTTAATATTATTTAAGTTCTACTTCAGCACCAGCTTCTTCCAATTGCTTCTTCAAGCCTTCAGCTTCACCCTTAGGAAGAGCTTCTTTTACTGTGCTAGGAGCACCATCTACAAGATCCTTTGCTTCTTTCAAGCCAAGACCTGTAAGTTCTTTTACAAGTTTAACAACTGCAAGTTTGCTTGCGCCAGCTGACTTCAAGATTACATCGAAATCTGTCTTTTCTTCAGCTGCTGCAGCACCACCTGCTGCAGGACCTGCTGCTACTGCTACTGCTGCAGCTGCTGGTTCAATACCATACTCATCTTTCAAAATTTGAGCAAGTTCGTTTACTTCCTTAACTGTTAAGTTAACTAATTGTTCTGCAAAAGCTTTCAAATCTGCCATTTTATTTGTAGTTTTATTTGTTACTAATTTTGGTTAATTATTTGTTAGAGAGTGTTTCTAAGATGCCATGCAACTTATTACCACCTGATTGAAGTGCTGAAACGACATTCTTAGCAGGCGATTGCAACAATGCAATAACATCCGCGATGAGTTCGTTTTTGCTCTTGATATTGGCCAAAACCTCTAACTGATCTTCGCCAACATATACTGATTCTTCTACGTAAGCACCCTTCAACATTGGAAGTGTGTCATCTTTCTTACGGAAATTCTTGATAAGTTTTGCCGGTGCATTACCAACATTGCTTAACAAAAGAGTAGTTTCTCCATGCAACAAGTCATAAAGACCGCTGAAATCAACATCACTGTTCTTGAATGCTTCTTTAAGGAGTGTGTTCTTAACGCAAAGCATCTTGATATCACCCTTGAAACATGCACGACGCAATGCGCTTGTCTTTTCTGCATCGAGACCTTGTGTTTGTGTCAAGTAAACAGCACTGTACTGTGACAATGTGTTACCGATCATTTCTATTACCTGAGCCTTATCTTCCTTTTTCATCTTAATTTCATTTTAATTATTCAACAACAGTCTTGGTATCTACCTTAATACCAGGGCTCATTGTACTTGAAAGATAAATACTCTTTATATATGTACCCTTAGCTGTCGCAGGTTTCAATTTAATCAATGTATTGATAAACTCCTTAGCATTTTCTACCATCTTTTCAGCAGAGAAAGATACTTTACCGATTGATGCGTGAACGATACCGTTCTTATCAACCTTGAAGTCAATCTTACCTTGTTTAACTTCTTTAACAGCCTTAGCAACATCCATAGTTACTGTGCCACTCTTTGGGTTAGGCATCAAACCACGAGGACCAAGAATACGTCCTAACGCACCGATTTTACCCATGATAGCCGGTTGAGTGATGATTACATCAACATCTGTCCAACCACCTTTAATTTTCTCGATATATTCATCAAGACCCACATAGTCTGCACCAGCTTCTTTTGCTGCAGCCTCAGCATCAGGATTACAAAGTACAAGCACGCGTACTTCTTTACCTGTACCATTAGGCAATGATACTACACCACGTACCATTTGATCTGCTTTACGAGGATCAACACCGAGACGTACATCGATATCGAATGACGCATCAAATTTGGTGAAAGTAATTTCTTTTACCTTTTCTGCGGCTTCCGCCAAAGTGTAAGTCTTCCCAGCTTCAATCTTCGACAAAGCAATCTTTTGATTTTTTGTAAGTTTACTCATTTCAATTGAAGTTTATTAGTTTAATTCAGGGAATGCCCCTTTAACGGTGATACCCATACTTCTCGCTGTACCAGCAACCATGCGCATTGCTGAGTCTAAAGTAAAACAGTTCAAATCAGGCATTTTGTCTTCGGCAATAGCCTTTACCTGCTCCCAAGTTATCTCAGCCACTTTGTTACGGTTAGGTTGAGCTGAACCACTTTTCAATTTTGCAACTTCTTTGAGTTGTACTGCTACCGGTGGAGTCTTAACTACGAAATCAAAACTCTTATCTGAGTAGTAAGTGATTACAACAGGAAGTACCTTACCTGCCTTGTCTTGAGTGCGGGCATTGAATTGCTTACAAAATTCCATGATGTTGATACCCTTAGAACCAAGTGCCGGTCCTACCGGGGGTGATGGATTTGCTGCTCCACCTTTAATCTGCAATTTGATCTGTCCAGCAATTTCTTTTGCCATTTCTTCTTTGTTTTTTAGTTGATTTAACTATTTGAGAAAATTTCTACTTGTGCGTAACCACTGTATTATTCTCTCTCTACTTGTGAATTTTCCAACTCCAAATCAGTTGGTCGTCCGAAGATTTTCACTTCGACTTTCAACTTCTTCTTCTCGTTATTAACCTCCTTGATTACGCCACAAAAACCGCTGAACGGACCAAATGTAACCTTGACCGGTTCGCCAACGATATACTCATTAACGTTTTCTTCAACAGGTTCTTGCAAATCGTCAACTGCGCCCAACATTCGACGCACTTCACTTTCTCTAAGAGGCTCTGGCATACTACCCTTTGTTCTACCACGCAAAAAATCAATGACATTAGTAGTATTTCTAAGCTCATGTATCACTTCTCCTTGAAGATCTGCCTCAACAAAGACATATCCGGAATAAAGTGTGCGCTCTTTCAACACCTTTTTGCCATTGCGCGTTGTAAAAATCTTTTCTGTCGGAATCAATACCTGTGAAACGTATTTTCCAAGATCCGTATTCTTAATTGCTGCATCAAGAACTTCCTTAACCTTAGATTCCTTTCCCGAGATAGCACGCAATACGTACCATTCTTTTTTATTCTCAGCCATCGACGTCCAACTTTAAAATTATAGGCTGTAAACCAATTCCATTAACTTACTAAAGCCTGTATCAACTAGCCATATAAATAAGGAGATGATGATGGAAGCTATCAACACCAATACAGCACTGCTGATCAATTGCTTTTGAGTTGGCCAAGACACCTTATAAACCAATTCATTATAAGATTCCTTGATATCATTTAGTAGTTTCATATTCATTCAAAAATTAGCACGGGAAGAGAGGCTCGAACTCCCGACACCTGGTTTTGGAGACCAGTGCTCTACCGACTGAGCTATTCCCGTGTATTAGAGAGCTCCACTGAGCTGAAGCTCTCTGTATTTTAGTATTTTAATTAGTCTTCGAGGATTTGTGTAATCTGACCAGAACCTACTGTACGACCACCTTCACGAACTGCGAAACGAAGACCAGCATCACATGCTACCGGAGTAATCAACTTAACTTCGATTTCTACGTTGTCACCAGGCATTACCATTTCTACGCCAGCAGGAAGAGTAATTTCACCTGTTACGTCAAGTGTACGGATGTAGAATTGTGGACGATATTTGTTGTGGAATGGAGTGTGACGACCACCTTCTTCTTTCTTCAAAACGTAAACTTGAGCCTTGAAGTGATCGTGTGGTTGAACCTTTCCTGGGTGGCAAATTACCATACCACGACGGATTTCGTTCTTGTCGATACCACGAAGAAGAAGACCTACGTTATCACCAGCTTCACCTTGATCAAGAAGTTTGCGGAACATTTCAACACCAGTTACAACTGACTTCATGTCTGCACCAAGACCGAGGATTTGTACTTCATCACCAACTTTGATGATACCAGTTTCGATACGACCTGTAGCAACTGTACCACGACCAGTGATAGAGAATACGTCTTCAACAGGCATAAGGAATGGTTTATCGATGTCACGTGGAGGTAGTGGAACCCAGTTATCAACTGCATCCATAAGTTCCATTACTTTATCTTCCCATTCTGGTTCACCGTTAAGTGCACCAAGAGCTGAACCACGAACGATAGGAGTATTATCACCGTCGAATTCATATTTAGAAAGAAGTTCACGCATGTCCATTTCAACGAGTTCGAGCATTTCTTCGTCGTCAACCATGTCACACTTGTTCAAGAATACAACAAGACGTGGAACGTTTACCTGACGAGCGAGAAGAACGTGTTCGCGAGTTTGTGGCATAGGACCATCTGTTGCAGCACATACGATGATTGCACCGTCCATCTGAGCAGCACCAGTAACCATGTTCTTAACGTAGTCGGCGTGACCCGGACAGTCAACGTGAGCATAGTGACGATTAGCTGTTTGATACTCTACGTGTGAAGTATTGATAGTGATACCACGTTCTTTTTCTTCTGGAGCGTTATCGATTGAGTCGAAAGAACGCATTTCTGAAAGACCTTTCTTTCGCAATACTTGAGTAATAGCAGCAGTAAGAGTTGGCTTACCGTGGTAAACGTGACCGATAGTACCGATATTTACGTGCGGTTTCGATCTGTCAAATTTTTCTTTAGCCATAATTCTTTGCTATGTTTATTGATTAATATTTTTAACTAATTTCTGTCGAGAAGATTTTTAAGAGCCAATAGCGGGATTTGAACCCGCGACCTCTTCCTTACCAAGGAAGTGCTCTACCCCTGAGCTATATGGGCGATTTTAAAAAAATTGAGCGGAAGACGGGGCTCAAACCCGCGACCCTCAGCTTGGAAGGCTGATGCTCTATCGACTGAGCTACTTCCGCAATTCTCTTCTAAAGAGAAGCGTGGGCGAAGATGGATTCGAACCACCGAAGGCATAAGCCAGCAGATTTACAGTCTGCCCCATTTGGCCACTCTGGTATTCGCCCTAACTTTGAGCCTCTTGTCGGATTCGAACCAACGACCCCGAGATTACAAATCACGTGCTCTGGCCAACTGAGCTAAAGAGGCTTGTCGTATTTTTTCGACCTAAGATTCACAGCGTGTGTCTCAAATCGGATGCAAAGATAGACATTAATTTTAATATAGCAAAATATTTTTCAAAAAAAATTACTCTACCGTTACAGATTTTGCCAAATTTCGTGGCATATCCACATCCTTGCCCCTATTTACCGCTATATAATATGACAACAACTGCAATGGCACCGATGTTATTATCGGAGTCAAACACTCCGGAACTTCAGGCACCTCCAACACATGATCTGCCAATTCTTTTATCACCGTATCGCCCTTTGTCACAATTGCGATTATTGAGCCTCCACGTGATTTTATTTGTTGCACATTACTAACGATTTTTTCATACAAATGATCCTTAGGAGCAATAATGACTGTCGGCATTTCGCTATCAATCAATGCTATCGGCCCATGCTTCATTTCTGCTGCAGGATAGCCCTCTGCATGAATGTATGAAATTTCTTTCAACTTTAGCGCTCCTTCCAACGCAACCGGATAACTATAACCTCTGCCCAAATACATAAAATTGCGAGCATAAGTATATATCAGCGACAAGCGCTTTATCTGTTCATCCAAATTCAACGTTTCTGTCACCAAACTTGGAATCTTCAAAATCCAATTCGCCAAAGTCCTTATCGTTTCGTCCGACAATGTATTTTTTATCTTAGCGACAGACAACGCCAACATTGTAAACACCATCACCTGGCCTGTAAACGCTTTTGTCGAAGCGACACCTATTTCCGGACCGACATGAATATACGTTCCACTATCAGTCTCGCGAGGAATAGAAGAGCCTACCACATTGCTTATACCATATACAAAAGCTCCTTTTTTACGCGCAATTTGTATTGCCGCCAATGTATCGGCAGTTTCTCCCGACTGAGATACCGCTATTACAATATCTTTGTCGGTTATTACAGGATTGGAATAACGAAATTCGCTCGCATATTCCACTTCCACTGCAATCTGACACATATCTTGAATCAAACTCTTTCCAAGCAATGAAGCATGCCATGATGTTCCGCAAGCTACGATTATTATCCTATTGACTTCCTTAAATTTATCTATATTTGAGAAAACGCCATTCAACATCACGTGTTCACCGGCATTTACAACTCTGCCACGAATGCAATCAGTCAACGTAATCGGCTGCTCAAAAATCTCTTTAAGCATAAAATGAGGATAACCGCCTTTTTCCAACTGTGATATACTCAACTGAAGTCTATCTACATTCACTTTTGACTCTTTGTTATCAAAATCAACCAATTTCAACGGCTCTCCACGTCTGATAATAGCGATCTCCTCATCTTTTACATAGACCACATCTTTTGTGTATTCCACAAATGGAGTACCATCAGAGCCAAGAAACACTTCATCCTCTCCTATACCGACTACCAACGGACTGCTTTTTCGTGCAGCTATTATCTGATTTGGATTGTTTTTCTCAACGACGGCTATAGCATAAGCACCTACCACTTGCTTCAATGCACTTCTTACAGCATCAATCAATTCACACTTATTTTCATTCTTAATATATTCAATAAGCTGAACCAACACTTCTGTATCCGTTTCTGTATAAAACTTGCAACCATGCTCCGACAAAGCATCTTTAAGCAATTGATAATTTTCAATCGTACCATTATGCACAATCGCCAAATTACCATCTTCGCTAAAATGAGGATGTGCATTATTATCACATGGTTCGCCATGCGTTGCCCATCTCGTATGGGCTATCCCTAATTTTGCATCAACATTCTTACCGACACAAAAATTTTCGAGATTACTAACTTTCCCCACAGTTTTATAGACATTCAAATCTCCGGATTCTGACACCAATGCAATACCTGCACTATCATATCCTCTATATTCCAATCTTTTCAAACCATTGATTAGAATATCATATACATTACCGTTGCCTATATAACCTACAATGCCACACATTGATATATAATTTAAAATTTGACCATACTTATATTAAGGTGCAAAAATAGCAAAAAAATCACACACAACACTAATCTTTAACAAAATATAACCAATTGCAAACTTCTCATATTTCAATTACCTCGATATAGTGCTAAATATCATTCCAAAAATCACAACAATCTACCAACTTAAGCAAGCATCCGTTCTGAATTCAGACCAAGAATTTCAGCAAAAAGAAAGCAGAGAGAATATACATCCCGATACTGAGTTTATTATACTTTCCGGCACATAAGTTTATTATCACATAGCTGAGCATACCGAGTACGATACCATCGGAGATGCTGTAACAAAGTGGCATCATTACAAAGCATATAAATGCCGGAATGGCTTCGGAATATTCACGAAAGTTGATTTCGACTACTGACGACATCATCATCACACCTACAAGCACGAGCACCGGCGCTGTTGCCGCTGATGGGATAGACAGAAAAAGTGGAGCAAAGAATAACGATACCAAAAAGCAAAGACCACATACAAATGCTGTCAACCCACTGCGCCCTCCCAGCTCGACGCCGGCTGCACTTTCGACAAATGTTGTCACTGTGCTGCTGCCCATTATGGCTCCGCTTGTAGTTGCCAAAGCGTCAACCATAAACGCTTGTTTGAGGTGAGGTATCTTGCCATTCTTAATCATACCGGCGCGTGTAGCCACTCCAATAAGCGTACCTATTGTATCAAAAAGATCGACAAAGAGCAGAGTGAAGACTATGACAAACATCTCCGAAGTGAATATCTTCGTCCACTCGAATTTACAGAAAATCGGTTCCACAGATGGTGGAGAACTCATCACACCATTGAATTGTGTCACTCCTAATGGAATTCCGATAAGCGTCGTTACAATAATACCTATCAAGAGGGCGCCCGGCACTTTCTTGATCAGAAGCACCGACGAAAGTACTATACCGATAATACATAGCAACGCAGGACCTTGACTAAGATCTCCAATACTGACAAGTGTAGCATCATTATTGACCACAATTTCAGCACTACTCAAACCGATAAATGCGATATATATGCCGATGCCGACACTGATAGATTTCTTCAGCGTTTCGGGAATGATATCAACTATCTTTTCTCTGACATTTGTGACAGTCAAAAGAATAAATATCAGACCTTCAAGAAAGACTGCTGTCAATGCAAACTGCCAACTATAACCCATAATCAAACAAATAGTATATGCAAAGAATGCATTCAGTCCCATACCCGGAGCCAACGCAAACGGAAGCTTCGCATACAGTCCCATCAGAATGGTGGCAGCTGCTGAGATAAGAACAGTGGTTGAGAACAATGCACCCCTATCCATACCGGTAGCCGATAGTATATTAGGATTGACTGCGAGAATATACGCCATGGTTAGAAAAGTCGTCAACCCGGCCATTATCTCTGTCTTTACGTTAGTCTCCTTAGGATTTAAACCAAATAATTTATTAAGCATAATTTTATGAGTCCGTTTGAGTATTTGATATATTCGCAAAGGTAGGCAAAAATGTTCGCATAGCCAATATCCTTTACAATTTAAAATTTATTGCTCACTATAAAATATATAGAAAGAGTGGCTGCCACGAGGGCAACCACTCTTCGATTATTTTTTTGCGATAAATTAATCTTCGTTAAGATTTACACGCTTAAATGACGTAACCTTCAAGCCCTTAACTTCTGAATCAAGATATTGAGCAACTGAAAGTTTTGCATCACGGTGATATTCTTGTTCCATAAGAACTGTTTCTTTGTAGAACTTACCGAGACGACCTTCAGCAATCTTATCAAGAATAGCTTCAGGCTTACCTTCTTGGCGTGCTTTTTCACGACCGATTTCCAATTCTTGTGCTACAACTTCAGCAGGAACTTCTTCGCGATTAGCTGCGATTGGGTTCATAGCAGCAACTTGCATTGCTACTTCACGACCGATTGCTGCATCAACGCCTTCAATGCTAAGACCTACGATTGTTGACAATTTATTGCCAAGGTGGTCGTAAGCTGCTACTGTAGGAGCTTCAATACATTCGTATGCACCGAGTTCCATCTTTTCACCTGTCTTACCGATTTCGTCTGTAATCTTGTCAGCTACTGTACGATCGCCGATAGTAAGGTTCAAAACTTCTTCCAAAGTTTTAGCGTTATTATTCATAGCAACTTCAAGAATATCTTTTGTAAGCTGTACAAAAGATTCGTTTCTTGCTACGAAGTCTGTTTCGCATTTAAGAGCTACGATTGCACCAAAACCAGGTTTTACTGCTGAAAGAACACAACCTTCTGAAGCGCTACGTTCTTGACGTTTAGCTGCTACTGCTTGTCCTTTCTTACGAATTATTTCGATAGCGGCATCGATGTCGCCATTAGTTTCTGCCAAAGCAGTTTTGCAATCCATCATACCCGCACCGGTCATGTTGCGGAGTTTCTTGATGTCTTCTATAGATACTGCCATAATTTTATCTGTAATTTATATTATTATGTTTAAATTATTCTGCGCTTGCTTCTTCAGCCTTAGCTTCTTCGTTGCGACGAACGCGACGACGCTTTGGTGCTTGTGCTGCATCTTCTTCCTTTTCTTCAGGTGCATCAAGCTTTTCTACCTTACGTTCTTCCATACCTTCTGCCATTGCTGCACATACAGTGTCGAGGATGATTTCCACACTCTTTGATGCATCATCATTAGCTGGAATAACGAAATCGATGTTTGATGGATCTGAATTTGTATCTACGATAGCAAATACAGGAATACCAAGACGATTAGCTTCTGCAACTGCAATGTGTTCTTTCAATACGTCAACTACGAAAAGAGCTGATGGAAGACGGTTCAAGTCTGCAATTGAGCCCAAAGTCTTTTCAAGTTTTGCACGTTGACGAGTGATTTGAAGTTTTTCGCGCTTTGACAAGTTGTCGAAAGTACCGTCCTTAAGCATCTTGTCGATAGTAGTCATCTTCTTAACAGCCTTACGGATAGTAGGGAAGTTAGTAAGCATACCACCAGGCCAACGTTCGATAACGTATGGCATATTTACTGATGCTGCCTTTTCAGCAATTACTTGCTTAGCTTGCTTCTTTGTAGCTACGAAAAGCACTTTTTTACCGCTCTTAGCGATTTGCTTCAATGCTGCAGCAGCTTCTTCAACTTTAGCAGCTGTTTTGTAAAGGTCGATAATGTGGATACCATTACGCTCCATAAAAATATAAGGAGCCATTGCAGGATTCCATTTTCTTCTCAAGTGGCCGAAGTGACAGCCAGCTTCCAACAATTGTTCAAATGTAGGTGTTGCCATTTTTTAATTTGTTTACGTTCTTTTTAAATACAACCTATAAGTAGGGAACGTGTCCATCTTATAGATTTAGATACTAAACTCAAAATTATTATTTTGCCTAACAACAAGACAGAGGAAATAAAAACTATACCCTCTGCCCTATTATTTAAGCTATTTTTTCTTGTGAGATCAAGCTGCAAATATTAACGTTTGCTGAATTGGAAACGTTTACGAGCTTTTGGACGACCCGGTTTCTTACGCTCTACAGAACGTGGGTCACGTGTCATGAAGCCTTCTGCACGGAGTGCTGACTTGTCTTCAGGATTGATCTTAACCAATGCGCGAGCGATAGCCAAACGAAGTGCTTCTGCCTGTCCTTTGTAACCGCCACCTTTAAGGTTTACTTTAATATCATACTTCTCAACAACTTCAAGTGTGTTAAGCGGTTGCTTTACAATATATTGAAGAATTGAAGAGGGGAAATATACCTCAAGAGCACGCTTGTTAATTGTGATTGAGCCTGTACCCTCGCTAACATATACGCGAGCTACTGCTGCCTTACGGCGACCAATTGCATTAATTTTTTCCATCTCTTAATTATTTCAATTTATTGATATCAATTACTTTTGGAGTTTGTGCTGCATGAGGATGCTCTGCAGAATTGTAAACATAAAGATTATTAAGCTGACGTGCACCTAATTTTGTCTTTGGGAGCATACCTTTAACAACCTTCAAATACAATGGATGCTTTCCTGCTTTGATGTGTTTGTTTTCTGACTTTTTCATCAAAACTTCAGGAGTACATTCACGTTGACCACCAGGATAACCAGTATAGCTATAGTAAATTCTATCTGTAAATTTCTTTCCTGTCATAATGCACTTATCTGCATTGATGATGATCACGTTGTCACCACAGTCCATGTTTGGAGTGTAGTTTGTTTTGTATTTACCACGGAGCAACTTTGCTACTTTTGCGCAAAGACGACCGAGTACTTGATCTGTTGCATCAACTACTACCCATTCTTTTTCGATTGTTGCCGGTGTAGCTGAAATTGTTTTGTAACTTAAAGTATCCACTTAATTAATTTATTTTAATAATTAACTTACCGTTCCACTCTAATCGTTCGGCCAAAAACCATTAGAATTTCCCGATTTTTCACTGATTGGATATAATCGGCGTGCAAAGGTACAACTTTTTTCTGAACTGACAAAACTTTTCACCATTTTGTCAAAAAAAGATTTTTCTCAAATGCGATTTAACATTGACTTTGAGTTATTTAACGCCTTGGTTAACGTCTTCGCCTATCACCTACGCATACTTTAGCCGCAATTGACATAGCCCCAATACAAAAAGCCGACAGGGCGATATTTAATCTCTCCTGTCGGCCTCCTTAGGTTATGGAAAACTATACTATTTTTGCTAATTACATGACTTCCGCACTATTTAGCTCCCTCTTGAATGAAGATACTATTTAATCACAATTTTTTGAATCAATTTATTGCCGGTGCTGTCTGTCGCTTTGACCACATAGATACCTATCGGTAATTCGGCTGTCGATAGGCTGACCGACTCTGAACCCGATGCTTCAGCCACCTTCACTCCATCAAACGTATAGATTGCCACATTGACCTTACCTGTCGCTCCAATGATGCTTATACGATCATCTGCTTGAACAAAGGATAATGAATTTTCAGTTATTTGATCGACACTGAGTTTATCGCATGGGTTCAATGTGGTAATGCCGCGGCTGTGGTCAAAGACTTCTCCGGTATTGATATTCTTCTCCATAACAAAACGATAATTACTATCTGTAAAAATAATGTCGCCATAGAGCCATTGACCGATACCTTCTGTGTAGCATGAACCGGATTCCGTAGCATCTTGATTGTAGTAGAAGCATTTGCGCAACTTGCCGTTGATCACCACATTGTTCACTCGGCTGATAGTCACTGTGTTGCCACCGGCTCTTGTGAAACTGTCGCCTGCCGAGAGATTAAAATCGTATCGCAACGATTCTTCCGACAATACATCGCCTTGTGGAACAATGGCATAAACGCGTTTATCCTCTTCTCGCATATAGCCCAAGAGTTCACTCTTATTCTCATCAAACGAGCAATCATCCGAACGATAGCATTTCAGATATGTCTTGCCATTGATGACTTCTTCGCCGTCAAAGCGTATATATGTGGTCTTGCCTCCCTCTGATGCGTTTGTATTGGAATAATAGCCCCATACGACATCTTCGCGTACCACAGGCACATACTCATACTGATATTCATCTTCGCTTATCAAACATGGGTCGCCACCAAAATAAACAAGTGTTGTCTCGCCGTCAAGCGTGCTGATATGACTAAGTCTTGGGGTAGAGTACGAGCACGTAGGCAACACAGGGTTAGGCGAGCATACATAACCGGAAAAATCGCCTATTATGCCGATGCCTTCAATGACGTTATGTGAATTTGAAAGCACATACTTCTTTCGCAATTTGCCATCGATTTCTATAAATTCCACTGATTCAATAGTATGATTTAACCAATCATCCTCATAATAAGGAAATTCGTGATATGAATCGCCTGCCGAGAGATTGAAGTCGTATAACAGATACTCCTGTGCCTCCTCCATATCAGATGCGTAACCTATAAAAAATGCAGGACACCGGCTATAGTCAATCGCAGGAAGCATATATACACGCTTGTCTTCTTCGCGCATATAGCAGAGAAGCATGGCATTTTCTTCGCTAAATTCGCAATGACCATAATAGAACCAACACTTGGTGTAAATCTTTCCATTAATCTCCTCTTGTCCACTCATTGCTATTCGGGCATAGTCATCTTCTATGACTTCCCAACCCCAATTCTCGAAGTAATTCCACACTTTACCGTCCTCTACAAGCGGTGTGTATTCGTGAACTTCTTGTCTGATATAAATTGGATTACCTTTGCCTGTAAGCATAGGAGCGTATGGGAAGCAGAAGAAGCCATCAAGTTCTCCAACTACGCCGATGCCTTCAGTAATAGTATAATAATCATTTATTTCCTTATTATAGATTTCAAAGGTCTTGCACAATTCACCATCTACATTTTCATATTCTACTTTTACAACATTCATATCATACACATTGCCTTCTATCTCAATAGAATATGAATCACCTTCATTCAGATTAAAATCATAGATAAGTATTTCTTGTCCATTTGTATTGTATTGAAATGTCACATTTTCGTCCAAACTCAATAGATAAACCTTTTTATCTTCTTCTCTGAGGTATGCAATACATTCATTTTTAGAGTAGGGGTTAACTATATAGCATTTATGATATATAGTATTATTGATATTTTCTTCTCCGGCAATATATATGCGCGAATAATATTCAAATTCTGAAGTCCAACCATTATGAAAATATTCCCACATCACTCCTTCTCGCACGAGTGGAGTGTATTCATAATCTGACGGCTCCTCTGTGGCTTCTGCTTCTCTATAATCTTTTGACAAATATGCCGAGAAACCGACTTGATAAATTAATATTATCAAAGTCCAAAATACAAAAATTCGATTATTCATAATTTTTAATTTTAAAGTAAATTAATAGCAAATTTAATATTTATCTGAAATATTAACAAATTCTAAATACAAAATTCACCATTTAATTAGCAATTTCAATCGTTGCACCCTTTTCCGTTTCGAAGTTTTGTATTATTTCCACAGACGGTGCGCAAATTCTAAGTTGAGAACCGGCTTTAAGTTTTCCTCCCAATATTTTCACCTTTTGGTTAGAGCGAATTGTGATATTATCGCTTGCATAAGCAACAAATTCGGAAGTTATACAAACTTCATCTGCTTCAGAAATGAAAACATCTCCATTCATGCCATTTATATAGACAGTTGCATCTGTACGAATATTAGCATTACCTCCGGGCTGAACTACAAATCCATTGTGTAACTCAACATTCTGCGAAGCTTGAATATTTAGTGTTACATCTGTTGGTACTATAAAATCACCAACTGTACGGTTGGGATCTATAGCAGACCCTAATTGGGCTGTAGTAGCAACAATGTACTTATCACATGCCAAGGTAGCATTTTGCAATACCACAGGAATGTAAGGAATATAATTATGCTTATAGACTGTCACAATGCTATTTGGATCAACATTGCTGAATGTCGCCGCTGCACTTGTTCCTAAATTCTGAACATACGATCCATTGTCTGAAGAAACTCCAACGTAGCAATTGGTCAATTCAGAACCCGAAACCACAATATTATTATCAGTTCGTTGAACGGATATATTAGTGAAATCAGTCGGAATATCAGTCCACATTTCAAACTCCGGCTCTCCAATCAAATTATGCGCTAATTTTATATGATGATTATCACTTAATGCCGATTTAGAAATAGCTTCTGCTATGCCTATTTTATTATTACCTGTTACTACGGCATCAGCAAAATGTTTTTCTAATTTAATCGAATTTGTAACATATCCATGTCTCGTATTTCCTAAAAATGCCGGTCCACCATAAGAACCTGCTATTGTGAACGCAGACCCCATATTATACTCAATTTCATAAGTATATGAAGTTGTGTCTTGTATTTGCGTAAAAATATCAAAAGGAGTTGTATGACAAGAAATAGAATAAAAAATATATGGTTTTGTTGCATTTTCTAAATTTGAAAAAGAATTATTAGCATTATCACTGAATTCCTTTACATCAGAATAAAAACAACTTACTCCTTCTATTGCATTTATACCATATGACACAATATCGGTTAAACGATATCCTCCATTCTTCTCGACGTAATCCCATATTCGAGCAGTTGTTATTCCTCCTGGGTTACCATGATTATAAATACTACAATAACCATATCCTTTCTTAAGTTCATTTATTATATCTTTTCCATATGGAAATGGTGAAATTGTATCTCCAACTATCTTTTTGTTTTCCCTAATAATTGTATCAGTCTGCTCAAAAATTGGAGAAAATGCTTGTATTGTCATAGATGGGTCAAATTCATCTCCTTTAACATAAACAGCATTTTTTAAATAATTTCTATCACCACTACCTGGATTCAATTCGTATCTAATTAATTTCTCAGTATAATTAAGAATGTGTATTGAATTTTTACAAAGAAGTCTCCCGACAAATACAGAAGGTTCAAAGCTAATATTGTCAATATATTCACCATAAAGATTATTGTTATTTTTATTCCAATTAGAGCCAAATTCACTAAAATACAAATCTGTTGGAACTTGATTTGTCCCTAAATACGAATTTCCTGTTCCGTATCGAATAGGCATAATTGTATAATCTCCGGCAAGGAGGACAAATTCAGTACCATTGTTTATATAACATTGTCTTAAATAAGCTCGTAATTTACCTGCATCGTCATTAATACCGGATACTTCATCTCCATTTGCGTACGTTGTGCTTGATAGAATGTTTTCGATTGCCTCAACTTTTACATTATAACCTTTTTGACGTTTCCATGCCACGAAACGATCAAATGCCGGGCGTAAGCTATCTGCCGTAACTATGACGTAATCATATATTGGATTTGCAGCTGTGGATTGAGGTGGTTTATTCTGAGGTGTTGTCGGGGCAAATGGAAGTACCGATTCCGGATTGATTACCATACTTTTCAATATGTCTATTTTTTCAGGATTTCTCCACCTCGGAATTACCGGAGGTGTAGGCATATTAGATGGTGATGTTATGTTAAATCTCAACTGAAAGGTTATTTTAGAACTCAGACGTAATGATCTATTTGTCGGAGAAAACTCTGTAGGGTACAATGCTACAGTAACAACTTGATTACATCCATCAAAAAATCCTACTCTAACAATTTCTGCCACTTTATTGGGGTAAAGGGTAGATTGGCTATAAATAGAGGGGTCCGGTTGTGTAAAAGTTATTTCCTGTCCGATTGGCACAGATTCCTGAACAGGATAAACATATCTACCCAATGACAAAGTTCTTGACACAGTGCGTGTCGCTGTGATTTGAATATTTACTGCATTGTAGGGCACTGAAATACGTACGTACTCTACCGGCAATTCCGGAGCTCCAACAACACCTGTTTTATCCATATCATTATGTTTAAGATGTACAAAAGTACCATTCTCATCTGTCTTTTCTTCAATAAAGAAGTTCTGACCTATCGTAAAATCAAATGGTTTTGTAAACTGTAGTTGTTGAGCAAATAAGGACATACAACCCAGAATCATCAAAATCATAATTCCAATACCCCGTCGAGGTGGTCGAAATATATATTTATTAGTTTTCATTGCAATTGATATTAGAAGTTAATAATTCAAAATATAAATAGAAATTCATCTGATTATTAATCGGTCAGAATCATTCGCTTTGAGTCAACTTCCACACCATCGGCTATCAATGAGTAGATATACATTCCCGGTTGAAGTGATGATGCTTCAACGTTTACTGCTGTTTTGCCTCTTTCACTGATGGTAATCTTTTGTATCTGCTTACCTTGCATATCAAAGATATAAATATCTGCCTGACTGATATTGCCGGGTAATTCTACATTTATCTGAGTTCTTTCAGAAAACGGATTAGGGCTGTTTTGATATAATTTCAATACAGTTGAAATTCCAATATTATCTATTGATGACTGTTTACGCGATGGTGCTTGATTTGGTGTTGCATTAAGTTCTGTTGTAAGTTGTTCGATAATTGCTTCTTGTTCATCTACTTTTGCTTGTAAGCCATTTACTGCATCAACCAACAAAGGAATAAATCCGATATAATCAACACTCATATATCCGTCAGAATCCGTCTTGACAAGTTCTGGATAAATTTCTTTTACCTCTTGAGCAATAAAGCCAAAGCGCAAAGAAGAATTCTTTTCTGTATTAAATTTACTTTTAATTGTCTGATTCTCTAATTGTTTTTCATCTGATTCTGAAGTTTGCTCTGAGGCAGAAGCAACTCTTTGCATTGTAGGAGCCGTTGTTAAATAGTAACTTACTGGTGATATTTGGCTTAATCCATAAGAAGCATCTCCTAACGGAGTAATATTACTTTTCCCTCTGCTATCAGAAGAAACAAACACGCCTGTAGTTTTTACATCACAATTGAATTGGAAATAGTTGCCCTTGTCTGCATCATAATAACACACGGTATCATTATCTAAAGTTGTAAAATATAGCCCCTTCCGTCCATGAAGCCACACCTTGTCTGTGTCGATAACTCCGAGTTCACCAATACTTACATATCCATGATTAGCGGTTGAATTGCCAAAATTCATATATGCTCCGGCATCATATTCTCTTGTCCCGTAGATGTTGAGCATAGCAATAGTATCTGAACCAACGTAGAAATTATTGCCGCCGGGAAGAGAATATGGGAAAATAGGGTCAAATGGATTATCAGGAACTGTTAATGGAGATTCCCATTCACCGATTTTGATACGTCCTGACTCATTTACAAGTAATTGTGCATTTGCAAAAAGTGTTGTTAAGCATGCTAAAATTGTTAAAATATATTTTTTCATCGTTTTTTATATTTAAAGTTATTATTTCTAAATTAATTTGGTTTGTAGCCGGTGTGCTGTACTGCGACACTATGCCATATCCTCAAAACCGATAAAAAATAGAATATGGCTTGTCAGGCTGATTTTGAGTTGGGTTGTTATCATAACATTAGATGTTTGATGGGTTAATTACTTGGTGCTCGCTCGTTGTCGGGGACGTAGTTGAACACGCCTTGATAGGATGCCGACGCAGACTGCACTTGGATATAATATGTACCACGAGCCCAGTCGGAAGTGTCAATATCGACTTGACCAAAGGCACTGACCGAAGTTAAGTCAATCAATATACCTTGCTCGGTATAGACTCTGACTGTCGCCTGCTCCGGATTGGCATAGACGAGGTTGATTGTCTGATTGAAATACATCGCCTGTGGTTCGACCATATAAGCAGATGTATCTACACGTCTAAAAATTATTTCCTCTGCTTCGGGAAATTCATACATAGGAGAAACTACCCCTGTTAATACAAACCAAAAAATTAGAAGTTTTGATAGAATCATAATATTTAAATTTTTGTGTTATCGCATGTCGCAAAATTACAAATAATAATTTAAATAATCACAATTTCAAAACTACTTACACGATTTATAACTCTCTGATTATCAATGGGTATAAAAATAAAAAACTACTCACGTGTTTTTTGTCAGTTTTTTAATCCTATTTTTGTCAGTTATTACCTACAAATTGGTGCTATGTTGCACTATTAAGTCAGCAAGGTATTTTCTTAATGATATAGCAATTCCAAGTTTATTTTTAAGTTTATTTTGCTTATTGTATAATGAATTCTCCCCGGTCAATCCAAAGCTATATGAAATCATGGTATTTGAATATCCTACGATAATCATTGCTATTAATTGCAAATCTTCTTCTGTCAAATCCGAATATTGAGACTTTAATAAATCAATTATTTTGCCATACCGTTGATTTGCTACATACAAAAGAATTGACCAAAAAGAGTCATCAATATTTCTTTTTTGCAATTCTTTGTTAAGTTTGTTTACAACCTTTTCATTCTTCGAAGAATGCAATACGACATACTTATAAATTTCACTATTCGTATGTATTAATCCAAAATATTGCTTTAACAACATTTCCATTTTCGACAATTTCTCATCGTCATAAGCATTTTCATTCTCTTTTTCGATTGTTTTCTCGTAGTTTCGCAATTTATCTTTTAATTCCGACAACTCGATTTTATTTAGATCTTGCTCGGCATTCATCGCCAAAATATCATGATTCAATCTTTCAATATACCCAAATAATGCAATTGCTTCTTCTTGTTTTTTCTTATATTGGGCATACCAAAGATAAATACCTATAATAACTAATAATACACCACCTATAATATATATAGTAAGAAGATTGTTTTCTGACTCCAGTTTGGTACTACGATATTTTTCTTCCATCAACTGCAAACTGCTTGCTCCGGTGGTTTCAACTAATGAAATTGCAGTACGCGCTGATTTTCCGGAATAATAATATGCGGATTTATAGTCACCTTCACTTCTCGAAATGTAACGTAATATTTCATAATACATTAATTGCTGCTTGGGTTGCAAAGTGTCGAAGTTTGCCTTTTGCAGATAATTACGTGCAGAATCAATGTTAGCTGTTTTTATATACGAATTGCATATCACATAATAGAGTTCTTTTATGTCGCTATCATCATGTTTGCTTGTAGCAAGCATCTTTTTTCCCTCAGTTATAGATTGCTCATACTGATGATTCAAATAATACAAGCCGACTATATTTGTCTGTATCTTAACCAACATACGTTCATCATGCAACTCCTCAGAGAGAGCTTTTGATTTATTGAGATAGATTAACGCACTATCATTGTTTACTGTGCGATATGCCGCTCCTAATGTATTAAGTGCTTCAGCTTGCTTATACTTCAAACCGGCGAGACGAAAATTTTCTACCGCACTTTTAAGCAATATTATGAACTGAGCATGGTCTTCATTTTCCAATGATGAAATTCTTGCCAACAACAAATCACTTGTGGCTATCAAGTCATAATAATGCTTACCCTTAATCTCATTTTGTACATCTGAAATTATTTCTATTGCTTTTTTATAATCTTTGTTATCAACCGACACATCAGCTTTTTGTATCATGGCGCGGGCGTAGAGATAGCGATTACGCTCTGAGAACCATCGTCGCAAACAATAGTAATCGACGGCGATGTCTGCCAAAGAGTCTGCCACTGCCACTTGGTCGCCATAGAGATTGACTTCGTTGGCAAGCACCGAGTAGAGAGCCGCATTGGCGCGACTGCCGAGCGAGTCGGCATCGAGGCTGCGAATGATGCTGTCGGTAGCCGACGGGGCATCGTAGCGCAACGAGTCAGCCACAGCCAACGCCGAGCCGACAGCCGCCTCATCGCCTGCATAACGACGACACGACGATAGCGCACCGACCATGGTCAGCACCACCACGCAAAGGCTTGCGAGTCGGAAAATATGTCGCGCGAAGCATTTCATAACACAAAAGTAGAGAAAAAATTACAAATCGTCAAAAAAATTAATATTCAGATTCTTCACTTTCTCCTTTCGCTACATATCCTCTCTCCGGAGTCCATATTCGTGAGCAATACTCATCATGAAATCGAATGCCGCATCATGCTCATTAGGTATTACACCGTCTAATATAGCGTCCTTAATCCTATCTTTTAGTTGACCGATCGTATTGCATGGCTCAATGCCAAAGACACGCATAATTTCAAGACCATCAATTGGAGGCTGAAAGTTGCGTATTCTGTCTTTCTCCTCTAATTCGACCATTCGCTGACGCACTAATTTGAAATTCTCCAACACACGTCTGACCTTATTCGGATTCTTTGATGTAACGTCAGCTTCAGCCAAGAGCATCAAGTCATCGACATCATCGCCGGCATCAAACATCATTCTTCTCACAGCAGAATCGGTCACGCCTTCTTCTCCGATTGATTGTGGACGCATGTGCATTCCGACCAATTTTGCCACATATTTCATTTTCTCATTTGCCGGCAACTTCATTTTCCTAAATATACGAGGAATCATTTTCTCCCCTATATAATTATGATTGTGGAAAGTCCAGCCAAGCTTTGGGTCAAATCGTTTTGTCGCAGGCTTCGCTACGTCATGCAACAATGCCGCCCAACGCAACCATTCATTGTCGGTCGTTTCGCTGATATTATCTAAAACTTGAAGCGTATGATAAAAATTATCTTTATGACCGCGACCTTCCATTGTATCCACACCCTTGAGTTCATGCAGCTCCGGGAATATCAATTCCAACAACCCGCTTTTTTCCAAAAGGTCAAATCCGATTGAAGGTTTTCTGCTTCTAATGATTTTAGACAACTCATCGTTGATTCTTTCTTTTGTGATAATTTTGATGCGATCTCTGTTTCTGACTATTGCATTGAATGTCTCATCAAGGATTTCAAACTCCAATTGCGTCGCAAAACGTATTGCTCGCATCATCCTCAACGGATCGTCACTGAATGTGACATCCGGATCAAGCGGGGTTTGAATAATCTTTTTATGCAGATCGACAATACCATTGAAAGGATCGACCAATTCGCCAAATCGAGATGAGTTTACACAAATAGCCATGGCATTTATTGTGAAATCTCTTCTTTTTTGGTCGTCATCAAGTGTTCCATCTTCAACAATAGGATTTCTACTGTCGCGAGAATACGATTCTCTTCGTGCTCCGACAAACTCAAGCTCAAGATTCTTCCACTTCACCTGAGCTGTGCCGTAGGTAGCAAACACCGACAGATGTGATTTCTTTCCTAATCTTTCCGACACTTTTTGCGCCAATTCGATGCCACTACCGATTGTGACAAAATCAATATCGGTAGAGCATCGTTTAAGAAAGATGTCTCTCACATATCCACCGACGACGTATGCTTCTCTACCAAGTTCGTCGGCAACATCTCCTATTAAATGAAATATTTCGTTATCTATGTCTTGTCTGAGATTCATATTATAATTCCGCCATCTCCTCAGGGAATGGTGTAAGATTTTCTAATCCGTTGTTTGTGACCAAGTATGTATTTTCTACACCTACAGCGCCGACTCCGGGCACTACAAATTTAGGCTCGATAGCTATTGTCATATTTTTCTCCAATACATCTTTGCTGCGTGGTGTCAACACCGGCATCTCATTCAATTCGATACCGACACCATGACCGATGAATGCGGCCTTTTGAGTGTGTCCCATAAAATAGTCTGTCAAACCATGTTGTTCAACTATTTCCATTGCTCGATTGTACATATCAGCGACTTTGCATCCCGGCACACCCATCTTCTCCATTTCGCGCAAAATCTGACGAGAAACTTCGTGAGCTTTTTCAGTCATTTCATCAACCTTTCCGAAACGCCATACGCGAGTGATGTCTGTCTGATGCCCGTTGAAGTTACCATTCATATCGACCATCACTGTTGTTCCTTTACGCATCACTTCTCCATTAGCGCCGACAGGCAATGATTTATTCACACCTGTTCCGCCCACAGCAAAATCAAATGGAGTCGGACTGTCTGCATTTTCTCCATTTAGGACACTTCCCAAATTTATCTCCATCAAATGACCGGATACGCGTGCAAAACCAATGCTGCCTTCAAGTCGAAGGATTCTCTCCAATTCGATTTGAAATTCCAAATCAGTCATTCCTTCCTTATATATTTCTGGCACCTTTGAGTATGCTTTGGTTTGATGAACACCATCTTCTCTCATCTTAGCGACCTCAACATCAGTCTTTACCATTCTCGCACCTTTCAACACCATTGTCGAATTGACAACTTCAGAGTTTGGGAACACTGACGACAAACGTTTTGCATCGTTAAATGTCAACCAGTCTAATTCCAAACCTATTTTTTGAGGAGCTGCAATATTTCTATTTGCCAATTCTTCTGCGATTTGTTCCGGCTTTCTTATATATACAACATTAGTCCCTTTGAGACCTACCGGACGTATAACAAAATATATTGGCTCTCCTTGTTGCTCTATATAGACATAACCTCTGAATACTCGGTCAGAGATATAATACAAATTGGCATTTCCGGCTATCAGACAAGCATCAACACCATTTGCTTTCATCTTTTCTTGAATTTTGCTTGCTCTAAGCATTAATTCGGCTTTCAATTCACTGCTATACATAGTAATCGAATCTTAATTATGTTTTTTTATTATTATTCCAATATCATTAATTCCTTTTATCGACTTTTCTCTCATTCCATGAGCAAGGCTCAACGAATAGTAATCGTTTATTCTGAGATTGCGATGCAATGTATCGACGACCTCATACAGTCCGTTTTGCCCTCTGCCGATCAATCTGCCATCCGGATCGGCAAGTCTTATTTCTATCGTATCGGTCATAACATCGCAGGTTGAAACGATTTCCTCTTTGACCAGACACAACGACTCATAATCATAGTCTTCTGAATATCTGACAACAAGCAACACGTCAACGTCTGCTTGCTGATTTACCACTGAATCAAGTTGAAACTCTATATATTGATTATTCACCCAACCATCTTCATCGACTGATTGAAAGTCTGTATATAGAATATTATCCGAGTTTATACAACTTGATAATAATAGGCAAAAGGCGGCAATAATATTTATAGCCGCCATTCGTTGATATTTACTGATTCTTATCTGTCTCACTATTTCGTTTACGATTATCTGAATTTTGAGATTGATTTCGTTTCTGACGTCTTCTCAAACGAGATTGCTCTCCGTTTCCATTCTTCGGTTTTTCACTTCCGTTTTCCGACTCAGAAGCCATCGCCTGTCTGTTTTGCTCTACAAGCTTGGGACGATTTTCAGAACGATTCGTTTTGTTCTTTTTCTTTTTTCTCTTTGATTTATCGAAACGATTAATATTGTCTTGACCGACAAGTTCCACAAACTCCTTACGTTCTTCCTTAACGTAGCCGTCACTTTCAAGTTTTTCAACCTTCACGCCTTTCTTATTCAGCGCTATAATTTCAAAAGCACGAGAAACGTCAATAGTAACGCAATTGACAGGCATCTGTTTATCTGTCGAATAAACGATTTCTCTTTTTAGGATATCCGACTTAAATTGATAGTAAGATGCGTCTTGTGTTTCCAACACAACGTCCTTTGGCGGCATCTTTTTAGAAGCCTCCATATAGACATCGACTTCAAAATTCAGACAGCATTTCAGTTTAGCACATTGTCCTGCCAATTTTTGCGGATTCATCGACAAATCTTGAAATCTTGCGGCACTTGTTCCTACCGACACAAAATTTGTCATCCAACTTGAGCAACACAATGGTCTGCCACAAGGTCCGATTCCACCAATACGTCCCGCTTCTTGTCTTGCGCCGATTTGCTTCATTTCGATTCTGACCTTAAAGACATCAGCCAATACTCTGATCAGCTTACGAAAATCGACTCTTTCGTCAGCGATATAATAGAATATCGCCTTACCGCAGTCACCTTGATACTCAACATCACCAATTTTCATATTGAGTTCCAATTCTTCGGCGATCTTACGCGAACGTATCATTGTGTCATGCTCTCGAGACTTCGCCTCTTCGTATTTTTCCAAATCGCTTTGACGAGCCTTTCTGAACACTCTTCTTATCTCATAATCCGGATGAAGATTGGCTTTGCGCATTTGTAATGCCACCAATTTTCCGACCATTGTGACTTGCCCTATATCATGACCGGGGTTCGCCTCTACCGCCACCATGTCGCCTATATTCAAGTCGATATGCTGACTGTTTTTGTAAAACCCTTTTCTGGTGTTTTTGAATTGGACCTCTACTATATCATAGTTGCTACTGTCGGAGATTCCGGACAACCAATTATAACAATACAATTTGCCACGAGGCTCTTTCCTGTTGCTAAAATCAGGCGCACTAACCTCAGCAGAAGATTGTTGGTTATCCAATTCCTCTGAAGCATCACTATTCATAGAGTTATTTCTTACTGTTTCATCTATCATTTTTCAAACAGTATTACTTTGCAAAACTTACGGCACGAGTCTCTCTGATTACAGTAATTTTCACTTGTCCCGGATATGTCATCTCGTCTTGAATCTTCTTAGCGATTTCAGCCGACAATTGTTCTGTCTCGACATCAGAAATCTTTTCAGCACCGACGATGACACGAAGTTCGCGACCTGCCTGGATAGCGTATGTCTTGATTACGCCCGGATATGAAAGAGCAAGTTGTTCGAGATCATTAAGACGCTTAATATATGCCTCTACGATTTCACGACGAGCGCCCGGACGAGCACCGGAGATGGCATCACAGACTTGCACGATTGGTGCAAGCAACGATGTCTGTTCCACCTCATCATGGTGAGCTCCGATAGCATTGCAAATTTCCGGTTTCTCTTTAAATTTCTCAGCCAATTTCATACCTAAAATTGCGTGTGGCAATTCCGGTTCATCATCAGGCACTTTACCTATGTCATGCAACAATCCGGCTCTGCGCGCCTTCTTAGGATTAAGGCCAAGCTCTGACGCCATCACTGCACAAAGATTTGCTGTCTCGCGAGAGTGTTGGAGCAAGTTTTGACCATAGCTTGATCTGTACTTCATCTTACCGACCATTCTGATCAGTTCAGGGTGCAATCCATGAATACCCAAGTCGATAGCTGTGCGCTTACCAGTCTCAATGATTTCTTCTTCAACTTGACGACGCACTTTTGCCACCACTTCTTCGATACGTGCCGGGTGAATACGTCCGTCTGCCACCAATTGGTGCAATGCCAAACGAGCAATCTCACGACGCACCGGATCAAAGCCTGACAATACGATAGCTTCAGGAGTGTCATCTACAATGATTTCAATACCTGTAGCCGCTTCAAGAGCACGTATGTTGCGACCTTCACGACCGATGATACGACCTTTTATCTCATCATTTTCTATATGAAACACTGTCACTGAATTTTCGACCGCAGTCTCTGTAGCTACTCTTTGGATGGATTGGATAACAATACGTTTTGCTTCTTTATTGGCTGTCATCTTCGCATCGTCCATAATATCATTGATATAACCTGCAGCGGCACTCTTTGCTTCGTCTTTCAACGACTCAATAAGTTTTTCTTTTGCTTCCTCAGCAGAAAGACCGGATATGCGTTCAAGTGTTTCTTGTGCATCTTTCTGCAACTTTTCGACTTCCGCACTTTTCAAATCCAATTCTTGTTGCTGGTTATCGACATTCACTTTTAACGCATCAAGTTCATTTTTACGTTTTGCCAAATCACTTTGTTGTTGATTTAACTGCAACTCTCTTTGTTTCAATCTGGCTTCAGTCGTTTGAATCTTTTGCATTTTTTGATTAGCTACTTTTTCAGCATCATTCAAAAGCTGCATTTCTTGTTCTTTCGCTTCAAGAAGCTTTTTTTCTTTCAACATTTCAGCTTCTCTACGAGCACCATCTACTATCGTATTTGCTCGTGATTTTGCCATATTTTTACTTACAGCCATCGCAATTGCATATCCTGCCACCAATGTAACAAGAGCAATTATAATCCATATTATTTCACTCATTTATTACTACTTTTTATTTATTTGTTAATACTAATTTATTTCAATAAAAAAACACCACAAACAGACGTCTCAACGACACATCTGCATGAGGTGCGAAACACTTAAAATCAGATTGCTCTGACTTATTCCAATTCCAAAAGGTCGAAAATCAGATTATTTATCTGTCTCTTCCAATGCTATATCAATGTTTTTCTCAAAATCTTTCAATTGAGCTAACATATCATCTTGGCGATGTCTCAATGCCATATAATACATCGCAAATTGATAAGCAATCATTGCCAACAATTCCGGCACAGTCTTTTTCGGAAACATTTGTCTCCATTCATCAAAAAGCCTGACAACCTGAGATTCTGCCTCTCTGACAGCATCTTGCTCATCATAATCCACCGTGAGACGTATTCTCTCTCCGGCTATATTGATATACATTTTTACCTTTTCTCTATCTGCCATAGCATCATTCATTTAATTGAGAGATGCACTTGTCGATATTCCGCACCAATTCGGTGATTAAGGCTTGACTTGTCTTGACATCCTCCGGCGTCGGCGCTATTTTATGCGACACTTTCAGATACTCATTTTCAATCCTTAGCTGTTCTATTTCCGCTTGCAATTTGTCTCTTTCTTCTTGCAATGCTTCATATCGCGACATCAATTCATCCGACTGCACTTTCAACAAGCCATAGCGTTCTGTCAAAAGTGCGCTTTTATTATTTAATCGTTGTAATAGTTCAGATAAATTTGTTGTCATATCACCAAATTTTTACAAAATTAGCACTTTTTTTCTCCACTTCCAAGAGTATTGCAATTTTTTTAATAAATAATTTCAAAATATTTACCTTAAACAAGACACAAATATTACAAAAAGAATTTTTTAAAGCCGAAATTTAACTTTTACATCAAATTATTGTCTATATATCAAAATATTTTTGTACCTTTACAAATTGTAAAAATACATTATAATAATTAATGGCTCAGAAATTCTCAAAAATATTAATTTTGTTGCTGTTTTTCGCGACATCTCTCAATGGCTATGCCGATAAAAATTGGCAGCCGGCAAATCCGGAAAAATTTTCGGAAGCCAAAGTTGTTGCCAGTGGCAATGAGATCGAAATACGCACTCAGAACGGAGCCATAATTGTATCGACCAACACTCCGACTCAAATTAAAGTATTCACTATATTAGGACAGCTGATTTCGCAAGAAAACCTTCCGGCAGGTGTCTCAAGTCTGACTATCGGAACTCATGGCGTGTTCATCGTCAAAGTGGGTGGATTAACTTGTAAAGTAGCGCTCTAATACATGGTAAATTGACTCTGATAAATCAAGATAAAAAATCTTGCAACAAGAGCAACCTCCTATACACCAAAGTTGACTATTGCAATAAATAACATCAACGACAAATCAGCTGTAGATGGAATTTGAATATGTATCTACTTATCAATATGTGACATACAGACATATTATAGCCAAATAACTAACTTTATCAAAACTCTATTTCCAAAAAACTTAAACGACATGAGAAAACATTTATTCTTACTGCAGCCATTATTTCTCTTGATTTGCGGTATTATTACTTCTTGTTCGAACGACAGCCACAATCCAGACGAAATTTATGATTATGTGCCGGAAGAAATCGTGAACAAAGCATACAAGTATTGCAAAAGCCACAACTATAATACCGACATTTGCGTGTTTGTCAACTTCTCCATCACATCTGACATGAATCGATTTTTCGTATTCAATTTCGACAACAAAGAGATTCTGATTAAATCACTTTGCGCCCACGGTTATGGAAAAGGTAGCACAAAAGAAACCCCTGTATTCAGTAATGAAGCCGGAAGCAATTGCTCATCATTGGGGAAATACGTGATTTCAGGCTATCGAAAGATGGTTAGAATCGATGAAAATTGCTTCGAACTCAAAGGTCTTGATTCGACCAATAGCAATGCATACAGACGAGGGATTTTAATTCATCCGTCTTATCTAGTCAACCTATGTCAAAGTTTATACGGACTGGCATATATCCCTTTAGGATTGACAAGTCAAGGTTGTTTTGCGATAAATCATAATGCCTTGGAAGAGATGGAAGAATTATACAAAACGCAAACAAATAAAAAGATTTTACTCTACGCTTTCGTCACAGAATGAACAGATTTGAGCTTTATTGACAACATTCACATCGCATTAAATATGAGAAAGCACAACCGATGATCGTCGAATTTGGGTATTGGCCCTACAAATGAGACTCTGAAGAATGGGCAGATGTCGAGCACCGGGAATAGTCAAAAGCAAACAATTTAACGTGATAAATCGAAAATTACACAATTAAATTTTTTAGACTCAAAATTTAGTATTACCTTTGCGTAATCTAAAATCTAAAAACAATGAAAGAAACAAACATCGATTGGTCGAGCCTTCCGTTCGGCTATGTAAAAACAGACTACAACGTACGTTGCACATTCAAGAATGGTGAATGGGGTGAAATCGTAGTAACTGATTCTGAAGAAATCACTATGCACATGGCTGCTACTTGCCTCCACTATGGTCAAGAAGCATTCGAAGGTCTTAAGGCTTTCCGTGGCAAAGACGGCAAAATCCGTGTATTCCGTACAGAAGAAAACGGTAAGCGTCTTCAAGACAGTGCAAGAGGTATCATGATGGAACCAATTCCATTGGATCTCTTCAAGAAGATGGTTCTCATGGCTGTTAAGCTCAACGAACGCTTCGTTCCTCCTTACGGCAGCGGTGCTTCTCTCTACATCCGTCCATTCGAAATCGGTACAAGCGCACGCGTTGGTGTTAAGCCTGCTGATGAGTACACTTTCATCATCTTGGTAACACCTGTTGGTCCTTACTTCAAGAATGGTTTCAAACCAACTAACTTCGCTATCATGCGCGAATTCGACCGCGTTGCTCCTAAGGGTACAGGTCGCATCAAAGTCGGTGGTAACTACGCAGCAAGCCTCGTAGCAGGCGAAAAGGCTCACGACCTCGGCTTCTCAGGCGTTCTCTACTTGGATTCTAAAGAAAAGAAATATCTTGACGAATGTGGTGCTGCTAACTTCTTCGCTATCAAGGACAACACTTATATCACTCCTTACAGTGAATCTATCCTTCCTTCAATCACTAACAAGAGTCTTACTCAAATCGCTGAAGACCTCGGCATGAAGGTTGAACGTCGTCCTATCGAAGTGGAAGAACTCGCTACATTTGAAGAAGCAGGCGCTTGCGGTACTGCTGCTGTATGTACTCCTATCGGTGAAATCGTTGACCTTGACAACAACATCAAGTACACATTGGCAAAAGACGGCAACCCTGGCGAAATGACTACTAAGCTTTACAACCACCTTCGCGGTATCCAAGATGGCGAAATCGAAGATATCCACGGCTGGTGTGACTTCGTAGAATAATCCGTCAACAATGCTTTAAAATAATTCCACGCAGCATCGGGTAACCCGGTGCTGTGTGTTTTTAATTGACTATCACGTTAAATAATCTCTCCCCTCCACAAAACCATGATCGATGCCAAAGCAATCATTCTAAAATATTACAAAGAAGACAGCGACCTTTTTCGTTCGCTATGGATTCACAGTGAATGCGTTATGCAGAAAGCACTCCGATGTGCCAAGTATTGCACGCTCGACATAGATATAGACTTTGTCGCCGAGGCTGCATTGCTCCACGACATCGGCATCTTCCGCTGCAACGCCCCCGACATCTACTGCATCGGCGACCTCCCCTACATTTGCCACGGCATCGAGGGTCGCAAAATCCTTGAACAAGAAGGACTTTACCGACATGCCCTCGTCTGCGAACGCCACACAGGCGCCGGTCTCTCCATCGACAACATCATCAACCAACATCTACCTCTACCTCATCGCGACATGTTGCCACTGAGCATTGAGGAGCAACTCGTCTGCTATGCCGACAAGTTTTTCTCAAAATCGGGCAACCTCACCGAAGAAAAAAGTATCGAACACGTCATGCAGCAAATGAAAAAGTTTGGCGACGACTCACTCCAACGCTTCCTCGCCATGCACCACCTCTTCACTCACCCCTAACCCATCACTCCCATCAAATCAATACTACAAAAAATGTAATTACACAAATTGTTGTTACAAAAAGTGTTGCAACGCAAAGTGTGTTTACATTTTTTGTGACATCACAATCGAATGTAGCGACATAGCATCATCTATCATTATGCGACAATAATTGCGCAATAAATACGTAGTATTTACCGACAAAACAGACGCAATTCACAAAAAATCTAAAAAGCAACGACTATTCCTGTCTAAAATTAAGTGCATTAGAGAGAAAATGCTTAATTTTGTAGTTTGAAAGCATTTAAACATCAAGTGTGAGACGCTCGTTAATATACATATTAGGCATTGCGATAATAGGGCTGGTTATAGCATGCAACCCTACTCGCAAAGGCAGACTCAATCAAAACAGAGAGGGTCAGCCCACTAATTCTATTACCTCACAACTACAATCAATCATCAACGACAGTTCTGCTCTTGACATCAAGTCATTGCTTGAAGACAGCACATTGATAAACGATGGCACATTAGCAAACATTGACAGCATTGCAGATACCGACAGCACGTTGTGGCAAACAATACCGTCAGACTCTGTTTCATCTAAGACTGCCGTTCTCAACAACTCAATCAATCTTAATGAGCTAAACGATACGCTCGGCACAAAATCAGACTCTCTTCAAAACGGTCGCACAAGTTTTAAGCGCATTCGTCGCGAAAAGGTCGATCTTGACAATATGGTCAATTTCTCAGCCAAGGACTCATTAGTGATGATTGGTCAAAACAATGCGTTCATGTATGGCGAAGGTAATGTTACATACGGAGACATCAAATTGAATGCCGGACAAATCAAAATGGAAATGGACAGCACAACCGTCTATGCCATTGGAACCACCGACAGCATCGGAGAGACATCCGGCAATCCTATATTCAGCGACAGAGGAGGAGAATACGAGTCAAAGTCAATGAAATATAACTTTAAGACTCAACGTGGATATATCACCGACGTTATAACCGAACAAGGAGAAGGTTATCTTCAAGGGGGAGCTGCGAAAAAAATGGAAGACGGATCATTCTTTGTCAAGGACGGTAAGTACACCACTTGCGATGATCACGAATGTCCTCACTTTTACATGCAATTGACAAAAGCAAAAATCAAGCCCAAGAAAAACATTGTTACAGGTCCGGCATACATGGTTTTGGCAGACGTCCCTCTGCCATTAGCTTTACCTTTTGGCTACTTTCCTTTCTCAAAAGACTATTCCAGCGGTATCATATTCCCAACATTTGGTGAAGACTACAATAGAGGTTTCTATATGAGAGACGGGGGATATTATTTCGCCTTAAGTGATTACGTCGATCTTGCTTTGCGTGGAGAAATCTACACCAAAGGGTCATGGGGTATAAACGCACACTCATCATACGTCAAACGATATAAATTCAAAGGAAGTTTCGACCTCAGCTACATTACCACAGTCGTTGGCGATAAAGGATCGGCTGATTATTCTAAACAAAACAACTTTAAAATATCATGGACTCACACTCAAGACGCAAAAGCCAATCCAAACATGAACTTCTCGGCAAGCGTCGATTTTGCGACCAGTGGATATTCTCGAAATGACCTCAACAGCTATTATAATAATTCTTTCACCGAAAACACAAAGAGCAGTACTGTCAACATGACATATCGTTTTCCCGGAACAAAATGGAGTATTTCTGCGACAGCCAACGTCTCTCAACGCACACAAGACTCAACGCTTTCGGTGTCATTGCCTAACCTAACCATCACACTCTCACAAGTTGCACCTTTTAAACGCAAGCGCAAAATCGGTGGAGAAAAATGGTATGAAAAAATCAAACTCTCCTATTCCGGACAGTTTCAAAACTCTTTGACAGCACATCAAGATGAATTTTTCAAGAAAAACCTCATCAAGGATTGGCGTAACGGGATGAAGCACTCAGTTCCGATTTCTGCTACATTCAATCTATTCAAATACATTAATATTTCTCCTTCTATCACACTAAATGATAGGATGTATTTCAATAAGGTCCGTCGCGAATGGGACCCTGCAGCTTCTGCTGAAGTTACCGACACTGTATTCGGATTCTACAATGTTTTCGACTTCAACGCATCCATTTCAATGGATACAAAATTATATGGCTTCTACAAGCCTATGAAATTCCTTGGCGACAAGGTACAAATGATTCGCCACGTACTCACACCGTCTATCAGCTTTAGCGCATCACCCGATTTTAGTGCTCCGTTTTGGGGTTACTACGACTCATATTCCTACACTAATACTGCAGGACAAACCATTACCAAAGACTATACCTACTTCCAAAATGCAATATTCGGTGTTCCGGGAAGAGGCAAAAGTGGTATTGTTTCTGTCAATCTTGCCAACAATATCGAAATGAAAGTCAAAAGCGATGCAGATTCGACAGGTGTCAAAAAGATTTCAATCATTGAAAACTTCACAATCGGTCAATCATATAATTTCGCTGCAGACTCACTTAATTGGAGTAATATCAACACGTCAATACTCCTACGCTTGGCTAAAAACTTTAATTTCAACATTAGCGCAACTTGGGACCCATATACATATCAATTGAGTCCAAGCGGCTCACCGGTGAGAGTAAACAAGACTCGTCTGCAAGCAGGAAAAGGTTGGGCTCGCCTATCAAGCACAGGGACTTCCTTTTCTTACACGTTTAACAACGACACTTTTAAACGCAAAAAAGATAACTCATCAAAAACTGCCGGAGACAATCCAAATTCAGAAGAAAACGATGATATGACAGCCACTGAAAACGAATCAGACATGGCTAATCGCAGACGAAAAAACAACAACAATAATACTTCTGAGAGTGATGCCGACGGATATGAAAAATGGGAGATACCTTGGAATTTAACATTTAACTATTCCATCAATTACGGCTATGGTGCATTCAACAAGGAGAAAATGGAGTATGACAGCAAAATTACCCAAAACCTCTCCCTTAACGGCTCCATACGCCCCACAAAAAATTGGAACTTCAACTTCTCTGCATCCTACAATTTCGAAACAAAGAAGCTCGCTTACATGAACTGCTCTATCAGTCGTGACCTTCACTGCTTCACTATGACAGCATCATTTGTGCCTGTCGGACCTTACAAGTCCTACAACTTCCACATCGGTGTCAAATCGTCTATGCTTAAGGACCTAAAATACGACAAGCGTTCTTCCACAAGCAACGGCATCACTTGGTACTAAACATCACACCGGCATTGCTATTGCCTCTAAAAACAAACGAGCATTTTCCTCAAAGAAAAATACTCATTTCCATTTATTGTCTGTGTATTAAAACACCTCATAGCACATGCCAATACTCATTCTATTTATCCTTGCGATTTTCCTTCTTTATGATAAAGTAGTAGATTGCTGTTATCAAGACAATAAATATTACGCCTTCAATCAAATACATGTAAATCGGCGAATTGTGCTCAAATAAGTATTTATCACCGATCCACTCCAATAGAACGAATATCGCACCTGCAATCATTGCTCGGATAAAACTTTGCTTAAACATAATACATTGTTTTTTAATCAACATTTTTCACAAAGATAATGTTTTTTAAGCTTTTCAGCAAATATTTGTTTGTATCGAATTATCTTCTGAAATGGAGAATTCCAAGTATATTAAAAGCTATATAAAAGTTATAATAAAAAAATAGGAGCATATCGTGATTGATATGCTCCCATAAATTTTGCTAAAAAACAAATTATTCTTTGTTGTTCTTTCTGTCTTTCCAAGCGCTACGAGCAGATTTTTCTGCAGCTTCTTCTTTCTTTTCTACAGCTTCCTTAGTATTCTTAAGAGCTGTTGACATTGCTGATTTAGTTTCTTCTGTAACCTTTTCTACAGCCTTTTCAGTTTCTGTCTTTTTTGTAGTTTTAGTTGTAGTCTTAGCTGGTTCTGCAGCCGGTTCTTCAACTGCTACTGTATCTTCTACAATAGTGTCGTGGTCATGACCACAGCAAGTGTCTTCTACAACAGTGTCATGAGCACAGCAAGTGTCTGTACATTCAGCTTGTTTGTTACCACATGCAGCCATCACTACTACCAATGCAGCTGCGCTAAACATTGAAAAAATCTTTTTCATATCTGTATTTAAAATTATTTTTTGTTAACAAGGATTGACTTTTCAAGATTGAGGTTCTTGAACATTTCTTTGATGTCGCCAGAACGAGTTTCTTCTGTCAATGGCATGAATGTAGCGATAATAGAAGTTTCGTCATTCCAACCATATTGAACAGCGATAGTAGCTTCAGCTACAGTATTACCATTGATAAGATAGTACCATTCATCATCTTCTTCGAGGTCAGCGAAGTATTGGTACATGAAATTTTCCCAATTTTCAGTATCGTTAATGTCCGCTACGATAGAAGATGCATCCAAGCCACCTTCAACAGGGATAGAATAAATATAACCAGGGTAGCTGCTACCTGTCAAATAAGAGAGATAACAAACACCGTCTTCAACTAATTCTTCGAGCAAAGTGAGATTAGTGTTTAAAGATTTGATAGTTGCTACATCAGAACCCCAAGCAAAAGAAGGGAATGTATAAGATGTGTTTACAGGGTTAACTGTTATTGTGCAAGAAGTTGTCTGAGTACCATCTACTAAAGTAAGAACTGCTTCACCAACGTGATGAGTTGTTACTTTACCTTTCTTATCAACTGTTGCTACGAATTCATTACTTGAAGTCCAATTTCCGGCAACTTCCAAATCACCTGTTTCGTAAACGTTAATAGACATGCCATCAGGCAATACGTTTGGTTCATCATTCTTTTCGCAAGAAGCGAAAACTAATGGCATCGCGAATGCCATTGCTACAAAAAATTTCTTCATTTTGATTTTTAATTAATTAGTTATTAGGATAATTTGGCACAAAGATAGATAATTCAGATTAATTGAACAAAAAAATAAGTATAAATTGCGTCAAATTTAATTATTTTTTTCTCCTCCGATAAAAGCTAATAGACAAAAATAGGGAGACTGATTAAGCCTCCCTACTTTGTCATATCATCGAGTGATATTATTTTTCGCTTTTAGAAAGTTGTTCTTTAAGAGCTTGAAGTGCATCAAGGTCACCAAGAGTTGTCTTCTCGATTTGAGTTGCTGCAGTTTCTTCTTCTTTCTTAGGAGCTTTCTTAGGAGCTGCCTTGCGAGCTTCAGCCTTAGTAGCGTCTTCAGCTATGCGACTGTGGCTAAGGATGATACGCTTGTTATCTTTGTTGAATTCGATTACTTTGAATTCAAGTTTTTCGCCAAGGCCAGCTTGTGAACCGTCTTCTTTAACGAGGTGCTTAGGAGTTGCGAAACCTTCTACACCTTGTTCAAGAGCGATAACAGCACCTTTATCCATTACTTCAGCGATAGTACCTTCGTGGATGCTACCTACTGAGAAGATGTTTTCGAATACATCCCATGGATTTTCTTCAAGTTGTTTGTGGCCGAGGCTCAAACGACGGTTGTCTTTGTCGATTTCAAGAACTTGAACTTCGATGTCATTACCCACTTGAGTAAATTCGCTTGGGTGTTTGATTTTCTTAGTCCAAGAAAGGTCTGAAATGTGGATAAGACCATCTACGCCTTCTTCGATTTCTACGAATACGCCGAAGTTAGTGAAGTTGCGAACCTTAGCAGTGTGCTTGCTACCGATAGCATATTTACCTTCGATGTTTTCCCATGGATCGTTCTTAAGTTGTTTGATACCGAGGCTCATCTTACGTTCGTCGCGGTCGAGAGTAAGGATAACAGCTTCTACATCGTCACCGACTTTCATGAAGTCTTGTGCGCTGCGAAGGTGTTGGCTCCAACTCATTTCGCTAACGTGGATAAGACCTTCTACGCCAGGAGCGATTTCGATGAATGCACCATAGTCAGCCATAACGACAACTTTACCTGTAACGTGGTCGCCAACTTTGAGTTCTGCATCAAGAGCATCCCATGGGTGTGGCATAAGTTGCTTCAAGCCGAGAGCGATACGTTTCTTTTCATCGTCGAAGTCAAGGATAACAACGTTAAGTTTTTGATCGAGAGCAACGACTTCTTTAGGATCGCTAACACGTCCCCAAGAAAGGTCTGTTATATGAATAAGACCATCTACGCCACCGAGGTCGATGAACACACCGTAGGGAGTGATGTTCTTAACTGTACCTTCAAGTACTTGACCTTTTTCAAGACGAGAGATGATTTCTTTCTTTTGTTGTTCGAGTTCAGCTTCGATGAGTGCTTTGTGAGACACAACAACGTTTTTGAATTCTTGGTTGATCTTAACAACTTTGAATTCCATTGTCTTGTCAACAAATACATCGTAGTCGCGGATAGGACGAACGTCGATTTGAGAACCCGGCAAGAATGCTTCGATACCGAATACGTCAACGATCATACCACCCTTAGTGCGGCATTTAACATAACCCTTGATGATTTCATCGTTTTCAAGAGCTTGGTTAACACGATCCCAGCTACGAGAAGCACATGCTTTCTTGTGTGAAAGGATCAATTGACCTTTTTTGTCTTCTTGATTTTCAATGAATACTTCTACCTTGTCGCCTACTTTGAGGTCCGGGTTGTAACGGAATTCATTGATTGAAATGATACCATCTGATTTGTAGCCAATGTTAACAACTACCTCACGTTTGTTGATTGAGATAACTGTACCTTCGGTTACTTCTTTGTCTTTTACTGTGTTCAAAGACTCGTCATAAGTTTTTGTCAACTCTTCACGTGTCTTGTCACCAGCTGTTTCGCCTCTTTCAAAGGCATCCCAATCGAAATCTTCGATTGGTGAATTTTTAAATTCGCTCATTAATTGTTAATAAATAAAGTTAATAATTCTCTACACTCAGACCACTATAGTCTAAGCGGGTGCAAAGTTACTACTTAATTCCGAATTACACAACAAGTTACGCCCATTTTTTACACCCCACGCAGTCAGAAACATCAATACCGGCACTATAACTCCGATCAATGTATAAATTACGGTAAGAACCGTGCCTTGTCGGTCCTGCATGTATTCCTTGTTGTAAACAATCCTCCTGCGCTTCATTTCTCTTCTTAAATAAAGTTCTATCGGCAAATAAAGGGGTACAATCAATCCCCCTCCAAATATCAGCAAATGTAACATTTCAATCTTAATATTCAACGCAGTCAGAACCAACACTACCACGCTTATAGAAATGGTTAATATTGGAAAAAGAAGCCCCATAAATGAGCGAGAGGCACTCAGATATCTTGGTCTCCAGAAGGGAGTTGTATTAATTCCCAACCACGCCAACTTGCAAAAAATCAACTCTACATATCTCATAATTATCTAATCTTAAATATCGTGTTCAAGACAATAACGCCAACCAAAACGCTATGAGACTTACAGCGATAGTAGATTGTTGTGCTGACTGAGCATTTCGCGGCTTCGCAATCTGTCGGCTTCGATGTCGGCATCAAATTGTCGGGCAGCGGCTTCTGCTTCCGACATCTGCTCTGCCCATCCCTGCTCGAGCACCCATTCCACCCAGCGAAGTTCTGCTGACGAGTAATCATTATAGGCTTGATTGAATGCTTCGCTGATTTCGTCGAGGCTTTCCATTTCATATATATCGTTGAGCACACTGCGTGGCATTATCTGCCCTGCAAGGTCCACCCATTCTATTTGCTCAGCCTCGATGACCGACATATCGACATCACGTGTCTTATCATATAAATACTTCAACACTGCTATGCGATAAACTTCTCTACCCTTAATCAGCGACGAATGTTTGATACGCAAGCCATTGTAATGATACATACCATCCTGCTCAACACCTTTCGCTTCGAGCTCATCAAAGACGTGCAATGCTTCGAGCATCGAGGATATGATCGGTGGGTTTAAGACATCAAACACAATGTTGTCATGTTGTGGCAGACACAAATTGACACGCTTATCGCGTGCAGGCCACTTGGTCTCGTCACGCTTCAGTCCGCAACTCTTCATCATCACGCCCGGCACAACTATGGTGTAGCCATCGTTGTCGGCAAAAAGATAGGAGAACGGAAATAGGGCTGTGTCGGCATGACGCTTGTGAGCGCCCATCAGCAAAGAAAATGCACCCACTCGTCCACCCCACATCATGTAGGCTCCACTCGAGGTCTTTACTCCTCGCTGCATCACTCCCCAATGGATTGGACCAAGTTTGTACATGTGATTAGATGAGTTTGTGCCACTGCCGGCATTCATAAATGAGTATTGCCCTCCGATAAGCAGTGACGACTTGTGCATTGTCACTGTGTAAGGACCGGCAAAGACTGCGCAAGCCTCTCCGTTCTCACAAGCACAGTTGGCGAAGAAAAGCGAATCATGGGCTGTAAAACCTTTGTCGAGCACAGCACCCTGACCGACAAAGCAATTGCGCATCACGACGCCATTGGCCACAACGCCATCTTCGATAATAAAATTTTCGGCATTGACTCCATGCCCGATATGAGCCAGGCACGAGCCTTTAGGAGCATTATTGATAACTGCACCGTTTTTCAAATTCAGAGCACCTACTATTTTCACCTCGCGACCGATACTGACATTCTCAATGCTGACAGCATCTGCTATTTCCGAATCATCCCCCAACGACGTTGGCAATTGATTCTCAAAGAAATAATCCTGAAGCAACGGCAATAAAACATCTTCTGTCCATCGTGGCTTATATGCCATCAACGAAGCCATCTGAGCTGTCAATCCGGGATAAATATAGACAGGTCGCGACCCGGTCTCGTCGAAAACACCGACTGCCACCCCTTGTCCACAATCAGCTTCTGCATCGAAAACAATTCGTCCGACGTTTTCAATCCTCACTCTATTGCCTATCGTCGCACCCTTCAACTCCCCTCCGACATTGCTTATATAGACATTATCTGCTATATCGCAATCACGAATAACAGCATTATATATGCCTTGCTCCTTTTCCGAATTTCTTGTCAACTCTCCAATTCTGACATCACCATAAAAACGCACATTTCTAATAAGCGTCAAATCAGTATTGACACTCACCTGCACTCTGGTCCAATCTCTACATTGGCAACCTTGTGCTTCGAGGTTTTGAATATCTGCGTCTGTCAATAAGACATAATTATGGGGTGACATCTTCATCGTATTTTTGGAACAAGAAATCGTTATATGGAAATCTTTCTACATGAATTTCTTTTGCTTTTTGATAAAGCATTTCTTTCAGCTCTTCGATGTTCACTTTCTCTTTGGCTGAAATAAACACGCAATTATTGTTCATTTTCGCCATCCATGTGTCATGAAACTCTTCGAGCGAAATATTTTCGCGAGTGCGAGGAGTCAAATCATCCTCTGCCTTAGGTACATACGAAAAAGCATCTATCTTATTAAAAACCAATATCATCGGTTTTTCACTTGCTTCACACACTTCTTGAAGAGTGCGATTGACCACCTCGATTTGCTCTTCAAACTGAGGGTGGCTCACATCGACCACATGCACCAATACATCGGCATCTCTCACCTCATCAAGCGTAGATTTAAACGAATCGACCAAGTGAGTCGGTAGCTTGCGAATAAATCCGACCGTATCTGTAAGGAGGAAAGGCAGATTGTCGATAATCACCTTACGCACCGTTGTGTCAAGCGTTGCAAAGAGCTTGTTTTCAGCAAAAACATCGCTCTTACTCAAAAGATTCATAAGCGTAGATTTGCCTACATTGGTATAACCCACCAAGGCAATGCGAGTCAACTTGCCACGATTTTTGCGTTGAATACTCTTCTGCTTGTCGATGCTTTTCAGCTCCTCCTTAAGACGCGAAATCTTGTCGAGGATGATACGACGGTCAGTCTCAATCTGTGTTTCACCCGGACCACGCATACCGATACCACCACGTTGACGCTCCAAGTGGGTCCACATTCGAGTCAGTCGCGGCAAAAGATATTGATACTGAGCAAGCTCCACCTGAGTACGCGCTGTTGCAGTCTGCGCACGCTTGGCAAAAATGTCGAGAATCAAACTTGTACGATCCAAAATCTTGACCTTGAGTTCCCTCTCGATATTAGATACCTGCTTAGTTGACAAGTCATCATCAAAAATCACCATCCCCACTTCATTATCCTCAACATATTGGCGTATTTCTTCCAATTTACCTTTACCGACGTATGTCTTCGGATTAGGATAGTCAAGTTTCTGCACAAAACGACGCACCGGCTCAGCACCGGCTGTTTCGGCAAGAAAAGCCAATTCGTCGAGATACTCGTTAGCCTTCACTTCATTTTGTTGCTGAGTCACAAGGCCCACAAGCACCGTACGCTCGTTCGCCTCCTTATTTATAATATTATCTTCAATCATCTATTATTCCTAATTTACCACAAAGTTAGTACAGAGATAGCAATATTGCAAATCTCATCCCATTTTTCTACTATTTTGAGCTATATTTAATCTTTAGCATAAAGACAGCGGCTGACTAAACGATTTTTTTAAATCACAAAGCAGGCTGTACCCAATGGGCACAGCCTGCTATTTAATAAAATTCGATTTCTTATTTTTTCTCTTTGTTGTAGCGAGCATTAAGACCCTTGATAACATCATCAGTGATATCCAAACGATCGTCTATATAGAGAGTTGCTGCTTTAAAGAAGATTGCATCATAACCATACTTCTTGTTATATTCATTGATATACGATGTAATCGAGTCATTTACAATCTTTTGCGCTTCCATAGCAGCATTTTGCATATTCGTCTGCATCTTTGCAAGTTCATTTTGAGCAGATGACTGCATCTTCACAAGTTTTTGCTCATCGCTCTTATAGCTTTCTTCTGTCAGATAGCCATTATTTTGCATCTTTTGCTGCATCTTGTTCATCTCTGCTTGGATAGCATTTTCGCGTTGACGAGCCGTATTATCAAAATTTGTCTGCATACGAAGCATTTCTTCGTTATAGTCCTTCGCAAGAATATATGCCGCCAATACAGAGTCGCCATCAACATATCTGTAATTAGGAAGCACAACTTCTTTCTTTTCTGCAACTGCTACCTTTTTTCCTGCGTTTTCTTTTTCATTTTTATCTGCACATTGCACCGCAATGAATGCAAAAGCGAGAGTCATAATGACACCTCCGATTTTCAATAATGTTTTTTTCATCCGTTATATTTGTTTTTATTATTTTCTTTTCTCAACTGACTCACGACGCCTATCCTTTTCAAACTTACAAGCATGCGATTCCGGAAATTTTCCGTTTTTCTTAAACAATATTTTTACCGACAGTAAAATTATTGACAATCCGACTAAGCCTATCGTAATCAGCACTGTTTTCATATTAAAAAATGTTATTTCTGAGCTAAAACCCTGAAATTTGGTGCAAATATACAAATCTTTTTTGACATCTCAACAATTTTATGTACCTTTGAATGTTTTTATAAAAGATATTATTAATTCAAACTTATAATTTAACAAATGGAAGTAAAAGATTTAAAGCCTGCATTGATTTGGCAATGCTTTGACGAAATCACTAAAGTTCCTCGTCCTTCATGTCACGAAGAACAAATCAGAGAATATCTTCTTGACTTCGCTAAGAAGAACAATATTGAAGCAAAGACAGACGATTGTGGCAACGTTGTGATGACTAAAGCTGCAACTGCAGGTTGCGAAAATGCCCCTACTGTGATCCTCCAAGCTCACATGGACATGGTAGCTGAAAAGAACAACGACGTTGAACACGATTTCCTTAAGGATCCTATCCAAACTTATATCGACGGCGAATGGGTGAAGGCTAAGGGCACAACTCTCGGTGCTGACAACGGTATCGGTATGGCCGGTGCACTCGCTGTGCTTTTGGATAACACTTTGGAACACGGTAAGGTAGAATGTCTCTTCACTATCAACGAAGAAATCGGTCTCGAAGGTGCACAAAACCTCGGCAAAGACATGATTACAGGTTCTATGCTCATCAACCTCGACTCTGAAGATGATGGCGAAATCTTCGTAGGTTGTGCAGGTGGTATCGACACTACAGCTTACTTCAACTACACTCCTGTAGCAGCTCCTGAAGACCTTTGCTACGTGAAGGTCGCTATCAGTGGTCTCCTCGGTGGTCACTCAGGTTCTGACATCAACACAGGTCGCGGTAATGCCAACAAGCTTATCGCTCGTTTCGTTTGGAACATCTCTAAGGACATCGAACTCAAACTCGCTTCATTCGACGGTGGCAACTTGCGTAACGCTATCCCACGCGAAGCACACGCTATCATCGGTGTAGCTGCTGACAAGAAGGCTGAAATCGAAGCTCGTCTCGCTGAATACACTAAGGAAATTGAAAACGAATATAAGGGTATCGAACCTGTTGTGAAATTCACTCTCGAAGCTGTAGAACGTCCTGCATTCATCGTTGACGACGCTACTGCAAAGGCTCTCATCCTTTCACTCTACTCAGCTCCTCACGGTGTTTACTCTATGAGCCGTGACCTCGAAGGTCTTGTAGAGACTTCTACTAACCTTGCTGCAGTGAAGTTCATCGACGGCAACAAGATTAAAGTAACTACTTCTCAACGTTCATCTGTTGAGTCTCGCAAGCATGACATTGCTGCTCAAGTAGAAACTCACTTCTTGCTCGCCGGTGCTGAAATCGACCACTCTGACGGTTACCCGGGCTGGGCTCCTAACATGGACTCTACTATCATGCGCGTTTGCTCAGAAGCATACGAAGAGCTCTACAACGTGAAGCCTGCTATCAAAGCTATCCACGCAGGTCTCGAGTGCGGTCTCTTCCTTGCTAAGTACCCACACCTCGACATGGTGAGCGTCGGTCCTACTATGACAGGCGTACACTCTCCGGATGAAAAACTCTACATCCCACACGTAGAAAAGTTCTGGCACCACCTTGCTTTAACTCTCAAGAAAGTGGCTAAACTATGATTAAACGCCTAATATCGGCAACATCAATTCTGACAATAGTTGTAGGCATCGGTTTTTCCGGTGCCTACATCAATAGTCAGGCTCAAACACCAAGCAACAACACCCTCAAAGAATCCACGACGGACTCTTTGACCACTGACTCTATCGCTATGTGCGACACTATCTGCGCTGCCGATAGTCTCGTCACCGTCAATGACTCATTAAGATATACGACACTCTCGGAAGCCGATTATCGACGTGTGGCTGAAGAATTGGGTGTCGAAGTAGCAGCCATCAAGGCTGTCGTGCTTATCGAAGCCGGCGCAGCTCTTGAAGGCTTTCTCGCACCGGGCGTCCCGGTCATCAATTTCGATGCCGTAATGTATCGAAAGATGAAGAGCAAAGACACTCGCAAAGCTCCATCCGACACAAAAATCCCCGAAGGCATAAAAAGTGCCTACGGCAGAAAGGAATGGCAACAACTCATCAATGCTCGCAAAACGAACATCGACAAAGCCAATATGGGCACATTTTGGGGAATGTTTCAAATCGGTGGATTCAACTACAAACTTTGTGGTTGCGAGTCGGTCGATGAATTTGTCGAAAAGATGAGCCACTCCGAAGTGGCACAACTTGAACTATTTGCCAAATTAATCGTTAATGCTAAGCAAGTCGATTATCTCCGACGCAAGGACTGGAGTGGATTTGCAAGACGATACAATGGTCCAAGCTATGCCAAACGTGGCTACCACACCAAGATGGCTAACGCTTACCGCAAATTTAAAAATCAAGAAAAGGAATAATCTTAATAATAAAAAATATATAAACGATGAAAGTTACAGATCTTAAGCCAACTCTAATTTGGCAATGCTTTGATGAAATCACTAAAGTGCCTCGTCCGACTCACCACCTCGACAAGATGAAAGAGTTTCTTGTGGACTGGGCAAATCGTCATAACATCCCTGTTAAGACCGACGCTGTGGGCAATGTCGTAATGACTAAGCCTGCTACTCCGGGTCACGAAAACGCTCCTACTATTATTCTCCAAGGCCACCAAGACATGGTCGCTGAAAAGCGCAATGACTCCAACCATGATTTCTTCAACGACCCTATCGAGACAATCGTTGACGGCGACTGGGTGAAGGCTAACGGCACAACTCTCGGTGCCGACAATGGTATCGGTTGTGCAACCGGTATGGCTGTACTTCTCGATGACACTTTGGTGCATGGTCCTATCGAAGTGCTCATGACTGTCGATGAAGAGCAAGGTCTTATCGGTGCAAACGGTCTTGAACCGGGCATGATCAGTGGCTCTATCCTCCTCAACCTTGACTCTGAAGAGCATGGTCAACTCGTTATCGGTTGCGCCGGTGGCAAGGTGACTGTCTGCACATATAAGTACTCAACAGAAGCTGCTCCTGCCGACTACAAATACTTCGACGTTCACATCAACCACATGATGGGTGGTCACTCAGGTATGGAAATCGGTCTCGGTCGTGGTAACGCCAACCAGCAACTCGCTCGCTTCATCTGGGAAATGTCGCAATCATGCGATGTCGTGGTGTCACGCATCGATGGTGGCAACCTTGCAAACGCTATTCCTCGCGAAGCTATCGCTACAATCGGTATCCCTGCCGACAAAGAAGCTGAATTGATGGCTTACGCAGCTGAATTCAACAAGACTATCCACGCAGAGTTTGCATTGGCAGAAAACCCTGACTTCACATTTGATGTCACAGCAACTGCGACTCCTGCAACTATCATCGATAAGAAGCAATCAGCAGCATTGATTGCTACAATCTTCTCAACACCTAATGGCGTGCAAGGCATGTCAAACGCTGTACCGGGCTTGATTGAGACTTCTTGCAACCTCGCAAGTGTAAAGATGCAAGACGACAAGATTGTCATCACAGTTCACCAACGTTCATCAGTAGATAGTCGTCGCGACGAAATCGCCGACCGTATCAAAGCTCTCTACCAAATGATCGGTTGCGAAGTTATCTTCGAAGATGCTTACGTCGGTTGGGCTCCAAATCCGGAATCAAAAGTATTGAAGGTGGCTGAATCAAGCTTCTTCGACCTCTTCGGCGAAAAGCCTCGCGTTGAAGCCCTTCACGCCGGTCTTGAGTGTGGTCTCTTCCTCGAAAAGATGCCTAACCTTGACATGATTTCATTTGGTCCTACATTGAAAGACATTCACTCTCCAAGCGAAAAGGCCAACATCCCTTCAGTCGCTAAATATTGGGAACTTCTCACCGAAATACTTAAACGCTTGGCTTAATTAAGCATAAACGATAACTAATAGCTGCTTCATATCGAGGCAGCTATTATTTTTATTCATATTGTCATTATTTAACCACTACTACACCTATATTATATATATAATACCCACAAAACCACAGCACCCGACCCGTCAGATATAGCAATTTGATATTTTCAGACTAAAAAATTTGGTCATTACAAATTTATGCCGTACCTTTGTCGTGTAATTGTTTGACAATTACGCACATTGAAATTGTGGGTTATCCGGTTATGCTAACGCATAGGGATTATGGCATATATTTTCAAACTGGGACGATATCAATATTTGCGTAAACTAAACTCTATCTTTGAAACTAATACCGGGAATTTAAAGCCGTGATTGGTCTATTTTCCTATTTATAACTTGAGAAACTGCTATTATATACGAATCTCTCTTGACGCATGACAATGTCTTTCGTTATTGAGATAGTATTAAATCAATTACCATAAAAACTCATGTCTCAAACCTAATATAAATCGTAATCCCCCGGACAATCCGGTTAACGCTCCCATCTTTCTTTATTTACCCTTCATTCCAATACTACAAAACTTCAGTTTAACTATAAAAATAACGGCACCAGAGATAATCTGATGCCGTTGTTGTTTTATAATACTATGCTGTATCTTTACTTCTTACAACAAGGTGTCAATGGTTTCAATTGCTTAAAGAAATCATTACCTTTATCATCGACAAGTATAAATGCAGGGAAGTTTTCCACACGGATTTTCCATACAGCTTCCATACCCAATTCCGGATATTCGACACACTCGATAGACTTGATATTATCTTGTGCCAACACTGCTGCCGGACCACCGATAGAACCTAAATAGAAACCACCATGCTTTTGACAAGCATCTGTCACTTGCTGACTGCGATTACCCTTAGCAATCATAATCAATGAGCCGCCTGCTGCTTGGAATGGATCGACGTATGGGTCCATGCGTTGCGCTGTCGTCGGACCCATTGAGCCACATGGCATTCCCGCAGGAGTCTTAGCAGGACCGGCGTAGTAAACAGGGTGATTCTTAAAGTATTCCGGCAGACCTTCGCCTGATAATAGACGTTCATTGAGCTTAGCATGAGCGATATCACGCGCTACGATGATAGTACCATTCAAACTTACACGTGTTGCAACCGGATATTTTGACAATTCCTTACATACTTCGCGGATAGGCTGATCAAGATCGATCTTAATTGCATCTCCTTCGCCGGCTCTACGCAATTCTTCAGGGATTAATTCGTATGGTTTATCATCAAGTTTTTCAATCCAAAGACCATCCTTATTGATTTTCGCCTTGATGTTACGGTCAGCCGAGCAGCTAACACCCATACCGACAGGGCAAGAACCTCCGTGGCGTGGCAAACGAATCACGCGAATATCGTGGCAGATGTACTTACCGCCGAATTGAGCACCAAGACCGATGCGTTGAGCTTCTTCCGTAAGAATCTTTTCTAATTCTACATCTCGGAAAGCACGACCTGTTTCGTCGCCGGTAGTAGGAAGATTGTCATAGAAATGAGTTGAAGCCATCTTCACTGTCAAAAGGTTTCGTTCCACACTTGTTCCACCCACTACAAATGCGATGTGGTAAGGAGGACATGCCGCTGTACCCAATGACTTGATTTTCTCAACACAGAAAGGTATCAATTTTTCCGGATTGAGAAGAGCTTTAGTCTCTTGATAGAGATATGTCTTATTGGCCGAGCCACCACCCTTCGCTATAAACAAGAATTTGTATTCATCGCCTTCTTCAGCGTGAATATCAATCTGTGCAGGGAGATTGCAACGAGTATTAACTTCATCATACATTGTCAACGGAGCATTTTGAGAATATCTCAAATTCTCTTGTGTATAGACATTATAAACACCTCTTGACAATGCTTCTTCATCGCAACAATCAGTCCATACTCGTTGACCTTTTTCACCGTGAATGATAGCTGTACCTGTATCTTGGCAAATAGGCAATTGTCCTTTACTTGCCACTTCAGCATTACGCAACATTGATAATGCTACATATTTATCATTTTCAGACGACTCCGGATCATGCAAAATTTTAGCCACTTGCTCATTGTGAGCTCTACGCATGTGGAATGACACATCATAAAAAGCTTGTTGTGTCAAACGAGTCAAAGCCTCAGGAGAAACCATCAAAATCTCCTTGCCATTAAATTCGCTGACAGAGACACCCTCTTTTGTCAACAAATAATATTCTGTTTCATCCTTGCCGGTTTGAAACATTGGAGCATACTTAAATTCTGGTATAGCAGCCATAGTAATTGTTTTAATTATTTTAGTTAAAATTATTAACTGCAAAAATACTCTATTTCAGCAAATCAAGCAAATAAATTCCTTAAAAAAACACCTTAAAAAAGCTTCTTCAACCATATTATCGACTATTGATAAAAAAAATATATTATTTTTTGCTTAATAATGAAAAAAACTCTAACTTTGCACATTGTTTTTAAAAGCATTATATACCATGGATAAGAAAACTATTGTAATCGGAGTAATTGGTGCCGACGCTCATGCTGTCGGTAACAAAATCATTGATTTAACACTCACTAACCACGGCTTCAAAGTTGTGAACCTTGGCGTGATGGTGTCACAAGAAGAATTTATTGAAGCAGCTACAGAAACAAACGCTGATGCAATTCTTGTATCATCACTTTATGGTCACGGTGAAATCGACTGCATGGGTCTTCGTCAAAAATGCGATGAAGCAGGTCTTGTTGGAATTCCTCTATTCGTTGGCGGAAATCTCGTTGTCGGCAAGCAAGAATTTGATGATGTCAAACAACGTTTCCTTAATATGGGATTCGACTTCGTTTACCCACCAAGCACTCCAATCGAAAATACTATTGTAGATATTAAGAAAACATTAGGTATCGACTAACCAACTCAATAAGCAAATGAAGATTCTAACGGTTGATGTAGGCAGCACATACACAAAGCTGACAGCAATCGATAGCGATACACGTTCCATACTTGGAACTGCGCAGGCTTTCACAACAATTGAGACCGACGTAATGCAGGGGTTTGAAAATGCTCTCTGCGAGTTGACTCAAAAAAATGAAAGCAATCCATGTGCAGACTTTTCGTTTGATAAATTGCTCGTATGCAGTTCTGCTGCCGGAGGTCTCAAAATGGTTGCATTGGGATTAGTGCCTGATCTTACAGCTAAAGCTGCAAGAACTGCCGCATCTAATGCCGGTGCAAAAGTCGTTAAAACGTATGCCTACGAAATCAGCGCATCCGAACAGCAAGAAATCTACGACATCAACCCAGATCTTGTATTGCTATGTGGCGGCACTAATGGCGGCAACAAAGAAGTTATCATTGCAAATGCTAAACGCCTCGTTGCCATCAATCGACCATTTACCACTATCGTAGCCGGAAACAAAAGTGCTTCTGATGAAATCGCGGAAATTTTCAAACAATCAAATAAAAATTTCGTCATTACCGAAAACGTAATGCCTGAATTCAATAAATTGAATATTGAACCCGCTCGCGATGCCATCAGAAATGTTTTTATCGCTCGAATCATTGAGGCTAAAGGTCTCAACAAAATTCAAGCGATGGCTTGTGCAGAAATAATTCCAACTCCTCTTGCTGTGCTGAAAGCTTGCGAACTCCTTAGCAAAGGCACAAACAAAAACAGCGGTAAAGGCGACCTTTTGGCAATCGACATTGGTGGCGCGACAACCGACGTTTATTCTATGGCATCAGGCACACCTACTATAGATAACACTATGACCAAAGGTCTTCCTGAACCATGGAGCAAACGAACAGTTGAAGGAGATTTAGGTATGAGATACAGCCTTCAACACGTTTATGAGCAAATTCCGGGTGCAAACAATCCCGACAATGAGTTTATGAGCAAAACCAAAGCGTGGGTAGAACTTTGCACCAAATCGCCTTCTACTCTTGCTCAAGCAGACTCAGAAGAGGAAAAAATCGAAGAATTTTTAGGCAAATCAGCTGTAGCAATAGCTGTAGAACGCCATTGCGGAAAAATAGCTGACGTCTATACTCCATTAGGTCTTATGCACACACAAGAAGGTAAAGACTTGATGGAAGTGCCTACTGTCATAGGAATCGGCGGAGTGGTACGCAACAGCCGACACCCTAAACAAATCCTCAGTGGTGCTCTTTATGACTTCATGACTCCGGAATCCACTAAGCCAAAACATCCTAAGTTCTACTTAGACAAAAAATACATATTTGCATCGATGGGATTGTTAAGTATGATTGACGCCGACCTCGCATTCGAACTTCTCGACAAAGAAACAATCGAAATCAACGAATAGACGTTTTTGCAAATCCCATCCTACTTATAATCGAAAAAAATTGAAAAAATAAATAACATCATGTCAACAGAATTAAAAAACCAAAGAATTTCAGAAGCCGACTTCATGGCGGAACGCGCAGAAGTTCTTCAACAATGGCCTACCGGTAAAGACATCGATTTCAAAGAAGCTGTAGATTATCAATTATCTATCGCTCCGGAAAAGCGTTTCGGTGAAAAATTGGCTAAGGCACAAAAAGAAGGTGTGACTCTTATTCAGCCACGCGCAGGTGTTGCTCTATATCAAGAACACATCGAATTGCTCCAATACCTTGAAAACAAGGGTGGTGCTGACCTTCTCCCTACTACTATCGATAGCTACACTCGTCTCAACCGTTACAACGAGTGCCAAGTAGGTATCGAAAAGAGCCAAGAAGCAGGTCGCTCTATGTTGAATGGTTTCCCGGCTGTAAACTACGGTGCACAAGTTTGCCGTACAGTGACTTCAGCTGTTAAGAACCCTGTTCAAATGCGCCACGGTACTCCGGATGCTCGTTTGCTTACTGAAATCGCTATCGCAGGTGGTTTCACTTCTTACGAAGGTGGTGGTATCTCTTACAACATCCCATACTCTAAGAATCACTCTATCGAAAAGACTATCAAATATTGGCAATATGCCGACCGTCTTGTCGGTATGTACGAAGAGGCTGGTGTAAGCATCAACCGCGAACCATTCGGCCCGTTGACTGGTACTCTCATTCCTCCATGTATCTCTAACTCTGTTGCTATCATCGAAGCATTGTTAGCTGCTACTCAAGGTGTTAAAGACATCACTGTAGGTTATGGTCAAATCGGTAACCTTATCCAAGACGTTGCCGCTATGCGTTCATTGGAAAACATGACTCGTCAATATCTTGCTAAATACGGATTCAATGACGTTCGTGTTACAACTGTGTTCCACCAATGGATGGGTGGCTTCCCACAAGACGAATCTAAAGCATACGGCGTTATCTCTTGGGGTTCTGCTGCTGCAGCTCTTTCTAAGGCTACAAAAGTTATCGTAAAAACTCCTCACGAAGCATACGGCGTACCTACTAAAGAAGCAAATGCAGCCGGTCTTAGAGCTACAAAACAAGTTATCTCTATGCTTCGCGACCAAGACCTTCGTGAAATTCCTCACGTAGTCAAAGAATGCGAAATCATCAACGCTGAAGTGAAGTGCATCATGGACGCTGTTGAAGAACTCGGTAAGGGCGACATCGCAATCGGTACTGTTGCTGCATTCGAAGCAGGTATCCTCGATATCCCATTCGCTCCTAACAAGTACAACGCCGGCAAGGTACTTCCTGCTCGCGACAACGATGGTGCTATCCGCATCCTCGAAATGGGTAACCTCCCATTGACAAAAGAACTCAAAGACTTCCACCGTGCTAAACTCGAAGAACGTGCTAAATTTGAAAACCGCCAAGTATCTCTTCAAATGGTAATTGACGACGTTAGCGCTATCGAAAAAGGCAGACTTGTAGGTCGTCCGTAAGTAATCCTAAAAAATTACAACTATTTAAATATTAAAATATGAAAATTCAAAAAGTGGTTTGTTCTGCCGGAAAGACTGGTTTCTATTTCGACGATCAAAAAGCAATTAAAGCCGGTGCAAAAAATGACGGCAACTTTTATGTAGGAGAACCTATGACTCCGGGTTTTACATCTGTAAGACAAATGGGCGAATCTATCTCCGTAATGTTTATCCTTGAAGATGGTCAAGTAGCATTCGGTGATTGTGCAGCTGTTCAATACTCCGGTGCCGGTGGTCGTGACCCTTTATTCTTAGCTAAAAACTTTATCCCTGTAATCGAAAAAGAAATCGCTCCTCTTTACGAAGGTCGCGAAATCACATCATTCCGTGAACTCGCTGACATCGTTGATAAAATGCAATCTCCTTCGACCGGTAAAGTTTACCACACAGCTATTCGCTATGGTGTATCTCAAGCTTGTCTTGATGCAGTTGCAAAAAGCCAACACAAACTAATGGCTGAAGTTATTGCTGAAGAATACGGCACTCAAGTTAGCGACACTATGATTCCTATCTTCACTCAATCAGGTGACGACAGATATATGAACGCTGACAAAATGATCATGAAAGGCGCTGCTGTGCTTCCTCATGCTCTTTTCAACCACGTTGAAGAAAAAGTCGGCTTAAAAGGCGAAAAAATTGAAGCTTACATCGAATGGCTTCGCAATCGTGTTCTCGAACAAAAGCCATTTGAAGACTATAACCCTATCTTCCACATCGACGTATATGGAACACTCGGTCTTGTATTCAACAACGATTTCGAAAAAATCGCTGAATACATCCACGGATTGGAAAAAATCGCTGCTCCATTCCACCTTCGCGTAGAAGGTCCGGTTGACATGGGCGAAAAGCAAGCTCAAATCGAAGCTCTCGCTGCTATCCGTCGTTTCATGGAAGAAAAAGGCTCAAAAGCTGAAATCGTTGCTGACGAATGGTGCAACACATTCGAAGACGTTATCGACTTCACTAAGGCTAAAGCAGGTCACATGGCTCAAATCAAGACTCCGGACTTGGGTGGTATCAACAACTCTATCGAAGCTGTTCTCTACTGCCGTCAAAACGACATGGGTGCTTACCTCGGTGGTACTTGCAACGAAACAAACCGCTCTGCAGAAGTTTGCGCTCACGTAGCAATGGCAACTCAACCAAAACAATACCTTGCAAAACCGGGTATGGGCGTTGACGAAGGCTACATGATCGTATTTAACGAAATGTCACGTATTCTTGCATTGAAAAAATAATCAATCTAAATATTAAACATTAACATTAAGGTGATAATTGCTTTGCACTGCCAAAGCGCTTATCACCTTAGAAAATAAATAAAATATATGAAAGAAATTCGCGTATTATCGCCTACAGCCATCCTTGGCTACGGATTCCCTGAAGAATCATTCAACGAGGGTATGAGACGCAAACCTCACGTTATTGCTGTTGATGCTGGTTCGACTGACCCGGGTCCATACTATCTCGGTGCAGGATACTCATTCACCGACAAAAACGCAGTTAAACGTGACCTTTCAATCATGATCCCGGCAGCCCTCGAAGCTGGCATTCCTGTAATGATCGGCACAGCCGGAGGTAGTGGTGCTCGCCCTCACGTTGAGGAAACAATCGAAATCATCAAAGAAATCGCTAAAGAAAAAGACATTCACTTCAAACTCGCTGTAATCCAATCAGAATTTGAAAAAGAGTTTGTAAAAGAAAAAATACGCAAAGGCGATGTAATGCCTCTTGGTCCTGTCGATGAATTGACAGAAGCTGATGTTGATGAATCAATCCACATCGTAGCTCAAATGGGCGAAGAGCCATTTATCAAAGCGCTTGAAAGCGGTGCTAACGTTATTCTCGCCGGTCGTAGCTACGACCCATGCGAATTCTCTGCTCTTGCTATCCAACAAGGCTTCGATCGCGCATTAGCTATCCACATGGGTAAAATCCTTGAATGTGCAGCTATTACTGCACTCCCTGGTAGCGGTAGCGACTGTATGCTTGGCACTCTTAAAGAAGACAGCTTCGTCGTAGAGCCTCTTAACCCAATTCGCAAATGTACAGCACTCTCTGTTGCTGCTCACTCACTCTACGAAAAATCAAACCCATACTTCCTTCCTGGTCCTGGTGGTGCTCTTGACTTGCACGAAACTAAGTTCAACCAACTTAGCGACACTCAAGTAGAAGTAAGCGGTACTAAATTCGTTCCTACAGAAGAATACTTCGTAAAACTCGAAGGCGTTCGTCGCGTAGGTTATCGCACTATGTCGCCTGCTGCAACTCATGACCCAATCATGATTTCTCAAATCGACACAATCGTAGAAAAAGTTAAAGAACGTGTGATCGACAACTTCCGTAACTCAGGAATGAAAGATTTCCACCTTGACTTCAAGATTTATGGCAAGAAAGGCGTAATGAACATGTTCCCTAAAACAGCAGACTCTACATCTGACGAACTTCTTATCATCATTGAAGCTGTAGCTCCAACACAAGAAGAAGCTAACACAATTTGTGGTTTTGCTCGTTCTACAATGCTTCACTACGGCTACGAAGGACGTATCTCTACTGCAGGAAACCTCGCATTCCCATTCTCTCCAAGCGACTGCAAAATGGGTGCTGTATATGAATTCAACGTATATCACCTCATGCGCATTGAAGACACTTGCGAACCATTCCCAATGACATTTATTGAATTCTAATCACAAAAATTCGTAAGATAATATGGCAAAATATAAATTGACAGAACTTGCATCTGTTATCAGAAGTAAAAACTCAGGTCCTTACGAATTGACCTTCGACGTAATATTCAAGGACTTTGAAACATTCTACAAGGTGAAAGAAGCTCAGGCTATCAACAAACAAAACTTCTGCGAAATCTACGGAATTCCGGAAAGCGATATTTTCCACCTTGTGTACTTTGACCCTGCTAAAGCTGTAAAAGTAACTATTCGTCGCCCTATCGCAAGCGGTGCTCTTGGCGAAACAGACGTATATGGCGCTCAACAACACGCCCCTCTTATGGCATTAGAAATCGAATTCTAATACTGTATCGTCCAAAAAACGTACAGGATTTAATACCCTAACTAAAAGACAGTTGCATAATCATGTAGCTGTCTTTTTTATTCCCCATAATGATATAAGTTCTTACCCATTTTGAACGATGTTCGAAAGATTGACAAGACTTACAACAGCAACTACCTGCGAGCCGAATTCCACTTCGTTCAAACATCGGCTCAAATGGCTGCCAAATGGGAGGAATTTTATGGAGGATGGTGACCGTTATAATCTCCAATACAGAACGGCCAATGATAGTATGGTGTGCCCGGAACACGCCACGATGCATGGAATAACGCTTCCACCTTCAGACCCGTTCTGGGAGGAGTTCTACCCACCCAATGGCTGGAACTGCCGATGTAATGTCGTTCAAGTACGAAAGTCAAAGTACCCTACTACTGACCACGATGAGGCCATGGCTCTCGGAGAACTCGCCACAGGTAAAGACACCAAAGGCATCTTCCGCTTCAATCCGGGCAAGGAGGAGAAGTGTGTGCCGGACTATAATCCGTACACCATCAGCCGATGCCGGGACTGCGACATTGCCAAGGGCAAACTCAAATTGGCATTTGTCCCGGATAACGAACTATGTGCAGCTTGTGAGATACTACAGAAGTGTTACCAACAAAAAAACTGAAGCGTTCAAGAAATACCGCAAAAGTCTGGAACAACAGGCAGAACACTTGACTGATAACTACGGCAATTTGTACACTACAAATTTTTACCAGACTAAAAATCATTCAAACGTTGTGTTGGTCATGCGCGTAATATCGAAGAAACTGAAATGTTCATCGAAATAAATAAGCATATTTCAAAACAACATCCGATTAGATTTAGTCCATTAGGAGAAGGTAAAGATTTAAGCGACCCTAAAGATATTGCGAATCTTCAAAAGAAAAGAGATAGAGGTGTCACTGGATACCATATCTACGAACTTAACTTAAAGGTTATACTTGGATGATTAAAACAGAGATATACAAGAATCGTAGTGAAGCAATATATGCCCTATACAAAAAAGAATAAGACCAAATCCACCGAGGTTCAAAACAACCCCTATTAGGATTCAGCCTTATTCTGCGTGCAAAGATAACAACATTTTTTCAAATCCAAGCAATATGAACAAAATTATTTCATTTCTAATAGAGAAAAATCGTTGCAAACAGCTTAGAAAAGGTGTGAGCGCACGCAATATAATTTGCGCTATCAATAGTGAAAAGGTCTCGAATTAAAGACATTTGATTTTAAATAAAAAAGCAAAAGCACCAAAGGCGGCGGTTTGGTCTAAAATGCCTGCTTGCCATTCCTTCAATGCTTCTGCATGCAAAGATAACAACATTTTTTCTAATAACAACAATGTGAACAAAATTATCTCATTTCTAAGAGAGAAAAATCGTTGCTCATAAAATCTCTGTCGGATTACCATGAACTGCTAAATAGTATTTCTATCGCATCTATAATATCTATATATATGCCCTATACAAAAAAGAATAAGAATAAGACCAAATCCACCGAGGTTCAAAACAACCCCTATTAGGATTCAGCCTTATTATTTCTGCAAAGATACAAACATTTTTTCAAATCCAAACAATATGGACAAATTATTTCATTTCTAAGAGAGAAAAATCGTTGCAAACGGCTTATTTTAGGATTGTTTATAGGATTGTTCGCTTTCAATCCATAGAGTGCTAAATGGTATTTTATTGCATCTATTATATCTATCGCATCTATAGTATCTATAATTACTATAATTACTATAATTACTATAGTATCTATAATCACTATCAATACTACCCTTGCAGCAGAAGCCGGAGAGCCGAGACGTCGGCTTATAACAAATAAAGCCCGAGCGTTTGCTCGAGCTTTACTCTTTTTAGGTGGCGATGACCTACTCTCCCACTTTCGCAGTACCATCGGCGCGGTGAGGTTTAACTTCTCTGTTCGGAATGGGAA
>JAZTZN010000014.1:0-111566 GCA_045637445.1 Muribaculaceae bacterium
CCCAATGAGATGCATAGTCAAAATGAAAAAGAGATTGTAACTTATAGAACGAAAAATAACAACACGACATGCCGTGTTGTTATTTAGAAAACTTTTATTAATTTTGTATCAAATCCTGTAACGTTTTTTCAGGACGACACATTTTAATTCGTTTAACTTTTTTGGATAGATTAATAGGGTGCTATTTGTCTATTCCTTATTTAACAATAAACTTTTTAGTATTCCCATTTTCGTCTTTTTGGATATAGATGCCCTGTTGGAGCGAGATTTGTTTTAGTTGCTCTTCTGGGGCTTGATAGATAAGGTTTCCTCTGATGTCGAATATTTGTGAAACCATACTATCGTCCTTTACTTTGTTTGTGCTATTCCATCCGCCGTTTGAATTTAATACATAAATATCAGTATATTCTGCAGATAGGTTATATCTGTGAACAATTAGTTTGTATTGCCCATTGATTTTATAAAGATATGGATAGATTTGCAGAGAACGACTTGCTGATCCGAGCTCAGAAATTTTTTCTCCGTATCCGTTGTATGCAATAGCTTTGTTATACCCTTCCTTGCCGTATTTCTCAGTGTTTATCATATCTATTAGAAATATTTCTGATTCGTAGGTATTGGCAATATTTATTTGATAGCATTCCACTATCGTATATCCTGACGGGATGTTGAAAGTGTAGGTCTCTGTGGTTAGATTATAGTTTGTGTCATACGTTTTGCATACAATGGAGTTACCTTCTACTGTGCTATTGTAGAAAACATTTGTAGGAATAGTAAATCTATTTAATGAGGAGTAACTGCCTGGTTCAAATGAACTGTTAAAGTGGTATATACCTTCAAGTGTTCTTTCCAAAACGAATAAATCTTGTGCAAATAAATTGCTGCACATTAGACTGAATACGAGTAATAATGTCTTTTTCATAATTATTGGAATTTGTGTTATATTGTGATTTTATTTTTGCAAATTTAGCAAAAGTTTTCTGATTTTACGGAAATTTCCCACTTTTTTATAAAATTTTTTATAAAAAGATAACCATTTGACTATCAATAGTGTGGCTTTCGAAATTTATACAGTTATATACTCGGGTGCACGTTCGGCTTGCCGAGCGAGTGCACCTCAAAGTTACTCCTCTGCCACATAGGCAATTTTTGTCTAAGTTAGAGGCGGCGGAGCAGTGCAAGTCCGACGCAGTCGGGTACACCTGTGGACAGAGAGTGGACACCTAATGTGTAAAGTGTAGAGTTTAATGTTTAATGGAGCAATGCCTTTTAGCCCTGTTGGACCTTCCCTTTAAACCCTAAACTTTAAACATTCGAAGGCTTGACGGCTTTGTCGCTCGATGAGGGGTAAATCCGGGCGAAATGTGCTGAAATGTACTGAAATTAGTCGTATGGCGCCTCGAACTCCCGGGCATGAAGTACGACTATTCCAAAAACTACGTAACCAACGTAAAGGGCTTGGACAAGGATATCGAATTCATGGGCACTACATTCAACTTTGCAAAGATGGACGGCGTGAAGCTCGACAAGATGCTCAAGACTCTCCTTTTCGCAGTTGAGTTCCCTGATGCAAACACCATCAAGTACAGCGGATACTACAACGGAGAATACATCATTATGGAGGCTCCGATCGTAGTAGACGGCAACAAGATGACCGTAAAGATGAGCTCAAAGAATGCAGCGTTTAAGGATGTTGACCTTTACATATTCCAAGACAACACTCAGTTCCATATATATATGTCAACTACTGCATTTGTCAACTTCTTCGGCAACATGCAGTTTACCATCATGGAGCAATTAGGTCAGCTCGACACTACCGATGCAGCAGCTGTAAAGGCAGTGTTCGACAGCATTGACGAAGCCGTAGAGACTATCAACCTCAGCTTGATAATGACAAAGGCGAAGTAATCTCTCAGATTAAATAGCTACACAATCAGGGGATGTGCCTTTTCGGTGCATCCCCTTGATTTTTTCATTCCATTAAAACCGTATTCGAGTACCCATTATTCTCGAATGATAAAACGCGACCCGCCGGCAGTCCTTCCGGTATGCCTACGAGTTCTGCTATTTCGGGTTTGAGCTTTCAAGTTCAATGAGCGCCGTTTGCAGGGTTATTTACATGGTCATCGCTAATAAGCTCGCTGTTACCTCTAAAGAGGTTCATTCAGATCGTTGGTAAGAATATCTGTTTTTTATATAGATATAGAGGAAGAACAGTAATTAAACATCTAAACATCTAATACTATTTTTGCAATTTTGTCCCGTTTTTTGCGTAATAAACGGGACATTTTCGTATCTTTGCATCGTGATAATGAAACAATTATGAATATAACAAAAGAAATAAGAAGGAGAATTGCCGGATTTTCTGAAGATTACGTTTTTACAGCATCTGATTTTGAAGTATGTAACATCTATCGTGACTAAGTATCAGAGATGTGACCCGCAATGATAAAACGCGACCCGCTGGCAGTTCTTCCGGTATGCCGACGAGTTCTGCTAATTATTTGTCTGGTGTAAACTTCTATTTTTTGAGATAATAGCCTCCAGTTTTGTCAGAGCCTTTGTATTCAATAAGGTTTTTATCCACAAGTTGTTTAAGATACCTTGTAAGGGTTGCCTTACTTTTACCTACATGAGTTATTATGGCTGTTTTCTTTATTCCCGGATTATTCTTGATAAATTCAAGAATATCTTTTAACACATCATTTACAGGCTCATTTACAGGCTCATTTACAGGCTCATTTACAGGCTCATCGTCTTTTCTGTGTGGAGTAATCGAGTTTTTGAATCGGATTACAAGCGTGACTATTTTGTGTCCCACCTTGAATTCCGGAGTCGGCAAACCATATTTTTCGCACTCATCGAAAATATTGGCAATACCTCGTCCCCATGCCTCCATCAAACCGCTTTTAAAGAATACATCCGCAATCTTAGGATTGACGGGTGACGAATGAGGATTGTCTATAAAATCCTTGTATGTGCTTCCGAGAGGGAAGTCACCGGGATTCTGAAACTCAACTCTATCGTCAAAGATTGCTATGCTTGGTGTTAGGTTATATGCATCCCAATCTCGATGGATAATGGTGTTTAGGGTAGCTTCTCTAACCACCTTAAAAGGAACGGTCAATGTTTCTACTCTTTCAACCTCATCCATTCTTGCTGCAAGAAACATGTGCTTCTGACAGAAGTTGATAATAGCATCATATTGCTCGAACAGATTACCATAACAAACTGTATGGTCACGGAACTCCGACATCGTTGTACCCTCGAATCTTCCCAACCTCACCTTGCATTGATTATGGTATTTATCGGGAGTCTTTGCAAACAGTACACAAGCAGCATTGAGCACATCTTTATCGCTGTCCATCAGGTTGAAGTGGGTAAGCAACGCTGAGGTATCTTGAAGAGCAAGAGCAGAACCGGGAATACGTCCTTTATTGACACCCATCTGAACTACCGTATATAAGCGGTCTCTGTCAATCTCATCCAATGGTATCGGACATTTGAGTTTCTCCCAACTAAACATACCGGGATTGCTACGACGGATTCTTGCCTCGAACATTTCTCTTGGCATTATTGATGTCGTATTCTCCACCTTGTAGTATGGGCGTGCATCGAATGTATAAGGTGCTTGTGTTGGTGCAGGCGGATTGAAATACATCGCAATGATGTAAAATCCTTCCTTTTCTGGGATTTCGATGTATTGCACAGGAACATCAATAGCCGGTTCGAACTTTCTCAAAGCATTTGCGATTTCCTGTCTTGTGGGGTCTGTGACATTCTGACCAACAATCTTTAATTTGGGTGTAATGCCAAACATCACCCAACCACCATCCGTATTAAGGAAAGCACAAGCAGAGGTCATTGCCTTGTACAATTCCCCTGTAGTCTGCTTTAATTCCAGATAACGGCTTTCGTCTTTCGCCACAATCTCCTGAATATCTTCTATGGTCAATTCCTTATCCATTGTATAAATGATTTGATTGCTATGTTTGGTATCACAGTGCAAAATTACACATAATTCATCAAATTCAGCCAAATAGGCTTCGTTTTTATTTCTTTAAGATTAGAAATCATAAAAACTCGATACCTTTTGTTGCAACTTCAATGAGTTGCCACGTTTTTGAGTCGGCTCATAATTGCCGATGGCCGGCTGATTGTATCACTTTGAATAATCGCCGATTTATTTGATGATAGAATTGATGATAGAAATTTTCGTAAGGAATTTTCGAAGGAGGATTATTGGCTATAAATTTGGAAAAATATAACAATTGCGTTAATTTTGTCGATGAAGAATAAAGCGATAGAAATATCATCGATTATTCGGATAATAAATATTTTAGAATATGGAGTTAATGCAGTGGCTAATAGAAATCGACGAGAAATTATTGCTCGCCATAAACGGATGTCACAATGACTATTTCGACCATTTTATGTACCTGTTCAGCGATAGGTGGATATGGGTGCCGATGTATGTTGCGATATTATATGTGATGATAAGAAATTTCTCATTGCGAAAGACGATAGTCTGTTTGATAGCGATTGCTTTGACAATAACGATAGCCGACCAGGTTGGCGCAAGTCTTATCCGTCCGATAGTCGAACGAATGCGTCCGTCAAACCCCGACAACCCGATATCGGATTTGGTGCATATCGTCAATAATCATCGCAGTGGCAGATATGGTTTCCCGTCATGTCATGCGGCAAACACGTTTGGACTCGCTTTTTTTGTTTGTTTTTTATTTCGTCGGCGTTGGCTCACAGTGTTTTTGATGTTTTGGGCTGTGGTGACATGTTATTCGAGGGTGTATTTAGGACTGCATTATCCCGGAGATTTGTTTTTCGGTATGATTCTCGGATTCCTGTCGGCAGTCGTGGTCTATTTTGTAATGCGAAAGCTCATTGGCGAGCATTGCGAAAGCAGGCTTAGGCATGTCAATGCTCCGATTTGTGTGGGAGCTTTGACGATAGTCGTAATCTCATTGATTTCGCCATTTATGCAGTTCTGAAATTCGTCTGACAGCCGAGTAGGTTGGCTGTTGGCGATAATGTGGAGAAAATCGTTTGAATTGTAGAATAAATTGATTATCTTTGCGCATTAATAACGTAAATAGACGAAGATATGAATTTGTTTGATGTAGTGAGCGAGGATATAAAAAAAGCAATGCTCGCCCGAGATAAAGATAGGCTTGAAGCCATCAGAAGCGTAAAGAAAGAGTTTCTTGAAGCAAAGACAGCACCGGGAGCCAATGGTGAATTGAGCGACGATGTGGCGACAAAAATTTTGGTAAAAATGGTGAAGCAGCGTAAAGAAAGCGCACAAATATATGCCGAAAATAATCGTCAGGAACTTGCCGACACCGAATTGGCGCAAGCAAAAGTCATCGAAGAATATCTTCCGAAGCAATTGAGCGAAGAAGAATTGGAGGCTGAATTAAAAGCGATTATCGCCGAAACAGGTGCGCAAGGTCCAAAAGAAATGGGAAAAGTGATGGGCGTCGCATCAAAACGTCTTGCGGGACGCGCTGAAGGCAAGGCTATCTCTGCAAAAGTAAAAGAATTGCTCAACAACTAAGATTGTAAAATCAAAATCGACATTATAACGACACGTCGAAAATTAAAAATAAAAGAAAATGCTTACACTTCAAAGTATTAAAGCCGACCCGGAATATATCATTGCTCGTTTGGCAGTCAAAGGATGCGATGCTCGTGCTCAGATTGAAGAAATTCTTCACATAGATGCAGAACGTCGCCGTCTTCAAACTATATGTGACACAGATGCCTCTAAGCTTAAAAAGTTGTCATCGCAAATAGCAATCCTTATGAAAGAAGGAAAACGCGATGAGGCAGAAGCCGCCAAAGCTGAGGTGACAGAAATAAAATCAGTGGCAAAAGAGTTGCAAACTCAATTGGAAGATGCTGAAAACAGACAACGCGAAATTCTGTTGTCATTGCCGAATACACCATGTGAAGCAGTGCCGGAAGGAAAAACAGCAGAAGATAATGTGGTGGAAAAAGAAGGTGGCGAAAAGCCATCGCTCGGCGAAGATGCTCAGCCACACTGGGATTTGGCAAAGAAATACGGTATAATCGATTGGGAATTGGGTGTCAAAGTGACCGGCGCCGGTTTCCCATTCTATATAGGTAAAGGGGCGCGTCTTCAGCGTGCGTTGATCCAATTCTTCCTTGATGAAGCATGGAATGCCGGTTATATCGAAGTCGAACCTCCGTTTGTCGTTAACGAGGCTTCCGGCTATGGCACAGGACAACTCCCTGACAAAGAAGGTCAAATGTATCATTGCCAATTAGACGACCTTTATTTGATCCCGACAGCAGAAGTTCCGGTGACAAACATCTATCGTGATGTCATTATCCCGGAAAAAGAATTGCCAAAGAAAAATTGTGCATTCTCGGCATGTTGGCGTCGTGAGGCCGGCAGCTATGGCAAGGACGTGAGAGGTCTTAACCGTCTTCACCAATTTGACAAGGTGGAAATCGTACGCATCGAAAAGCCTGAAAACAGCTACGCGGCACTTGAAGAAATGAAAGACCATGTGCAAGGACTTCTTGATAAGCTCGGATTGCCTTGGAGAATACTTCGTCTTTGCGGTGGAGATATGAGCTTCACATCTGCAATTACATTCGACTTTGAAGTGTGGAGCGCAGCTCAACAACGTTGGCTTGAAGTAAGCTCAGTCAGCAACTTCGAAAGCTACCAGGCAAACAGATTGAAATGTCGCTATCGTGGAGAAGACAAAAAGACTCAACTTTGTCACACTCTTAACGGCTCGGCATTGGCATTGCCTCGCATAGTGGCTGCATTGCTTGAAAACAATCAGACACCACAAGGAATTGTTATTCCGGAATGTTTACGTAAATACACCGGATTTGATATAATAGATTAATAATCAAAGACTCTCCGATTTTGTCGGAGAGTCAAAATAATACCGACAGATCATGGCAGCATACATCAGCAAAGAAGAAAAGAAAATCCCGATCAATGATCCGACCGGAAAATGGACGGATATGACATTGCTCCCGGAATGGGAAGAGGAATTCTACAATGTTTACACAGCTAAAAAGCATGGTAAATGGGTGATGCTTAAGGCATTGAAAAAAGAGTATGCCGACGACCCGAAGTATCAAGAGATGCTCGAAAGAGAATTTGATACTCGCTATAACTTGGCTCATGCTAATATTGTCATGGTCAACGATTATGAGCTGATACCCGACATCGGCATGGCGATTATAACCGACGACGTCTATGGCTATTCACTCCGACGTCTTATCGATGAAAAAAAATTATCGCCGATGATTTTGCGCCGAATCGAGACGCAACTTGTCGATGCCATTGACTACATGCAAGAAAATCATATCATCCACCACCCGATAACTCCGGATAAAATCATCTTCACAGAGATGACAGAAAATCTCAAGCTTATCGATGTGGGTTACGATCATAAATCGTCGTTAACTCCACAGGACACAGCCGATGATATTTTGGCATACGGAAAAATCCTCAGCGAAGTGCTTGACAACATTCCGAATGCGTCGCCAAGATTGCGCAAAATCGCCAACAAATGTATCGATCCGGATCCGAAACGCCGTTATAGTTCATTCTCGGAATTGTATCTCGCGATTGAACGACGCAGCAGCAGCCAATTGTATGTGTGGCTGATTGCATTTATATGTGCAATGGTGGGATTGCTCGTGTGGTTGACATTGGGTAATTAAGCGAAAATCCCCTTTGATAAAGCTTGCTCATTACTGATGAGTGGAAGCTTTATGCTATTAGTTAAAGTAGAAATAAGAAAAAATAAAATTCATAGTAAATGGTAGAAATACGCCAAATCAATCCGACACGCAGCAACCTGAAGAAGTTTGTGGAGTTTCAAATTAAGCTATACGAAGGAAATCCATACTTCATTCCGCCATTGGTGTCGGACGAAATCGCTACTCTCGACTCTAAAGTAAACCCGGCATTCGACCACTGCGAGTCAGCCTATTTCATGGCTTATCGCGACGGAAAACCGGTCGGTCGCATCGCTGCAATGATCAATAAGCAAGTCAACGAGAAGGAAAACTCTCGCCAAGCCCGCTTCGGATTTGTTGACTTTATCGACGACGCAGAAGTCAGCAAGGCTCTTTTTGATAAAGCAGAACAATGGGCTAAAGAGAAGGGTATGGATAATATCGTCGGTCCGCTCGGCTTCACCGACCTCGACAACGAGGGTATGCTTATCAACGGCTTTGAGGAGCTCGGCACAATGGCAACAATTTACAACTATCCGTACTATCCTCAGCATATCGAGCGTTTAGGCTACGAAAAGGAAGTCGATTGGCATGAGTTCCTTATTGAAATTCCTGAACAAATTCCGGACAAGCACAAGCGTATCGCAGAAATCGTCAAGAAGAAATTCAACCTTCGCGTTGTGAAATTCACATCACGCAAGGCGCTTAAAGAGCAATACGGTCAGGCGCTTTTCGAGCTAATCAACGAAGCATACGACAATCTCTATGGCTATTCTCGCCTAACAAAGCGTCAGATCGACTACTACATCAAGATATATCTCGGCATGCTCAACCTTGACTTGGTGACTCTTATCGTCGATGGTGATGACCAACTTGTCGGAGTCGGCATCTCTATACAGTCGATGAGTCGCGCATTGCAGAAGTCAAAGGGCAAGATGTTCCCATTCGGTTGGTGGCATCTTCTTAAGGGCTTGAAGGGCAAAAACGATCGCGTTGACTTGTTGCTTGTCGCTGTAAAACCTCAATACATGGGCAAGGGTGTAAACGCACTCCTTTTCACCGACCTCATCCCTGCCTACAATAAGTATGGTTTCAAGTGGGCTGAAAGTAACCCTGAATTGGAGTCGAACGCTGCTGTGCAGAATCAGTGGGAAGCATTCACCTATCGTCAGCACCGCAATCGCAGAGCTTTCATTAAGAAGCTATAGAAAGAGGTCGATTGGTAAAAATAGTTGGTGAAATTTAAGGTATATAAATCGAACATCAAATAAAAAACAAACCGGGATGCTTGCAACAACAGGCATCCCGATTTTTTTTCATACTTTTTGCCTAATATAAAGAATATGTCTCGAAGAGGGTGTTCTTCGGATCGGAAAGGTATGAATAGAAGATACAATGTCAGCAAAGCCGCGAAATGCTCAATTAAAGGCTATTCATACATAGCACGGAATCGCCATACTTACGGTTTCGGTCGCTATATAGGCTCTGGACATCGTGGCTACCCCGATAGGGGTTTCACACAAACAACACTGTCTCATATATTATGTGTATCGAGCCAGAAAGAGTGCGTGCATTTAGCATACAAGTGCAAAAAGTGGTGGCGAGCTACGAGGGCTGCCACCACTTAAGGACTGACTATCGGGGAAGAATTGACTTCCTCAATAGAGGGTAATTAACGGATTACGAGCTTACGGCTGAGTTGCTTGCTGTCGATAGTCGCTACTGCGATGTAGAGACCTGCTGTGAGGTTATCGGTCATCACTGCTTCGCCTGCTGCTTCAGCGACTTTGATGCCGTCAACTGAGTAAAGTGCTATCGCCTTAGCACCCGCTGCAGTGACTTTAGTGCCGTCGAAGAGGATAGACGCTGCTGTATCGTTTTGAAGCTCTTCGATAGATGAAATGCCATTGACTTGGCACTTAGCTTCAAGGCTGCCACTCTTGGCTGTGATAGTCGCAGAACCTTCAGAGAGGATTTCAATAGCGATAGCAATGTTGTTGGCGTCGATAGCTTCGATAGTGCCTACCTTCGCTACAGCTTCGTCTGATGATGTGATTTCGACTTCGTCTGTGCCGTAAATTGTAAGGATGATTGTCTCAGTGTTGCCTTCCAAAGAGCTGATGTTCTGAGTGTCGAGAACCATGTATTTAGCCAATCCGTAGAAGTAAAGTTCAGGAGTTGTGTCTGATTCCTTCCATGGCTTGCTGAATTTTGTGCCGAATGCGAAATCGTATTCTTCATACATGGCCTTGTCAGCTTCTGCGAAGTTGAGGTCGCCACCATTGACTGATGTTTTGTCTTCTGAAGTGATAGTTTTGCCGTTGATTAGCATATTGACATTTGCAAGGTTGCCGGCAAGACCTCTTTCGACTATCGGTGTCTCATCGGCTTCAAATTTCACCATGTTGACAGTCCAACCTACGATACGACCTGAAGCCTTAGAGTTGCTCGGAGTGGTGATTGATGTGATAGCCACAAAGTTTTTGCAGATTTTGATGCCACCTGTTCCTGCCCAATCCGCTTCGAGATAGCCGCAGACGCCACCTGTGTTGGCGCATCCGTCGCGGTCGGTCGCTGTCGCTACGAGAGTTCCTTCTACAATGTTGTTGACAATCAAGCCTCGACCATTAGAATAGCCCACAAGACCCCCGACGTTGTATCCGCCTGTGATAGCAACATCTACCTTACAGTTGGATACTTCGCAATCCTGACCTGTTTCGCCAACGATACCACCGACATTGTTGCCTGCAGTGATAGAAGTGTTGTTGCCATGAAGGTTGCCCACATAGCAAGCGTTAACGTTAGATGTTGTGCGAGTATCACCTGCGATACCACCGACGTATTCAGCCATAGGAGCATCAATGATGATGTCGTTGACAGAGCATGATTTGATAGTAGAGTAGTAGTTTGCTTCGCCGATTACGCCACCGATAGTAGTGCCATTCTTGCTACCTGTGATTTTAGCGTTGAAGATGTGGATGTTATCGACAGTTGCCTTCATTGACATGCCGGCAAGCACACCTGTGTAGTAGTTCTTAGGGCGCATTTCGATGACAGGGTTGATAAAGACAAGGTCTTTCACAGATGATTCTGCATCAAGCATGCCGAAGAGACCACAATAGTCTGCGTCGGTGTTGAGATACATGTTTTTGATGGCAAAATTGCGACCGTCAAGATGACCTCCGAATGTAGGAATCACGTTCCATGAGCCGGCAAGGTCGGTCATATCGATATCGTTTGTCAAAGCATAGTAAGCCGTAGGGTCGTTGGCTATCTGTTCAAGGTCGCCGGCTGAAGAGATGAGGTAAGGGTTCTGCTCTGTGCCGTCGCCGCCTGCTTCGAATTTTTCGAATGGTAATTGATAGAAGTCGATAGTGTAGAGGTCGGTCTCGTCGTTGATATAAGCGATGAAGAGTGTCGTATCAGAAGTGTCAGAAGCGATGAAGCCACCATTGTAGTAGAGGCCTTTCTCTTCATTGTCGGAGAATTGGCGTAGGATAGTGCCATCTTCTTTTGCGATGTAGAGCACGTTGCTGAGTGAGCCGGAGTCGTTGCGGATTTTGCCCAAGAAGACATATTCGCGATCTTCGTCGGCTTCCACCATGTAAGGGTTGAGGATTTCGCCATTGATATATGCTGAGAAATACTCTGCGTTAGGACCGAGGTTGAAGTTTGCATAGTGGTCTATCTGACCGTTCATGTCATACCATCCGATAGACGAAATCACATTGCCTTCAGCGTCAAGGTCGCCTTGGCTGACAGAGATCACATATTGATACTCGCCATCGACAAGACAGCGGTCCATGTTGGTAGAAATCAATCGTCCGTCGATAATGCCCGGCAGTGCGACAGCAAGCTCACAACTTGGGATGTTGACCATCTCAAGCATGCCTTCGCCCACTTCGGTCTTAATCAAACCGACTTGGTCTTCATGACCTTTAAGTGACGACATGTGGATCCAACCGGCTGCACGTCGGCCGATGTTTGCCACCTTTTCGCCGTCTTCATCATAAACGTCGAAGTGGTAGATATAGCTGTCGGAAGCAGTGATATAGTCGTAGCGAGTGATGATGTAGTTGAATTTATCGTCGCCCGAGAAGCGGCCCTTTGAAAAGTCGCAAGTAGAGAATGCACCGTAAGCCACAAATGAGTAGTAGGCATCTTCTTCGCCCTCGATAGGGATGTTGACAGTGTTGATGTTTTCAAAATCAGCGTTGTAGAGCTCGATCATGAATGTGTTGTCGGGAGTAGCCACAGGGTCGGACATGATGTCGTCAGACGGCTGCATATATTCCTTTTCATAGTGGCAGAGAAGGTAGTAGATTTCGCCATCTATGTTGTAGGCGCTGATGTAGGAAGAATCCATGTAGTTGATGAGTTTCTCTTCTACTGTGAATGTGTGCTTCACCACAGGGTTTTCGTCGCTGTATTCGCCCTTGCCATAGACATTGATTAAGACATTGCCTTTGCCGTCGGAGCTGCATGTCATCAACTGCATATTGGTGTTGAACCCGGTCGTTGCATCAAAGAAAATCGCTGTGTCGCAATCGTAAGAGACAACCTTCTCGCCGGTCTCCAATGAATAGACATCTACCCAGAAAAGCCCCATATAGTCGGGTGTTACGGCATGGTGGAAGATAGCGATTTCGTGAGTCGAATTATTGCGCTCGAAGAAATTGGTGGTAACAGTGCCGAATGGCTGAATCTGGTTGACTTGCACACCTTCAGGCATATCGACCGACAATTTGCCGACCTCATTGTATTGGTCGTCGTAGATTGTCACCTCTGTCGATGCGTAATACCATCCGTCGAAAGTATAGGTCTGAGAGTAAAACCAGTCGCCACCATTAGGCCCATCGAGATAGCCCCATGTGTAAGAGTCTGACACTGTCGCCATCGGGTCTTCCGACGCCTTGATGCGACTTGGCGACTTTTTGAGCGACATTGCTTCATCACCAAGATTGTAACTCAACGCCTTGACCGGAGAATCCACTCCCGTAAAGCGTTGCTTCATCTCTTGCAGGTTGATTGCCGATGCACTGAATGTCGATAATCCGAGTGCTCCTACAAGAGCTACTGATAGTAGTTGAGATTTCATATCAAAGATTATTTATTTGGTTATTTCGTTTAGTGTTTGGTTGTTAGGCTGATAACCCGACCATGCAAAGTTAAACAAAATATTTTTTGCATACAATGTTTTTAATGAATAAATTCGGTATATTTCAGCCTGTGCATTAATCTTTTAATACAAATGCTTGTCTATATAAAAAATACAAACAATTTATAACATGAAACGCTTGGTTATATTATCGTTAGCTCTATTTGTGGGCTTCATGATGTCGGTATATGCACAAAATGCTCATCCGTCATTTCCCGGTGGAGAAGAGGCTTTGAGAAATTATTTGACAGAAAATATTCAATATCCTCCGATGGCTGCCGAAATGGGTATCGAAGGTGTTGTGACAGTGGAGTTTATGGTCAAGGCTGACGGCTCGATTGGCAATGCGAAGATTGTCAGAATGGTCGATCCCGACCTCGAAGAGGAAGCTTTGAGAATTGTAAACTCGATGCCTCGTTGGAATCCTGCTTCTAAGGATGGAGTGCCTGCTGATGCTTGGTTCAGTCTGCCGATAAAATTCATTTTGCCGACGCCGGAAAAATAGGAAACAAAAAAGCTTGCCAAACGATTTTCGTGGCAAGCTTTTCTATATAGTATAAACGGACTTTTATTTGGAGGCTTTAAGACCTTGGATTACAGCATTTGTAAATCCATGTGCTTCCATGGCGTTTAGCCCTCTTATGGTTATTCCTCCGGGCGTAGTCACTTTGTCGATTTCTGATTCCGGATTGTTGTCGGTGGCTTCAAGCAATTCGACGGCGCCTCTGAGTGTCTGCAGAACATATTCTTTCGCTTGATTGGGATAGATGCCCAATTCGACCCCGCCTTCTGTCGCAGCACGCACATATCTCATTGCGAATGCTATTCCGCAGGAGCATAAAGCTGTGGCGGCAGGCATCAATCGTTCTTCAATGATTGCACAGCGCCCTAATGCGTCAAATATTGTTTTGACTTGTGCGATTTGCTCTGATGTGGCATTTTCGTTGTGGCAAATAAATGTCATGCTTTGACCGACGGATATTGCAGTGTTCGGCATCGCTTGAAAAATAGAAGCCTTTGTCGCGCAAGGAAGAAAAGAGTCGATTTGCTCTAACGAGATTCCGGCTGCTACTGACACCAAAATTGTGCGCTCGAAATTCACGTGTTCTGCAAATTCGTTTAAAACGCTTTCAATCAGCCACGGCTTTACTGCCAAAAGGATAATATCTGCATTTTCGATAGCTTTACGATTGTCGGTAAATATCTCTGTCTGAGGAAATTCTGTTTTTATGGCATCTAATTTTGCAGGGCTTGGATTTGAGATAGCGATAGAAATATCTTGGCGGATAGAAGATAATCCGCGAGCAATGGCTCCACCCATATTTCCGGCACCGATGATTGATAATTTCATTTGATAGTCGTTTTAATTGGTTGTCGATTAGTGAGCTGTCAGCCAGTTAGGACCTGTGCCACACGATGCAGTGAGGCTGACGCGGCCATTGTAGGCGTTCTGCATATTTCGGCATACAAGTTCTTTGATGATGTCTAATTCTTGAGGGAGGACATCAAAATTCAATTCGTCATGCACTTGCATAATCATTTTCGATTTCAAACCTCGTTTGGCAATCTCGTCGAAAATATTGACCATTGCAATTTTGATGATGTCGGCGGCAGATCCTTGTATCGGAGCATTAATAGCATTTCGCTCGGCATATCCTCTCACTACGGCATTTCTGCTATTGATATCGGGGAGCATGCGTTTACGCCCCTTGATAGTTGTCACATATCCGTTTTCTCTTGCTTTTTCAATAGCCTCGCTCATGTATTGTTGTACGGTAGGGAATGTTTCGAAATATCCGTCGATGAGTTGTTTTGCTTCTGAGCGTGGAATACCGAGTCGCGATGCAAGACCAAATGCCGAAATGCCGTAAAGAATACCGAAATTGGCAGTCTTTGCATTTCTGCGTTGGGTCGCAGTCACTTCTTCCAATGGCGTTTTGTAGATTTTTGCTGCAGTAATGGCGTGAATGTCTTTGTCGTTGGCAAAAGCATCAAGCATCACCTTATCGTTTGAAAAATCAGCCACAAGACGGAGCTCAATCTGAGAATAGTCGGCAGATAAAAATGTGTGTCCTTCGTCGGCGATAAATGCGCGACGGATTTCACGACCAATTTCATCGCGAACAGGGATGTTTTGCAGATTAGGATCTGTTGAAGAAAGACGACCGGTGGCTGTAACTGTCTGATTGTAAGTGGTGTGGATTTTGCCTGTCGTCGGATTTATTGTATTGGGCAACGCATTCAGATAAGTGCTTAGCAACTTTTTGAGTTGGCGATACTCCAATATTTTATTGACCACGGGGTGGAGGTGTGATATTTTTTCAAGCACCTCTTCGCTTGTAGAGTATTGTCCTGTCTTGGTTTTCTTTGCTTTAGGGTCAAGTTTCAGCTTGTCGAATAATATTTCGCCAACTTGTGCCGGAGAGCCGATGTTGAAATTCTCTCCGACAAGAGCATGGATTTCGGTCTCTATGCCGTCAAGTCGTGAGGTTAATGTCTCTGACGCTTCGTTAAGAGCTGCGACATCAATGCGAACACCGGCAATTTCTATTTCGGCAAGAACACGCGTCAATGGCAATTCGATTTCGTTGAGAAGCTCGGAGAGATTTTCTTTTTCAATTGATTGCGACAATATAGAGTATAGGCGCATTGTTGCATCGGCTTGTTGGCATGCCCAATTGCTCAATTTGTCAATGCCTATCGATTGCATTGGAAGTTGTTTTGCCCCTTTGGAACCTGCAATCTCGCTATAAGACACAAGCGAGAGGTTGAGGTATTGAAGTGCAAGATTATCGATGGAATGGCGGATTTCCGGTTGTAGCAGATAGTGGGCAATGGTGATGTCGTAATAATTTCTAATCGGTTCGGATGATGAAAGTCCTGAGTTGGAAATTATGACATAGTCACGCTTCGTTTGGCTGCTGACAACCTTGATCTTTTCATTGGCATGCAGAGAAACGATAAATTCTTTCGCTCCGGTTATGGCGTTGTCGATATAATAGGTCTTGCCATTGTGTAGAGCTAAAGCTGTTCCGACCCATTGCGCAGTCATGTCGGAGTCGCCTTGAGCCACGATGAAAACGGCACATTCGCCCGACTCGGCAATAAAACGTTCAATTTCCCCGATTTCATCGGAGTTTTTTATGATGTGGTAATTTTGGGTATTTATTTCGTAAATTTCCGATTTCATCGGTTTTTTTGGCTCTTCTTCCGAAATATCGTCGAATAGTGAGCCTTGAATAGCTTGTGGTGGTTGCGCTGAAATCTTTGAAGCGGAATCAGTGTCGTTTTTCTTTGCTATTTTATCAATCAAAGTGCGAAATTCAAGACGTCGGAATATTGATGTGAGCTCCTCGATGTCGGCTTGCTGAAGTTTCAGTTCCTCGATGTCGCAATCGATAGGAACGTCGGTTTTGATTGTAGCAAGGAATTTTGAGAAAACGATTTGCTCCTTGTTGTCTTCGACCTTTTTCTTTAGAGCGCCTTTCAGGCTATCGGTGTTCTCAATGAGATTTTCGATAGAACCAAAATCATTGATAAGTTTGATAGCTGTCTTTTCACCGACACCGGGGCATCCCGGAATGTTATCGACTTTGTCGCCCATAAGAGCGAGAAGGTCGATGACTTTGTCGGGAGAGCTGATTTCATAACGTTCGCACACTTCTTTGACGCCTCTGATTTCAAATTCGCCACCTCGGTAGCCGGGTTTGTATTGGAATACATTGTCGGAAACTAATTGACCGAAGTCCTTGTCGGGAGTCATCATAAACGTAGAGAATCCCTCGTTGCCTGCTTTTGTAGCCAATGTTCCGATAACGTCGTCGGCTTCATATCCTTCAATCTCAATTATTGGGATGCGATAAGCACGAATAATTTCTTTGATTATAGGCACAGATATTTTGATGTCTTCAGGCGTTGCCTCACGTTCCCCTTTGTATGCTTCAAAGGCTTCATGACGGAACGTCGGACCGGGAGGGTCGAAGCATATCGCTATATGGGTAGGCTTTTCTTTGCGCAATAATTCTTCCAGGGTGTTTACAAAACCAAAAACTGCCGATGTGTTAAGACCGGTAGATGTGATTCGCGGCATTTTGATTAAAGCATAGTATGCTCTGAATATCAGGGCGTATGCATCAAGAAGGAATAAGCGTTTATGTTCCATTTAAATCTTTATTTTTCGCTAAATTAGTAATTTCAAATGGAATAATCACAATAATTCCCAATTTTTCACTATTTTTGCAAGATATTTTTAATTTGTATGGTTAAGTTTGACACAATACTCCAAACACTCAAACCCGAATTGACAGCTCTCAATCGGATTATTACAGAATCACTCAATGCAAATAATGCATTGATGGACCAGATTATTGCGACATATCTAAAGACAAAAGGCAAGCAGATACGCCCGATATTAGTGATACTGAGTGCAAAGATGCTTGGAGAGGTCAATGATCATGTGTTGTATGCCGGGGCAGCTTTAGAGATGCTTCACAATGCCTCGTTGATCCATGACGATGTGGTCGATGAGACAAAGTTGCGTCGCGGTGTGCCGACAATAAACAATACGTGGGATAACCATATCGCAGTGCTTGTCGGCGACTTTTTTGTATCGACAGCCTTGGCAGTCGGAATCCACACCGGTAGAATTTCAGTGCTTGGCGCATTGTCCGAATTGGGTAAAGAATTGTCATTAGGCGAGATTGACCAAATATGCAATGCAAAAGAGCGTCATCTCAATGAGAATGCTTATCTGTCGGTGATCAGAAAAAAGACGGCTTCATTATTTATGAAATGCGTGCAACTTGGTGCAGAAACAGGTGATGCTCGTCCCGAAGAAATAGCACCGATGGTGGAATATGCCGAATTGCTCGGATTGTGTTTCCAAATTAAAGACGATATTTTTGACTATTTCGAAGACGGAAAAATCGGTAAGCCGACAGGCAACGATTTGCGTGAAGGCAAAGTGACATTGCCTTTGCTTTATGCTCTTAACCATGCTAAAGGAGACGATGTCAAAGAGATGAACGAACTCATACAGCGTGGCGATCTCACTGAAGAAGAAATCGCTCGACTCATCGACTTTGCAAAACGCGAAGGAGGTATCGATTATGCCTACTCCAAGATGCTTGAAATGCAACGTCAGGCTGATGCGATAATTTGTCGCTATCCGGAAAGTGATGCACGTAAAGCATTTCGCGAAATTTTTGAATTTATCATACGCCGAGACAAATAGTTTATGCCATTGCTTCAATATCTTGAGCCGGGACGTATTGAGGTCGGATGTGATGAAGCCGGAAGAGGATGTCTCGCCGGTCCCGTGGCAGCGGCGGCAGTAATTCTTCCTCCTGATTTCAGCAATGATTTACTAAATGATTCAAAGAAGCTGACCGAACGTCAGCGCAATTTGTTGCGCCCGATTATTGAGCGTGAGGCTTTGGCATGGTGTGTCGTGATGGTTTCTGCTGAAGAAATCGATAAAATCAATATCTTGAACGCTTCGATTGTCGGCATGCAACGTGCTATCGACGGACTTGCTGTCAGACCCGAACATATCCTCGTAGATGGTAATAAATTTCGACCCTATCATAACATCCCTCACACCACAATCGTCAAAGGAGACGGTAAATTTATGTCGATAGCAGCGGCTTCCATTCTTGCCAAGACGCATCGTGATGAGTATATGGAGAGAATAGCCCGAGACTATCCTCAATATCAATGGAGTAAAAACAAGGGTTATCCGACAAAAGAGCATCGTGTCGCTATTCTTGAGCATGGCATCACAGAGCATCATCGTCGCACATTCGGACCATGCCTTCAGCCATCCCTCTTCGACGAAATATAAATATCGGTTTCATTATCTCAATTTGAGACACACTGACTCAACGAGCGAGTGCAAACCAATAAAATCTTTCAATTCTTTCGGTCTGCTTTGGTGCTATTGGGTAGCAATAGCGAAGACGTTTGTTATAGAGTTCGTGCCACCCACGAGGCTCAATGAGATTGATTGTTTCCATAAAAAAGAATGTTGCCACACCACGCCGGCGGAGTACCATTCCCTATGCGTAAAAGATAAGAATTAGTCTGCTAATTCACATTGCATAACAGTAATTCCTAAGGCACATTCTATTTTTGCCATAGTTTCAAGTGAAAGGTTTTCACACCCTTTCAGAATTTTAGACACATATTGCTGACTACAATCCATGCGCTCAGCAAGTTGTTTTTGAGTGATGCCGTCCGCTTCCATTTTATCAAGCATACGCATTGCGATATTTTGAGAATAGCGAAGCCATTCCTTGTTCGCTTTTCTCTTCTCAGCCTCCTCACGCCATCTTGAAGGAGTGGCTGATTGATGTTGTCGAAGTCTGTTTAATGTATTATCCATATCCGTATGTTTATAGTTCACTAATATAATCGATAAAACCATCGTCGTCAACAATGCCCTCGTCAAGTAAGAAACGACGCACTTTTTCTATTTTATCAAGTTCGGCTTGAGTGTGTGGTCGTTCTTGCATTGTTGCAGTAAGTTTTATAGCACCACCTGTGATGATATACTTACCATCAGCAAGACGAATTGCATATATTCTTAACCAAGAATCATGGCGATTTGTTCTCTCTCCACGAGCTTTCATTTTCTCCAACATTTCAGCAATAGTACGATTATTGCTTAATGGGCGAAAAATCAAATCAAGGTTGGCTTCAGGCGAAATGTCAAGGATAACACCTTCAAGTATTTCGCTGTCATCAATAGTATCACTGATAGCTTGATTGATGTCAGTGATTTTGAAATATGCACTGAGGTCGTTAATATTTTCTTTGAAAAAATTACGCAACCACATTACATCATTCCATTGATCAAACAAACGAAATAATTCATTATCGTTTGCTCCGTCATACCTCACTGCCCAAAGGCGACCATCACCGGTTATATCGTCAAAAGTCATATCTTTCTTATTTTGGGACAAAGATAAAACAAAAAATCGACATATACAACTTATAGGTTGTATTATTCAGAACCAATAGCCTTTATTTTCTTTTTTTGTTTTCAAACTTCGGTGGCGAAAATAGTTTTGCCGTGTCGGAGTTGTGCCGCTCAGGAAATTATTCGGGATTGTTGCAATCAGCAATGGCGAGGCGTTAAAGGTCGGACAGAAGGTGAGAAATGAATTTATGATGTCAATCATTCTGCATCGGTTGGTTGGCTTGTCGTGAATGAAATCCACAATCTGTGGTTTCATTTGAGTGACGATCCAATAGTGATTTTTTCATTCAACGCATATACTTAAATGCAACGACAGCCACCCCATGAGAGGCAGCTGTCGTATATACTTATAACTTTGAGATGACCAAAATTTATCTGATTTTTACGAGTTTTATGCAGTCGATGATGGCGTGATTTGTCGAGAGATTCATGTTTTCGTTCTCAGGACGATAGTCGATAGTCAAGATGTGCTTTCCGGCTGAAAGGTTGGCTTTAAGAGCGTTGGTCATACCCCAATCATTCCAGTTTGCGACGCCACGATGCGGCATGACTGCGATTCCGATTTTTTCTCCATCGACAGAGATTGTGCGAATTGCGCATTTGTTTTCAGTGTTGACCGGTCCGTTTCCGTTGGCATAGCGAATGTAAATGGCATATTCTCCGGCTTTTTTTACCTTAATAGGGATGTTGATAGCGTCGGTCGTATGGTCGATTTCTACGAACCCTTCACCCATATATCCTGCAATCGGTTGAGTCGGTTGATAACTGATTTCTTCCGATTTCATCGATGTTTTTTCGTTTGACGGCTGAATAATAAAAGACTCGGCGTTGCTACGTGGCTCGCTGGCAAAAGACTCAACGCCTTCGTTGCTGACACCGATTACTTGCCATTCGCCTTCGCTTGTCAATTTGTAAGAAGTCTGATTGGTTTTAGCGATGCGTTTGCCGTTGAGAAGCACTTCGTAATGACCGATATATTCGATCGGATTCCAGCATAAGCAGTCGTTTTCAATCCATGCGATAGGCGTAAGGGGAGCCTTAAGGTTAGGCACATTGTTGACTCTCATCGCAGGGATGTCTTCGCAGTCCATTATGATGTGGATGTCGTTTTCTCCGCTGATGTCGGCAGGGATAAACGGCTTTTGCTCTTTGCCGTTGAGACTGAAATGCTTTATGCGATCGCCATAGCCTTCGACTGTTATGTTGAGTGTGGCGTTGCGATACTTAAAGTTGCTCAGAGTGCGTGTGTCTGAAAGAGTCTTCGGTACAAACGGACTGAATGATAGCCCGTCAGCTTCGTAGTTGATGCCGAAAAGAATTCTGCAAGTGATAGCTATATTGCCTGATAGCGACCATAGCATATTAGAAGAGTTCAACTCGGTGGCAATGTCGCCATTGTCAAGGTTGAAATTTTCTTTGTTGGTGGCAAACAGAGCAGCAGGGCGGAACACCGATCCGATGCCTTGAAGTGTTGCTTGTTCGTTGCCGGCCTTTGCACAGGCTAAAGTCCAATATGATGCGACAAACGGCCATAGTGCGTTATTGTGGTAGGACGGCATATCGCTGATTTGTGGATAGAAAATCGCTGTGCCGTAAGGAGTCGTCGGGTTGTTTTGGGAAATTGTTTTTGCTCGTTCAGGGTCTGCAATATCGAAAATGATAGCAAGCGACTCGCCTAATGTTTCGGCGCGAGGATTGAGAATCATATTTTCGCGACCGTATGTGTACATTCCGTAATATCCCTTATCGCTCATCCAGAAATGATTGTTTATGGCAGAGGCTATCTCTTCCGATGCTTTTCGATACTTCTCTGCGGCATTAAAATCGCCCATTTCATCGGCGATTTTTGATAATATGCGAAGGCCCTCGGCATGAACAATCGAAGTGTTAAGCGATTCGCTGTTGTAGATGTCGGCAGTCTGCATCCACTTCGGATAACTTTGTTCGCGCCAATCGATAAATGATGTTTCTCCTTTCACCAGACCTGTCTGCTTGTTGTGAGTCGTTTTGAAATCGTCCTCAAAAGAATCTCTGATTACCGGATAAATGAATTTCAGCCATTCTTTATCGCCGGTCACTTTATAAACTTCGTATGCGGCAACAGCCCAAATCATTCTGTCGGAACTGATAGGCCAAGCACCACCGGAGCCTGTGTCTTGAATAATTCGACCATTGGCGTTGACTTTTTTCTTCAGAGAAATCATTGAAGCTTCAGGCTGCATGTATGCCATTGAGAGAATTATCGAGTAGCTTACGTCGCGAGTCCACACTCCTGCCCATTCTTTGCCGGTGCGCAAAGTTGTATCCGGCTCGACGGCATTTATCATCTCGTCAAGCCCCATATTGAAGATTGCAGCGTGAAGAGTGTTTGATGTTTTAAGTTTCGGGTATGAACTGATGTCGTTTTTGAGCTTCCATACGTGTTCTACGGGCATGAAATAATGTGGTTGAGCGTGATATGACGATATAATCTCATGCTCGGAGGGAGCGTATGCGCAAAATTCGCCTTGAAGAATAGAGTCTCCTTTCCATACGTAGGCATCGGTTCGTACTATCTCTTGTGCCCCTAATGAAAAAGAGCACGACACAATCGCAGATGTCAATAAAATATTTTTGATTTTCATTTTATAGATAATTGTTAATTTCCTTAAGATTAGTAACTTTCGCAAAGTTACAAAATATTCTTTATCTCAACAATTGTCTTTGAGTTTTTATGATATTTTTAGATTAACGGGTTAAAATGCGGCAATATTTGAATTTTTATTACTAATTTTGCAAATTATCGACAAGATATTAATCGAAGAAAATATAAAAATTGCGATATGAAACTTGGAAATATCTTTCTTTTGACACTTTTGTTGTCGGCATTTACAGTGTCGGCAGAAATCCCGGCAGGTTATTATGATGCTTGTGTGGGCAAAAAGCAATCGGCATTAAAGTCGCAACTATATGCCATAATCAAGAATCATGATAAAATTTCTTATGGAAAGTCGGGCACGTGGAACGCTTTTCGTGACACCGATGTCAGAAGCGACGGTACGATATGGGATATATACACAGACGATGTTGTGGATATGCCAAGCAGTGGTTCTGCCTCAGATATGAACATCGAGCATACATTCCCAAAATCATGGTGGGGAGGCTCTAAGAATGATGCCTATTGTGATATTATGCATTTAATGCCTGTCAATGCCTCTGTAAACTCTACACGTAGCAATCACCCATACGCTGAGGTTGCATCAGTGTCATGGAGCAATTCTCGTAGTAAAGTCGGCACGCCAAAAAGCGGACAAGGTGGAGGAGCTTCCAAAGTGTTTGAGCCGGACGATGAATATAAAGGAGATTTGGCTCGTACATATTTCTATATGGTGACATGCTATCAGAATCTGACATGGCAAGGCAACGGTTTGCTTACAGCAGCCAATGGCACATACCCGACTCTTCAATCATGGGCTATCGATATGTTGCTTGATTGGCATCGTAATGACCCGGTGAGTCAAAAGGAGATAGACAGAAATGAGGCAGTGTATTATCATCAAGGCAATCGTAATCCGTTTATCGATTATCCTGATATGGTGGAATATATTTGGGGAACGATGCAAAATGTAGAATGGACTGAAGAGGGTGGTGTATTGCCTCCTCCGTCGCAAGATCCGGAGTTGACATCTCCTCTTCCAAACGATTTTTTCTCATTTGGAGAAGTGGCTTACGGCGAATCGGCTCAAATAGAAATCCCGGTGCTTGGCACTAATTTCAAACATTCGGCTTTGGCAACACTCAAAGGCGATGATGCGCAAATGTTCAGCCTGATATTTGCCAATACAGAGATGAACGCTCTAACATTGACAGCAAATCAAATCAACAGCACGACAGGTCATGTGCTTAAGGTGAGATATACTCCGACATCGATTACAGCCGAGGATTTGGCTCATTCGGCTGTCATAGAGTTGACGTCAACCGACCTTGCCGAGCCTATAACTGTCTATATTCAAGGCTCATGCTATGAGAAGCAGAGCGTGCAGCCGGTTGTGGCTCTTGAAGCATCAGACATTACAGATGATAGCTATGTGGCTAATTGGATGCCGTCGGCACAAGACATAGATTATTACACAGTCTATCGCAACGTGTGGGACGAAAAAGGTGAGGAGATAGTGATAACAGAAGAATACGAAGCCGATGCTTCGGAAACATCGTTGAAGATGTCCGGACGAATGACAGACTGCCGAGAGACCTACACTGTCACAGCGACAATGAATGGCGTGGAAAGCGAACATTCTAATATGATAACAGTTGATGCCATCAATTCAATTATCGGTGTGGATGCTAATGATAGCGAGGCGCAATATTTCTCTGCAGATGGAATACGTTTAATGTCAAAACCAACGGTGAGCGGGGTGTATGTTGTGCGCAAAGGAGGTAAAACATCAAAAATCACAATAAGATAACGCAATGGAAATAAAAGAAGCTCAACTGCTTGTCGATGAGTGGATTAAGACGGTAGGGGTGCGCTATTTCAGCGAGTTGACTAATATGGCATTGCTTACGGAAGAAGTCGGCGAAGTCGCTCGGATTATAGCCAGAAGATATGGCGACCAGGTAGCGAAAGACGGCGACCTTGACAAGCAATTGGCTGATGAGCTTGCCGATGTTCTTTGGGTTGTGATATGCCTTGCCAACCAGATCGGCATAGACCTCGAAGATGCTCTGCGTCGTAACCTTGATAAAAAGCGCTCTCGCGACAAGCATCGTTTCGATGCCTTAAAATAAGTTTGAGCGCCGATGTAAGTATTAACAAAATTGCAATAAGACTAAGGAGTTGTATCTCAGGGATATAGCTCCTTTTGTTTTTTGTGGCGCTTAAAAACAACACACATATATGTATCCCAATATATGGTGCAAGATAATACATTTTTTGGGTAAGAGGTGCGTTTTCCTACGAAAAAACACCTCGAAAAACTGCGTTTTCCTATAAAATGTGACCGTAAAAAGGTGCGTTTTCCTACGAAAAATCACCCCGAAAAACTGCGTTTTCCGTTTTTGACCATAACAAAATTGTAGCAGACAGGATAAAGTAAATACTGAAAATCCGTCAAAATAGACCAATCCACCAAAATTTTTGTCGGAAAGTAATAACAAATAAGTCATCGAATTTTATCGATGACCTATTTGTGATATAACTTATATAAGCGATATAAGGGCTTTCTTATTCTTCGATGAGGTCGGGGTTATAGATCCAGACGAACGCTCCGAGGTCAGGGATTCCGGATGATAGTCGATAATTGCCGTAGATGTCGTAAAGTGATTCTTCAGGTACAAACTCTGCGGATCCCATGCCGATGGCAGGAGAGTCGTTTTTGAGTCGATAGTCAAAGATATAGTCTTCTCTTATGGTATAAAAGAGAGGGTCGGCATCCCACACGCAGTTTATAAAGTTGTCGTCGTCAGAACCTGCTGATTTCAGCAACACATTGCGCAGATATACGTTGGAACCGGTGAGGTCGCCTTCGTTGATGTCGGCAGTCATTCCGTAAAGAATGCTGTTCTCAAAGCTTGCTTGCATTAGTGGTCTATCGCTGATTTCGGAGCCCGGAAGGCAGTGGTAAAGACAGAGCAAAGGCTCAAACATTGCAGAGAAAAGATAGTAGTTGGAGATAGTGCATTGAGAGAACCGATATTTCCCACCCCAAAGTTCGACCACTCCGTTTGCCGCTTCAGAGAAGCAGCATCCGAAGGCATCAATCCATGCGTATTTGGCAGCGATAGCTGAGGATTGCGAATTGTGCAACCAGCTATTGACAAGCAATAGCTTTCGTCGGTCGGTTGAACTGCAAGAGTCAACTTGCAGACCTATGGCTGTAGAGCGCATATTGACAAACTCCAAACGGTTGTCGAAACTTTCGGCTTCAATTCTTATGCCATGCCATTGTCCTGCCATAATATCGTATTCAACATCGGGCAAGACATTGTCTAATCGATCGCCACGGAAATGTATCATGTTTTCGACAGTGCCGACGGCTTCTATTTGCCCGCGGATTGTCAATGAAGCTTTGTCGTGGAAGAGCAATCGCGCACCCGGATCGATGGTTAATTTAGCTCCTTTTTCCACCACAAGACTGTCGAAAATCACGTATGGGCGTTCGGCGGTGAAACGGGTGTCGGAGTCAATGCGCAAGTCGCGCAATCGAGTGACATTCTGTCCGTAGGCTTCTACTTGGACGTCTTGAGTGACGCCATTTGTGACGAACTGCAATTTGTCCTCTATGAGATATGGCTCGTTGTCGGAATTTGCATCGATGAAACATTCGATGAAGATATATATCGAGTCCCCACCTCTGATTTCGACATTTTGGAACGATTTGCCGTTCATGCCGTCAACATTCATGCTGAAGTTTGAATCTTCGTTGCGTTTGAAAGCAATGTTTGAGATGTTGATTGATTTTTTTGCTTTGTTATAGACCAATAAACGGGCTGTCGGAGTTCCTAAGTCGGTAAAGACGGTGTCGAAACTGACAGTGTCGCGCGAAAATGTCAGGATGTCGGAAGGCGAAGTGGTAAAATCGTCCTCAATACAAGAGTGAGAGATTAAACCAAACAGGCCGATGAATGTCAATAGTAAATAACGCATCTTTTTCATAATATAAAAAACGTAACAGCGAGGTGCATTATTATATAGAAGGTGTTAATTTTAAAATCAGAGCTCTAAATGAAATATATGATTGTAGCCGGCGAGGCATCCGGCGATCTCCATGCGTCAGGATTGATTGATGCAATTCGGAAGATTGATACTTCGAGTGAATTTTGCTTCTTTGGAGGCGATCTCATGGAAAAGGCGGCAGGCGTGCATCCTTACGTACACTACACGGAAATGAATGTTATGGGTTTCAGCGAAGTTTTGCGAAAATTGCCTCAACTATTAAAACACCTTAAAATAGCAAAACGTCTTCTGAATGAATTCAAACCCGATGCTCTGATTCTTGTCGATTATCCCGGTTTTAATCTGAAATTGGCTAAAGCAGCCAAAAAAATCGGCATCCCTGTTCATTATTTTATTTCGCCCAAGATATGGGCATGGAAAGAATATCGCATAAAAAGCATCAAGCGCTATGTGGATGCAATGTATTCGATATTGCCATTTGAAGTTCCTTACTATAAGAAGCATGATTATAAAGTGACATACGTCGGCAATCCGTCGGTGCAAGAAATGGATTATGCTTTGGGTCACATGCCTCCGTTGAAACATTTTCTTGAGCGTCAAGGAATTACCGACGACCGTCGTATAATAGCATTGCTTCCGGGTTCGCGTAAAGGGGAAATACGAAATAATCTTCCTCTGATGATTGAAGCTGCCAAGAAGTTTCCTGACTATCAATATGTCGTCGCGGCAGCTCCGACAATTTCGCTCAGATACTATCGACAGATAGCACAAGACCCCGGATTGAAAGTTGTCTTCGGGTGCACTCCGATGTTGGTGAAACATTCGATAGCGGCATTGGTCACTTCCGGAACGGCAACACTTGAGACCGCATTGCTCGGAACGCCGCAAGTGGTGTGTTATCGCTCAAATGGTAAACGCATTGCCTACCAAATAATGGAGAAATTGCTCAAAGTGAAATATGTATCTTTGCCAAATCTGATAGTTGGCAATGAAGTCATCCCTGAGCTTTTGGTGCATCGTTGCACAGTGGAAGGAATCAGTCGCAATCTATCTCCATTGTTGGTGTCGAGCCCGCAACGAGATTGGCAAATAGGGGGCTATCGAACGATGAGAAGAAAACTTGGTACTCATTCGGCAACAGGATATGCGGCAGAATTGATTTGTCGATCGTTGAACTTGGAGATAACGCATGATCAAGCCTCAAATGAGGAGAATAAAAAGCGACGTAGAAGAAAACCACGTCCGAAAACCGATGATGAAAAAACAGTCGCAAACGATATAACAGTTTGATTTGAATTGCAAATCAATGATATAATCTGCAGATGTAACTCATAAATAGTGTTGCTTCTGCAGATTTACTTAATGACAATATGCTGATAATTCCAAAAAAGACTTATCTTTGCAGTCAGAATAGGTAATAAGAATGGAATCACAAAATTTCGACATACGAAATCAAGGCAGAGAACGCGACAAAGATTTTGAAAAAGCATTGCGACCGTTGTGTTTCGATGACTTCAGCGGTCAGGACAAGATAATAGAAAATTTGCGTGTTTTTGTGGCTGCAGCCCGAATGAGAGGTGAGGCTCTTGACCATACATTGCTGCATGGACCTCCGGGATTGGGTAAAACTACGCTATCTAATATCGTTGCAAACGAATTGGGCGTCGGTTTTAAAGTTACGTCAGGTCCGGTGCTTGATAAGCCCGGAGATTTGGCAGGCATATTGATGTCGCTTGAAGAAAACGATGTGCTTTTTATCGACGAAATACATCGTTTGCATCCGATTGTGGAAGAATATTTGTACTCTGCGATGGAAGACTATCGAATCGATATACTATTGGATAAAGGACCGGGAGCGAAAAGTGTGCAGCTGTCGCTTTCTCCATTCACATTGATTGGCGCCACAACTCGTAGCGGATTGTTAACATCTCCACTCAGAGCTCGCTTTGGGATAAATTGTCATCTTGAATACTATGATCAAGGTGTCTTGGAACGCATCATCCGCAGATCGGCAGGGCTATTGAATATAGAATGTACGAAAGAAGCATCGCTTGAAATCGCATTGCGTAGTCGAGGTACACCGCGTGTGGCAAATGCGTTGTTGCGTCGAGTGAGAGATTTTGCCATGGTGAAAGGTTCCGGCAAAATTGATTTGGAAATAGCCCGTTTTGCTTTAGAGGCACTGAATATCGATAAGCATGGTCTTGATGAAATCGACAATAAGATATTGACGACAATAATAGATAAATTCAAAGGAGGTCCGGTGGGTCTATCTACAATAGCAACTGCTTTGGGAGAGGATGCGGGAACACTTGAAGAAGTCTATGAACCATTCCTTATAAAAGAAGGATTTATAAAGCGCACTCCACGAGGTCGAGAAGTGACAGATATTGCCTATCGACATCTTGGGCGTTGGCGAGAATCCGAGCAAGGATCGCTTTTTGATTAAAATAATGAATAGGCGACAATAAAAAAATCAGTTAATCGCGACAATGTATAATATGGTGATTTACAAGTGCTTAGTATTGTTGGATTGTAAGATGTTTAAGAATAATCAAAAAAAATAATCGCAAAAAAGCGAAAAAATTTGGTGGATTAAAAAAAACGTTGTAACTTTGCACTCGCAAAATGCAAAAAGCAGTTGCAATAAGTGGCCCATTCGTCTATCGGTTAGGACGTGAGATTTTCATTCTCAAAAGAGGAGTTCGACTCTCCTATGGGCTACCAATTAAAAACAAAAAAAGATTTTAGAAATAACGATGGCAAACCATAAATCATCAGAAAAAAGAATCCGCCAAACGGAAAAGAGAAGAATCGAAAACCGTTATTGGGCAAAGACTTCTCGCAATGCAGTTCGTCGTGTTCGTAAAATGACAGACAAAGCTGAAGCTACAGAAGCTCTTAACAAGGTGAGTGCTCTTCTTGATCGTCTCGGTCGTAAGCACATTATCTCTAAAAACAAAGCATCTAACCTTAAGAGCAAGTTGGCTAAACACGTTAATTCTCTCTAAGAATTAATAATAGCCAATGGTTAGCTAAAAAATAAAAACCGGCACTAACGAATAGTTGTGCGTCAGGTTTAGGATGGCCCATTCGTCTATCGGTTAGGACGTGAGATTTTCATTCTCAAAAGAGGAGTTCGACTCTCCTATGGGCTACGAAGGAGTTTCCAAATAAGGAGACTCCTTTTTTGTTATTGGTGTGATAAATTATGTTTGAAATGTTGCATTTTATTTAAAAAGAACATATCTTTGTAAAAAATAATTAAACACCTATAATCATGAAGCGTAATATCTTTCTAATTGCTGTTTTGGCATCTGTGTTAGTCTTATCTTTATGTAGTTGTGATTACATCAATAGTATATTTAAAAAGAAATATACTGATCAAGAACTTTTTAGCAATTGCAGTTCTGGAGTTGTGCTAATCTTAAATCAATATTATTATGAAGTTGAGCTTCCTAATGGAGAAACAATATATTTTTCTGACTATGATGGAGAGTCATTGTTGAATTTAACGGCAGATGAAGAAGAAATAAAGAAAAATAAATCAATGTCATTTGGAACAGGTTTTTTTATTTCTCAAACAGGAGAAATTCTTACCAATCGTCACGTTGCTGCTCCAAGTATTGATAATTCGGTGGTGAAAGGGACTGTCAAAGATTTAGTCAAGGCAATAACTGAATTGTTGAGCCTTTACCAAGATGAAATTTCAAATCAATATGATGTTTTACAAGCGCAAAAGAATGATTGTTATTATGTTGATTATTGGGGAAATTGGTGTTGTAATGACTCACAACTCAGTAGTATAAATGCACAACAGGAGGAATTGCGTAGTCAATATCAAGATAATATGCAGACAATAACGTCCTTAAAGGAAACCGATTTCTCAGAATTGTCAACACGTTGTATTAGTGAATTAGGAATTGCATATAATGATACTTATGTCACAAGTTCTGCTGATTTTAAACCATGTGTTTTAATTCGTGAATCGCAAGATGAGGATACAGATTTAGCGTTGATTCAACTTAAAGATAAAGTCACTCCGGAAAAATGTTATGTTTTTGAATTGCCGGAAGAAACTGAGGAAAACAAATTGGAAATAAATGAGCATGTAGCGATGATTAGCTATAATGCAGGGATTCAGTTGTCTAATACTGCTGTCGGAATACAAGCGCAACTTAACACAGGAAATATTTCACAGCAAAATGATGGCGTAAAAGTAATGTATTCTATTCCGGCTCTTCAAGGATCAAGTGGTTCGCCGGTAATTAATGAATATGGAGAATTGGTCGCTGTTAATTTTGCCGGTTTGACAGGTACTCAAAGTTTTAACTTTGGGATTGTGACAAAACGAATTAAGAAATTTATTGGCAACGAATAATGTTTTGTTGTAAAGCAGTGGCAAAGCAGGTTTGACGATGGCAGACAATTATTTGGAGAAGCAATATGAGGAGTATCTGAAGTCGAAGACATCGGGAGGTGAGGCTCGTAGGCTGCGTTGGCGTAAGCAGTTGAAGGCACAACAAGCTCGACAAAAATCAGAGGCTCAGCAAACAAAAAAGGATGAGTAAATGTTTACTGAAAGATTACAGATATAAACATTTAAAGAAATATAAAATCATGAAAATAGGAGATAAGGCGCCGGAAGTATTGGGCGTTGATGCCAATGGCAATGAAGTGAAATTGTCGGATTATGCGGGTAAAAAGGTAGTGCTGTATTTCTATCCGAAAGATAATACGTCGGGTTGTACGGCACAAGCATGCAATTTGCGCGATAATTATGATGCGTTGCGTAGCGCAGGTTATGAGGTGATCGGAGTCAGCAAAGATAGTGCGGCTTCGCATGGTCGCTTTGCAGAGAAACATGGTTTGCCTTTCCGCTTGGTGGCTGATGTGGATAAGACTCTTAACGAGGCGTTTGGCGTTTGGCGTGAAAAGAAAATGTGTGGACGTGTCGGAATGGGTACGGTGCGCACCACATTTATCATCGATGAAAATGGAGTGATTGAAGATATTATCGAAAAAGTAAATACAAAAGATCATACCAGCCAGATTTTGAATAAAAATAGTTAACTTTGTACCGTTTTTGTTACAATACAATCATAACGGAACAAAGTGGCTGAGAATAAGAAGATAGTGATAAAGGAGTGGCATAGCATTTTCGTTGCTATGCTACTCTTTGTTGTAAGTGCTCCGAGTGCAAAAGCAATGTGCATTGATCATTCGGATATGGACGTGGTTCTGCTTGGAGACTCCAATACGTGGCTTGGGGGTGAAGATTGCAGCAATTCCAAAGGATGGAGCAAATGGTTCAAGGATGCGTTTATCCCCAAAACGATTAGTAGTTACGCTCGAAGTGGGGCGACGTGGACCAATACGCCATCGACAGTTTGTAATTTGACTGAAAACATAGAAGTGTTGGGCGACAATAATGTGGTCTATAATCAAGTGTGCCGATTGAAGTATGCGTATGCAGTCGGTGAGCAACCTGTTCCGGAGCTGATTATAATCTCTGCAGGCACAAATGATGCATGGTTTTCACAGCACCGTCCGTATGCAATGCAGCAAAGAAAAGCCTCTGATAATCAACGAGAAAACACACTCTCGTTAGAACCGTCGAAAAATTTGACAATAGAGAAATCCATCGCTCTTTGTTGTGAATTGCTCCGAGAAGATTTTCCGGATGCCGAAATAGTATTGCTAACGCCATTGCAGACGATAAAAGTCGATAAGAGCATTATTGGCATTGTCGGCGAACTTATAGAATCTGTGGGGACAAGCTTGGGATGCCATGTCATTCGTCAGGATATAGAGGGAAGTGTCAGAAGTGATGAGGAGTTGGAGGAAAAGGTGAATACATACGACGGGACACACACCTCAGAACGCGGTGCTCGCTTAAATGGCGAGATGATAGCCTGCAAAGTTTGTGAATTTATTTGTGAAGAAAATAAAATTAGTGAGTAATGGTTTTTTCTGATTTGTTTTTTCTGTTCGTTTTTATCCCATTGTTTGCTCTATGTTATCTGATAGGGTATTGGTTGGATAATCGAAACGTTCAAGGCGTCGCGAAGCAAAGCAATGCTTACAAGAATATGATGTTGGTGATCTTCTCGCTTGTGTTTTATGCTTGGGGAGAGCCGATTTATGTTTTTTTGATGTTGATATGTGTGTATATCAACTATTTGTCGGGATTGTGGATAGCTCGGTCTGAAGGAGGCAAACGTCGGATGGCGTTAGTCACCGGGTTAATTGGTAATTTGCTTATATTGGGTATATTCAAATATGCCGGATTTTTTGCGCAGGTGCTGAATGATATGGGGTTGCCGGTCGGCGTTCCACAAATATCGTTGCCGATAGGTATCAGTTTTTACACTTTTCAGTCTATCTCTTATTTGGTTGATGTCTATAGACGTGAATCGCCGGTGCAATATAAGTTTAAAGATTTGTTATTGTATATTTCGATGTTTCCACAGCTTGTCGCCGGTCCGATAGTGCGCTATGGCACAGTGGCTGAAGAAATACATAATCGCAGTGTCTGCATAAAAGACTTTTCCGACGGAGCGTTTCGTTTTCTTATCGGTCTTGGAAAGAAAGTGATATTGGCAAATCAGTTTTCAGAGATAGCCGATCAATTTTTGGCAGATGGTCTTGGCTCATTGTCGATGTCCGGTGCTTGGATTGGGGTATTGGCATTTACATTTCAAATATATTTTGATTTTTCCGGTTATAGCGACATGGCGATAGGCATGGGACGTTGTTTGGGATTTCATTTCAATGAAAACTTCAATCATCCGTATTGTTGCAATTCGATAACAGATTTTTGGCGTCGTTGGCACATGTCGTTGGGAAGCTTTTTCAGGGACTACGTCTATATCCCATTGGGAGGAAATCGTTCGCATCAGTCGTTGAATATAATGATAGTGTGGTTTCTGACCGGGATGTGGCATGGTGCAAGTTGGAATTTTATAATTTGGGGTTTGTATTTCGGTCTGATAGTCATGATAGAGAAATACACAATTCTGAGGATAAAAGACAGAGTGCCGGGAGTGTTGATGCACATCTATAGTTTGCTGTTGGTAGTTGTCGGGTGGGGAATTTTCTACTTTGATGATTTTGGCAATATGACACAATTCTTTTCGTCGTTTGTTGGCAACACAGCATATCAAAGCGATGTCATAGAACAAGGCGCATTGCTCGATAATTTTTGGCTATGGGTGGCAGCGATAGTATTCAGCCTGCCGATAAGAAGCCGAATAGTGTGGCTTGCCGACAGACTGTTGCCCGGCGACAACGTATTGAAAGGGATATTGTTTGTGTCGGCACGAGTGGTGGTGTCGGTGGCAATATTGACATTGAGTGTGGCATTGCTTGTCGGAGCGACAAATAATGCGTTCATCTACACACGTTTTTAATGTAATAGAGATAGAGCAATGAAAGTAAGTCATATAATATTTGCAATTGTGGTGGTGGCAATGTTTGCCGGCTACACAATAGTCTTTGATACATTTCCTCGGAGTACATTCTCAGAGCTGGAAAAGCGCGATTTGGCAGCATTTCCGGAATTTTCATGGGATAAATTGTTTTCCGGCGAATATACGAAGGATATTTCATCATGGTTTAGCGATAGCGAGCCATATCGAGATACGTTTATGGCGTGGAGCATGGAGTTTGACCAAGCGAAGCGTCTTTCGATTGGTGATGATGATGTCAAGATTCAGATTTCGCAAGATAATGCGGCAATATCAAATTCTCAAGAGTCATCGGGAAATGAGGCGGGTGCTGAAGAATATCCGGATAGTTTGAATTTGGAAGATAATGCGAAATTGGCAAATTCCGGGATAATCATTGCCGGCAGTGGAGAAAATGTCAGAGCATTGATGATATTTGGTGGCGGCTCAAAAGGAGGAGGCGCATACGCAGAGGTGGTCAATAAGTATAGAGAAACATTTGGCTCAAAAGTAAATATCTATTCAATGACAATTCCGAATTCAATAGAATTTTATTGTCCGGAAAAGGTGAAGAAATATTCTAATCCGCAGCGACCATTCATAGAAAATATTCACTCATTGTTGGCATCCGGTGTAAAAGCTGTCGATGCTTATATGGCATTACGACGCCATGCCGATGAAGATATTTATCTGCGCACCGATCATCATTGGGCTCCGCTTGGAGCTTATTATGCGGCAGAGGCTTTTGCCAAAGTGGCAGGAGTGTCATTTAAGCCGTTGGATAACTATGATCGCAGAGTAGTTAAAAATTTTGTCGGGTCGATGTATGGTTATTCGAAAGATATATCAGTAAAGAAAGCACCGGAAGATTTCGTGTATTATGTACCGAATGGTGTGGATTATGCGACAACATACATAGTCTATGACGTCAACAAAAATTATCAGGTGACTCGCGAAAGCAAGCCTATGGCGGGACCTTATTTCTATAAATTTAATGATGGTTCGGGTGGTGCGTATAGCACATTCATGGGCAGCGACAAGAAATTGACACAAGTGAAAACTTCAACAAAGAATGGTCGAAAGGTGCTTATCATAAAAGACAGCTATGGCAATGCTTTGCCGGGGTATCTGTTCTATTCGTTTGAGGAAGTGCATGTGGTTGATGCCCGATATTTTACAAAAAACATGAAACGTTATGTCGAAGGGCATAAAATCACCGATATACTATTTGCCTTTAATGTCTTTAATGCTTATTCGTCGAGCTTTTCTAAAAAGGTTGAGCGCTATCTTTCTCAGCCGGATGGGACGACATATCCTGCCGACAAGCCGGATGAAGAGACGAATGACACAGTGAAGTTAAAGACAAAACAGCAAGAGTCGGCTGTTGAAAGAGAAGATTTACCGACGGAAAACAATGTCGATAAATCAGAACATACAGGAGCAAACAGTAAGGGAGAAAAGGTCGATTCGATACCATAAAAAGGCATTATGCTTTTGCCAATTGTGGATTTTGTTGTAAATTCGCAGAAAATAGAGTGTTCAAAATGATTTCAGAGCGCAGATATAGGCTGATAGATAAAATTGCAGGCTGGACGGTTTTCATAATCGCCATGCTTACTTATATGTTGACGCTTGAGCCGACAGTTTCATATTGGGATTGTGGAGAATATGTGGCGCAGGCAGCAATGCTTGAAGTGGGACATCCACCGGGTAATCCGATTTTTATGTTGGCAGGCAGGGTGTTCTGTAATTTTGCATCAGATGTTACGCAATTGGCATTGATGGTAAATGCTATGAGCGGAGTGTTGAGCGCACTGACGATATTGCTTTTGTATTGGACGATAACGATGTTGGTGTCTCGCTTTTGCAAGAAAGAGAGTGGTTATTCACTTGCATCTGTGATTGCCATAGTCGGTAGTGGCGTGGTCGGATCGTTGGCTTATACGTGGAGCGATACTTTCTGGTTCTCGGCTGTTGAAGCAGAAGTCTATGCGTTTTCGTCGTTTTGCACAGCGTTGGTCGTATGGCTTGCTTTGAAGTGGGAGCAATGTGCAGATAATCCACACTCTGACCGTTATCTGATTTTGATAGCATACATAATAGGTGTGTCTGTTGCAGTGCATCTGTTGAATTTACTGTGTATTCCGGCCATAGCATTAATATTTGCTTATCGCAAGAAGCGGCATCTGAAGGCAATTCACGTCGCAGGAGTCCTTTTGCTTTCGTTTGTGATTGTCGGATTGATACTTTTCGGTTTGGTGCCGGGATTTATCAAGGTCGCTCAATGGGTTGAGTTGCTGTGTGTCAACACGTTGCAGATGTCGTACAATAGTGGAGTGTTTGTGTATGTCGTGCTGCTTATGGCGTCGATGCTATGGGCGTTATGGGAATTAAATTCACAACGTTCTTCACAGAGAATTCGTCTTTCGGTGTTTTTGTCTGTTGCAGTTTCCGGAATGTTGTGTATGGGTAGTCCGGTGATGACAATATCGTTGCTTGCGATGTGGGGTGTATGGATGTTTGTTGCGGTAAAGAAAATCAATGTGCGTATCTACAACGTAATCGTGTGGAGCATATTTGTGATATTTATCGGCTATTCGAGCTACGGAGTCATATTGATACGCGCTAATGCAAATCCTCCGATGAATCAGAATGCAGTCGATAATTTGTTTTCGTTGGAATCATATCTTAACCGAGAGCAATACAAGGCGCATCCGTTATTGTATGGCCCTACGCCGTTCTCGGAGCGCATAAAGATAGAAAAAGAGACAATCGATACAGTCACAGGAGAATGTGACTACAGCTATAAATCCTATTATAAGAAACAGGGAAAGCCAAAATTCATAAAAGGGCAGTATGGACTTATGCCTCACCTGAATAGTGGATTTGCCACGTTTGAAGATTCAGCCTACAACTCACAATTGATAGCTCGAGGAGGAGATTGCTATTTATTCAATGATTATGACTATGAGTATGTGACAACTCCTGAATTGAATATGATTTTGCCTCGAATTTTCAGCGCTTCTCACATTGATGATTATCGAGGTTGGACAGGTATGACGCCTGAAAACATGGATAGCGTTGAGGTGACTGACGCCGTTACGGAGAGTGGCGAATATGTGGTGATGGCAGATACTTTTTCCGGAGAAAGGACAGCGCGACGTTTGCCGAAGCCGACGTTTATTCAGAATATGAGTTATCTTTTCGGCTATCAGATAGGCTACATGTATATGCGCTATTTCTTATGGAATTTCTGTGGTCGTCAGAATGACTTGCAAAGTCAGGGACAGGCTGATGCCGGAAATTTTATCACAGGACTTCCTCTTGCCGATGATGCCATGCTTGGCAAGCAATCGTTGATGCCCGATGATATAGGTCGTAGCAATAGAGGTCATAACCGATACTATATGTTGCCGTTGCTATTAGGTGTCTTGGGTATAGTGTGGCAATGTCGAAAAGGGAAAGACGGGCGTCGTCAAGCCGTTATGACTTTTGTTCTTTTCTTTATGACAGGCATTGCGATAGTGATTTATCTTAATCAGACACCGGGCGAACCACGTGAACGCGATTATGCGTTTGCCGGCTCATTCTATGCGTTTGCTATTTGGATCGGTGTCGGAGTGATGATGATCTGCAAGTGGGTAGGGCAAATTTTCGATAGATTTGCTTTAAAAAGCCATTATGCAGCCATGGTTGCTGTCGCTATCGGTTTGGCTGTGCCTGTGCAGATGTTGTCGCAGACAGCTGATGACCATGACAGAAGCGGACGAAAAGCGGCAAGAGATTATGCTGTCAACTATCTTGAGAGTCTCGAGCCGAACGCAATACTTTTCCTTAATGGCGACAATTTCACGTTCCCTCTTTGGTATGCTCAAGAAGTGGAAGGCATTCGTCGCGATGTCAGAATAATCAATCTTGCTTATCTGACGACTGATTGGTATGCGGCGCAGTTGATGCAACCGGCATACGAAGCAGACCCTGTGCCGACAATAGCCGAGCCAAAAGATATCGCAATGCGACGTCGATCGATTGCTTATTTCTTCGATTGTGATTCTTCGCCTGTCGATGCATTGACGTCGTTGCGCGAAATATATTCTGATTCAGCTGTTTGCAACAATCGACGACAGCCACAAGTGAAACATCCTGTGGTGACAATTCCTTTGGATAGGCGTGCGCTTGTGGATGTGGGGTTGGTGCTCGCTGAAGATACAGCTGACTTGCCGTCGTGCATCACTATCGATATGAGAAAGATTTTGTCGGGAAGAACAAGCCACATTCGTATGGATGAATTGTTGATGCTTGACATTATTTCCACTAATGCTGCAGAAGGGTGGAAACGACCGATTTATTGGACTAATATATGCCGAGGCAAGGAGTTACTTGGTTTTACCCCTTATCTGCGACAAGAGGGCATGGCATATCGTTTAATTCAGATTTCGCGCTTAGGCAATATCGCTGTTGACACAGAGCGCACGTTACGAGCAGTGGAAAAATTCCAATGGGGAGGTGCTGATGCAGATGAGGTGCCGTATTTTGACGACACAAACGGTAAGATGCTATCCTATCAGCGTCGAATGTTGGCAGATCTTGCCAACACATTGCTTGAAGAAGCTGAATCTGAACCGGAAAATCGTGAAAGGAAGGCGCAGAAAGCATTAGAGGTGCTTAATGTGATTGAAGAAAAACTTCCACAAAAGGCATATCGCTACATGACGTATATGAAAAATTATGTGCCTAAGAATGAGGCGATAGAAATCGGTCAGGCATACATCAGACTTGCTGAATTGCTTGATGATGACAGTCTGAAATCTAAGGGATTAGAGGTGCTGAAAGATGCTGTGAGTCATGCGGCTATCTACTATCGTTACTATCATTCTTTAGGCAAACGCGCTGTCTATACAACGAACAACACCGGATTGACAGCACGCAATTTCTTTATGACAATCGATGCCTATCGCAGCGCCGGCGGTGATATGTCGCAACTTGAAGCATTGCCGGAACTGAAAGGAATAGATTTAGCGACAGCAGAAAATAATTGGAAACTTTATTACATCAGACAGACACTATTGAATGATGCGCGAGCACTCACATCGTTGTCGTTGATGTCGGAAAGGGAGCGATTGCTTCAATCACCAGAATTATTACACGCTGATTCGACAATGTCGCAGCGCATAGAACGATATGTCGAATTAGGCGGTACGATTGAGAAATTGAAGACTTTTGCAGAATTTTCGGAATTTCCGTTTGAGAAATATATGATTACAGAGTAAGAAGACAATTGTAGAATTTATTTTTGAGTGGATATGGGCATGACTTCGCTTCAAAGGCTGAAAATATGGTCGGCATATAAAAACGAATATAAGATACTTTTGCGATTAGGTTTGCCGGTGCTAATCACCGAGATTGGTAAAATAGTGGTCAGTTTTGCCGATACAATGATGGTCGGAGCATACGGCACAAAAGAGCTTGCCGCTGCTGCGTTTGTCAATAATTTTTTCGTCGTAGCGATAGTGATGCTGATTGGATTTGCAGCCGGCGCGACACCTTTGTTTGGTGCATTGTATAGCCAAAAGAAGAACCTTGAAATGGGGCAAACCATCAGAGTGTCGTTGCAACTCAATGCCATTGCAGGAGTTGTATTTACCATTGTAATGGGTGTTCTGTATTTCTTTCTCGATCGAATGGGCCAACCCGAAGAGTTGCTCTCGCTGATACGTTCATACTATCTGATTGTGCTTGCATCGCTTATACCGATGGCTGTATTCAATTGTTTTCAGCAACTTGCCAACGGTGTCAATGATACAGCTATGCCGATGTGGGTGATGCTTGGCATGAATGTACTCAACATTGTTGGTAATTATGTGCTGATATTTGGTTGTTTGGGATTTCCGGAATTGGGCTTGGTAGGGGCAGGGGTGAGCACTTTGTTTGCTCGTCTTGTCGGAGCTGTGGTGATTACGATAATCGTTCTGCGCTCTCGTCGTTATAGTATCTATCATCAAGGGTTGATGTCTAAAGTCCCATTGTCGAATGAGCGCAAGCATGCTCTGAAAATTGCCGTTCCTGTGATGCTGCAAAATGGCATAGAGTGTGTGTTGTGGTCATTTGGTGCTGTGGTGTGTGGATGGTTTGGTACGCTTCAATTAGCCGGCTATCAAGTGGTTATTACGATCAGTCAATTAGGCTTTATGACTTATCTGAGTTTTGGCGTTGCTGTCTCGATTCGTGTAGCCAACTATATGGGTATCAACGACCTTGTTGCAATTCGACGTATCTCTTCTGCCGGATTGCATATAAATCTGTTGCTTGCCACAATTGCCTGTGCAATATTCATAGTCGGCTCGGAACATTTGCTTGGACTGTTTACACAAGATGCTGATGTAATATCTGTGGGGTTGGCACTCATTCCGCCGTTGGTGCTTTATCAGTATGGCGACGCAGTGCAGATTACTTACGCCAATGCACTCAGAGGTACATCTCATGTCGCTCCGTTGTTGTGGATTTCGATTATATGCTACTTATGTGTGGGTGTGCCCCTGCAATTATTGTTGGCAACGACTTTCGGACTGAAAAGTATCGGTGTCTATTATAGCTTTTCGGGAGCTCTATTTCTTGCGGCAGTTCTTCTTATATGGGCATTTCGTCGCACTCTCAAGCATCATCGGCAATCTCAACTCTTCGGATAGTTTTGTGATACACCCTGCATAAAACTCTGCTTTCCTCTCGTTGCACCGGGGGTATCAGACTATGCCCTCACTCTCCGTCTCTCGCACGCCGTACGCCTAAAAGGGCTAAAAAGGCTAAAAGGCTCCTTATGACTCGCCTACCTCCGGTTATCGAAGTTAGACACCTATTCGGGATATTGCTTTATCGCTCACCTTGCACTAACTTTTGATAAGTTTGGCTGCACTCGGCATAAACCAAATTGAAACAAGTTTCATTTGGTATTCTGCTCTCGTTTGCTTAACTTTGGCGTTGCCCAAGTTAGGCGGCGGTTCGGAAAAATTGCAAACAAGTTTGCTTTTTCGCTCACCTTGCACTAACTTTTGATAAGTTTGGCTTCACTCGGCATAGGCAAAATCTAAAAACTTCGTTTTTTGTTTTGCACTCTGCCCTCGTTTGCTTAACTTTGCATAAATTTGGTTAATAGTGGATTTTTTGTTGTAAGATGTCGCGGCCGAAACAAGTCGGATGTGGCAAGTTTTTTCAACTGAAAGTCACGATTTTAAGATAATAATAAGTGAAAGATTTTTTTATCCTTTTACGTCGATTTGTGACTCCGTATAAGTGGAACGTGATATTGAATATCGTGTTCAATCTTCTTGCGGCGTTTATGACTCTGTTTTCATTTGCCTTTATTGTGCCTATTTTGCAGATGCTTTTTCAAATCGATAATACTCATTATGAGTATATGACGTGGGGCGCAGGGTCGTTTAAGGATGTTGCTGTCAATAATTTTTATTATTATACCCAGGTCGTAATTGAGAGTCATGGCGCATCTGTGGCGTTGGCTTGCTTGGCAACTCTGCTTGTGGTAATGACTTTGCTGAAGGTCGGAGTCACGTATCTCAGTTCTTATTTTATCATACCGATGCGTAATGGCATCGTGCGCGACATTCGCAATAAGATGTATGATAAAATAGTCAGCTTGCCGATAGGCTTTTTTACATCCGAGCGTAAAGGTGATGTGATGGCACGCATTTCAGGAGATGTCACCGAAATAGAAGTGTCGGTGATGGCATCGCTCGATATGTTGTTTAAAAATCCGGTGATGATTATTGCCTGTTTGGTTATGATGATTGTGGTAAGTTGGGAGTTGACGCTTTTTGTGCTTGTATTACTCCCTATTGCCGGCTACATAATGGGTAAGGTGGGAAGCAGACTCAAACGCAAGTCGCTTGAGGCACAACAACAGTGGGGGCAAATCCTATCGACTACAGAAGAAACATTAGGCGGATTGCGCATCATAAAGGCTTTTAATGCAGAGAAAAAAATGGAAAGCCGTTTTCATGGCGAGACACAATGGTTCTACAAAATATCAAATGCTATTCAGCGTCGTCACTCGTTGGCACATCCGATGAGCGAATTTTTGGGTACCGCTGCAATATCTATTCTTCTATGGTTTGGCGGAACATTGATTCTTTCGGGTGATAGCACGATTGATGCTGCCGGGTTTATTTACTATATGGTCATTTTCTATAGCATCATTAATCCGGCAAAAGATCTCTCTAAAGCCGGCTATTCGATTCAAAAGGGTATGGCATCAATGGAGCGTATAGACAAAATTTTATGTGCGGAAAATCCTATATGCGATCCCGAAAAGCCCCTTGATTTGAGTGTCATAGAGCCACAGAAAGCGCCTATATCGTTTAAAAATGTAGTGTTCAGTTATGATGGTGAGCATTGTGTCATCGATGATGTATCGCTTGAAGTCCCTGCCGGAAAGACGATAGCAATTGTGGGGCAGTCCGGCTCCGGAAAATCGACGTTGGTTGACTTGTTGCCACGTTTTTGGGATATTGATTCAGGAGTAATCGAAATCGGCGGTGTTAATATTAAAGACTTTAAAGTCAAAGAGTTACGCTCGATGATGGGAAATGTCAATCAAGAAGCGATTCTCTTTAATGACACTTTTTATAACAATATCACATTTGGAGTTGAAAATGCCACTCAGCAAAAGGTGGAGGCTGCGGCACGAATAGCTAATGCTCATGAATTCATAATGGAGACCCCCGAAGGCTATCGGACTAATATCGGCGATCGTGGGTGTAAACTTTCGGGCGGTCAGCGACAACGTCTGAGTATAGCTCGTGCTATTTTGAAGAATCCTCCGATTCTGATTCTTGACGAAGCGACATCTGCTCTCGACACAGAGAGCGAACGCTTGGTGCAAGAAGCTTTAGAACGACTGATGAAGAATCGAACGACTTTGGTTATCGCTCATCGCTTATCGACCATAGTCAATGCCGATATGATATGTGTGATGAATCAAGGAAAAATTGTCGAACGAGGCTCGCATGAGCAATTGCTCGCGCTTAACGGATTTTATAAGCGCCTCGTCGATATGCAGAAATTTTAGTAAAAACGACAACCTCTATAATAATGTAAATTACAGATTATGAAGAAAATAGCAATTCTCGCGTCAGGTAGTGGTACGAATGCAGAAAACATAGTGCGCCTTTTCCACGAAGGAAACAAGATACGTGTAGTGCATGTATTGGCAAATCGACAAAAAGCAGGAGTGCATGAAAGAATGCAAAAACTTGGCGTTCCTACGGAGTACATCCCAAATTCGGTGTGGGAAAATGAAGCATACAAAGTGGTTGACATTCTGCAAAGTAAAGAGGTTGACTTAGTGGTGCTTGCAGGCTTCATGCGCAAAATAGATTCAGAGATTATCAACGCCTATAAGGGCAGAATTATCAATATTCACCCATCTCTGCTCCCTGCTCATGGAGGGAAAGGAATGTGGGGACACCATGTCCACGAAGCAGTAATTGCTGCCGGCGACAAGCAAAGTGGTGTGACCGTTCATTATGTTACCGACGAAATCGATGGTGGCGAAATCATTATGCAACAAGCTATCGATTTGGAAGAAGGCGAAACAGCCGAATCGTTGGAAGCTAAAATACATCCGGTGGAGTATGACTTGTATCCTCGTGCAATTGTGGCAGCGCTCAAACGCTTGGATACTCCTGCCTCAAATCCTACTTCGATAGTCGATTTGGAAGAAGAATCGGCATTCGGCTCTTACGCAATGCCTGTGGAAGAAATAAAGCCGGAAAAATCTGATGATCAGACTCCGGAAGAAGAATGGGCAAAGGAATTGAATATGAAGTATGAACCGCAAAACGAGCCGATGACGGCACAGGTTCAGACTATTAATACACAACAGACTGCGACTCCTCCACCCGTAACAGCTCAGCCTCAAAGAGTAGAAACATCTCAAGAGCCGATGCCTTCTACAAATCTTGTGTGGGCAGTGATTATGACTCTTTGCTGTAATACAATAGCGGGCATTATAGCTATAATCTTCAGTGCACAAGTGAGTTCTAAATATCATGCAGGAGACATCGAAGGCGCCAAGCGTGCTTCTCGCATGTCGGAAATTTGGATTATAGTGTCGTTTATCGTCGGTATGCTTGCGAATACATTGCAGTTCCCGTTGATGCTTTCTAAAGAGCTTCTGTTCAGTGCATTCTGATGACACGCCGTTCGATATTGCGCCTGATCTGGATAGTGGTTGCGATTACGATAGTAGTGCTATATGTGCTATTTGACCCATCGCAATACGGTGTATTTCCAAAGTGCTACTTCTATCACTTGACAGGATTGCAATGTCCGGGTTGTGGCTTGCAGCGAATGTTTCATGCGTTGTTGCATGGCGACATACTCGCAGCATGGCACTACAATGCCTATCTTCTTTGTTCGCTTCCGTTTATCGGCTTTATGATATGGGTTGAAATAATGCGAACAAAGCGACCGACACTCTATGCCCGGGTTTACTCCATGCCGACAGCCTGGATAATCATTGTGCTGACTCTCGCATGGTTTGTTTTGCGAAATATTCTATCAATATAGCAACGCAATGATTTTTTCGATAAGATATAAATTAGTGCGAATGAAGAATAATGAAAAATGCTCCGAGTTTTCGGAGCATTTTCTTTATTTGCGTTTTTTGAAAGTTGCTGTTTTAAGGGAAATTGCGAGGGTTATAATGTTTCCTTCTGATTCGTAGCTATATAAAACGAACTCTATTTGATTTCCGTCGTCGTCGATGACGTATGCTCCGGCGGTGTGATTGCTGTTAAGAACCGGTAGTGACTTGATTCTTATGCGACTGCGAAAATCGATGCCTTGAATTAAGGCTGCTTTGTAGAGAGCCTCTTTTGATGTCCAAGCGATGATGTTTGCAGTGATGTCGTCAGCCGGAACGATAGCCAATTCTTCATCACTGAGGTAGCGATCGCGAACCTTAAGTACCTGCTCACGAGAGCTCGACTCGACATCGACGCCGAGGGCTGTGCGAGGGTTGAAAATCGACAAATCGACTTCAGGCGTTTTAGGTAAGGAAGCGACGACAAGCATGTGTCCGGTGTGAGATACGGAGATACGTGATGACTCGCCGTCCAAGAATGGAGCACCGGAGTCGTAATGATCGATGACTCTATATCCGTCTTTGCTGTTTTCGCTAAACACTTGTTTGGCAAAAGCGACCCAATTAGGACCCGATAATTGTTCGTAACCGGTGATTTCCTCAATTCTGACTCCTATGGGAGTAGTGTGGCGGTAGTATATAAATTCGGTCTCCATAAATTATGTATTTAGTTGTTTTCAGTGGTGTTGGTAGCGTCGGATTGGATTTCGTTCATCACTTTGACGCGTACGCTTATGATGCGATGTTTGCGAATTTCCAAGACGAGAAATCTGCAACGACCGCATACCAATGCCTCATTTTTGGTTGGAAAGTCTCCTTTGAGAGCAAGAAGAAGTCCTGCCAAAGTTTCGACTTCGCCGATGTCGCCAAATTCTTCTTCTTCGACATCAGTGACACGACAAAAGTCGCTTAGAGATATTTTGGCTTCAAACACAAAAGTGTCATCAGAAAGTTGTTGGTATAACTTGTCTTCTTCGTCATATTCGTCGTCAATATCGCCAACGATTTCTTCGAGGATGTCTTCTAAAGTGACGATGCCTTGAGTGCCGCCGTATTCATCGACCACAATGGCAATGTGAGTTTTCTTTTTGCGAAAATCCTCTAATAGGTCGTCAATCATTTTTGACTCAGGGACAAAGTATGCCGCACGCAACAAACGTTGCCATTTGAATGAATCGTCTTGCTTGCCTATGTATGGTATTAGGTCTTTGCTGTAAAGCACACCTTTGATATTATCCTGATTTTTCTCATATACAGGGATGCGGGAAAATCCGGATTGAAGAATTGTTTCTACCACAGTGCTCCATGATGCGTTATATTCGATGTCGGTCACATCAATGCGCGAAATCATGATTTCGGATACTTCCTTTTCTCCAAAGGAAAGAATTCCTTCGAGCATCTCTTTATCCTGTTCGGATTTGACATCAGAGATTTCAAGCACTTGCGAAAGTTCGTCGGCAGAAATGCTGTCTGATTTCTTGGTGATAAATCGATTGACAAAGGTCGTCGAGTTTGCCATGATTTTAGCGAGAGGACCGACGAAATTATAGATTATCGTCAACGGTGTCGCTGCAAAGATAGCCCAACGCATGGTGCGACCTTTTGCGATAAGTTTAGGAAGAATCTCACCAAAAAGGAGAAGAAGGAAAGTGAGAAATACTGTCTGAACCAAAAAGTTGACAAGATCACTATTGAAGATAATCGTTTGGCTTATGGCAAACGAAAGCAGAATGACAAGAGTGACATTGACAAGATTGTTGGAAATAAGAATTGTGGCAAGAAGACGTTCGCTATTGCTTATGAGATTATAAGCTTTGCACTTATGCTCATCGTCTTGGTTTTCTTCAAGTTCTTCAATTTCTTGAGGTGTCAATCCGAAATATGCGATTTCGCTTCCGGAAACGAATGCCGACATACACAAGCACAAAAGTGCAATTCCGACGATAAATGCCCAACTAAGCCATGAGTCAGGGGCATGAAATTCGATTGCTTGTTGCAATAATATCAAAAGATTGACCGTCGGCGACGGCGTAGGTAAAGGGTCTGTATCCAAAACTATATAAAAATTGGTTATCGGAGTGCAAAGTTAAGCAAACAAGAGCAAAATGCCAAATGAAAAAGCATATTTCTATTGAAATAGATGCTATCGATTCGCGATGTTGGGCGTTTTGCAGAGCAATGCTGGGCGTAATTGCAAGAAATTTCAGCTCTTTTTGTTGTTGATTGTCCAATTTGTTGTAACTTTGCAGACATTATGGAAGAAATGTCGATAAATCCCGAAAACAACAATAAGACACCATTAAGCAAGCGCTTAATCTCGTATGCAGTGAAATATCTGTTGCCATTGGCATTGACTGTGGCGTTGGTGTGGTATATGTTTGAAAAAGTTGATTTCTATCAGATGATGGACATCATTCGCCAAGGTGTGAACTATTGGTGGATACTTTTGGCAATGTTCATCAGTATTTTCAGCCACGTTTTCAGAGCGTTGCGTTGGCGTCTGCAACTCAGAGCTTTGGGTATCAATCCTCCGTTGATGGCTTTATGTTGCTCAATCTTTGGTACGTATGCGCTCAACCTTGTCTTTCCTCGCCTTGGCGAAGTGTGGCGTTGCACTTATATAGCTCAACGCGAGAAGGCATCGTTTACGACAGTTTTCGGCTCTATGCTTGCCGATCGCATGACCGATACGTTGACGGTCATAACATTGACCATCTTCACATTCATCGTGGCTTCAGGTGCGTTAATCACTTTTTTGACCAAATATCCTGTCGGTCAAGGAATCTTGGAGTTGGCACAAAATCCATTATTCTGGGCTGCAATCATTGGAGCGATAGTGATTGTGGTGGTAGCATTTAAAGTATTCAAAAGCACGAAGATTGTCAAAAAAATCACAGAAATGGCTCGTGAATTTTGGCAAGGCTTTATGGTGGTGACAAAGATGGAAGGTCGTTGGAAATTCTTAGGCTTGACATTCTGTATCTGGGGATGTTTCTTCTTCCAACTCTATGTGGCATTCTATGCTTTCAGTTACACTGCTGAATTATGCTTTACCGATGGTTATGTCTTCGGTCTTGTGCCTTGCTTGGTGGCATTTGTGCTTAGCTCTATCGGAATGGCTGTCCCTTCAAATGGCGGATTGGGTCCGTGGAATATCGCAGTGATGTTCGGATTGGCAATTTATGGTATCACCGATGCTCAAGGCACAGCATTCTCAATGCTTGTGTGGAGTGCGCAGACTGTGATGCTTATAATTTTAGGTATATACACTATGATGTATATATCAATCGGTAAGAAAAGCAAAAGATAAATCTTTATACCACAAGATATGAAATTCTTTAACTCCAATGACGAGGAAAATGACCTGTTTACAGCGACAGACCTTCCTAAACAACCCAAGCCGGTAAAAATGCCTAAGCTGACCCCGGACAATCCGGAGTATTGGGATAAAGAAGAGGGGATGTGGGATCATTTGCGCATCACAGCAAGCATGAAACGATTGCTGTTAATTTCCGGTGTGTCGGTTCTAATCATAGGAGTTTTGGGAATTGTTGTAGCCTTTTTTAATCCCTACATCGATGAGGCTTCTCAATATGGGTATATCGATACGGTAGAGCGTCATGGTTCATTGATAAAAACATACGAATGCAGCTTAATACCATACAAGAGCCTTAACGATACAATAGAACCATTCGAAGGAGATTTCAAATTTTCGGCATCTCGCAAATTAGGTAAGGAAATAAAAGAATATCGACATACAGGAACGCCGGTGAAAATAGAATACAAGGTGTATAAATCGGCAATGCCATGGCGAGGCAATAGTAAAATTGTTGCCGTTTCGATTGATTCTGTCAGCGCCGACTCTATCGTTCCTCCTTTCGGCAAACCGACTGAATAAAGGGTGCGCGACAGGATGTATTCAGGCAGAAATGTCGTAAAAACACCAAAAATTTTTTAACCACCACCATTAATTGCTGAAAAAAATCGATAATTCTTTTGAAATATGGTTAAAATATGATAAATTTGCACGATATTCCACATTTCGCATGCAGTTGCAAGTGAGGAATGTCGATTTTTATTCTGAATTTTAAAAGATTTGGAAAGCAAATAAACAACGTAGTGAATAAGAACTCAATTAACTAACTAATTAATAATTAACAATCTAAAAACAGAACTGCTATGTGGTTAACAAGCTCATCTGTAGGACGTAAATTTATCATGGCACTCACCGGTGCTGCTCTCGTCCTATTCATCACATTTCACTGTGTGATGAACAGTGTGGCAATCTTCTGGCCTTCTGCTTACAATGTAATCTGTGAGTTCCTCGGAGCTAACTGGTATGCATTGGTTGCAACAATGGGTCTTGCTGCACTATTCGTGATTCACATTATTTACGCTTTCTGGCTCACAATCCAGAATCGTAAGGCTCGTGGTGCCGACCGTTACGCTGTAACAGCTCGCCCTAAGGGTGTAGAATGGTCGTCACAAAACATGTTGGTACTCGGTATCGTTGTAGTAGCATTCCTTGCTCTTCACCTTTACCATTTCTGGGCTAAGATGCAATTGGTGGAAATTACTTCTCACAGCATCAACGGCTGGCACCAATATGAAGGTGCTTCAGTGCCTCCGACTGCCGGTACACTCTTCATCCAAGAAGTGTTCTCACAATGGTGGGTATTGGTTACTTACCTCATCGGCTTCGTTGCACTTTGGTTCCACATGACTCACGGCTTCTGGTCAATGTTCCAAAGTATCGGTTGGGATAGCACAGTATGGATTCCACGTCTTAAAAAGATTTCTAACTGGTGGACAACTATTGTTGTAGGTCTTTTCGCTATCCAAGCAGTAGTATTCTACGTTCAAGCGCAAGACAACTTCTACATCAATGATAAGGACCTCGAAAAACAATATATGGAAAGCTTTATGAAACATGCTCAAGAAGAAGCTCAAGAGCTTGATCCTCAAGGTCCTGAAATGCAAAAACTTCAAGAATCATTCCAAAAAGCACAAGAAGTGTTTGCTCCTACAATGATGCAAGAAGAAAAAGAACGTCAAGAAAAAATGCAAGCAGCTCAACAAGCGGCATACGAAGAGTATATGAGACAACAACAAGCTGCTCAACAAGAAGCTGCTCCAGAAACTAATGAAGAACCTCAAAACTAATCAAGCGATATGGAAAATAAAGAAGTGAAAATCATGAATCCTGCGGATTCTAAAATCCCGGAAGGTCCTATCGCTGAGAAATGGACCAACTATAAGGCTCATCAAAAACTTGTGAACCCTGCAAACAAGCGTCGTCTTGACATCATCGTTGTGGGTACAGGTCTTGCTGGTGCTTCTGCAGCATCTACACTTGGCGAAATGGGCTTCAATGTATTGAACTTTAACATTCAAGACAGCCCTCGTCGTGCACACTCAATCGCTGCTCAAGGTGGTATCAATGCAGCTAAAAACTATCAAAACGACGGCGACTCAATCTATCGTCTTTTCTACGATACAGTGAAAGGTGGTGACTATCGTGCTCGTGAAGCAAACGTTTATCGTTTGGCTGAAGTGTCTAACAATATCATCGACCAATGCGTTGCTCAAGGCGTTCCTTTTGCTCGCGAATACGGAGGTCTTTTGGCTAACCGTTCATTCGGTGGCGCTCAAGTGTCTCGTACTTTCTACGCTAAAGGTCAAACAGGTCAACAACTTCTTCTCGGTGCATACTCTTCACTCAACCGTCAAATCGAACTCGGCAAAGTTAAGAGCTACAACCGCTACGAAATGCACGATGTCGTTCTTGTTAAAGACGAAAACGGTGTAGAACGTGCTCGTGGTATCATCGCTAAGAACCTTGTGACTGGTAAATTTGAACGCTTCGCTGCTCACGCTGTGGTTATCGCTACAGGTGGTTATGGTAATGCTTACTTCCTTTCTACTAACGCTATGGCTTGTAACGGCTCTGCTGCTGTGGCTTGCTATCGCAAAGGTGCGTTGTTTGCTAACCCTGCATTCGTTCAAATCCACCCAACTTGTATCCCTGTTCACGGTGATAAACAATCAAAGCTTACTTTGATGTCTGAATCACTCCGTAACGACGGTCGTATCTGGGTGCCAAAGAAAATCGAAGACGCTCAACGTCTCCAAAGAGGTGAAATCACAGGTAGTGATATCCCTGAAGAAGATCGCGACTACTACTTGGAACGTCGTTACCCTGCATTCGGTAACCTCGTGCCTCGTGACGTTGCTTCTCGCGCTGCTAAAGAACGTTGCGACAAGGGCTTCGGTGTCAACAATACAGGTCTCGCTGTATTCCTTGACTTCAGCGACGCTATCAACCGTCTCGGTATCGACCAAGTGCGTCAACGTTACGGCAACCTCTTCGATATGTATGAAGAAATCACCGACGTTAACCCTGGCGAACTCGGCAAGGAAATCAACGGTTACAAATACTATAACCCAATGATGATCTATCCTTCTATCCACTACACTATGGGTGGTATCTGGGTGGACTACGAACTTCAAACATCTATCAAGGGTCTATTCGCAATCGGCGAATGTAACTTCTCTGACCACGGTGCTAACCGTCTTGGTGCTTCTGCTCTTATGCAAGGTCTTGCTGACGGTTACTTCGTACTTCCTTACACAATCCAAAACTATCTTGCTGACCAAATTCGTGTGCCTCGCTTCAGAACAGACAGCCCTGAATTTGAAGAAGCTGAAAAGAAATGTCAAGCAGAAATGGATCGCATGATGAACATCAAGGGTACACGTTCTGTTGACTCTATCCACAAAGAATTGGGTCGTGTGATGTGGGATTACGTTGGTATGGCTCGTACAAAAGAAAGCCTCACTACAGCTATCGCTAAACTCAAAGAATTGCGTAATGAATTCAATACTAACCTCTTCGTTCCTGGTGATCAAGAAGGCATGAACATCGAGCTTGACAAAGCGTTCCGTCTTCGCGACTTCATCACTATGGGTGAACTCATGGCTCACGACGCGTTGAATCGTAACGAGTCTTGTGGTGGTCACTTCCGTGAAGAATACCAAACAGAAGAAGGCGAAGCTAAGCGTGACGACGAAAACTACTTCTACGTTGCTTGCTGGAAATATGAAGGTGAAGACGGTAAAGAACCAACTCTCATTAAGGAAGCTCTTAACTACGAAGCTATCAAAGTTCAAACACGTAACTATAAGTCATAAAACAATTAAAACTAATTAAAAATGGCAGAATTATCAATGAAAGTCAACCTTAAGGTGTGGCGCCAAGCCGGACCTAAGGCAAAAGGTGGTTTCGTGACTTATAACGACGTTGAGACCACTTCAGATACTTCTTTCCTTGAGACACTCGATATCCTTAACGAAACTCTCATCGAAAGAGGTGAAGAACCAATCGTATTCGACCACGACTGCCGCGAAGGTATCTGCGGTATGTGCTCACTATACATCAATGGTCACCCTCACGGACCTGCAACAGGCGCTACTACTTGTCAGCTCTACATGCGCCGCTTCAAAGATGGCGAAACTATCACAGTTGAGCCATGGCGTTCTGCAGCGTTCCCTGTGATCAAAGACCTTATGGTGGACCGTAACGCATTCGACAAGATCCAACAAGCAGGTGGTTATGTTTCATTCAACTGTGGTGGCGCTCAAGACGCTAACGCAATCCCTGTGTCAAAGGAAATGGCTGACGAAGCTATGGACTCTGCGACATGTATCGGTTGCGGTGCTTGTGTGGCAGCTTGTAAGAACGGCTCGGCTATGCTCTTCGTTTCTGCGAAAGTCAGCCAATTCGCTCTTCTCCCACAAGGTCAAGTGGAAGCTGACCGTCGCGTACGCGCAATGGTGAAGAGAATGGACGAACTCGGCTTCGGTAACTGTACTAACACAGGTGCTTGCTCAGCTGAATGTCCTAAGCAAATCAAGCTTTATAACATCGGTCGCATGAACCGCGGTTATATCGCAGCTAAATGCAAAGAATAATTCGACAACTGAAATATTCTCAACGCAAGGTCTTGCTCATCACGAGTAGGACCTTGTTGCGTTTTCTCTACCCCATATCACCATCGCGAGGATGAATAGAGGCAAGATTGAGAAATAAAAGTGGTGATATTTTTGGATAATAGGTCGGGTTGCACTAATTTTGTCGGAAATTAGTTTTTGCTTGCAAAATCAACAATAAGCAAAATCGTAAATGAACAGAAAATATTAACAGCATAAGCAATAAATATTATGTCAACAAACACAGTCGATGACCCTCGCAAAGTGACCACGCATCGCCTCATCGAGATGAAGCAACGAGGCGAGAAAATCTCAATGCTCACAGCCTACGACTATTCAAGTGCTAAAATTATCGATGCAGCAGGCATCGACATGATACTCGTCGGAGACTCGGCTTCCAACGTGATGGCCGGTAATGTCACCACTCTCCCGATCACTCTCGACCAGATGATCTACCACGGCAAGTCGGTGATGAAAGCCGTCAAGCGTGCATTGGTGGTGGTCGATATGCCTTTCGGCACGTATCAGGGCAACTCACTCGAGGCGTTGGCTTCGGCTATTCGCATCATGAAGGAGAGCCATGCCGAGGCAGTCAAGATGGAGGGTGGCGCCGAAATTCGTGAGTCGATAGAGCGCATCCTTTGCGCCGGTATTCCGGTGATGGGACACCTCGGATTGACTCCACAGTCGATCAACAAATTTGGTACCTACACAGTGCGTGCACGCGAAGAGGCAGAGGCAGAAAAGTTGATAGCCGATGCGAAGTTGCTCGAAGAAATAGGCTGTTTCGCAATAGTAATCGAGAAAGTGCCGGCAGAACTTGCAGAACGTGTAGCCAAGGAGCTGACTATTCCTATCATCGGCATCGGAGCCGGAGGTGGTGTCGATGGTCAAGTGCTTGTGATGCACGACATGCTTGGCATCAACAAAGGCTTCTCTCCGAGATTTTTGCGTCGTTATGCCGACCTCGATTCAGTCATCACAAATGCAGTGCAACACTACATCGACGATGTGAAATCAGGTGATTTTCCGAATGAACGCGAACAGTACTAACGACAGCGTTTTAAGCCGAAAAACAATCGTTGGCGCAGCAGAAAGGTTGGTGTAAACTATTTTTTATGCGCATAAAAGATAAAAAAGAGTAAAAAAATTTCTTCAACAACAAATTTTCTATTAATTTTGCACGTTGAAAATTCTGAATATAAACAATTTAAATAAATAAAACCATAAAATGGCAGAAAACAAACAAGCTCCACAACAGGACGAAACTCTCGACAACCTCAACAACTCATTGACATCGGCTGGTGAAGCAATCGTTAAAAACAGCAAAATGATTGGCTGGTGTGTAGGTGGTGTAGCTGTAGTCGCATTGGCTATTTTGGCATACATCTTCTTCGTACAAAATCCAAAAGAAGAAAAGTCAATAGAGGCTTTCAATAATGTAGAAGCGACAGCAACTACAGACTCTGCATCTGCAGTAGGCTACAAGAAAGTGGCAGATGAATACGGAAGCACAGTAGGTGGCAATTTGGCTGCTCTTGCAGCTGGTGAAGCTCTTTATGACGAAGGAAAATATGAAGAAGCTATTAAGTATCTAAAAGAATTTGACGGCAAAGGTGACGAAGCTATTGAAGCAGGTGCTACTTGCATGATTGGCGACTGCTACGTTAACCTTAAGAAATATGATGAAGCAATCTCTTATTTCGATAAAGCTATTGTGGCTGCTAATGGTAATGGCGCTTTGATCCCACGTTTCATCGATAAGAAAGCGACAGTATTTGCTGCTCAAAAGAAATATGACAAGGCTCTTGAATGTTACGAAACAATCAAGAAAGACTATCCAAACTACTCGGCATCTTACAATGTTGATGCTTACATCGCTCGCGAAAAAGCACGTGCAGGAAAATAATTTGCAACAATCTAACATCGCATAAAATAATAAAACATTTGCTTATTATTGAAAGGGCAAGAATCTTAGGGTTCTTGCTCTTTTCTTTTTTTGACATGTCGATTTGTTGCGGCATAATTCATTTAGGGAGACGCAAATGCCTTTGTTGTAATAGCATAAAGTGAGCGATACTTCGATAGGCAGGGTAGAGGTTTGGCATCAGAATTCAGTGAGAGGTACTCGTCGCCGACAAGCTATATCCCTCATTAACAGCGTAGGCTATGTACAACCCCGATTGGGGTTGGTGTATATGTGTGCTATCAGTTCCGGTGGTGGCACTCGCTACGCTCGTTTACCACCGGTTATCGAAATAATACCCCGATCGGGGTATCTCATACACTGCGCTTGTCTGGCAGCGAGTTTAGATGATTTATAGTGGTTTTGGGTGTAAGAATGGTCAACGTGAGAAAGGAAGAAAAAAACAATGCTTGAAATTGCAGAGGCGGTATGTGGCTGACGCTGCCGGCGAAATAAATACTCAAATGTGAGTATTAAAACCTCAAATACGGATTAAAAATAGACAAAGAAAGGGATTGCGTAAGAGGTAATATTTCAGGAACTTTGTGATAGAAAATTTTAGGTATTCAAAAGGAAATAATGACCAATGAATAGTAAATCGTATTTCAAAGTTTTTGTGCTTTTGATAGCATTGATGTCAAGCAGTCTCAACTGTTTTGCTTCAGAAAGTTTTTCAGTCAAGGGCGTTGTGCGAGACACCGAAGGCGAGGTTGTCTCTTATGCAAATGTAGCGTTGAAGGGGACATCCTACGGATGTGTTACAGATGAAGAAGGCAAGTATCATATTTCGGCTCCTGCCGGAAAATACACAATGTCGGTCACAATGTTAGGCTATTCAAGCGTCGAGAAAAAAATCGATCTCAGCAAGGATAATCTGTTGGATGTAAAATTGACCGATTCGGGTATAATGCTTGATGAGGTTATTGTCGCTTCAAGTGCAGTATCGAAAGTGCGTCAATCAGCCTACAACGCAATAGGCGTAGATGCAAAAGAACTTAAAAATACGACTAAAAATTTAGGGGATGCTTTGGCAAAGGCTCCGGGTGTAAAGCTAAGGGAGTCGGGAGGAGTCGGCTCTGACATGCAGTTGATGCTCGACGGCTTCAGTGGCAAACATGTGAAAGTCTTTATCGACGGAGTGCCTCAAGAGGGTGTAGGCAATTCGTTCGGGCTTAATAATATTCCGATTAATTTTGCCGATCGCATCGAGATTTATAAAGGAGTGGTGCCGGTCGGTTTTGGCACAGATGCTTTGGGAGGAGTGGTGAATATTATCACTTCCAAGAAGCGAAACAAATGGTTTTTAGATGCCTCTTACACATTTGGTTCGTTTAATACCCACAAGTCGTATGTCAACTTCGGGCAGACGCTCAAAAACGGCTTTACATACGAGATAAATGCGTTTCAAAATTATTCCGACAACGATTATTCGGTCTATGCACCGGTGGAAGATTTTGCAACAGGAAGAATAGATAAGAATAAATATGAAAAGGTTAAGCGTTTTCATGACACTTATCATAATGAGGCAGTGGTGGCAAAGGTCGGTTTCGTCTCAAAATCGTGGGCAGACAGATTGATGTTGGGATTTATCTTTTCCAATATGTATAAGGATATTCAGACCGGGGTGCGTCAAGAGATAGTCTATGGCGAAAAGCATCGCAAGGGCTACACATTGATGCCCTCGCTGGAGTATGTGAAGCACAACCTTCTTGTCGATGGGCTTGACTTGTCGATGTCGGCAAACTATAATCGCAACATGACGGAGAATGTCGATACGTCGTCATATAAATATAATTGGCATGCCGAGAAAAAAATGCTTAATTCGCCGGGCGAGCAGTCTTATCAACATTCTCGTTCGTACAACAACAATTGGAATGTCACAGCTACTATCAATTACAGATTAGGGAAACATCATCTATTCACATTCAACCACGTATTTAATGGTTTTTCTCGCTCCAACGAGTCGTTGTTGGCAAAGGAAGTAATGAAGTATGCCTTTGATAAGCAGACACGTAAAAACATCTCAGGCTTGTCATATCGTCTGATGCTTTCGGAGAAATGGAATGTGTCGGTCTTTGGAAAATACTATGATTTGTATGTCAGTGGTCCAATCGCGACAGATGCCAATCAGACCGATTATGTGAAGACATCGCGAGCGCTTGGCTCGGTTGGTTATGGCGCTGCCGGGACATATTTTGTCCTACCGCAATTGCAGGTGAAACTTTCATACGAAAAGGCTTATCGCCTCCCGACTATCGATGAAATGTTTGGCGATGAGGATTTGGAAATAGGCGACATCGGCATAAAGCCGGAAAAGAGTGACAACCTGAATCTTAACATCAGTTATAATGCAAAAATCGGTCGCCACAATATTTATGCCGAGGGAAGTCTTATCTATCGTAATACAAAAGACTATATTCAGCGAAATATTACCGACCTCAGTGGTGGCAAATTTGCTGCGTCTTACATCAATTATGGCAAAGTGTTGACAAAAGGTTTTAATATTGCGTTGAGGTATAGCTATGGCGGTTGGATAAGTGTCGGAGGAAGTTTTTCTCAAATGAATGTTCGCGACAATATGAAGACAGCTCTCGGCTCGTCAGCTCCAAACATCGCCTACAAGCAGCGCATGCCTAATATCCCATATCTCTTTGCCGACTCAGATGTGACGTTGACATGGCGTGGACTTGGCAGAAAGTCCAACAATCTGTCGCTGACCTACGACAATCACTATCTGCATAAATTCTCTTATTATTCTGCGAATATCGGTGCCAATAAAAATGATTATATCGTGCCTACACAATTTTCGCACAATATCTCCTTGACATATAGCATCGCAGACGGAAAGTATAATGTCATGGCAGAATGTAAGAACTTTACCAACGAGCGACTTTACGATAATTTCAGTCTCCAGAAAGCAGGCAGATCATTCTATGTTAAATTCAGAATATATTTAGGAAATTAATAATACATACAATAATATGAACAGAAAATTTTTCAGCAAATCATTCTTTGCTATCGCCTTGACATCAGTGGTCATGGCATCGTGTGACAACGGCTCAAGCCAAAACGACGAACCTCAATTGCCTAACGAAAAGAAATCAGCATACGTGATTGCTTCGTCAGTGACAGCATCGGGCAACACCACCAATGTGCTTCTTACAGCCGAATCGCTCGACGAGGGCGTGGTCTCACCGATCAACAACGGCTTGGTCAACGATGGTGCCAGCCAATGGGTGTTCTACGACAATAAATATCTCTATGGCTTGACCTACAATCAAGGCAATGCGGGCACGACTCGTTCGTTTATTCTTAACTCTGATGGGCAGATAGAGGCACGCTCAAGCGAATATGCCGTGAAACGATTTACTACAAATGGCATCTACGGCGACTATGTGATGACCTCATCGACAGGCGACGGTCCGACCGAATGGAACGATGAAAACGGATATACTCCAAAATCATTCCTACTCTCTTATCTTCACGCCGAAAATGAAACATTCATCACCAACGACACCCGCAATGAAATCTATCTGTCGGAAAATTTCCTCGGCAATGGTGAGTATGTGACTCTTGCCGGCATCCTCGAAAGCGGCGGCAAACTATATAGTGCAGCTATCCCTATGGGACTCAGCCAATACGGCACAAAAGCAGAGGGTGGCAAGTATGTCAAGCCGGGTAACGAAGACCTTGTGAAAACAGAGGCCGGCGGACAAAACAGTGGCGCATACAAGAAGGACGAGTTGCAATGGACTCAATACCCTGACGAATGTTGGGTGGCTATCTTCGACGACGAAAACCTCAACGGTAAGAAGCTTATCAAGACCGATAAAATCAGCTACGCTTGCGGCCGTCAGAAATCACAATATTATCAGACAATTTGGGAAGCCGACAACGGCGACATCTATGTGTTCTCACCAAGCTACGCCAAGACTATGACCGACCCTCGTCAGCAGACAACGCTCGATGCCGGCGTAGTCAGAATCAAGAAGGGCACAGAGCAATTTGACGACTCTTACTACTACAATATCGAAGCTCAAAGCGGTGGTCGCTCATTCCTTCGCACATGGTACATCGCAGGCAACTATTTCCTTATGCTGATGTATGACCGTCCATTGACCGAGACAGGATTTGTAGCCAACCAATTGGCTGTGTTTGATGCATCTACCGGCAAATTGACTGCCGTAGAGGGACTTCCTTCAGCTGAATTGATTTCAGGCTTTGGCTATGCGCCATATTGCGAGAACGGCTATGCTTATATCGCTGTGACCACTACTGAGGGTTACCCTGCAATCTACAAGATTGACCCTGCGACAGCAGCAGCTAAACGTGGCGTCGAAATCCAAGTGACGCAGATCACAGGTGTCGGTCGCCTCAACACAATCAACTGATACATTTATCGACATGAGAAAGACATTCAAGAAACTACACCTATGGTTGTCAGTGCCATTCGGATTGGTCATCGCTATCACCTGCTTCAGCGGCGCGATGCTCGTGTTTGAGCAAGAGATCACCGAGGCAGCTCAACGCGACATGGTCTATGTCGAAAACGTAGGCGAAAAGCCGTTGCCGGTCAGCGAGATTGCCTCAAAGGTGGCAGCTACATTGGCCGACAGCATCAAGGTGACAGGCGTGGTCATCTCCGCCGACCCTGAACGAAGTTATAAGGTCAACATCTCCAAGCCGAAGAAAGCATTTGTCTATGTTGATCAATACACAGGCGAGATTAAGGGCAAAAACGAGCGACTCGGATTCTTCAAGGTGATGTTTAGGCTTCACCGTTGGCTGATGGATAGCAAACCCGAGGACGGAGGCATCTATTGGGGCAAAATGATTGTCGGAGTCTCTACGCTCGTCTTCGTCGTTATCCTCATCACAGGACTTGTGATATGGATTCCCAAGAGCCGAAAAGCGTTGAAAAATCGCCTTGCCGTCTGCGCTACCAAAGGATGGAAACGTTTGTGGTATGACCTTCATGTTGCCGGTGGATTTTACGCATTGCTCTTGCTCCTCGCTATGGCATTGACAGGCTTGACATGGTCGTTCTCATGGTATCGCACAGGTTTCTACAAGGCTTTTGGCATTGAAACTCTTGCCAAGCCTGCATCGCACGCAGAAGCGAAGTCCGAAAGCGACAAGCGTGGCAAAGGCAGACGTGGCGAGCGAAAAGAGAATAGCGACCCGTTTGCATCGTGGACCGTAGCTCTCGACAACGTGAAAAAGACCGAAAGCGATTATAGTCGCATCACAGTCTCTGACGGACGTGTCAGCGTCTCACGAGACCGGTTTGGCAACCAACGTGCGTCCGACACCTATCGCTTCGACAAACGTTCAGGCGAAATCACCGAAGTGCAACCATACGCTGATGCCGATGCAGCCACCAAAATGAGAGGGTGGATATATTCTGTGCACGTCGGCAACTGGGGAGGAATGTTGACTCGCATCTTGACATTCCTTGCCGCAATGCTCGGTGCCTCATTGCCCCTGACCGGCTACTACCTATGGATTCGCCGCCTCTACCGAAAACGCAATCCTGTAAAACAAGCATTAGCCAAATCCATAAATTGATAGAAGTTCGCTAAATACCAAATAATTACATTTCAATTACAAGCCACAGTCGATGATATTTTCAGGTAGAAATAAAATTGATTGTGGTTTGTCTTTTTAACTAATACTACTTGATTATTGTAGTGGAGAATTAGGGTTGCTTATATGGTGTTAAAATATAGAACAAATTATCAATATATTTATTACATTATAATTCATTACTTACTTCATAATAGGTAAAATCTGAATATGTCAAATAAACACCTTGCCAAATTTGATGTCCTATACTTTCATATCTTTCGCAACTTATTATTACACTTTTATTTGATTTACTATATCCAATTGATTCTTTATATATGGTTGTGTCAGAAGGAGTTGTTTCAGTCATATTATATTTAGAAGATATTGTATATAATAAGTTGCTGTAATTCTCTAAAGCAGATGCTTTATCTTTATAAGCATGGTGAAACTGAATTGAACAAAACTTGTCGTTACTGAACGATACGTATATATGATCCCAATTGTATCCTCCAAAGCTAATCTTTGAATTATATTTGTAGAAAGATAACCAATCGTTGGTGCTAACTGTCTTGTCTATTACAAGTTTATGCTTATTGAAATTCTGTATAATGGTATCTTTACTTGCACCAAAAGTAGTACCAAAAAAAGTGTCTTGAATATTGTCATTATAAATAATGGTATCGTTTTGTGATTTGTCTGATTCGTTGTCGCTTTTAGTATTGTTATTACCACATGAAAAAATACATAAAGTGATTGCAATTATTAGCATCATTGATAAAAATTTGAATCTCATAATAAAATAGTTTTATAGTTTTGTGCAATATTGCCTTATTCAGCAGCCTGCACAACTATAAAAAAAGAAGCGCAGACTTTCATCATACGCTATCTTGGTTCACCACAAACCATAACCCTATATGAGATAGTCTGCACCTTGGTATAGGCGCATCTCAAAAGGGTTTTTATTTTGCTCGTTATGTTCCCAGGTGGTGATTCAGATAGCTTTGAGCAAATATGTCATCAAAAATATTGAAATGCAAAACATTTCATAAGCGCAAAGGTAATTCTTTTTTTTCATACGGTACAACATATTATATAAAATTATTTTAATCATTGTCTGTCAAGCGACAAGATAGAAGTTGCGATTTCATCGACGGGTATTCATGTCGTCATTGTGGTACAAGGTAAGTCAAACGGAAAAATGGCGTGGGTGGTTGCTTTTTTTGAGGAGGAGAGGCAGAAGTGTCACTAATTTTATGTAATTTTGCATCATAGAGACTCATAAATATGGATATACCGACACAAGATAACACACAAACCCTTGCCAAGGGGGCGCTACGACTGCCAAAGAGCGAACGACTACGTCATCGTACATTGGTAAATCGTCTTTTTGAAAAAGGCGAAGCAGTGTATGCCTATCCTTTGAGGTTGGTCTATTCTGTAATGAGCGCCGAAGAGGTTAGAAGTCTTTTCAAAACGGCGCTTCCAAGTGATATTGATAGGGTGCAATTCATGATTACCGTACCCAAGAAGAAGCAACGTCGCGCAGTAAATCGAGTTTTGGTGCGTCGTCGCATACGAGAAGCCTACCGATTGACAAGACTGCCACTGAAAGAAGCTTTAATGGCAGACGGCAGCAAATATCTGTCGATGGCGTTCATCTATCAAAGCGACAAAATCTATGACTATAAGGATTTGGAGCCGAAGATGGAGAAACTGCTTAAGAGATTGAACGATAAGCTGTTTTCTATGCCGGCTGACAATCAAAGAGAGTGATGAAATTGCTGAAGAAAATATTTTCAATGCTGTTGATATTGCCCATTCGGTTTTATCAACTCGCAATATCACCCCATTTTCCACCGGCTTGTCGCTATACTCCGACTTGCAGCCAATACGCCATTGAGGCTATCCGCAAGCATGGTCCGCTGAAAGGACTGTGGCTCGGAGTGAAACGCATCAGCCGTTGCCACCCATGGGGTGGAAGTGGTTATGACCCTGTGCCATAACGGTATAGCGACATTCTTTTTTTTGTGTAGCAGCAAACGATGTGTAGAAGGAAACTCTTATCGTAAGTGGTGCGATAAGGCGTCAGAGCAAAACTGATAGAAGGATTATTTGAGGGCGCGACGAAGGCGTGCGACAGGGATGCCGAGTCGATCGCGATATTTTGCGATAGTACGTCGTTTTATGGAATAGCCTTTTTCGTTTAAAGTCTTGCAGATGAGATCGTCGCTCATCGGGTGGAGTTTATCCTCTTTTTCGATTAGCGCTTTGATAGCGGCTTGAATTTCACGTGCAGAAGCCTCGTCATCGCCTTCTCCAACACCTTCGCTGAAGAAGAAACGCAAGGGGAGGATGCCCCAAGGCGTCGAGAGATATTTATTGGCTGTTGAGCGCGAGATTACTGATATGTCATATCCGGTCATGGAAGCGACATCTTTGAGTGCCATCGGGCGCAATTCGTGTTCGTCTTCAGTAAGGAAATATTGTTTTTGAATTTTTACTACTGCGCTGATTACGGCAAACAAAGTCTCTTGTCGGAGTCGCATGGCTTCAATGAAGTCGCGTGCCTCGTTATAGCGTGAGATGATGAATTCTTTTCCTTGCTCTTCACGTCTTTTTGCGTTGCTCTCCATTCGTTTGACAGCATTCTCGAAGCTTTCTTCGATGTGGAGGTCGGGGATATTGTTATTGAGTGTTATTTTGATGTCGTTGTCGTCAATGTCAATTATGAAATCGGGTATAATTTGTTGCAACTGACTGTCGGACTGGCTATTGCCTAAAGCCGCTCCCGGTTTGGGGTTTAGATTCAGGATTGTTTTTAAAACCTTATCGAAAAGCGATCTGTCGATTTTCAGCATCGACATTATACGATCGTAGTGTTTCAAAGAAAACTCTGAAAAATGTTCGGCAATTATTTTTCGAGCTATTGCATTTTCGTCGTTATGCTTCAGCGCATCGATTTGCAGCAGCAAACAGTCCTGTAGGTCTTTAGCTCCGATTCCGGCAGGCTCTAAAGAGCGAACTTCATCGAATGCTTTTTGAGCAATTTCGTCCGAGACATCGATGCCATGGCTGAAGGCAAGGTCATCGATTATGGCGAATAGGTCGCGTCGCAGATAACCACTTGAATCAAGGTTGCCGATTATGTATTTTGCGGTGGCAGCCACATCTGCCGGGATATTTCGTTCTTCAATCTGTCGGTTGAGGTAGTCGTATAGAGTTTCAGACGTGTCAGCTTGCACGAAGTCGTAGCCTTTGTCGTCAGCACTGTAGTTATTGGTCGATAGGCGATAGTAAGGGATGTCGTCTTCGTCGGAATAATCAGCGCGTTGCATCTCCTCGGCAGTCTCGTTGAAATGCGAACCGTCGTCGGTGGTTTCTTCAGCCTGAAAAGACTCTTCGGCGGCTAAAGCCGGATTATCGTCAAGTTCGCGTCTGACAGCTTCGTCGGCTTCCGGCGAGTTCATTTCCAGAAGTTTGACAAATCTCACCTGCATCGGCGAGAGGCGTTGAGTTAGTTTTTGCTCTTGATTTAGTCTTAGCGATTCTTGCATTTCGATAATATTTTGGTGCGAAATTACAATATTTTTCTTGTGGATGCAAAAGTTTGAGGGTCAATTTATGAGATTTCGAAAATTTTTAATAACTTTGTAAATTCGATAATTGTCTTTTAAGACAACAGATGAACAAAATGTTTGTTTTTTGTTTTTAAAATTTGGAATAAAAAAGATTAAAAATATGGATAAATATCAAGAAACATTGGCTTCGAGCCAAGTGATCGCAGATGATGCAGTGGTGGCTGCTGAAGTTAAAAAGATAGTGGAAAAGGCAGGACAATATGCAACTTCTGATGTCTATCAATTTTTATTCAGTTCAATCGATTTGACAACATTGAGCACAACCGACACCCAAACAAGTGTTGCTCAGTTTGTTAAGCGAGTGAATGATTTCGACAATGATTATCCGCAGTTCAAGAATGTAGCTGCAATCTGCGTGTATAGCAATTTTGCAGAGATTGTGCGTTCGAATTTGGAGGTTTCAGGCGTTGATATTGCAGTAGTGGCAGGAGGATTTCCGTCAAGTCAGACATTCACAGAAGTGAAAGTGGCTGATGCTGCGTTGGCAGTAGCCGGAGGAGCAAACGAAGTGGATATCGTTATGAACCTCGGATATTATTTGGATAATAACTATGCTGAATTAAGCGATGAGATAATCGAAATCAAGCATGCTATCAGAGACGCAAAATTGAAGGTTATTCTTGAAACCGGAGCGCTTAAATCGGCAGAAGATATTAAGCGTGCGTCGATATTGTCGCTTTACAGCGAAGCAGATTTTATCAAGACATCGACAGGAAAAATTTATCCGGGCGCATCGTTGGAAGCTGCGTGGGTGATGTGTCAATGTATCAAAGAATATTATGAAAAGACAGGTCGCAAAGTCGGCTTTAAAGCGGCAGGCGGTATTCGCACAACAGAAGAAGCCGTTCAATACTATGCGATAGTGAAAGAGGTGTTGGGCGATGAATGGCTCAATCAGGATTTGTTCCGTATCGGAGCGAGCAGCCTTGCCAACAGCCTGTTGTCGTCAATGTTGGGTGAAGAAATCAAATATTTTTAATTAAGACCTATAAGCGTTTAAGTATGAGAAAGATTTTGGTTATATCGATGTTGCTGTTATTGTTTTGCGGCAATATCTTTGCTCAGGGAAAACGCTATCAGACGTTTGGCGTAGCGTTTTATAATCTTGAAAACCTGTTTGATACGATTAATAATAATGGCAAGTATGACTTTGAGTTTTCCCCCGAAGGCAAGAATCGATGGGACGGAAAAAAGTATAAGCAAAAATTGAAAAACATGTCTTATGCCATATCTCAGATGACTACAAAGCTGACACCGCAAGGTCCGGCAATAATAGGCGTCAGTGAGATAGAGAATAAGAGTGTGCTTGACGACCTTGTGAAACAAGAAGCGATAAAGGACAGAATGATGCAAGTCATACATCATGATTCGCCTGACCGTCGCGGTGTCGATGTGGCGTTGCTCTACAATCCACGCTTTTTCAAGCCGATAAATGTCACAAATCACACGTTGCGCATCGAAGGGTTATCAAATTTTCGCACTCGCGATCAGATGTGTGTCGTAGGATTGCTCGGAGGCGAGAGAGTCGGTGTCATCGTAAATCACTGGCCTTCTCGAAGAGGTGGCACAGAGCAGTCGAGCTACCTCAGAGAAGCAGCGGCACAGTTGAGTAAGGAAATCGCCGACTCATTGCGTAAGGTCGATCCGAATATAGGAATCATTGTTATGGGCGACTTGAATGACGACCCTCAAGACAAGAGTTGTGCAATGGTTCTCGGAGGATTGAAAAATCAAGAAGAAGTGGCAGAAGGCTATTTCTTCAATCCATATTGGACAATGCTCGATAAAGGTATCGGCTCTTATTGCTATCGTGGAGGTTGGGATTTGTTTGACCAAATAATAGTCAGCCATAGCTTGCTCTCACAGGGTGGCTCAAAATTGAAATACTTGAAGTGCGAGGTGTTCAACAAGGAGTTTCTAAAGCAGCAAGACGGCCAATATCGTGGCTATCCTCATCGCACATTCTCAGGAGGTGTTTTCTTAAACGGATATTCCGACCACTTCCCGGTGCAAATATTTCTAATAAAAGAAGTGAAATAATATCAAAAAAACGATTAATATGAAACAGAGAATTCATCTGCTCCTAATGCTTTTGGTGGCATTGCCAACGTTGGCGGCTACCGGGCTAAAAGGCGTGGTGGTCGATGCGTTGACAGGCAAGCCTATAGCTGATGCCAACATAATGTTGCGCGACCAAGGAGCGTTTGTGGTGACTGCCGATGACGGGACATTTACAATCTCAGAAGCAAAGGCAGGAAAAGATGTTTTGCAGATTGTGGCTTACGGCTATCTCGATCTGACGGAAGATGTGGAAATCATTCCGGGCATTACAAAAAACATCGGTGAGTTGAAAATGAAAGTGTCATCGTTTGATGCTTCGTTGCTAAATCCTGACGACTATGTCTTTGACGAAAGTCAGTTGCTTGAAGATGAGGGAAGCAGTCAGTCGATTGGTACGATACAAGGCGCCAACGACAATGTCTTTTATCAGACAGCCAACTATGATTTTTCGGTGATGCGTTTCAGAATGCGTGGTTACGATTCTGAGTATTCGCAAGGATATATCAACGGCGTCAGTTTCAACGACCCGGCACGTGGTCGCTTCAATTATTCCGGACTTGGAGGTATGACTTCGTCGGCATTCCGTAGCAAGAGCGTGGGCATCGGTCTTGAATCTGTGGCTTACGGTTTCGGTGGTATCGGTGGAGCAACAAATTTCACTACATACGCTTCTGAATATGCTCCGGGCTGGAGAGGCAATGTTTCATATACGAATGCAAACTATATGCTTCGTGCAATGATGCAGTATGCGACAGGCGTCAACAAGCATGGTTGGGCTCTTACAGCATCGGTCATCGGTCGATATGCTCCGGAAGGTATAATCGAAGGTACGTTCTACAATTCTGTCGGCTATTTCCTTTCGCTTCAGAAGATATTCAATGACGAACACAGTATCAATATCTCGACTTGGGGCGCTCCGACACAACGTGCGACAGCAAGTGCTACTTACGAAGAAGCTTATCAGCTTGCCGGCAATAATCTTTATAACCCGAACTGGGGATGGCTTGACGGCAAAAAGAAAAGCGCACGTATCGTCAATTCGTTTGACCCTTCTGTCGTAATCAACTGGATTTGGAAGCCTCAAATGGGAACAACTCTCAACACTGCATTAGGTTTCCGTCACAATAAATATGCAAGCTCGGCTCTCAACTGGTATCAAGCAGCCGACCCTCGTCCGGATTATTATCGCTATTTGCCGTCGTGGTATGCGCCGACAGCCGAAGAGGGTACTGAATTATACGCTCAGCAAAAAGCTGTCTATGACTACTACACAGAACAATGGAAAAATAACGAAAATATGCGTCAAATAGATTGGGCTTCAATCTATCAGACTAACATCATGAATAACGAAATGTATCAGCGCAATCCGGAATTGCAAGGTCATGCCACATACATTCTCGAAAATCGCCATAGCGATTTCACATCATGGATGTTTAATTCCTACATCAATCATCGCATCAACGATATTATGACTCTTGACGGTGGCGTGTCTGTAAACTATACTGACTCACACTACTACAAGACAATCAAAGACCTTTTAGGAGCTGAATATTGGCGCGACGTAGATAATTTCTCCGAACGCGATTTCCCGGACAACCCGGTGATGCTTCAAAATGACCTTAACAACCCTAATCGCAAAGTTAAGGAAGGCGATGTGTTTGGTTATGACTACAACATTCGTTCGATTACGGCACGTGCATGGCTTCAAAATCAAATCAGAACACAACATTGGGATGTCAATTATGGTTTGAGTGTCGGCTACACTAATTTCCGTCGTTATGGCAACATGCGCAACGGTCGCGCTCCTGAAAACTCTTACGGTGGTGGCGAACGCCATACGTTTGACAATCTTGCGTTCAAAGTCGGTGCGACATATAAACTTGACGGTCGCAACTATTTTGTTGCTCATGCAAGCTATGGCACGACAGCTCCGCTATATGATTACGCATACGTTTCTCCACGTATCAAGGATACGTCTATCGCGGGATTAAAATCAGAAAGATATGTTTCTGCCGACATTTCATACGTTTGGAATTACAGCCGTTTCCGTGGTAGCATCACAGGATTTTGGACAAATACCTACGACGGCACTGAACGCACTTCATACTATGACGACCAATATTCATCGTTTATGAACTACGTTTTGGCAGGTGTCAATAAGACATATAAAGGCGTGGAATTAGGCATGGCATATAAGATCACTCCGTCGTTGACTGTCACTGCAGCCGGAACATACTCTCGTTATCAATACAAAAATCGTCCGACAGGCGTTCGCTCATACGAAAACGGTTCGATGCCTGATATCGAGACCACAGTGTATATCAAGAACTACTATGTGAGTGGCACTCCGCAACAAGCATATAATATCGGTATTGATTGGGCTGCCCCTAAGATGTGGTTCTTCAATGTCAATGCTTCATGGATGGGCGATTCTTATATCGACCTTTCGCCGATGCGCCACGAACCATTGCCTGACCTATACAAAGTCTGCAATTCGGAAGAAGAATTGGAAGCTAAGATGCGCGAAATCGCTACTCAGGAAAAGCTCAACGATGCTTTCGTTGTCAACATGTCAATCGGCAAAGTGGTCTATACCAAGTTCGGTCAGTTGAATTTCAATCTTAGCGTCAATAACCTGCTCAACAACAAGAATATACAGACAGGTGGTTACCAACAAGGTCGATTCGACTACGACAATTTCAATGTGGGTAAATTCCCTAACAAGATTTACTACGCACAAGGAATTCGCGTTTTCTTAAATGTCGGAATCCGTTTCTAATAATCAGTCAATAAAGAAAATAAAAAAATACAATATATGAAATCTTTTAAATCATATCTAAGCATTGCCGCTGCAGCACTTATTACGCTATGTGGCTTTACAGGATGTCAAGATGATTTTGACACTCCTCCATTGATTGTGCCGGAGGCAACAATTGAGGCGAACACTACAATTGCCGATTTGAAGGCAAAATATTGGAGTGACGACAACAACTATTATAAGACAGTAGAAAAGAACGAAGATGGCTCGGATGTAATCATCAGCGGTCGTGTCATTTCTTCTGATGCGACAGGCAATATCTACAAGTCACTTGTAATCCAAGACGCAACAGGCGCGATGGCTTTTTCTATCAATCAAAACAGTCTCTATAATACGTATCGTATCGGTCAGGAGGTTGTGGTCAATGTGACAGGTCTCGGTATCGGTAAATATGCCGGTCTTCAACAAATCGGTGGTTATGATGAGTATAATGGCACTCCGCAAGTGTCGTTCATGGCATACGAAATCTTCCAATCAGTGGCGCAGCTTAATGGCTTGCCAAATGACAAATTTGTCTATGTGGCAGAAGGAGAAGCGACACCTGAAGATTTGACTATCTACTGCAAGGAAGCAGACATGGGCAAGCTCCCTACATCGGCTGCCGGTCAACGCGAATGGCAAAGTCAGCTTGTGATTTTCCGTAATGTCCATTTTGAAGATGGTGGCGTGTTGAACTATGCTGATGCTGATGCAAATGCTAATCGCAATCTTATCGATGCCAACGGCAACTCTATCATCGTGCGCAACTCAAGCTACGCATCGTTCAAGAATGATTTGCTCCCGGCAGGTACAGGCGATGTGATGGGTATCTTGTCATACTATAATGGCTCATGGCAAATCTTGCTTCGCTCGACTGCCGACTGTATGTTTGACGAAAAAGGTCAAATCTCTGACCCATATACTGTGGAAGAAGCTATCGAACTTCAAGATTCAGGCAGCGCCGGTTGGGTGACAGGCTACATTGTAGGTAGCGCAAAAGCCGGTGTCAGCGAAATCACTTCTGACGACCAAATCATCTGGGGCGCAACTGCCGAAATGGATAATACACTCGTGATCGGTGCGACAGCTGACACTAAGACAATCGGTGAAGCGTTGCTTATCGAACTTCCTCAGGGCTCAGACCTCCGCAAATATGGCAATCTTATTGATAATGCAAGTGTCTATCAGAAACAAATCTGGGTGCGTGGTTCATTCGCTAAATTCATGGGAATGAGCGGTGTAACCGGCAACAAGGGTACAAAAGATGAATTCAAAATTGACGGTGTGAATATTGGTGGCGGCAATGACCCTGTAAATCCGGGTGAAGCTCTCGCTTCATTGTATTGCGATTTCGAGAAATATGGCGAGACTATCGCTGCTATCAAAAATGACGGTTGGAACTACACAGAAGTGTCAGGCGACAAGAAGTGGTATCTCAAGATGTTTGACAATAATATCTATGCTACATGTACAGCCTACAAAGGCAAGACAGGTCCATGGGATTCATGGTTGATTTCTCCGGCTATCGATCTCGATAAGTCACCAAAGAAGACCCTCGAGTTTATCACTCAAGCGGCTTACACAAGCACAACATCTACAATGGAAGTCTATTTGCTTACAAGCAACGACCCTAAGACAGCGACTAAGACTCAACTCACTGTGACTCTTCCTGAAATTCCTGCATCCGGCTATAGTGCATGGGTGGCATCAAATGTTGATTTGAGTGCGTTCTCAGGCGTGGTGTATATCGGCTGGCGCTATTACGGAACTGATGCTACAGCATCTTCTACATATTGTATCGATAATGTTAATATCGGTGGCGCGCCGGCGGTCACTCCTGACGATCCTGCCGGTGGTGATGATCCGGTGGATCCTACAACACTCGGTAGTGAAGAAAATCCATACAAGATTTCTGACGTAATGGCATCAAAGACTGATGCTACCGGCGTTTGGATTGAAGGTTACGTTGTTGGTTGGGTGTCAGGTATGAATTGGAGTTCAGGTGCGACATTCGACAATGCTCCTAACGCTGATTACAATAACACCAACTGTATTCTTGCCGACACATCGGATGTGACTTCGACATCAGCATCAATTCCTGCAGGCATCAAGGCCGGTGATACACGCGATATACTCGGCTTGAAGAATAATCCGAACATCTATAAGAAACATGTTCGTGTCTATGGCGATGTAACTAAATACTATGGTTTACGTGGTGTGAAGAACATCTCAAAAGTGACAATCCTTGATTAATATTAGGAGATAAATAGATTGTTGGCCCATCATTCCGTCGGGAGTGGTGGGCTTTCAAAAATAAAATACAACTATGTTCAAACGTATATTCCTTTCTGCGATTTTGATTGCTGTCGGAGTTGTTGCGCAAGCGGAAATTCCGTCAACCTATTACACGCGTCTTGATGGCAAAAAGAAAGAGACATTGAAAACAGTTGCCTTTGAAGTGATACGTCCTCATACCGTAGTCACTTACAATTCTCTTTTCCCACAACAGTTTCCAAAGACTGATGTCTATCCCGAATTATACAATGGTCAGAAGCGTTGGTGGGAGATGTATTCCGACAATGTTTTCTATGTCAATCGCGGATGGAGCGGGATGAACAGAGAACACTCATTTCCGAAATCATGGTGGGGTGGCGAAAGCAATGAGGCTTACACCGACCTGTTTCATCTCTATCCGTCGGAGTCGGATGCAAATATGGCAAAGAGCAATTATCCGTTGGGAGAGGTGGAAGATGCTAATTTCGATAACGGGGTGAGCAAGGTGGGCTATGCAGTCAGTGGTCAAGGTGGGGGAGCAAGCAAGGTGTTTGAACCTGCCGACGAATATAAAGGTGATTTCGCCAGAACATATTTCTATGTGGTGACAGCCTATCAGGATTACACATGGAAATACAACTATATGACGATGCAAGGCGATTATCCGACGCTGAAACCGTGGGCTGTGGATCTTCTCCTTTCATGGCATCGCGCCGACCCTGTCAGTGAAAAAGAAATAGATAGAAACGATGCTGTCTATCAGATACAGGGCAATCGCAATCCGTTTATCGACTTTCCGGAGTTGGCTGAATACATTTGGGGAACACGGATGAATGAAACATTCTATGTTGCCGATCAAGGGGGTAATGTAACACCACCGATTACCGGAGACCCTGAATTGACATCGCCGGCAGAAGATTCATCGCTTGATTTTGGAGAAGTGGCTGTCGGGTCATCGCAGACAATAGAATTGCTTGTCAAGGGTGTCAACCTCTCATCGGCGTTGTCGGTCAGAGTGACAGGAGAAAATCGCGCAATGTTCTCATTGGAGGGGGTTAAAGATAATCAGATTCCCGCATCAAAAGTAAATGCCGACGAGGGCTATCGATTGATCGTGAAATATGCCCCTAATGCCGAAGGTCTGCATCGTGCCGCAATCACGCTCTACGACGGTGGCTTTGCTGCCGGAAAGACTTTCAATGTGGCGCTATCCGGCGAGGCTTTCCCTGTGCCGCAAATGTTGCCTGTGACAGCAGTTGAAGCCACAGATGTGACAGAGACAAGCTACAAGGCCAATTGGATTGCTCCCGACCAACCGGTGGACTATTACATTGTGCATCGTGAGAGATTTATTAATGGCACACTTTTCAGTGAAGAATTGATAGCAGAGGAGAATTATCTGGTCATTGACGATCGTCGGGCAGATGTGTCGGAAACGTATGCTGTGCAAAGCGTCCGTCTCGGCTACCGTTCGGAATTGTCTAATCCTATATATGTCGCTGCTTCAGCGAGTGTGGGAGAGATTGTTTCTGAAGCGTCGTTGCGCCTTGTGAATGTTCCGGGTGGAGTGAAAGTGGTATGCAATGAGGGAGACGTGAAGCTTTCTATCTGCGATCTGTCGGGACAAATGATATTCTATCAGAAAGTCAATGACGGCAGGATGATAAGCCTGAATCCGGGTGCATATATAGTCAGAAGCGACGGCTTCAAGAACCCGATGAAAATTATAGTCAGATAAAATAAAAGTACGCTAAATAAAAAATTATATGCTTCGATTTAAATTATTTCTGTTAAGTATTATATGCTCAATTACTCTTTGGGGAGTGACAATCCCTAAGGGTACGTTCTATTTCGACAATTCGAAGACGAAATACGAGAATGTGAAGTTTGTCTATGGCAGTGAGCACGACAAGCAGACTTGGGTGGTGTCGATGACTCGCGAGTCGGGCGACAAATGGTCAGTGACATTCGATAAGAGTGTCGAAAATATGTATCGCTACACCTTTGCTGCGACTACGCTTCCCGACGGAAAAATCGACGACACTTTTCCGAATGTGAAAGAAAATATCAGCAAAGTGCGCAATGAATATCGCACAGCGACCACATCAGCCACAATCCTTGTGGGTGGTACGTTCACTCCGTCGTCGGGCGACAATTGGGCGCAAGGCTCGTGGGTGATGTCATCAAGTGTCAATGGCTATTCTGAAACTCTCCCGGTGATGTTTATCAACACTGAAAATTCGCAAGCGATTACTTCAAAAGAGAACTATATCAACGCCACTTACTACATTGAAACATTCGGTCTTGACGGCTACGAAGCTGTCGGCTCTAAGGAGGAGCAATTGCCCCTCGAAATTCGTGGTCGTGGCAACTACACATGGCGTGACTTCGACAAGAAGCCTTATCGCATCAAACTTGGCTCAAAGGCCGCTCTGCTCGGTATGAACAAGAGTAAACACTTTGCCTTGCTGGCTCATGCCGACGACAATCTCGGTTTCTATCGCAATACGCTTGGCTTCGAGTTTAGCCGTTTGATGGGTATGCCTTACACACCGGCGCAAGAGCCTGTCGAAGTGGTGCTTAATGGCAACTATATCGGCTTGTATTTCCTCACAGAGACTGTTCGCATCGACGAAGACAGAGTCAACATCGTGGAGCAAGAAGACTATGCGACTGATGCCTCTGAGATTACGGGTGGTTGGCTTGTGGAGATAGACAACTATGATGAGGCAGAACAGGTGCGCATCACCGAAGGCAATGGCGTGACTATGCGTTTCACTTATAAAACGCCCGAATTGCTTTCGGCAGAGCAACGCCGATTTCTTTCCGATCAGATGAACGCTATCGACGACGCTATTTATCTGTCCGACAAGTCATCGACCGATTGGGAAGAACTCGTCGATATGGATCGCTTGGTGCGTTTCTACATCGTACAAGAGATAATGCAAAACGCTGAGTCGTTCCACGGCAGTTGCTACATGCACCGCGACCGTGGCGAGGATCAGAAATGGATGTTTGGTCCGGTATGGGACTTTGGCAACTCGTTCCACAATGGCGAAAACCGATTTATCTACATCAATTCGCCGTTTGGCAATCACTGGATTGAGGAGTTTGCAAAATTCCCTCGTTTTCAAGAGCATGTGAAGGTGATATGGAACAAGTTTTATCGCGAGGAAGTCGCATCGATAGATGCTTTCATGACAGAGTTTGCCGATAAAATCGCAGTGGCGGCAGCATGTGACTATGCACGTTGGCCGCAATATGGCGCTTCTGACATCTATGCCAAGAAAAGTGAAATGAAAAAGAACATTGACGGTCGCATAAAGTGGCTTCATGGTCATTGGGTTGACAACAGTGTTACGCATGTAGGTGCTTCTGAATTTGAGGCTTATGCTATCGACGGAGGTATTGTTGCACCGGAAAATGCGGAAATCTACAACCTTAGCGGTTGCAAGGTCAGCGCAGACAATCTTCCTGCCGGAGTCTATATCGTGCGTCTCGGCTCCCAAGCCCGCAAAGTCCTCGTCAGATAATCCACCGGCCCGATATATTTGGACGACAAATCAGTATCATACAAAATCTGCATTGTTTCATTGATATGACGATGCAGATTTTTTGTGTATAGCTCTTTTTCAGAGACCTCCTATAAATCCCTTTTAGCAATCTTTACTAATTTTGCATTTGCTGTTGGACTTAACAATTTATATGTTTTCGGTTGGTGTATTGTTTTGTTGATAAAAAAGTTGCAAAAGTCAAATCAGACAAATTTATCGCGATTATCTTCGTTGAAAAATTATGTTTAACTAAAATTATTTTTAGTATCTACTTTTTGAGGCTACTACAGCTACTCCAAAAACTCTCTCATTATGGCGTTAGAAATGTCAAAAAACTCCCGACTTATGGCGTTGGGGATATGGAAAAATGCCGATTTATGGCGTTGGGAACATGGAAAACTGCCTTATTATGGCGTTGGAAATCCTCAAAACACCCGATTTATGGCGTTATAGACACAAAAAAATGCCGATTTATGGCGTTAGAGGCATCCTAAAACTCTCTCATTATGGCGTTAGAAATCCCGAAAACACCCGATTTATGGCGTTAGAGACACAAAAAAATGCCGATTTATGGCGTTAGTAAAGAAATTTTGATTACCTTTGCGACATCCTAAATCATTAATATTATGGCAGATAAACGTATCATAGAGCAAGTAGTATCCGAGCAATACGATGAATTGACAGCTATGAGTGAGTTTAAACTGTGCTCACGAAAGGAAGAAGAGCAAGTAGATTTGGATAGCAATCTGGCACAAGTGGTTATCGGAGTTCGCCGAAGTGGTAAGTCAACGTTATGCTACAATGTTCTTAAAGCAAAGGGCGAAAAATTTGCCTATGTCAACTTTGATGACGAACGACTTGACGACTTGACGACAAACGATCTCAACACCGTTCTTGAAGTGCTATACAAAATCTATGGTGACTTCAAATATCTTTTCCTCGATGAAATCCAAAACATCGAAGGTTGGCACCTGTTTGTCAATCGCTTGCTGCGTCAACGCTTGCATATCATTGTCACAGGGTCTAATGCGAAACTTTTAAGTAGCGAACTCGCAACACATCTCACCGGTAGAAGCGAGCAAATAGAGTTGTATCCTCTATCCTTTGCTGAATGGTGCAACTGCAAAGGAGTCGATACAAAATCTGTCACAACTAAAGCCGAAGCATCTCGTAGAGCGGCATTCGACGAATATTTAATGCAAGGAGGTTTTCCCGAACTATTACACAAAAAGAACAAAACACAATATGTCGGCAACTTGGTCGGCAACATTCTCAAACGCGACATCGAGCAACGCCATAGTATCAAATATACCGATGCATTTGAGCAATTGTCCCACCACCTGATGAATATCGCTCCTGCAATCATAGTAGAAAATGAATTGGCAGAAACCATAGGACTGAAATCCAACCACACCATCAACAACTACATAAACTTCCTCAAAGAAGCCTATCTGCTTTTGAGTGTGAAAAAATATTCCACCAAAAGCCACCAAAGAGTCAGAGGAGAAAAAGTCTATCCCATAGACGTTGCCCTTATGGATGGTCGCCCCGACGCTTTAGTGGGCGAAAATGTCGGATGGCGATTGGAAACTATCGTGTTTATCGAATTGCTTCGCCGAAACCGACCACTTGGTCGCGATATATACTACTACAAAAGTGCCGGAGGATACGAAGCCGACTTCGTGGTCTGTCGTCATAATGTAGTAGAAGAAATCTATCAAGTGTCCTACGACATCAGCAAAGAGAAAACGCGTCAACGAGAAATTCGCGGACTGCTTGCCGCATCTAAAGAGACACGTTGCGACAATCTTTTCCTTATCACCGATTTCCATCGCGAAGAGGTGACCACCGATGGCAAACTCATCAAAATTCTGCCCGCCTACGATTGGCTGATAGAATGACCATCACCCTAATACAGCAATAGGTAAATCAGATGCTTATATTTACGAAAAAAACATTGCAATATGAGGCGTATTAAAAGGATTATATTGTGGACGGTGTTGTTGTTGCCGATATATTTGGTGGTGCTTGCAGTATCGGCAATTGTTTCTCTGCCTACCGGAAGAATTGATTACTCTGATTATTTCTTGGATAAGCAGTGGCAGACAGTTGCGGCTGAACTTATAGAGAATAGATTTTCCGACAAAATAGATTTGAACTCGGCATTAGAGTCGTCGAACGCAAATGACACGACAATGTCAAGAGGCGTTTTGGACGATGAAGAACGATATTTCGTCAATCCTTTAAGTAATGAATCAAAGTGTTTCATAAAGTTGAAACTTTCAAATGGAACGACGGCTGATGTACATATATATGAGGTAAATCATGGGTCGCTGATGCGCGTGGAATTTGATGTAGATGACACTAATATATTTTATCCGATAGTGTATGCGTATCAACACACAGTGTTCATCGATGAGGTGCTGGGAGAAGTGTCGGCAAACAGTTATCCGTACTATACAATATTTAAAATGATGGGCTATAGATTTCTGTTTATGAGAGCAATTTGGCAACCATTATTGTTGATGTGGGTGGTGGCATTATTGATAGAGGTTATAATTTGGATGAGGCTTAAGAGAATTTCTAAAAATTCCCGGATTTAGTTATTTCTTTAGCTTTGAGGAGCTTTCTTTTGTATGCTCTATGTTTTTGATCGGAATCTATTCGACTTTAACTCAGTTGTGTAGCTCGCTATACTCCTTGCGTTAAAAACAAAAATCTCCTCAGTCAAAATTCATAAATCATGACAAAGTAATTTATAGAAGATTCCTAAGACATAGGCTGAGAAACAAAATCAAGACTGACGCCGAGCCGGAAAAAGGCAGGAGAAGAAGGAGAAGCAGAAAGGGAGAAGTCGGCTAAAAGTTCCGGTAATCGTAATTGGGATTTGCTAATTTGTGTATTTTTTGTTAATTTCGCACGATAATTGTCTGAGGAGCTGTTTTGAGGGAGTAAATTTGCCCCGGATAGCTTCCTTTTGGGCGTATAAATAAGATAATAAATCAAACGATATGAATATATCATACAAGTGGCTAAAACGCTACATCGATATCGACTTGGAGCCGAAAGAGATTACGGCTGCGTTGACTTCATTGGGTCTTGAATGTGACTCTATCGAAGAAGTGGAAACTATCAAAGGGGGCTTGCGTGGCATCGTGATAGGCAAAGTGCTCACATGCGACGAACACCCTAATTCCGATCACTTGCATATCACGACTTGCGACTTGGGTACAGGTGAGCCTGTGCAAATCGTCTGCGGAGCTGCTAACGTGGCTGCCGGACAGACTGTAGTGGTCGCAACAGTAGGCACAAAGCTCTACAATGGTGACGAAGAATTTCAGATTAAGAAATCAAAAATACGCGGCGTAGAGTCGTTCGGCATGATTTGCGCTGAAGACGAAATCGGTCTCGGTCATTCTCACGACGGCATTATGGTGCTCGAAGGCGACATCGCTCCGGGTACACCTGCTGCAGAATATTTCCAGGTGGAAAGCGACTATATGCTCGAAGTGGAGTTGACGCCTAACCGTGTCGATGGCGCTTCTCACTACGGTGTGGCTCGCGACCTTAAGGCATGGCTCCGTCGCAACGGCAAGCCTGAGGCAGAAGTTGTCACTCCTGACGTTTCGGGCTTCAAGGCCGACCGCAATGACGGCGCAGCTCAGATTGAGGTGGTCGATGGTCAAGGATGCCCTCGCTACTCGGGTGTCACAGTGCGTGGCGTAGAGGTGAAAGAGTCGCCTGAATGGCTTAAAAATCTCCTTCTTGCTGCCGGTCAACGCCCGATCAACAATATCGTCGATATTACCAACTATGTGCTTCTCGGTATGGGTCAACCACTCCACTGCTTCGACCTCTCGAAGGTGGCAGGCGAGAAAATCGTGGTGCGTACTTGCCCTCAAGGCACAAAGTTCACTACGCTCGACGGCGTGGAACGCACTCTCGACGAAGCCGATCTCATGATTTGCGACGCTGAGAAACCAATGTGTATCGCCGGCGTATTTGGCGGTCTTGACTCAGGTGTGACCGAAACTACTACCGACGTATTCATCGAAAGTGCATACTTTAATCCGACTCGCGTGCGTAAGACAGCTCGCCGTCACGGATTGAACACCGACGCTTCGTTCCGTTACGAGCGCGGTTGCGACCCTAACATCACTATCTTCGCTGCCAAACTCGCCGCATTGCTCATCAAGGAGGTTGCAGGTGGCGAAATATGTGGCGATGTGATGGACATCTATCCTGAGAAGGTGGAGCCGTTCAAAGTGGAACTTGAGTTGGCTTATTGCCATCGTCTCATCGGTAAGGAAATTCCGACTGAAGATATTAAGGCTATCCTCACTTCGCTCGAAATCGACATCAAGGCAGAGACAGCCGAAGTGCTCAGCCTCGAAGTGCCGACATATCGTGTTGACGTTCAGCGCCCATGCGATGTGGTAGAAGAAATCCTCCGCGTCTATGGCTACAACAATATAGAGTTTGGCATGGAAATGCACGCCAACCTCTCACAAAAGACTGCCACTGACGAGTCTTACCGTCTGCAGCAGCTCATCGCAGAACAACTCACAGCCGACGGCTTCTGCGAAATCATGAACAATTCTCTCTCGGCTATCTCTTACTACGAGGGCAAGGAAGTCTATCCGGAAGCGAAGTGCGTGCGCTTGATGAACCCATTGAGCAACGACCTCTGCGTGATGCGTCAGACACTCCTTTTCGGTGGTCTTGAATCTTTGTCGCACAACATCAACCGCAAAGCTTCGTCGCTCGCTCTATATGAAATCGGCAACTGCTACTCTCGCAACCCTGAGAAGGAATCGACAGCTGAAAACCCACTCGCTCCATACGCTGAAGAACTCCACCTCGGCATTTGGATGACCGGCGATAAGACAGCGGCTTCGTGGAATACAAAGGCAGAACCGGTGTCGGTCTATGACCTTAAGGCAGTGGTGCTCAATATTTTCAACCGTCTTGGCATCGATATGCGTACATTAGATATGACTCAAAGTTCAAATGAAATCTATACTGCATATCTCGACATAGCGACAAAGGCAGGCAAGAGTCTTGGTACGCTCGGTATTTTGCGTCGCGAATTGCTTAAGACGTTTGACATCGAGCAAGAAGTGATGTTTGCAGAAATCAATTGGGATGCTCTCTTCAAACTTGCGGCAAAAGTTAAAACGACTTACACCGACATTCCGAAATCACAACCGGTGAAGCGTGACCTTGCGTTATTGCTTGACTCGTCTGTGACATTCCGTCAAGTGGAAGACGTAATTCGCGGTTCCGAACGTAAGCTTCTTCGCAATGTGCGTCTGTTTGATGTCTATGAAGGCAAAAACCTTGAGCCGGGCAAGAAGAGTTATGCTGTCAGCATGACACTGCAAGACCCTGAAAAGACACTTCAAGACAAGCAAATCGATGCAGTGATGAAGAAAATCATCATGAACCTCGAAAAGCAACTTGATGCGAAACTTCGTTAATAAGCAACGAAAACAAATCATTAAAAAAATAAAAACATATAAAATAAAGAAAATACAATGGGAAGAGCATTTGAATATCGTAAAGCCCGTAAGCTAAAACGTTGGGGCAATATGTCTCGTACATTTACTCGTATCGGTAAAGAAATCACTATGTGCTGTAAAGCAGGTGGTGGCGACCCGGATATGAACCCACGTCTTCGTGTGCTTATGCAAAATGCCAAAGCTGCAAACATGCCTAAGGACACAGTAGAACGTGCAATCAAAAAAGCAACAGAAAAGGATGCCGGCGATTACAAAGAAATCGTATATGAAGGATATGGTCCTTTTGGTATTGCTATCGTAGTAGAAACTGCCACAGACAACAACCAACGCACCGTGGCTAACGTGCGTAGCTATTTCAACAAGTACGGCGGCTCACTTGGTACATCAGGCTCGCTTTCTTTCCTCTTCGATCATAAATGTGTGTTCCACCTAAAGCCAAAAGATGGTGTGGAACTCGAAGAACTCGAACTTGAACTCATCGATTTCGGTGTCGATGAACTCGAAGCTGAGGAAGAAGAATGGGTAATCTATGGTGCTTTCGACCAATTCTCTAACATTCAAAAATATCTTGAAGAAAACGAATTTGAAATCGTAAGCGCTGAGTTCGAACGTATTCCTAACGACTTTAAAGAAGTGACTGCTGAGCAACGTGAAGTTCTCGACAAACTTCTTGACAAATTCGAAGAAGACGAAGACGTGCAAAACGTATTCCACAACATCAAAGAAGACGCTGAGTAATCAGTTGATTAATAACGCATAAACTACGCAAAGGGACATAAGGAAAAACTTGTGTCCTTTTGTGCTTTTATGAGGGCATGATAAAGCGTCAGGGCATCAGACACGTCAAGGTTGGCCTATGATAGGGGAGGGAGGAAGGCATCTTCGATGTGGTCGAGAGTATAAGAGTCGGGATTGCCTGAAATGGTGATAATGTCGAAGCGATACTCGAAGTCATACTCTTGGGCTCTCAAATACGATTCGGCGGCACGTACAAGTCGGCGAATTTTCTTTTCATCGACAGCCTCTGCCGGGTCCTCATCGGAGTCTTGACGAGCTTTAACTTCGACAAAAATCAGAGTATTGTCTCGTTGGGTGATAATATCAATTTCGACGTGACCATGCATCGGATTCCAATTGCGTTCGCGGATCACATATCCTTGTCGGATAAGATGCTCTGCAGCAATAGTTTCGGCAATGTTGCCCCATTCGTTGTGTTTAGCCATAACTTCAGCAGATTGATTATTGACCGATTCCGACAACGCCCCAATTGCCACGATCCAGATTGCGATACGAGATTGCTTCGTTGATGTGGTGAATTTCGATAGTTTCGCTTGAGTCGAGGTCGGCAATAGTGCGAGCCACACGAAGGATGCGATCGAAAGCGCGAGCCGACATATTAAGGCGTGTCATTGCTTCTTTGAGGCGAGCCATTCCTTTTTCGTCCGGCCAGGCATATTTGCGTATCATTCGCGATGTCATTTGAGCATTGCAATAGACGCCTTTTTCTCCGGCATAGCGATGTTGCTGAATACTTCGTGCCATAACGACGCGTTTGCGAATTTCAGCGCTGCTTTCCGAAGGCGTGGTATTTGCCATTTGGTCGAATTCGACAGGTTGGATTTCTATGTGCAAATCAATGCGATCGAGCAGTGGTCCGCTGATGCGATTGATGTATTTTTGCACTTGTCCCGGCATGCAAGTGCAAGGCTTCGACGGATGTCCGTAATAGCCACAGGGACAGGGGTTCATCGAAGCGACAAGCATGAATGAAGCCGGATAGTCAATAGTGTATTTTGCTCTCGAAACGGTCACTATACGGTCCTCAATCGGTTGTCGCAATACCTCAAGGACTGCGCGTGGAAATTCCGGAAATTCATCAAGAAAAAGAATTCCGTTGTTGGCGAGGCTTATCTCTCCCGGTTGCGGATTAATGCCTCCACCGACCAATGCTACCGGTGAAATGGTGTGGTGAGGCGAGCGAAATGGGCGTTGTGTCATCAACATGGAGCCACGAGACAGCTTTCCTGCCACGGAATGAATCTTTGTGGTCTCCAAAGCTTCTTGCAGGCTTAGGGGAGGGAGTATTGAGGGAAGACGTTTTGCCATCATTGACTTTCCGCTGCCGGGTGAGCCTACCAATAGGATATTGTGTCCCCCGGCGCATGCCACTTCAAAGGCTCGTTTGACACCGTCTTGCCCTTTGACCTCGGAAAAATCAAAGTCAAAATCAGCTGCTTGAATTCGGAATTGTTCGCGAGTGTTGATGACAGTCGGTTGCAATTCGGATTTGCCATTAAGAAGATCGACTACTTCTGAAAGACTTTCGACACCGAAAACCTCTATATTATTGACTACGGCTGCTTCTGTGACATTCGCTTTAGGCACGATAAGGCGTTTAAATCCATTCTCGCGAGCCTTAATCGCTACGGGGAGAGCCCCTCTGACTGGTAATACCGAACCATCAAGCGATAATTCGCCTAATATCATATATTCATTGAGGTTCTCGCATGTTAAAGCCTCGTTTGATGCTAAAATGCCGATAGCCATCGGCAGGTCGAATGCTGCTCCTTCCTTTTTGATGTCGGCAGGAGAGAGGTTGATAATCGTGCGCTTATGAGGAAATGCGACACCGCTCTGCTTCATGGCAGAAACAATGCGTTGATAGCTCTCTTTGACAGCGGCATCAGGCAACCCTACGATTGTGAATTGCACTCCACGCTCTACAACAACTTCAATCGTTACCACAAAGGCGTCAATGCCTTGAATAGATGCAGAATAGACTTTTGAAAGCATAGTGTCACTATTTTAGCAGTTCTTTGATTTTTTTCTCGGCTTTGCTGTAATTGTCACCTCGATAGCATTGTGTCCCCGTGCTGTCGGAAACGATAAAGTATGGAGTTCGTGGCAACTCCAGGGGTATAAGGGAAATATTTGCTTCACCTCCGATAGCCCAATAGCGTTGCCAATTTTTGACAGAATCTCTTCGCGCTTGTCTGCGCCATTTGATAGTGTCGGTATCCATATTAATATCTGCAATTTGCAGCTTGGCGCTATCTGAATATAGTTTATGCAGCCTTTTGATATTCGAGATGCACGAGTCGTGTCTTTCCTCCTGTTGACGCCAGAAATAAAGCAGTGTAGCCTTTGATTTTGACACAGCGATAGTTGTCATGCTGTCAGCGTATGAGTATAGCGACAGTGGTGTTAATTTTACGGCATGCGATTGTGAAGATTGATGTGCTTTAGTGGCGTTGACAGCGTTGATTAGCTCTGCGGAAAGTGCGTCTTCTGAAAGTAGCTTCCATAGTTTGTCATAATCTTTTGTGGCATCTTTCTTGACGTAGAAACAAAGCATGGAGAGTGCCGATACCGGATTGTTGCGATTGGCTTCTACATACTTGCTTATGGCTTGATTGATGACCTTGTCGTTGCCTGATTTTAATGATTTTTCGTTTTCGCTTCTCCATGCCGACCATTCTTCTTCTATCTTGTTGCCGGTCACGTGCCAACATAATGGCTCATTATACTTTCCGTCGATTTTGATTACATCGCCGGGCTCGACGTAAATCGGAGTCAAAAGGGCGCGATTTGGAGAGAAAAACCACACGACAGTCGGCTTTTCGGACTTACCGACATAGCTGAACTTTCCATCGACAACCGGAATGACAGTCTCTGTGATGCTCCCTTTGTTGCCTGATGAAGAATAATAGAAAATTCTAAGATTCATCGTTGCGGCATCTTTGATTTCGCCTTCGATGTTGAACTCTGTTTTGTTGCAACTGCAAAGGGCGATAAACGACAATATGATAAGAAATATTTTTTGTATATTCATAGACATAAAAACTTTTCAGTCAAAGGTAAGATAAATTTGTTAATCCACCAAATTCCATGGTTGTAAAATCAAAAATTAAGAAAATGTAAATGTCGCGATAATCTATGGCGAGATGTAATTTTAAGAGAGATAAATTAAGGTAAACTCCGAATATTATCGAATAATGCGCGAATAATGTAGAGAAAAGGCTAAAAATAAGGAGGATTTCTATGGATGGATTGAAAATAAATGTGTAATTTTGTACTCTATTATACTTGTGGTTATATAGGATGTCTGATGTCAGATGATTACCTAATTAAAGAAACTATTTTAACCGACATTTATTATTGATAAATATTGCGATGGAAAATTTAAAAAAGGCTCTTGCTGAAGAAGCTCCGTTTAAGCTATCGGAAGAAGTAATGGATAAATTCTGTAGCATAATGGAGGAGAAACGTCTCAAAAAAAGAGAGGTGATGATTCAGTGTGGAGAATTGAACGATAATATCTATGTCGTGAAAGAAGGTATTTTGCGTCGTTCTCACATGGATGGAGATAAAGAAGTGACTGTGGCATTTGCGTTGGCAGGAACGGTGATTATTTCATATCATTCTTTTTGCTATCATTTGCCTGCATATTATCAATTTGATGCGTGTTGTGACTCTGTGGTAATGGTTGTGTCGAAAAGTAAATTCGATCAACTTGTGGCTGAGTCTCATGAGTTTGCAATGTGGGCATTGAACATGGCTTATTGCTCATTATACTATTACGAAGTCAAACAGTCGGTCATTAATGGAACGGCTATCGATCGTTATCGTGCGTTGCTTAAAAACCGACCGGAGATATTGCAAAAAGTATCTTTGAAAATCGTTGCTTCCTATTTAGGAGTTACAAATGCCTACCTGAGTCGTATTCGCAAGATGCTGAAGTGACATAGCGATAATGCGCCTTAGGGGTGAAAAAGATGTCTCAATAGCTGTTGGGAATGTGATTTTAACAGACCTTTTTATAAGAAAATTACATAAAATCAAAAAAATTAACATAGTACAACTTTTTTATGGATTTGTCGTACTATTTTTGCACCATGAATTATTGAATTGAATTTAACAACTAACCAAAAAAATATTTTTATGACAAAAAAAATTACACTATTCGGCATGATGCTGCTATTGTCAGTCGTGTCAGTATTTGCTTCAGGTATTCAGTTGCCTAAGGTGGATGTTGCGCGCCAGCAGAAGATGGCAGCGGAGGTCAACACTGACCTCATGATGCGACCAAGAGGTAGCGTCAACAGTCCTTTTGCAAAAACTCCATTATTGAAGATGCAAAAGCCGACACAGGCTTTCGATGTTATGCGCGAAGCTGAAGCTCCGACATCAAACATCTATGGTCTTCAGGTCTTTAATACCGACGACATCTACGACTCTTGGTGGAAGCTTGACGTGGCTACTGCCAAATCTGCGGTACAATGGTCAAACGACTATCTTGGACAATACAATTACAACGCCGGTTTCGTTAGAAAAGGCATCGTCTATGCCATCACTATCGAAACAGGCTACATTTTGAAGTATGACCTTGCTACAGGTGAATACCTCGGCTACATAAGCCTCTACTCATCAGACTACTCTAAGTCCATTCTCCATGCTGCTTACGATGAAAAGAACGACATTGTTTACGTTTATACCTACAACGCTGACGGCGACGGCTTGATGTTCCAAACATACGACCCTGACACCAACACATTCACTCATATCAAGACCGAACTTGGTGAAGGCACATTGGCTGCCGACCCTATCATCACAATGGGCTACAATCCTCTCGATGGTTTTGTATATGCAGTGACTCTCTACGAAGAAAAGTGGATTCGTATCGACACTGAAAACGGTGAATACGAAGACCTCAACACTATCGCATTCTCTCCTGCTTACTACACTCAAGCAATGGTCTATAGTCCTAACGACTTCGGTTTCGTATATGTCGGTATTGATGTTAACGAAGAGACATACGTGATGGTCGTAGAACCGGAGACAGGTGCTATTAAGTCAAAGACTCTCAGCATTAAGGAAGAAGAGTACGCATTCATGTATTGTTCAGACCAAGCTGTCGTGAACAACGCTCCTGCTATGCCTGAAATCAAAGAAATCACTTTCGAGGGCGCAGCAACATCGGGTAAAGCTATCGTTGTGGCTCCCACAGTGACATTTGACGGTTCACAGATCACAGAATCTTTGGAAATGATTGTAAAAATCGACGATGTCACTATCGATACTCGCACAGTGACAGCAGGTCAAGAAGTAGAGATAGCTCTCAATAATGTTGCCAATGGCAAGCATACATTCTCTGTGGTCTGCAACTCTACAGTTGAAGGTGCTATCGCTACTCGTGAATTCTTCGTCGGTTATGACACTCCTGCCGCTCCACAAAACGTTGTTCTCACAGAAACTCTTCTCACTTGGGATGCAGTGACTGCCGGTATCAATGGCGGTATTCTTGAATCAAGCGTAGTTACCTACAATGTTTATATCGACGGCGTTAAGCAAAACGATGCTCCTATCGAAGGCACATCTTTCGAAGTTAACATTGCAACTGATGTGATGACAAAGATTCAAGCTGCAGTCGAAGCTGTGTGCGGTAGCAAAGTTTCTGAGAAAACTTACTCCAACATCCTCGCAGTAGGTGCTTACCAATTGCCTTTGGAACTTGTCTGCGACGAAGAATTTGTCAACAACCTCACTATCGTTGACGCAAACGACGACGGCGTTAAATGGGGTTGGTGTTCAGATCACGATGCATTCGAATACAACTACAGCCCTTATCTTAATGCAGACGATTGGGCTATCCTCCACAAAACTACATTCCCACAAAGCCGTCAATTGTATCGCATCGACCTTGATGTGCGCAGTGGTTACGCTAAATATCCTGAAAAATTCGAAATCGGTCTCAGCAAGACAGGCAAGATCGAAGACATGATTATCGTCGTTCCGGAAACTGTCGTAGCGTCTGAATCTATCATCACACTTGGTGGCGAATTCAAGCTCGAAGAGGCCGGCGAATACTTTATCGGTATTCACGTTATCTCTGATGCTGACCAATACTACCTCCGCGTCAACAAAATCAACGTGACAATGTCGGAAGCTCCTAACTCTGTGCCTGAAGCTTGTACAGATGTGACTGCTACAGGTGCCGAATATGGCGAATTGATGGCTACTGTCGAAATGACTATGCCGACTCTCAATCTCAATGGCGATGCTCTCGACCCTGAAAGCGACGTCACAGTGAAAGTTTACTCTAACGTGGGTGAAGGTTCGGCTACTGCTAAACCGGGCGAACGTGCTACTGCCACTGTTCCAACTGAACAAGGCATCAACTACCTTCGTCTCGTTTCTGAAAACGAATTCGGTGTGGGTGCAGAAACATCAGTGAGCGTATTCACCGGTGTTGATGTGCCTAAGCCTGCTGAACTCACTTCTCTTGAAATCAGCGACGACAACCGCTCTATGACATTCTCATGGGAAACTTCTATCGACGGCGTAAATGGCGGCTTCGTTGACCCTGCTTATACTAAGTACTTGCTCCTTATCTATTATGAAGTTCAAGACTACTGGTTTACTTTGGCAGCAGACTACGACGGTACACAATACACATACACATTGCCTGAAGGCTCTAAACTACAGTCTGTCAACATCGCTATCCAATCAATCAATGCTGCAGGTCGCCAAGAAGAAGGTCCTATCGTGACTGCTTCACTTGGTACGCCTTATAGCATCCCTATGGAAGAAATCTTCGAGGACTTCAGTGTGATTTACTACCCATTGACTATCGAACGCCCTTCTGAAGAATACTCAGGCTCATGGACTATCTCTAATCCTGAAGCATACGTATCAGGCTCTTACAAGGCTGAAGGCTCATCATTGGTGGCATTCTCTAACGGTGAAGATGAATGTTACTCACAGCTTGCTCTTCCTAAGTTCAGCCCTAACGGCTACGAAGGCGTGTTGCTATCGCTTGACGCTTACCTCTACGACAATATGGCCGATGCAGTGGTGTTTGTACGTGGCAGCAAAAACGAAGCACTTCCTGTCGGCACAATCACTAAGGCTGAGGATGAAGAAGGCTGGAAGACATTCGAATTCCTTCTCCCTGAAGAAGTGTGCGAATGGGGCTGGGCAGAAATCGTAATTCGTGCCGAGTTTACAAAGGCTGACCAATACTTCTTAATCGGTCGCTACGCATTGACTCCATGGTCGGGCATTGGCGAAATGGCAACATCAGACGCTGTGATCTATGGCGCTGACGACGCAATCATCGTCAAGAATGCTCCTCAAGGCAGCACATTGGAAGTCTTTACTATTGACGGTCGCATGTTGCTCAACCGCAGAATCGAAGACGAAAACTTTGAAATCAGTGTTAACCAAGGCATCTATGTAGCACGTTGTGGCAACAAGACAGCTAAAGTCATCGTGAAATAAACGATATAGTTCATCATAATGGGGGAGCCTTTCGGAGGCTGCCCCTAACTACTAAGCAAATAAAGCAAAAAGATAAAAAATTTTATGAATAAAAGATTTATCACTATTTTGGCTGCGCTCCTCCTTCTCGTGGGAGTGAACATGCAAGCTAATGCCGATAACGCAAGAAGAGCGAGCAAGGCTCCTCGCACTTCTGTCTTTACACCGGCACCAAGCACAGTCCCTGACTGGGCACCAAAAATGATCTCAAATCCTACATTTGAGACTCTTACATCGGGTGTGACTATGCTCACAGGCGTAGAAACGCCTATGCCAAGCAATCTTATTACATCTCCTTCAGGTGCGACTATCTATGGTCTTAGAGCACAATCAGGCGATCCTGATTTCTCAAGTATGAGCTGGTGGGAACTCACTACCGACGGTCGTCAAGAACTCCTTTGGGACGATGAGGCTTTGATTGAAACTGTCGGTTTCGTTAGAAATGGCGAATATTATGGTTTCTACTCCATTGAATTGTGGGGTACAATCTATGCCAACTACACAGTTTATGACGCTTACACAGGCGCAATAATTCGCAAGGGCGAACTAAACAATTCTGACTACTCACAAATGGTGCTTTCAGCAGTATATGATGAGTGGGAAGATGCTGCATACGTCTATACTTACAACGCCGACATGTCAGGTGCAATGCTCCAGCGTGTCGATCTTGAGACTATGGAGTTTACTCCTCTTCGCGATGATGAGACAGTACTTGCTGGTCGTGTAATCGCATGGGGTTACAATCCTAAAGACCATAACATCTATGGTGTCAACCTCAGCGGTGAATTTGTTAAACTTGATAAGGACTATGCATTCTTTGAATATGTGGGTATGACAGGTATCGTGCCGGGTTCATATTCTCAGTCAATGGTCTATAGCCCGCTCGACAATAAATTTGTGTGGGCAGCTATCCTTCCTGACCAGACATCTTGTATCTTCACTATCGACCCTATGACAGGTAGCTCGTCATCTACTTGTCGTTACGCATACCCTAACCAGTACACAGTGCTTTGGACTCCTGACCAATTGTGTGCAGACAATGCACCGGGTCTCGCAGTATTCAAGAGCGTGACTTTCGACGGACCATCGACACAAGGTAAAGGCGTCGTGACATTGCCATCGGTTGACTACTCTGGCAACCCTATCTCAGGCGATGTCAACCTTCGCATTTCAGACGGTCGTACAATCCTTTATAGCAACCTCGTCGGTGCTGCGGGCAGCGATGTAGAGTTTGATTTGGAACTCAGCGAAGGCTCTCACAACCTCTGTGCCGTGCCTTTCTTCAAAATAGACGGTAAGAATGTCGAAGGTCACCCTGTATATAAAGAAGTCTTCGTCGGTTATGACACTCCTGCCGCTCCTAAAAATGTACGTCTCACAGAGACATCTATCACTTGGGACGCTGTCAGCGAAGAGGGTGCTAATGGTGGTTTTGTAAATGTAAACGATGTAACTTACAATGTTTACCTTAACGGCGTGCTGCAAAACGAAACTCCAATTAAGGAGACTGCTCTCGCTATAACATTACCGGTTGCTACTCTCGACTTCTATGTGGCTGAAGTAGAAGCTATCTTTGACGGAAAAGTCTCTGAAAAGGGTGCGTCTGACAAGTGTCTCTTCGGCGAAGCATTCCCTGTGCCTTTCCACATCACTCCGACTGCCGATGAGTACGAATTGCTTACAACTACTACCAACGGCTATGGTATGTGGTCGTTCTATCCTGAAGATACTGAAGACCCATTCTATCATGTGTCTCACCGCGACTACGATTCGGACGACTGGGTATTCCTCCCATTGGTGAAACTCGACGATGTCGAACACCTATATGAATTCTCTTTCGACACTCGCGTAAGATACAGCGATACTCCTAACGTGCTCGATATGGCTATCAGCAAAACTACCAACCCTGCTGATGCTACAATCCTTCATACAGAAGTCATATCAAACACTGATTACATGACAGTACGCAAGCTCTTCAGCGTCAAAGAGCCTGGCGAATACCACCTCGCTGTGCGTTGCTCGTCTTATCCTTACAGTTTCTACGTACACTTGAAGAACTTCCGCATTAATGCGACAGAAAACCTTCCTGACTGTCCTGATATGGTAGATTACCTTGAAGCCGTACCTGCCAAGAAGGGTGAATTGAAGGCTACTGTCAACTTCACTATGCCTCGTAAGTCGGTCGGTGGCAGCTCTCTCTACACTAAGGGTGGCGAATTGACAGCGACTATCAAGAGCAATGTTGAGACTATCACTATAACAGGCGCTCCCGGCTCTCGTCAAAGCGTTGAAATCGCTACAGAGCAAGGCAACAACCCTATCTATGTGGTTGTGACTAATTCATACGGAGACGGTGAAGAAGCACGTACTCACTGCTACACAGGTATCGATATCCCAACCTATACCGACATTTCTATCGATGCTTCTGCTGATAATATGGCGGCAATCTGTAAGTGGGAGCACCCTAAGGTAGGCGTAAACGGTGGTTATTTGGATACTGAAAACCTTGTTTACCGCATCTACAACAGTCACCCTCTCACAGGTGAATGGATCGAACTTGGAGAAGTAAAGGGTCAGACATCGTTCACATTTAATCTCCCTGAAGGAGCTACACAAGCTATGCTCCAACTTGGCCTTACTGTAAGCAATGAATATGGTGGTGGCGAACAATTGACTTACTCTACTATCGTCGTCGGTCCTCCTCACCAATTGCCAATGGTAGAAAACTTTGAAGGCACTGTGACTTACGAGCCTATCGTACAACAACAATTGTCAGAAGAATACACAGGCTCATGGACATTCCATAATCCTGCCGACATCGATATTGCTGCAGCTAATAATTCAGGACATGCACTTATCGGTTTCCCTCCATCAATGAACGAGTGTATCGGTCGTATAGCGTTGCCGAAGTTCTCAACTCTCGAATCTGAAAGAGCTGAACTTAAGATGCGCTTCTTCATCGCTGACTTCACTCCTGATGCCGACATCTTGCTTTGTGGCAATAGCGACGAAGAGATCGTATTGGGTACTGTATCGGCTGCTGATGGTAATGGTTGGGTGACTAAGACTATGGTCTTCCCTGAACAATTCCAAAATCGTCAATGGGCTTACATCGCATTGCGCGCTCATTTCGATGGCTCAATCCAATATCTCATGATGGACTCTTACACTATTAAGGATCCTGTGGCACAAGACGTTGCAGTTGTAGAATTGGCAGGCTCTAAATCTACAATGGTAGGTAATCCACAATACTATGATGTGAAGATCGAAAACTATGGCTACGAGACTATCGCTGTGCCTGACGTTAAATGTGAACTCATCAACAATAAGGGTGAAGTTGTTAAGACTCTCGAAGCATCTGACATCCCAATGGCGACAGAATTTGCTCCGGCAGAACAACTTACATTCCAATTCGAATTTATTCCGACTGTTGATTTCGTGGGTAATTTCACATTGAGAGCATCATTCGATAATGCCGATATGTTTGCCGACAATAATGCTAAAGAGATCCCATTGCTTGTCAAACTCGGTGCCGATCCTATCGTGACTGACCTCGAAGCTTCATACGTAGAAGGTGGTCAGAGCGTAGAACTTACATGGACTGCTCCGGTGCTTACTCTCGGTCTTGAAGACTTCGAGGACATGACATCATTTGCATACGATGAGCAACTTGGCGACTTTAAGAACATCGACGGCGACGGTTGCAGCACATGGATCTTCGAGTCATGGACATATCCGGACAATGGTCTCCCTAAAGGTTTCCAAGTATTCGACTATAGCCAAGTGACTGTCAACGATCCAACTTTCGAACCATATTCAGGAGATAAGTACCTCATGGCTATCTCGCCTGACGATATGGTGACAGCAGCCGACGACTGGTTGATTTCTCCTGAAATCAATGGTGGCTCAGTTGTTTCATTCCAGCTCGCTATCATCAATCAATTCTACGCTCCGGAATATATCGAAGTGAGATATTCATCGACTACCGATGACATCTCTGAGTTTAAGACTGTAGAACGTTTCAGCAAATCGACTCTCGGTTGGGAATTGTTTACAGCTCAACTCCCTGCAGATGCCAAGTATTTTGCATTGCACTATATAAGTACAAACACATTCGGTATCATGATTGACGATTTGACTTACTCACCTGTTGGCGAGACTGCTGAAATCGTAGGCTACAACATCTATCGCGACGGCAAGAAGATTGCAGAAAAGGTGGCAGAGCCTCGCTACGTTGACGAAAACCTCGAAGTTAAGGATTACGTATATAATGTCACTGTAGTCGTTAACAAAGATGGCGAAGAAATAGAGTATCCTATGTCAAACAATGCATACGCAAATCTTCTTAGCGTTGAAGATGTGGTATCGGATAATGCAATCTATGCAAACGATGGTTGTATCGTTCTTTCAGGCTTTGCCGGCAAAGAATATGGCGTTTACACTATCGATGGCATTTGTGTCGCGTCAAGAATTGCAGAGTCTGATATTGAAAGAATAAAAGTTGCTCCTAATGTATATGTAATTAAGGTAGGAACACGTGTTGAAAAGATTATATTGAAGTAATTTTTCATCATAAATTTATTTGGTAATTAGTGATAGGGGGTGCGCATTAAGCGTGCCCCTTATTCTATATGTATTTGGGTGTATCTGAGTACAATCTGAGTATATGCGTTTTAAAAATGAAAAAAAGTAACGATAATTTTTTGATATATGTCAAAAAAAGTATAATTTTGTGGTTTATAAATAATGTGTCGTGAAAGATTTAATAAAATTAATGCGAGAGGACCATTTGTTTCAGCTTTCTGAAGAAATGATGGGTAAACTATGTGCATGTATGACAGAGATTTATGTCCCTGCCAAAGAGCCTATTATTTCATACGGAAAGATTAATACAAATGTCTATATAATCAAAGAAGGTATATTGAGACGTTCATATTTGAATGGCGATGAGGATTGTACGAACGGCTTTGCTTTGCCGGGTACGACTATCATGTCTTACTATTCATATTATCATGGTCTGCCCTCAAATCACCGATATGAAGCATGTGTTAATTCGGTGGTAATGAAGGTTACGAAAGAGGATTATGAGCGACTGATTATAGAATCGCACGAATTTGCTCGTTATGTCAATTCTCTTTTGATGGCGCAATTGTACTATGATGAGAAGAAGATGAGTGTTTTCTCCGGAAATGCCAAAGAACGCTATTTGTCGTTGATTAAGAATCGTCCTGAAATATTGCGTAGTGTGTCGCTTGGGGTCATAGCGTCATATCTTGGGGTGTCGCAGGCTTACCTTTCTCGCTTGCGTCAAAGTCTTTCGAAAGGCGAATAAAAACTTTTCTGAAAATTGTCGGCAGATAGGTAAATACTATTGATGAATTTGTCGCATTCTGCTTAAAAAATAATATGTCGAGAGTAATCCGTTTGTGTAGGATGTCTCTCGACTTTTTTTATTAGGCATCGATTTGTGTCTGCGTGCTTACTTGAAAATCCAATAGGAAAAAGCCACTAATATCAACCCTCCGACAACACTGATGCCGATATAATATATGAATCCTGTGATGTCGCCGCTCTGAAGCATTTGTATGCTTTCTTTGGCAAATGCAGAGAATGTGGTGAAACCTCCACACAGCCCTGTCGTAAGCAGTAATGACATTGAATTGGATGATGCTCCAAGGCGGTTGAAAATGCCCCAAAATATTCCTATGGCAAAACATCCGATAAGGTTGACTATTATCGTTTGCCAAGGAAATGCGGTGTGTAATGACGTTTTTATCAGTGTCGAAAGCCAATATCTCAATGCTCCGCCGATAAAGCTTCCGACGCCTACCAATAAGATTGATTTCAGCATCTTTGTTTAGTTATTTCAGCCTCTTGCCGTCGCAGAAAGCATTGCCTATACGTTTGCCAAGTTCGATATATCCTTTGTGGATCGGATCGTATGTGATAAGCTGCATTTTCTCGATGTCGGGCAGACCATCTTCTGACAGAAATCGTTCGTCGGCAACTATATTTATTATTTCAGCGATGATATAGTAGCCTTCGTCGCTTTCGTCGATCTTTTGTTTGATACGACATTCCAATGTCATCGGGAAGTCCTTGAATATCGGTGCGTCAATGTTTTCGGAAGGGATTATTGTCCAACCTGTTCGACCGATTTTTTGTGAGTCTTGCTTAGCGCTGACTATGCCGACAAAATCAGATGCAATCATTGTATCGACTGTGGCAAAAGCGACAGTGAAATCGGGGCAACGGTTGAGGTTGTCGGTAGTGGCATGAGCGCCCATTGAAATGACAATCTCATTGGCATCCCACTGTCCTCCCCATGCTGCATTCATTGCATTGGCATTTTTGTCGTTGTCGTATGTGCCTATGATCAGCACCGGCTGAGGCAGCATCCATGACTTTGGTCCGAAATTTTTCATTGCTTATTATCTCTTTTTTATTCTGCTATTAATAGCGATTATTGTTTGAACGTCGATTGCTGTTCGGGTCGAAAGGGTTTGAATTTACGTCGAAAGATTCTTCATCCTCCTCTTCTTCTTCGTTCTGCTGCTTCTTTTTGCCATGCTTGGATGCTTCCGGTTTGTTCTTCTTGAGAACTTCCGGCTTTTGTAAGTCGATAGCAGTCTCAAAGACGTTCCATGTTTGAGTTATCTCCCAATTCTTCTTGATGTTGATTTTCTTGGGGTAGTAGTATGCAAATTCCGGCTGACGTTTGGTGTCGTAATCGCCGGTATCATATTCGCCGTTGCCGTTTGTGTCCTCGATAATTCGGGCATAATAGCTTCCCGGAGCCAAATATAGAAAATCGGCAACGCCGTTTACGACTTTCGCTGTTCGTATTGGAGAATCGCTTGCATTCAGAAATTCGACAAATGCCGGAATAGAGTCAGGCAATCCCTCGATAGTGAATGTGAAATTACTATATTCATCCTCTTTTTTTACTTGGAAAGTATGGTCTAACGGTTTGTTGTGATGCCCATATATTCCGACGATTGCCGCCGAATCGACACTCAATTTGTATTCGCCTCCAAATTCCCAGGGATAATCGATTTTATACTTTATTACGGCAAGTGAATCGATTTTTTGTAATGTGAAATTCTTGTCGGCAGGTTTCCATAATGTGTCTGATTTGATTTCCAAATGAATTGCCGACTGATTGATATGTTCGATAGGCTCATCGAAAGTGAAGAAAAGAGGGTTGTAATATTCGATGTTTGTCGATGGCGGAGTGATGGCAAGATGGCGTATTTCTGCCTTTTTCAGGCTGTCAGCTTCTTCCGTCTTTTTCTTCTTTTTAGATTTTGTTTTGGCTTTTGGTGTTATAAATTTTATGGTGTCTGTGCCCCAAACGATATTTTGAGCAGAGTCGGCACGTTGGTAGGTTGTTGCGACGACGAGAGTGTCTTGAGTGAGAATGTTTGGCTTTAGCCAATAAGTCAACGTGTCATTGAATCTGTTGCGCTCCAAAAGATACCAATCCTTCAAGTCCGGATTTGAAACGAGCCTCAATGTCGGTAGAGTGTCTGATTTTGCATTGAAAATCAGAGAAATGCGTGTTGAGTCGATACGCTCGTTTTTTACGAGGTATTGAGTCTTATGCTCGATGTTGAACGAACTAAGCAAGATGTCGTTGGGCAAGAATCGTGTACGCGCGCGCGATACTATAGTATCTATCTTGCTGTTTTTTAGGTCGTATAGAGTGTCGATGCTTGTCGTTTGTTCGCTATAAGGAGAAATGATTGTTTCCATAAAAGCAATGTCTTCGGCCGGGTTGTCCCAACGATAGTCGTTGTTGACATCGGCAAGCGCAAAGATTTTGTAATTTCCGGGTTTAAGGTTGCGAATAGTGAAGCGACCTCTGTCGTCGGTTTTTGCGACACGCTCCAGGCGAGTCGTTTTAAACGCGGAATCGGCAAAGTTACTATGAACGCCGACCAACATTCCTTGTTGAGGCTCAAGGTTGCGTGCTGCGAGCACCATGCCGGATATTTGGAGGGTATCGATAGTTTCTCCTGTTGAGAACCAAAAAGCATAGTTCGGTATTTTGTTGCTTTCGTTATTGTCTTCGATTGCGTTGGAAAAATCGATTGTGTATGTAGTGTTCGATTGCAATGTGTCGTCAAATTGAACGATAACTTTTTTGCCTTGTGATGACACTTTAGGCACAACCTTGCTTGTCGGTGATGTCACAACTTTGGAGAAAGCGTCCTTAACATTGACGATTTCATCAAATTCTATTTCAATGCGTTTGGTGTTGACATTTGTCGCTCCAAGGGGTGGATTGCTTTGAACATAACGTGGGGGCTCTTCGTCACGAGGTCCCCCTGCCGGATTTCCGATGCTTGCACAAGAATAAAGGATGATGCAAACAATGACAGAAAATATGAATAATATTACTTTGTTCGGATTTTTCATTATAAATCAATTTGAGACTTCAAAAATAGAAATTTTCTTTGACATGACATCGCCTTTAGGGGAATATTCCGCCCTTAAACCATTTTTATTTGAGATTTTTAACGTTACTTCAAAAAAATGAGTTATATTTGCAAGCTGAAAAAGTACCGAGTAAAAATAATAACAAAAAAAACAAATAAAAATTAATTAACAAAATGCAAAACAAAGGGTTTATAAGCGTCATAGCAGTCCTTTTGATTTTGATTTGTGGCTTTTACATTTCGTTCTCATTTGTGACTCAGCACTATGCGGCGAAAGCTACAGAATATGCAAAATCAATGGCTAAGACAGATGACGTTACAAACGAAGTTTACAAACAATCTCTTAAGCAGTTTAACGACTCTCTTGACAAAGAGGATGTTTATCTTGGTTACACTTACAACCAAGTGCGTAAAATGGAGATTGGCTTAGGTCTTGACCTTAAGGGTGGTATGAATGTGGTTCTTGAAATCTCTGTGCCTGACATTCTTCGTCAGCTCGCAGCAGCAGGTCAAGAAGCTAAAGTGAATGATGCTATTGCGAAGGCTGAAAAAGAAGGCAAGCGTTCTGACAAAGATTTTGTGAAGAAAGTCGCTTCTTTCCTTCAACCGGGTACATTGCAAGGCGTTTTCAAACATGAAGGCGAATTCCTTGGCGCTCTAAAATCAAATTCAACTGATGCAGAAGTGATTGCAGCGCTTGAGCAACAAGTTGAAAGCCAAGTAGATGCAGCATTCAACATCTTCCGTACTCGTATCGACCAATTCGGTGTCGTAGCTCCTAACATCCAAAAACTTCAAGACAAGACAGGTCAAATCCTTCTTGAACTTCCTGGTGTTAAAGAGCCGGAACGTGTGACTGAACTATTGAAGTCTTCTGCAAATCTTGAATTCTTCGAAGTGTATAATGCTGAAGAAGTAGGTAATGCTCTTTCTAACCTCAGCATGCAATTTGCAGCACAAGACACAGTTAATAAAGTTCAATTGATGGAACTTCTCGGTGGTGGTCTTCAACAAGGTACTCCGGTTATCGGTATGGTTAAGACAGAAAATCGAATGATGGTCGATTCTATCCTTAACTCTTCTCTTGCTAAGTCTATCCTTCCAAGCAACTTCTCTGCTAAATGGCAAATTAAGGCTGACGAAGTGCCTGTGACTGACGATAAAGGTCAAGTCGTTAAGAAAGAAAATGGTGAAAACAGAACTACTCCTTATTGGTCTTTGATCGCACTTAAGGGTGAGCCTGTTCTCGAAGGTGATGTTGTTACATCTGCTTCTACAGAATATGATAATATGCAAGGAAACGTTGTCAGCATGCGTATGAGCGACAGAGGTGCACACCAATGGGCTAACATTACAGGCAATAACATCGGTCGTGCTATCGCAATCGTTCTTGATGACAAAGTATATTCAGCTCCACGTGTAAACAATCGTATCGAAGGTGGTAGCTCACAAATCACAGGTAACTTCACTCCGGAAGAAGCTAATGACCTTGCAAACGTGCTTAAGTCTGGTAAGATGTCGGCTAAGGTAGATGTTGTTTCTAACAACGTTATCGGTCCATCTCTTGGTGCTACAGCTATCGAACAAGGTATGCTCTCATTCGTTGTGGCTCTTGTGCTTTTGATGATTTTCATGATTGCTGTCTATGGCGTTGTGCCTGGATTGGTTGTTAACTGTGGTTTGATCCTCAACCTATTCTTCACAATGGGTATCCTTGCATCATTCCAAGCTGTGTTGACACTTTCTGGTATTGCCGGTATCGTGCTTTCACTCGGTATGGCTGTGGATGCCAACGTGCTTATCTTTGAACGCGCTAAAGAAGAACTCAAGGCAGGCAAGAAATTACGTGCTGCTATCGCTGACGGTTATAGCAACGCATTCTCTGCTATCTTCGACTCTAACTTGACATCTGTAATCACTGCTATCATTCTTATCGCATTCGGTTCAGGTCCGATTAAGGGTTTTGCTACTACTTTGATTATCGGTATCGTTTGCTCATTCTTCATCGCAGTGTTCTTGACTCGCATCGCATTTGATATGATTACTAAGAACGGTCGTTGCGCTAACATGACATTCACAACAGGCTTGTCACGCAACTTCCTCGCTAATACAAAAATCAATTTCTTGGCTAAGACTAAGACTGCAATGATTGTATGGGGTGCTTTGGTCGTTGTATCTGTAGCTTCATTGTTCGTTCGCGGTATGAACCAAGGTATCGACTTCTCAGGTGGTCGCAACTATGTGGTTCAGTTCGAAAAAGATGTTGTGCCTGCTGATATTCAATCAAAACTTACTGAAGTATTCCCTGGTGCATCTGTATCAGTGATTTCTATCGACAATGACTCTAAGGTTCGTGTTTCAACCAACTATAAGATTGATAGCGAAGAACCAAATGTTGATAACGAAGTGACTGACTTGCTTTACCAAGGTCTTAAAGATGAGTTGACAGTGAATGGTCAGTTGATGAGCAAAGAAGCATTCAGCGTGGCTGACGAAGATCATGGTATCATCAGTATTCAAAAGGTCGGTCCGTCAGTGGCTGACGATATGAAACGTGATGCTTACATCGCAGTGTCTATCGCCGTAATCTGTATGTTCTTGTACATCTTGTTGCGTTTCCGCACTGTTGCGTTCTCTGTCGGTGCTGTGGCTGCTGTCGCAATGACTGCATTCTTGATGATTGGTTTCTATTCAATCTGCTGGGGCTTCTTCCCATTCTCAATGGAAATCGACCAATCATTCATTGCTGCGATTTTGACTATCATCGGTTATCAGATCAACGATACAGTGGTTGTGTTCGACCGTATTCGTGAAATGATTAAGATCTATCCTAAAGAAGATCGCTTCTTGACATTCAATAAAGCATTGAACACTACATTGAGCCGTACGTTCATGACATCATTCTCTACATTGCTCGTGCTTCTCTGTATCTTCGTCCTCGGTGGCGATACAATCCGAAGCTTTACTTTCGCAATGATCTTCGGTGTTATCGTTGGTACATTCTGCTCACTCTTCGTTGCTGCTCCGATAGCTTACGGCATCATGAAGAAAGCTATTGCTAAGAAGTCAGCAAACGCTCCTAAAGAAGTTCTTCAAGGCAATCGCCGTTTCAACTAAGAATAATTTCTTATTACATAATGAGCCATAGTTCGAAAGGATTATGGCTCTTTTGTTTGTTATAAAATTTATAGTTAACTTTGTGACAAATATTTAAATCATAAAATTATGACAATCGATAAATTCTATGCTAAGGTTTTAAATTCGGCGTTGTTGCTATTCGTCGGATGTTTGGTATTGCTGTCTGCTCCTCAAGCAATAGCGTCCCCGATAGGGAAAGCTGATGCGGTTTTGCCAACGGATAAAACGACTACAATTCTAACCCAACGCGGGGTAATAAGAATCACTCCGATGACAGAAAATATCTTCAGAGTGACTACGCAAATCAAAGGTGATGTGACTCCTTACTTGAAATCGCAATCGGCTATCCTTGAGCCTAATGCCAAAGATGTAAAAGTCTCGGCATCTTCTGGATGTGTCGCATTGACCTCGCCAACGACAAAAGTGGTGGTGGATAAAACGACAGGATTATTGTCGTTCTATGACAATCGTGGTAATCTATTATTGCAAGAAAAGGAAGGCGTTGACAATTCTTCCGACATGCGTCGAATATCATTTGTAAATTCCGGTAAGGAGCATTTCTATGGTGCCGGAGAGAGAGGCCACAGCCTTGAATTGGGCGGCGATACTTTGGTGATGTATAATCGCCAAAACTATGGATATACTGAAGGTGACCCTCGTATATCGCAAATGAATATTACAGTGCCGTATTTTGTTTCTGACAAAGGTTATGGTGTACTTTTCGACGACTATAACTCGGCAAAATTAATCATGGGAGAAACAATTGAATATCTCAGTGATACTCCAGCTCCATTGTCCTACTATTTCATAAACGGTGAAGGGACTATTGCAGGGGCAACAGAGGGATATACACTCCTTACAGGCAGACAGGAATTGCCTCCTTTCTGGGCTTTGGGTTACATCACTTCTAAATATGGCTACCACACACAAGATGAGGCTTTGGGTGTTGTCGATACATTGAAGCGTCGAGGTTATCCGGTGGATGGTATGGTGCTCGACCTTTATTGGTATGGTAAAGAGACGGATATGGGACGTCTTGAATGGAATAAAACACAATGGCCCGACCACAAAAAAATGCTTCGCGAATTGAAGGAAAACGGAGTAAATATGGTCATAATATCACAACCATATATAAATAAAATCGGCGCTATCGATAATTATAATATGCTTGCCAAAGAAGGCATGTTGATGAAGGATGCCGACGGAAATGTTCATGATGTCACCACATGGGTAGGCGATGCAGGGATGTTTGATGTCAGCAATCCTAAGACACGCCAATGGCTTTGGAGTCGTTATAAATCGTTGACAGAAGATGGAGTGGAAGGCTGGTGGGGTGACCTTGGTGAGCCTGAAGTTCATCCGTTGACAATGTGGCATCATAACGGACAATCAGCTTCGCAATATCATAATGTCTATGGCAATGAATGGAGCCGTATCATCTATGAAGGATTTAAAAAAGATTTCCCGGACAAAAGATTGATGCTTTTGATGCGTGGTGGTACAGCAGGATTGCAACGCTATAATGTATTCCCATGGTCAACCGACGTTTCTCGCTCTTGGGGTGGCCTTCAGCCACAGGTTAAAATCATGCTTAATTCTTCGCTTTCCGGTCTTGCTTATATGAGCAGTGATATTGGTGGCTTTGCTGTCGATCCCGAAAACCCTCTTGATGCTGAATTATATGTAAGGTGGTTGCAGATGGGTGTGTTTACTCCGACATTCCGTACTCATGCGCAATTGAAGCCTGAGCCATATCACTATCCGGCTCAAGAAAAAATCAGTAAAGAGTTTATCAAGAAGCGTTACGAGTGGCTGCCTTACAACTATACATTGGCATACGAAAATGCTACTGTCGGCGCACCACTTGCTCGTCCATTTAATTTTAACGGTGAGAATTTGGATGAAAAATATGCCGATATAGAAGACCAATATATGTGGGGTGACGAAATGATGATTGCTCCGGTGATGAAAAAAGGCGCTCGCTCTCGTAAAGTGATTTTTCCTGAAGGCAAGTGGATTAATTGGAATAATCCGAAACAGACATATAAGGGCGGTTCGGAAGTTGTGGTTAGCGCTCCTTTGTCGCAACTCCCGATGTTTGTGCGTGAGGGTGCATTTATCCCACAGTATTTATTGCCAATCGAAAATGTTACTCAATATGATCCTACATTCTTGACCATAAAGTATTTCCCGGCTGAAGAGGAAACTTCCTACACAATGTTTGAAGACGACAGACTATCGACTCATTCGCTTGAAAACGGTCAATATCAGTTGATAACTTTCACAGGTTGGAAAGAAAACAATGAAACACATATCAACATCGAAGCGACCGGAGGCAATGGCTATGAAAGCATGCCGCAATCGCGTATGTTCACATTCCAAGTCGAAGGTGTCAAAAAAGCCCCTAAATCAGTCGAAATATCTAACGGAATGCCAATGGTCAAGTCGGCAAGTTTGAAGGCAATACGCCAAAGCGGATGGTGTTACGACGCCACTCGACAAACGCTCTACATTGTCACTCCTTGGGACTACACCGAAACAAACATTACAATTAAATAAAATTGAATATTACTTGATAGAACCTGCCCCCAAAAAAATCGGAGGGCAGGTTTTGTCGTTATATAAGCTTGATATTTATATCACTTTTTACCATTAGAGAGTGTTGTTCTATATTTTACCAACTATTATGACCTATTAATCTTACTTTCGATTTTTGGCTTTTATAATTCTTTACCTAAACTCCGATGGTGACACTCGCTTTGCTCGGTTACTATCGGTTGTCAAGGTTATGACCCTATTGTGGGCATTTCTTTATTATGAGCATTATTGAATAGTTAAAGAGCGATGTCCGTTGGGGGCACCGCTCTTTGTTGTTTGTATGATGTTATTGTCTTATTATGCGTCGATATTTGCGTAAGTGGCATTAGCTTCGATGAAGTCGCGACGTGGACCGACTTCATCGCCCATTAGCATCGAGAATACTCGGTCGGCTTCTACTGCATCTGTCAATGTCACTTGCTTGAGCATACGGTTTTCAGGGTCCATGGTTGTTTCCCAAAGTTGTTCAGGGTTCATTTCACCAAGACCTTTGTAGCGTTGTTTGACAAGCTTTGAAATGTCGCCGTTGCAACGTGTATCGACAAAGCGTTGCACTTGTTGGTCGTCCCAAGCATATTCATAGACATCTTTTTTGCCCTTCAATGCGCATTTGTACAATGGTGGGGTGGCGATGTATAGGTAGCCGTTTTCAATGATTGGACGAATGCAACGGAAGAAGAATGTCATGAGCAATGTTGCGATGTGAGCACCATCGACGTCGGCATCGGTCATGATGATGACTTTGTGGTAGCGAAGTTTTGTCAAGTTAGGCTCTTTTGAGTCTTCCTCTGTGCCGATAGTGACACCGAGTGCTTTAAACATGTTGACAATTTCTTCCGATTCCAAAATCTTGTGTTCTAAAGCTTTTTCGACATTGAGGATTTTACCTCTCAATGGCAAAATAGCCTGGAACAATGGGTTACGACCTGATTTAGCCGATCCACCCGCAGAGTCCCCTTCGACAAGGAAGATTTCGCATGCTTCGGCATCACGACTCTTACAGTCGGATAGTTTGCCCGGAAGTCCTGCTCCGCCAAGTGGCGATTTGCGTTGCACTTTCATCTTGGCTGCGTATGCCGCATTACGTGCCTGTGCCGCCAAAATAACCTTTTCTACGATAGTTTTGGCTTGTTTTGGATGTTCTTCCAAGTAGTAACGCAATGCTTCGCTGACTGCTGTCTGAACAGCTCCTATGACTTCGTTGTTGCCAAGTTTGGTCTTTGTCTGTCCCTCAAATTGAGGCTCCATTACTTTTACTGAAACTACGGCTGTCAAACCTTCGCGGAAGTCTTCTTTTGAAATTTCGATTTTGACTTTGTCGAGAAGTTTGTTGTCGTCGGCATATTTCTTGAGCGTTGATGTCAAGCCGCGACGGAAACCGGTCAAGTGTGTACCGCCTTCTATGGTGTTGATATTATTGACGTATGTAAAGATGTTTTCTTTGAAAGAAGTATTGTATGTGATAGCCACTTCGACAGGAACTCCGTTCTTTTCGGTGTTGATGTGGATGACATCCTCGATGAGGTGTGTCTCATTTTTGTCGATTAGTTCCACAAATTCCTTAAGACCTTCTTCGCTGTAGAATGTTTCGCTGCGAGGATTGCCGTTTTCGTCGAGTTCGCGATAGTCAGAGAGCGTCAATGTGATGCCGGCATTGAGATAGGCGAGGTCTCGCATACGTCGTGCCAATGTGTCAAATTCATAGACTGTCTCTGTAAAGATTGTGGCGTCAGGGTGGAAGATGATGGTTGTTCCGGTGTGGTCGCTTTCGCCGATGACTTTAAGCTCCGATGTCGGCTTGCCGTATGCGTATTCTTGCATGTGGATTTTGCCATCACGACAGATTTCTGCACGAAGATAGTCTGACAATGCGTTTACGCAACTTACGCCCACGCCATGAAGACCGCCCGATACTTTGTATGAACCTTTGTCGAATTTACCTCCGGCATGGAGCACTGTTAGCACTACTTCAAGCGCCGGCTTGTTCATCTTTTCGTGCATATCGACCGGAATACCACGACCATTATCGACTACCTTTATCGAATTGTCTTCAAGAATTGAGACTTCGATGCGATTGGCATATCCGGCAAGCGCTTCGTCGATTGAGTTATCGACAACTTCATACACCAAGTGATGAAGCCCCCTAATTGAGATGTCGCCAATGTACATCGCCGGGCGTTTCCTGACAGCTTCAAGACCTTCAAGCACTTGAATATTGTCGGCTATATATTTTTTATCTTTTTCTTCTTCCATTGCCATAATTATGTTGCTTTAAAATTCACACAAAGTTAACAAAACTTTGCGATATTTCCTATATTGATAATCGTTTTTTACTTCGTTTTTGTCGCTTTTTTTGTTGTGCGTTTAGCTCGCTTGCTGCTTGCCGACTCTGATTGCTCTTTTATGATGTTTTGAGCCTCTTCAAATGTTAGAGCCGCACCATCGGTGTCTTTTGCCAATTTGTAGTTTTGTGCTTTCTTTGCACCCTCCGGCTTATATGCAAGGTAAACACCATATTGTCCGTTGATGACTTGTAGTCCGGGCATTTCATCAAACTCCTTGATTATCTTGTTTGACGCTTCTTTGCGCTTGCCTTCAATCAATGAAATGGCTTCTTCTTCTGTAATGCTTTGCGCAGAAAATTCTTTAGGGATAGCGACAAACTTTCCGTCATGACGGATATATGGACCGAATTTGCCGATCGCAGCCACCATCTCTTTGCCTTCATATTCTCCGATTGTGCGAGGCAATTCAAAGAGTTTTAATGCTTCTTCCAGACTGATGGTGCTGACACTTTGTGTCTTTAATAAGCTGGCAAACATCGGCTTTTCATCATTGGTGCTGTCGCCAAGTTGAACCACAGGCCCGAAGCGACCAATCTTGACGCTGACCGGCTTGCCTGTCTTTGGATCGACACCAAGCATGCGCTCTCCGATTTTATGCTCCATTCGCAACTTGCTGATTTTCTCGATTTGAGGATGAAACTCTTGATAAAAACCATCAATCTCTTTGTCCCAAGTCAATTTGCCATCTGCAATATCATCAAACTTCTCTTCTATGTGAGCTGTGAAATTATAATCAAGAATATCAGGGAAATATTCTGTTAAAAATTCGTTGACCACCATACCGGTGTCTGTCGGAATCAAACGTCCCTTTTCTGAGCCTATGCTTTCTTTCGACTCCTTCTCCGTAATCTTATTGTCAACAAGTGTATATATCTTATACGCACGCTTAACGCCCTCTTTCTCGCCTTTCTCCACATATTCTCTTCCTTGAATGGTGGAGATCGTAGGAGCGTATGTCGAAGGACGACCGATGCCTAATTCTTCCATCTTCTTGACCAATGAGGCTTCAGAGTAACGCGATGGAGCTTGTGTGAAACGTTGAGTGGCAGTGATTTCTTCTCTTTCAAGAGCGTCTCCCTTATTGATTGTCGGTAATATGCCGACTTCATCATCTTCAGACTCAATGTGATACACATTCAAAAAACCATCAAATTTGACGATTTCTCCTTGTGCCACAAAATGCTCCTTGCGATTTGATATACTGATATCGACAGTCGTCTTTTCAAGTTCGGCATCAGCCATTTGAGATGCAATCGTACGCTTCCAAATCAAAGAATACAAACGCTTTTCCTGTGCTGTGCCTTCAATATCCTTATTCTGAATATATGTCGGACGGATAGCTTCGTGTGCCTCCTGAGCTCCTTTCGATTTTGTGTGATATTTGCGCACCTTTACATAATTTTCACCGAAATCAGACTTGATGCTTTGTGCAATATCGGAAATAGCAAGATTCGACAAATTAAGCGAGTCGGTACGCATGTAAGTGATTAACCCCGCTTCATATAGCTTTTGAGCGACCATCATCGTCTGACTAACAGTGAAACCCAACTTGCGCGATGCCTCCTGTTGTAACGTAGAAGTAGTAAATGGAGGAGCAGGAGAGCGGTGGGCAGGCTTGACACTGACATCTTCGACAACAAATGATGCCGACGCACAATCTTCCAACAATTGATGTGCCTCAGAATCATTCTCAATACGCCTGTTCAACTCTGCCTTAAACTTGGCATGCGCATTTTGAAGATTGAAAAGAGCATTAACCTTGAAATATGGTTCAGAAACAAAATTCTTAATCTCATTCTCGCGCTCGCAAATCAATCGAACAGCCACACTTTGAACCCTGCCCGCAGAAAGTGCAGGCTTAATCTTCTTCCACAACACAGGCGACAACTCAAAACCGACAATGCGGTCCAGCACACGACGAGCCTGCTGAGCATTCACCAAATTAATGTCGATATCTCGTGGATTTTCTATGGCATTGAGAATAGCCGGCTTAGTGATTTCGTGGAAAACAATTCGTTTTGTCGCTTCGGGCTTCAACCCCAACACCTCATATAAATGCCATGCGATAGCCTCCCCTTCACGGTCTTCATCGGATGCGAGCCAAACCATATCAGCCTCAGCAGCAGCGCTTTTTAATTGCTTGACAAGATCCTTCTTCTCAGTCGGGATTTCATAGACAGGCATATAATTATTTTCAATATCAATACTGAAATTCTTCTTGCGCAAATCTCGGATATGTCCGAAACTCGACATAACCTTATAATCCTTACCCAAAAATTTTTCGATAGTCTTCGCTTTTGCAGGAGACTCCACTATAATAAGATTTTTCATCTTTGCCTTTTCCTCAAATTTTATGCAAAGTTACGGAAAAAAGCATAATTGACAATACGTCAAACACATAAAAACTGCTAAATTAAACATTATTAAATATTTTTTTAAAGATAAATCTTTGCGAATAAGAAAAAAATATTTAACTTTGCACTCGCAAAATAGAATTGCAAGCATTTTTGTATTAAAACAAAGGCAAAGCAGTTCGAAAAAACGGTCCTATAGCTCAGTTGGTTAGAGCATCTGACTCATAATCAGGGGGTCCTTGGTTCAAGCCCAAGTGGGACCACGAGCAAATAAAACGCTGATTATCAGACAATTAAAGCACTGAAATCAGCGTTTTTTCTATGTAAATAGCCTGTAAAAAGCTTAAAAAAAACGAGTTTTTTGCACAAATTTGCTGAAAATTGCACATAATTGCACACGTTTGTTTGTACATATGTTTGTACATTTGTTTGTACATGAATTCAGCAAATACTGCCTTACTCGTACTTATTTTAAGTATGGCAAGTACAAAATTTTACTTGGACACGAGAAGAGCCAAGCCTGGAATGGCTTCCGTTTTGAAGATAGCCATTAGCCACGAAAGAAAAGTATCGTACATTTCGTTAGATGCTAAGTTGCTTCCCGAACAATGGGACGCAACAAAAGAAAAAATCATCAACCACCCTAACAAGTTTGTGTTGTCTGCTTACATCAATGAAGTTAAGCAGGGCATTGATTCTGACATTATAGATTTGACGCGAGACGGCAAATTAGGTAAGATGAATGCCAATGACATTAGGGATTATTCTCTTGCTCGTATGAATCCCGAAGAAAAGAATAATGTTGATGAAACATTGTTCATGGTAAGATTTTTGAAATTCATTGAGCCGAAGAAAGAAAGTACGAAAGAAACCTACATGCACACATTAAATAGAGTACGAGCCTTTGTAGGTGATGCAGTAGAGACTTTGCATTTCGAGGATATGACCAAGGATTGGCTAACGAGCTTCAATACCTTTATGGCGAAAACATCGCCCAGCCCTAACGCTCGCAATCTTCATTTTCGTAATCTTCGAGCCGTATTCAATGATGCGATTGAAAACGACATCACGACATTCTACCCCTTTCGCAAGTTTAAGTTTAAGAATGTAGAAACAGCGAAACGCTCATTGTCGGTAGAAGAATTACGCCGATTGATATATTTCCCATGCGAGGAACACGCAAAGAAATATGTCGATATGTTCAAGCTAATGTTTTTCCTTATGGGCATAAACATGATTGACCTTGCCAAACTTGAAAGCATTAAGAGTGGTAGATTGGATTTCAATCGTTCGAAGACCGGTCATTTATATTCGATGAAAGTAGAGCCGGAAGCAATGGCACTATTTGAGCAATATAAAGGAGATAAACATTTGCTTTTCATACTTGACCGATGGGCAAACGATGAATTTTTCCGTAGAAAGATGAATAAGGAGTTACAGAAAATCGGTCCGATGACGAAAGCACCAGGTCGCGGTGGAAAGAAAATCTACGAACCGATGTTCCCTGAACTCACAAGTTATTGGGCTCGCCACACATGGGCGACAATCGCAGCGAGTATAGATGTTCCTAATGAAGTGATTGCAGAAGCCCTCGGTCATGAATACGGCAATCGCATTACAAACATCTATATACGCTTTGACCTAAAAAAAGTAGATATAGCCAACCGAAAAGTATTGGATTGGGTATTGTACGGTATTCTTGACGGCAAAGAAGTTGTAGCACCAGGAACGCCAAAGTTCTTTGGCTTGACACCAACTGAATTGTCAAAATACGGATTAAATAACCCCGAATTATATAAAGGAATCAAGAAAAAAAGAACCCGAAAATAATTATATAATAAGGTAGAATGAGCCTTTTAGTAACTGTGACATTCCGTTTTCTGTGAATGTTGCAGTTATTTTTTCGCATAGGTATTTTCTTCCATTGATAAAGAATACCGAGCGAACATTGGGTATTGAGTCGGAAATAAATGAGAAATTGTACTTTTGCTTCGGATTGATTTTGAAGTTTACATTGCTTTGTAATTTTAGAGAGCCATTAGCCGTGTAGTAAGACCAATCTTCACGCACCACAAAATTGTCAACATTGGGACAAGGCAATTTGCCAAGATTGTGATGGATTCCGTTCCAAAAAGCGAGATATATTTTGTCGAAATATTCCGATTTTTCCTTTTGTTCGCCGTTTTGCAGTCTTTGCATAGCAGTAGGCTGATATATTTTAGACTCTGCATCTTCGCTATCATCAGGTCGAGTACCGGCCGTTGATTCAGCATTGTCTTCATCATATCCGGGAATGTCAAGGAATAGGCAATTTCCTTTTGTCGGTTCAGTTTCATAAATCCAAGCAGGAACGAAGTCCAATTCGATAGCGTCGTCATTCTCTTTATCCATGATTTTATCTCCGAACTGATTTATAGGCTGAAGCACACATATTCGGTCATACACTTCACGACCGAGCGCGTTAGTGCCTGCATATTCATTGCGAATACATCGAATAATGAAATAATTATTTACATCTTTGGCATAGAAAATTTTGTTGACATTGCTTCCACGTGGATAAGAGCGAACACGAGCAAATTGTTTATTTTCGGCTATAAGATCAGCAATAGTGTTATATCGTGTAACTAAAGCGTCTCGCAAGAACCAGGGACACGAATAGAATTTCCACATATTATGCTCACACTCCTTGTAACGAACATTAGAAGCCTCTATGTAATTGCTTTCGTTAGTGTCCGTCACATCGGTCGTGTAGCTGTCAACCACCTTGTCTATCTTTATCGTTTCAGCATTGAGAAGAATGTTATAGGTAAATGTAAACTTGATTGACTTGTTTTTATGGTCGATGTCGAACTCGCCACCAAGGAATAGTTCAAGTTTTTCAAAGAACTCCGTAAGAGTCCAATGAGGTAAAGCACGAGCAAACTGAGGAATATCCCACGCCCAAGGAAGCGCATTGCAAACAAGTAGGTAACGCAAATCTTGACGGCTGTCCCATTGCGAAAGGTCGCAAGAGTAGAATAATGCAGAGCAAATACGCCTGACTATCGCAATAAGGTAAGGTTGATACGATATGCCCTTACAGTCGGCATGGTAGGAATATGTATTATTTGCGTACACCACTTCGTTTTGGATATTCCCTGAAGAGTTGTTTACCCATGGCAGAGCGACAGCCTCTTGTCCGGAACGTAGTCCTTGCCATTGCGAAAGAGGATTACTAGGTAAATACAACATTGGATAAGAACCTAAGTCAAGTTCGTTGATGTAGATTTCATCGAAAGTGTCGTTGAAATTCTGTTCCGAGCGACCTTCCAAAAATTGCGTTTTCACTTCCTTTTCGTTAATCTCTACAATCGTGATAGTACCGGCAGAGTAGAAATTGATGTCAGAGATTTCGCAATCAAAGACGACCTTTGATTTGTCGATGTCGGTACGATTGATATAACCGAAGATAGCAATATTTTCGGGGCAACCACGCAAAGGAAATGTAATGGATAGCGTGTAGCTGTCCGAACCGGTGAAAGAGCGATTTTCAGCCACGAACTCAAAGGAAGTACCTTTCTTTAATACAGCATCTTTGCCGTTGACAATGATTTTCATTTTCGTTTAGATTTAGGAGATTTGTTTCTAATAAGTTTGTCGTATTCGTCCTGAGCCTTTTTGATACCATTATCGCCAGTAATGGTGTTCACAGTAACAAAAGGTTCATCGAGTCTTTCAGCGAGACGCTTCATTATGTAGGTGTACTCACTATTCTGCTCCACTACGATAGTAGGTGCAGATTGAGCCACCAACTGTGGAGCGACAGTCCTTGACACATCGACAGAGCGAAGCGAGCCGATAGTGTTAGTTCTTTGAGCATAGTCCAGAGCGTTGATAAGAGGACGAGCCACCGGGTTCGCGAGCAACTTTTGTGAAGCTACCCATTCTCCTGCGTGAACCACTCCCACCTCTTCATCAACAGCACCTTTAGGGGTGAAACCACCCTTAGCGTAACCTTGGGCTTCCGATGCCTGTTGTTGCTTTTTGATAGCAGCAATCTGCAATGCACCGGCTGCGACAGCCATAGCTGCCGCTATCGGAGCCATAACGAAACCGACAATAGGGATAGCAGCTGCCGAACCATAGGCACTGATAGCATTCTGAGCCGTTTGAGCGACTGCTTGAATGACTTGCATAGCAAACATTTTCTTGTTTGCCTCATTCTTAGCCTTGGCGATTTCCCTTTCCTTTTGCTTTTCGAGTTTCGCCACCTTATAGGTATTTCCCTCTGCTTGGGATATTTCCTTGTCGTAACGCTTTTCAATCGCAGCCGTTTGCATATCGAGTTCGGCTTGCACGATAGACGAAACTTGT
>JAZTZN010000015.1:0-33823 GCA_045637445.1 Muribaculaceae bacterium
CTCCACTTTCTACTTCTCGGACTACTGCCAACTTAAAACTCATCGGATAGTCCCGCTGTGTGCGCTTGATATACAAGCTTTTACTCTTTTCTTCCATACTTGGTCTTTTCTTAGTGTAACGCTATATCAGGACGGGACAAAAACAATATAAGAGGCTGTCTAACAACAAAAGTTGGGCAGTCTCTTTATTTTTGCAAAAAATCTGTTTTGAGGAATTGCTTTTATTCGACTTTTTGCAAAAAAACGACGAACACCTGACTTCAAAGTCAGAAAAAACGACGAACAGAAAGCGATGATGCCTTCTGCTCGTTATAGGATTACGGGGATTTAAATTCCACGTGTTAATCACGAAAAATATTTTTCTGCGGTCTTTGCCGTCTATCGATGGTTATATGTAATCTTCTCCAAATCTGGATTTTACATCGTTGACCATTTGTCGAACTTTCTGTTCTTCCGACATAGGGCAAATCAGCAAAGCATTTCCATTTTCAGCCACGATATAGTCTTTAAGGCCCACAGCGACAATCACTTTATCGCCTTTAATAGCGAAAACAGTGCCACTGCAATCGTTGCTTATCAATTTGCAATTTTGGGTGACATTGCCTTCTATGTTTTTTGGAGATGTCTCGTAAAGAGCCTTCCATGTGCCGAGGTCACTCCATCCGAGATCGACAGTTTTGACATAGACGTTTTCAGCCTTTTCCATTATCGCGTAATCGACTGAAATGCTTGGGGAATTGACAAATTCATCGTTGATGAAATTTTGCTCTTTTTCCGTACCATAGTAAGGCAGCCCCATATCGAAATGAGCAGCAATCTCCGGAGCATACTTTTTGAATGCTTCGAGGATAGTTTTTGCTCTCCAAAGGAAAATACCGGAGTTCCAGAAAAATTCACCTGTCGCAATCAGCATTTTAGCCATTTCGAGATTTGGCTTTTCGGTAAATGATTTGACTTTCATTGTGTCGTCAGAGCCTATGACTTGCATTCCCTTTTGGATATAGCCATAGCCGGTTTCCGGCGATGTCGGTTTGATGCCGAGAGTCAGCAAGCCGTCGTTGTTTTCAACAAAAGTCATACCCTCATCCATTGCTTTGATGAACGCCATTTCTTTAAGTATCAGATGGTCGCTCGGCAGCGTCATTATCGATGCTTCAGGGTCTTGAGCGAAGATGTGGTGGGCAGCCCAGCAGATACATGGAGCAGTGTTGCGACGTGCAGGCTCTAACAGTATGTTACTTTCTTTAATTTCAGGCAGTTGCTGACGTATCATATCAGCATACGACTCGTTGGTCACAAGTACTATACGATCTTTATCGACAAGCGTACTGACGCGTTCCACTGTCATCTGCAACAAGCTTTTCCCTGTTCCGAAGAAGTCAAGGAATTGTTTGGGCACATTAGTGCGGCTGAAAGGCCAAAATCTTGACCCCACACCGCCACACATGATAACACAATATCTATGTTGTCTCATTTAAGGGTACTTCTAAAAATTTCCGGACTAAGTTAATATTTTAGCTTTTGAATGCTTACTTAATTTCTTTTTCTGATAAACAAATCTCTACAAACTTTTGTTTGAGTCTCAACGATTAATCATCGCTGTCGGCACGGAATTGATGCTTAACGCCTTCGACCACATTCAACACATAATCGCCGAGTTTTTCAGCTTCACCCACAATATCCATGTAGAATATACCTTCTTGATAATCATATTCGCGATTATTGATATTGTAGATGTTTGCGTCGCGAAGTTTGTTGCGATAGTTGTTGATTTCACGCTCGCGATTGTAGGAGGCGATGATTTTACTCTCTTCCGGTGTCTCCATTTCGCGAAGGATTTCCATCATGTTGACCATAGCGTCATCGACCATCTTGTACATTGTGTCGATTTCTTTCATTGTGCTATCGTTGAATTTCACATGATTTTGATTTTTTCGATTGAGAGTTTTACCGACATTGTAGCATCCGTCGGCGATTGATTCGATTTCAGAAATGATGCGCAACATACCGGCAATTTTCATTTTGCCTTCCGGACTCAACTTTCCTTCTGCCACATGGTTGAGATAGTTGCCGATTTCAATTTCCATTCGGTCGGCGATTTCTTCATATTTTTCAAGACGATTATACACTTTTGTGTATTCTTCACTCTTTTCGTCAAGGTGGAGCAAGCGTTGTGCCATACCCAACATTCTTTGCACTCTTTCGCCATATACCACAATTTCTTTTTGCGCTTGAGCGATATTAAGTTCTGATGCTGAGAGAAGACCTCGTCCGATGTATTTGAGGGTGAATTCTTCTTCCGAATCCTTGTGGTGAGACGGCATGACTGCACAGACAATTTTCACATACAACTTTGTAAACCATATCATGATAAACAAGTTAATTGTGTTGAATACCGTTGGGAAAATAGCCAATCCCAATGCGACTGTCGCAGATGTCGCACCGACAGCCAATGGATCCTTGCCACCGAAAAATTCTGTCACCTCAGCCACAAGATTTATAAACGGATACCACACTATCAAGGCAACGAGTGAACCCAACGTGTTAAAAAGCACGTGTCCCATAGCTGTTCGCTTTGCCGCCAAATTACCACTCAACGAAGCGAGCACCGGAGTAATTGTCGTTCCGATATTTCCACCAAGCACTATCGCACATCCCAATTCAAACGAAATCCAACCTTGAGAACACATCACCAATGTAATGGCAAATGTTGCCGCAGATGATTGTATGACCATCGTCAATATTGCCCCGATCAAAGAGAACAATACCACTGAGCCAAATCCCATAGATGTGTATTCGCTGAGGAATTGCAGCATTTCAGGGTTGTCTTTGAGGTTTGGCACAAACTTGCTGATAAGGTCGAGACCCATAAAGAGCAAGCAGAAACCAATCAAAAATTCACCTGTATATTTCCATGCGCTGCGCTTCATAAAAATCATAGGCACAGCCACCGCGAGCAATGCAATGGCATAGTCGGAAATGCTGACTTCAAAACTGAATGCCGAAATAATCCATGTCGTAAATGTAGTGCCGACATTAGCCCCAAAAATCACAGCCATAGATTGCTGCAATGTCATCAGTCCGGCATTAACGAAGCTGACAACCATTGTGGTTGATGCGCTCGAACTCTGAATAAGAGCTGTGATTACTACACCGGTAATAACGCCCATCACACGGTTTTTTGTCATTGCGCCAAGAATGTTGCGCAAACGATCGCCTGCCACTTTTTGCAAGCCCTCACTCATAATCTTCATTCCATACAGGAAGAGACATACTGCTCCGAGAAGACTGAGAAAATCAACAATCGAATAATTCATTATGTAATTATTATATGGTTATCATGCTTTTTATAATTGTTACAACATAAATTTTATCCAAAATTCATATCGCGTAATCATAAAATTTCGACAAATTTAATACTTTTTTTACATTTTTTAAACATTATCTTCATAATTATATCCGAAAACTCATACGTAAGTATGATAAATAGTGCTCTATGTCACAAAAATGACGGCTAATTTTAATTTTCAAAAATGAATTATTACATTTGCAATTATTTTATTGACAACAAAACTTTTATATAAAATGAAACACAAATTTTTAGTATCGTTATTTTCTTTATTATGCATCGCCATTGGTGGTTTTGCCATTGCCGGCGAGTATAATCAGAAAGCTCTGATTCAAAAGCAATCTTACGAATCAGGAGAAAATCAAAAAATCACAGCTGAGATTAAGCCTCGTAAAATCAAAAGCAATATTCTCAGCGCAAGCCCGACAACGGCATTTTTCAACAGTAATCGCGAGGACATATTCAATTCGCCTTCAAAAATCAGTCCTTCAGGCGCCACAGTTTATGGCTTCTTGGCTTGGGATATTGATTTCTATGGCAAAACAGAATACACCTACGAATTTCGCGAAATCATGACAGACGGTCAGGGTGCCACTTCTTTGTGGGACAGTCAGAAATATCTGTCGTTAGGTTTTGTGCGCGACGGCAAATTGTATGCTTACGGTCACGATTCCGATGCTTATTCTGTCTATGAGACATATTATGGTGTTTGGGATATCAACACCGGCGAACCAATCGAATTTAAAAAGACAGATAACACCAACTTCAGCAACACTGTCATCTGTGGTGCATACGATTCTGACTCCGACAAGTTCTATGCCTACACCTACAATCGCAATGGTAGCGGCTACATGTTGCGTACAGCATCGTCTGAAGACATGTCTAAAATGACAACAATCAACAGCCAGGTCAACTACAACGAGATTTGTCTTTCTATGGCATATAATCCTATCGACCGCACGTTGTACGGTGTGACCACAGAGGGTAAATTTGTCAAAGTAAACGCCGAAAACGGCTCTACAACTGAAATTTTTGACACTAAGATTTCTATCGACAGCAACCCTACGGCGATGATTTACAGCCCGGCAGACAACGCCATGTTGTGGAACGTAAATTACACAAGCGGCATCGCAGCATTCTATTCTATCGACATCAAAAACAAACGTTGCACAAAAATCGAAGACTGGGTGGAAGAAGAACGCTACTCATTCTTTGCTTGCAACGACCCTGCCATTGAAGGTGATGCTCCGGGCAACCCTACGCTCAAAAGCATCGATTTCGCACAAGGATCGACATCAGGCAGCGTGAGCTATATCATGCCGACAACAACACAAAATGGTCAAGCCATCACAGAAGCTATCGGCTACAACGTTTTGGTCAACGATGTTGAGATGAGTTCCGGCACAGCAAGCGCAGGAGAGACAGTCACTGTAGATCTCAATCTTACTAACGGCTACCAATCTATCAAATGCTATTGCACTCTCAACGGCAAAAAGAGCCAGGAAATCATCAAAGAGACTTATATCGGCAATGACATTCCTTTGGCTCCGACTAATGTCAAGCTCGGCAACGATGGTATTCGTTGGGATGCTGTAACACAAGGCATCAACGGCGGATATATCAACACATCTGCCATTACTTACGACGTCTATGTCAATGACGAAAAAGTCGGTTCTTCTAAATATCCTATTTACGCCTACGAATTCGAAAAAGGCAAAACAATCTCTGCCTACACAGCAAAAGTCTATGCTATCCACGCAGGACTTCAGTCTGAACCGGGTGTTTCAAACACTGTAATTCATGGCGATCCTTACACATTGCCTGCCACATTCACTCCGACTCAACAAGAATCGTTGCTATTCAATTATGTCGATGCAAACGAAGACGGCACTACATGGAAATTCGACAATACGACTCCTTGCTTCTACAACTATTTTAACCTTTATAATGATGCAAACGATTGGTTGATTACTCCTCCGATTAAATTTACCGACGTCAACAGCATCTACGAAATCAGTCTTGACGCTGCAGCATCAGCCGGACAATACACAGAAGCATTCGAAGTATATATCGGCGCTACAGCATCACCGGACACAATGGTCAAAATTTTCGGCAGAGATGATATTAATCACTCTTATTTCAAGACATATTCCGACATTTTCACAATCGACGCAGCAGGCGTATATTACATCGGTATTCGTGCAACGTCTAAAGCGGCACAATACATATTGATGCTCAACAACCTTCGCGTCAGCCAGAGCGATCGCACAGCAAACGTGCCAAACGTCGTGACCGACATCACACACAAAGTTGCTTCTGAAGGCGGTCTTAACACCACAGTCTTCTTCAATATGCCAGAGACAGACATGAAAGGCAACGCTTTGGACAAGAGCACCGAGCTTACAGCTACAATCATCAGTCCTGTCGAAACATTGACTGTCAGTGGCAAACCGGGTGCAAAAGTTCGCAAAAAAATTGAAACATTACAAGGCAACAACGTCATCAAAATATATGCAGAAAACAGCTATGGCGCAGGACGCACAACCGAAAGCATCGTTTATACCGGCGTTGACACTCCTGACATCGTCACAGGCATAAAATCATCTGTCAGCGAAGACAACATGACAATCCATTTGACATGGAATGCTCCGACTATAGGTATAAACGGCGGATATATCCGTCCTGACGAATTGACCTATCGCATTTGCTACTATTCCGACTATTTGGGCTGGACCGTCGATACTTCTATCGACCCTATCACGACTAATTCATTTAATTACACAATTGATAAAGGTGTGTCATTAGGAGCCTACAACATCGGTATTGTAGCAGTCAACGAAGCAGGTCAATGTCCTGCAGTAAGCTCTATCTACGTTGTTGCCGGCGAGCCATACACTCTCCCTATGGTTGAAACATTCCCTAACGGAATGGCAAGTTGCAACCCTATGCTTTCATGGTCTCCAACCGAGGACTACAAAGACCAAGCATGGTTTGTCGATTCTCCGGGCAAATATGCTCCTAATGCTGCTTACTCTAAAGGAAGTGCAATCGTTGGCTATGGACAATCAGCACTAAGCAAAGGTCGTCTCAGCCTTGCTAAATTCTCAACAGAAGGAGCAACAAATCCTGTCTTTACTTTCGATTATTACTTCCGAGGCATCGACTCCGACATCCTCGCATACACATACGGCATGAGTCAACCTGTGAAAATCGGCTCTACTGCCGACGATACAGAGACAAACGGCTGGGGAACAATGTCAATAACTCTTCCGAAAGAATTCCAGAACAAGAAATGGGTTGAACTTTATTTTGACGCTACATATCCTGTGGCATACACATTTGTCATCATAGGTCAATATGAAATTCGCAACATCGTTGCCAACGATTTTGCTGTGACAAGCGTTACCGGTCCGTCTTTGATAACTATCGACCAAAAAGCCAAATACGTGGCAACTGTCGAAAATGCCGGTTTCGAAACTGCAGGCACTCCATACGGTAAATGGAAAATCTACAACAATGGTCGCCTCATCCAAGAGGAATCTGTTATTCTTCCAGAATTCATTATCGAGCCGGGTGAAAAGACTACTATCGAATTTGAACTCGAACCGACAATCAACCATGTCGGTAAAATCGAAGTCGTTTACGAACTCGACGCAGAAGACATGAACAATGCCAACAATTCGGCAAGCACATTGACTGAAATCAAAAACAACAATAACACAATCGCAGTCAGCGACCTTCGTGCCACAGACTCTACCGACACGTCTATCAGCTTGGAATGGAGTGATCTTCAACTCAATTTCGGCGACGGCAGCTTCGAGGATAACACTCCATTTGAAATCACTCCGACTCTGTCTCCATTCAAAAACATTGACGGCGACGGCGCTGCTCTCAACTACTTCAGCAATTGGGCTTGTCCTAACCAAGGCGCACCTGCAGGTTGGGTGGTTTGGAACGCTCCACAAGTGAATGCTATCATGGCTTCTTACAGCGTGATTGGCGAATATCAAGCATACGACGGCGAAAACTTCCTGATTGCGATGTCTCCAATGTGGGATATGGCTTTAGGCACAGCTCCGACTGCCGACGACTGGTTGATTTCAGAAGAAATAAAAGGTGGCACTGAAGTGTCTTTCCAAGCTCAACCGATTACAAACGTTTATGGCGCTGAGACTATTGAAATCCTTGCTTCATCGACTACCGACAACATCGAAGCATTCACGCTCGTGACTTCTTTCAAAGTCGGCGACCCTTCAAAACCGGACGAAATGATCGAATGGGAAGAATGTCGCGCTACGCTTCCTGCCGACGCTCGCTATTTTGCTATTCGCTACGTCTCTAAAGACATCATGGGTATTATAATCGACGATATTCAATACACATCTGTCAACGACGGTCTTGAAGTAATCGGCTACGACATCCTTCGTGACGACATCACTATCGAAGAAAACTTTGTCGGCAATACTTACACCGATAATACTATCACCGATCGCGAAGCAATCTATAAATACAACGTCGTGCCTGTGCTCAACAACGGCTCTCGTGGAACCAAATCAAACGATGCAATTGTTTCGCCTGCCGGAATCGACAGCTCAATCTTCAACTCTGCAATCTATGCTTCAAAGGGGCTGATTATCATCAAAAACCACCTTGGCGAAAAAGTCAGCATCTCGACTCTCGACGGCAAAATCGTCTCTACATTCACGTCTGAAAGCGATTGTGCAAAAGTTGAAGTCGAACCGGGCATCTACATCGTCAAAGCAGGACGCACGACTGCAAAACTAATTGTGAAATAACCTACTTCTCATAAATAAATAATTCGTTGAAGAGGCTCCAAATGACGGGGTCTCTTCTTCTTTTGCACCTAAACTATTGCGATTATGCGAAACACAATACGATTTGTTCCGATTTAGAACAAACTATGAGGCAATCCAACCAATTCAGATGAAATATTTTTAGTACCTTTGCACGTTATAATAAACAGAGAGACTCTTAATATTTCAATAGGTCTCAATGGGGCGTTTCAAATCTCTCTATTTAAATAAGAAAAACATAACAGGCATAATTCATCTATCATGAATATTTTAAGACACATAGCAATCGCAATCATTCTTGCAGCAACAATACTTCCGACGCATGCTTTGCGATTGGAGAAAATCAAATATAGTGATTTCAGCCAATGGATCTCACGCTCAATCACAGAATCGAAGGTGCTCGGCGGGAAGACAAAGACGGTCTATGAAATCGGACCTACACAGTCGATTGCCGGCAACAAGGCGTATGCCAATCTCGGTGGCTCACCATGGGCGACAAGCAACGTCTATGCAAAGGTGGCAGGCATCGTGAAAGCCTCCAATACGGTGACACCATACGACCGCGGCGGTGGCAACAAGTGTGTAAAAATGTCGGCGTTGATGGAGGAGGTAAAAGTGCTTGGAATCATAAATATGGACGTTATGGTGGCAGGGACAATCTTCTTGGGACGCATCTATGAGCCTATCACATCGCCAAACGGTCCGTATTCGAAAATGGAGATGGGTGTGCCTTACACGAAGCGTCCTACGGCCCTTGTCTTCGACTATAAGGTGGATATGCCAAAGAGCAATTCTCGCATCAAAGCGACCGGTCTGAGCCCACAAAAAGTTCTCAACGGTCGCGACTGTGCCGAGGTGTATTGCTTTCTACAACGCCGTTGGGAAGATGCCAAGGGAAATATCTATGCACATCGTGTCGGAACAGGCAGAGAGCGCTACTACAGCTCTACCGGCTGGAAAAATGGCCACCAGATGAAGATCCATTACGGCGACATCACTAAGCAATCGTTCTATAAGTCGTGGATGGGACTTCTCCAAGGCGAAAAAGCGACATACGCCCTCAACTCTAAAGGGAAACTTGTGCCGGTGCAAGAAATAGGCTGGGACCCTGCAGACTCCACTCCTACTCATGTCATGGTAATGGCAAGCTCTGCAAGCGGCACGCCCTATATCGGCACAGAAGGGCTTACGCTCTACATCGACAACATCGCCTTCGGATTCTGACACTGACATCCATACCTATAGCGAGAGACATCCCCACCCTGTCGCTGACAGAGTAGATTCGATAACCGGTGGTAAACGAGCGACAAGGATGCCTTTTAGCCTTGTTAGCCCTTTTTGGCGTGCAGCATGAAAGATACCCCGAATGGGGTATAACCTCGATAACCGGTGGTAAACGAGCGTAGCGAGTGCCACCACCGGATTTGCCTACACACATATACACCCAACCCCGACCGCGGTTGTACACAGTCTCTACCGTCTTACATATAGCTACACACTCTCATGTATCTATGCGTGCATCCGACACGATGTACTACCCACTTCGGGGTAGTGTGACGGTGTGGTCATCTAACCACGGGTGACGCTCGCCTTACGGCTTCGCTTACCCGCGGTTACCAAAGTAAAACCCCTATCGGGGTAGCCACGACATCGCGAATGTTTACATGACAAAATCCCAAATCGATTTTGCCCTAAACTCTCAACATTAAACACCATAGAAGCATTGCCCCCTATCGGGGTAGCCACGTCGCATCGAGCTTATACAGCGGCAGAAACGCCCACAAAACGTTTTACGGGGTCAGATTATCCATTCCACCTCTTTGAAGGCGTAGCGATGGCAGATGCTGTCATCATCTGTCATTTTGTTCGAAGTCGCGACATTAGAGCCTGTATCATCGTTTGCGACACCCTTTTTAGCGATGTTGCCTGCTTTCGGCTCATAGATGCAGAGATGACCGGTCGGCTCTATTTCACCGACTATTCCGGGATAAATTCTTCCCGATTCCACATCACGAAATTTATAGACTTGATTATTGTTGCGCCACAGACGTCGCATGTATTTGTCGTGCATTCTTTCCAATTCATTTTTGTCTGTCAGGCGAAGAATGTTTTCTTTTATGCGTGTTCCGATTTTTTCAAGTAGAATGTCTCTATCGATGATTGTGTCGCCTTTTTCTCCACGATTAATCAGTATCTGACGCAATGAAATCGGATTCGGAGCGTCGCTCAGGAATTTTGTTTGATTGACATTCAGCCCTACCCCGATTATAGTGTGCATGATTTCGCTACCCATTACGGCGTGTTCGATGAGAATACCGGCTAATTTATTGTCGCGCCAATAGATGTCGTTAGGCCATTTTATTTCGGTGAAAATTTCGAGTTCTTCGCCTATCACATCGACGATTGCGACAGCGACAGCCTCGCTCAAAGAGAATTGTCTTATCGCCGCAAATTTCTCCGGACGCATGAGCATTGTGAATGTCAGGTTCATGCCCGGTTCGGATTCCCATGAGTTTCCACGCTGACCACGACCTGCTGTCTGATTGTCGGTAGTCACTATCGTAGCCGACTCCAATTCTGCGACGTTTTTAGCCACGTATGTGTTGGTGGAGTCAACTTCTTCGAGGCGCAAGATGCTTACCATTATTCGAATGATATTATTCGTGAATTATCGTTTTCGTCAACTTTGATATATACATCGACAGTGTCGCCCGGCAACAAATCCTCGACTCTTTCAGGCCATTCGATAAGGCATAAAGCCCCGGAGTCGAAATAGTCTTCAGTGCCGATTTCGAGCGCTTCTTCGATGTCGTCAAGACGATAGAAGTCGAAATGATAGATGAGTTCGGCAGTCGTATCCGAGCGATATTCGTTTACGATAGAAAACGATGGAGAGTTTGCCGCATCATCGACGCCGAGTTGGCGGCATAGTTCGGTGATGAATGTGGTCTTACCTGCTCCCATTTCGCCACGAAAGGCATAGACTGTTCGGTCGTCCATTGTCTCGATGAATTTGCCAACAACTTCCGGTAATTGTTCTATATTTTGAATTTTTAATTCCATGATTATCTGATGTTTATGATTATGTAATTCCGATTACTGAGGGTCCTTCCAGTCGCCGTTTTCTTTTATCAAGGCGATAAGGCGCTCAATAGCATTTTCTTGCGGGATGTTTTTTTCGACGCAAGTCTTGTTTTTGTACAGGCTCACATGACCGGCAGCCGCACCGACATATCCATAGTCGGCATCAGCCATTTCGCCGGGACCATTGACAATACATCCCATGATGCCTATTTTAAGCCCTACGAGGTGGCTTGTAGCGCTTTTAATCTGTCGGATAGTGGTCTGCAAGTCGAAAAGCGTTCTTCCACAACCGGGACAAGAGATATACTCAGTGCGCGAAATTCTGAGGCGTGCAGCTTGGAGAATACCGAGCGCTATACGATTGCGCGTTTCGAGGTCAATATTTGGCGCATCGATCCATATACCCGAGCCAAAGCCGTTGAGAAGCATTGCGCCGAAATCGGCAGCAGCCATAATCTGCAATTCTTCGACAGAGTCTGTGTCGTAGCTTATCTTTATGACGACAGGGTTTGTCTTGCCGGCATTTATCAGTTCAGCCATGAAGGCTTGCAGTTCGCCGACAAAATTTTGATGATTTGAGCTGACGATTAATGGTCGGGAGTCAATGATGTTTTCTATCGGCATATCTGCGCGACATTCCACCCACGAATCGGGAGCTTGCTCAATGTCAAGACCTACCACAATCGGATGCTTTACACTCTCCAACCCCGGGATGAGAGTTCTTCTGAGCATCTGAGCATCAATAGGCTTCGGCTCAACGATAGCGCTATGACCCTGACGGCGAGAGATATATTCGGCAAGGAATTTTGCCACCGGGATTTCTTCTTCGGGCTCTTCGCTAAGCGATACGCGAATTGTGTCGCCGATGCCTTCTGCCAGCAACGCACCGATGCCGACAGCGCTTTTTATGCGGCCGTCTTCGCCATCGCCGGCTTCGGTCACACCGAGGTGCAACGGATAGTCCATGCCCTCACGTTGCATTTCAGCGACAAGCAAGCGCATCGTTTCGACCATCACTACTGTGTTTGATGCCTTTATCGATATTACAATATCGTTGAAGTCCTCATCTCGACAAATACGCAAAAACTCCATGACCGACTCCACCATACCTGCCGGAGTGTCGCCGTATCTGCTCATTATGCGATCGGAAAGCGAGCCATGATTGACTCCGAGTCTGACAGCTGTTTTGTTGGTTTTGCAAAGGTTGAGGAAAGGCACCAATGCCTGACGGATTTTTTCGATTTCAGCGGCATATTCCTCATCGGTAAATTCAAGTTTTTGGAATGTGCGTGCCACATCGACGAAATTTCCGGGATTAATTCGCACCTTGTCGGTGTTTTCAGCAGCGACATAAGCCGCCTTAGGGTTAAAGTGAACATCTGCAACGACAGGGATGTCGCAACCGGCTTGTCGCAATCCTTTTCTGACTTCGCCGATGGCTGTTGCCTCACGCACGCCTTGAGTTGTCAGACGAACAATTTCGCCCCCTCGCGCGGCTATACGCATCGATTGGCTGACACATGATTCGACATCATTGGTTGAAACGTTGGTCATCGATTGCAGGCGTATCGGATTGTCGCCACCGATGCCGACATTACCAACCATTACCTCGCGACTTTCGCGACGCTTATAGTTGTAGATGCTCATATCGTCGTTTATTAGTTGGTTTTGAATTTGTATTCAATCTTGGCAAGCTCTTCGTTTGCTTTGACAATCTTGTCGGTCAAAGAGCTTTTGTATGCTTCTATTTTAGATGCTATCTGATCGTCGCCGGTAGCCAAAATCTGAGCTGCGAGGATCGCTGCATTTAGCGAACCGTTGACGCCGACAGTAGCCACAGGGATGCCCGGAGGCATTTGCACGATGGCAAGCAACGAGTCAAGCCCGTCGAATGAAGAACGGATAGGCACTCCGATCACAGGCAATGATGTCAATGAAGCAATTACGCCTCCGAGGTGGGCAGCCATACCGGCAGCAGCGATAATCACTTTGATGCCACGAGCTTTAGCATTTGAAGCAAACTCTTCGACTTCGCGAGGAGTGCGATGTGCCGATAGAGCAAGCATTTCAAACGGTATTTCCATTTGGTCGAAGAAAGCTGCTGCTTTCTCCATTACAGGAAGATCGGAAGTACTTCCCATTATTATACTGACGATAGGTTTCATAACTATTGTGATTTAATATGTTTCTAAATAAAAAGTTCGGGTTGTACCAACATGCAGCAATACACACCGCAATAGCCCACTGCCGAGCCTGCCAACACTTGTCCTAATGTGTGACGTCGCAGATAGACTCTGCTTGAGCACAACAATCCGGCAAAAATGATTGCGCCCACAATCCATGGGATGACATCAGTCTGAGGAAGACCTACAGCATCCATGCGCACAAGCATTGCCACCAATCCTGCCGCAGCCGCCGCATGAGCACTGATTTTCCACCATTTGTTGACTAAGAGATTGATAATGCCGGCAGCCGAACCTCCGACAAAAAACATCACCACCCATAATGGCGCATGGCGTGTATAAAGGAAAAATGCTGTTGCCAAATAGCAAACAATCATAATGACGTAAGGGATCGCTCGTTCATTCTGCCTATTGAGCGCAACGTCTTCGATGATGCCAAAAAATTTAAGCATGCAGAAAAGCAATACCGGCAATATCGCATTTACGCCGAACACAATGCCGATAACCAATAATTTCGACTCCAAAGGAGTAAACATCATTATCGACAACGAAAAAATCAATATCATTCCGTAAACCGGTATCATCAACGGAGCCGCAATCCAAGAGATGATTGCAGCAATCATTCCGACAGGGTCTTTTGTCTTAAGGTCTAATTCCGATAGCGTTGTATCGACCTCGTTTTTTACATCCATTTTATTTATTTTTGTTTGTTCCGTATTTTACGAGTCCGGCAAAGCGAGAAGGAATCGGAAGCTCGAAATTCATATCTTCACGAGTAATAGGGTGAGCAAAGCGCAAAGTGCGAGCGTGTAGCGCCAAGCGATGAATCGGACTTGATGCCGCGCCATATTTGCGATCGCCGACGATTGGGTGTTTCAACTCTTGTGCTGCATGGACTCTAATCTGATTTTTGCGTCCTGTGTCCAACGAAAATTCCACAAGCGAATAGCCATGACCGGCATCAAGCACATTGTAGCGAGTTATTGCCAACTGTCCGTTGCCCTCCTCTTGTGTGGAATAAACTTCATATTGCGACGTCTCGTTAAGCCAGCTGCGTATCACTCCGCTCTTTTGCTCAACGACACCTTCGACAACAGCGACATAGTTGCGACTGATCACCATATTATTCCAATTATGCTGCATGGCTTCTTTTGCCTCCATGCTCTTGGCAAACATCATCAATCCCGATGTGTCGCGGTCAAGACGATGAATGATGAATATCTTATTCATCGGATGTTTCTTCTTGACATATTCCTTAAGAATAGCGTATGCCGTTTCGTCTTTGCGCACCGAGTCGGTACCCATCGACAAGAGGCCATATCCTTTGTTGACAACGATGATATGATCGTCTTCATAGACAATGCTCATGCGATGATGCGAAAACACCACAAACGGACGCGTGAAATTGATTTCAACCCATTGTCCCGGCTCTACCGGAGCATCAAATTGACGTGTGACAATGCCATTAATCATCACCTGATTATACTTCAGCCATGTCTTCAACTGATTTCGCTTGACATCGCCTGCCATGCCTTGCATAAACTCCATTAGACCTACAGCCGTTTCGCCGGTGTTTTGCTTGGCCTTTATATAGTCTTCTTTCCAACCGCCTCGTTGGGTCTGTCGTTCTTTTCCTCTCATTTTTTATATGTTTCGATTTGCAAAGTTACAACAAATCATGTGCAAAAACAACTGACGTCGCTTGTCGCATCTTTTTGACATGCCGTAAATCTTCGCTATTTATTCGCAAATATACAAAGAATGACCGATAATGACAAATTTTAGAATCGTTTACATCGATTTTAATCCCATTAAACTAAAATTCGTCTTGATAACTTTTTACAGAAAAAGCACGTCATTTTTCAACAACGTGCCTCTATGATTGATCGTTTCAAGCTTATTTTGCTTCTGATTATTCTTCTGCCGCTTCTTCGTTTTCAGCTGCTTTTTTCACCTTTTCAGGGCGCATCTGAGGGAATAGGAGAACTTCTTGGATTGTAGTCTGACCGGTCAACAACATTGCGAGACGGTCCATACCGATACCCATACCCGATGTCGGAGGCATACCGTATTCGAGTGCACGAATGAAGTCTTTGTCGATAATCATCGCTTCATCATCACCCTTTTCGCTTAAGCGCATTTGCTCAACGAAGCGTTCGTATTGGTCGATAGGGTCGTTAAGCTCTGAGTAAGCATTTGCAAGTTCCTTACCGTTGACCATAAGTTCGAAACGCTCTGTAAGCTCAGGATTATTGCGATGACGCTTGGTGAGTGGCGACATTTCGATCGGATAGTCGATGATGAATGTCGGCTGAATGTAGTTGCCTTCACACTTTTCGCCGAAGATTTCATCGATGAGTTTGCCCTTACCCATAGAATCGTCAATTTCAATGTGAAGTTCTTTACAGATTTGGCGCAATTCATCTTCATTTTTGCCTGTAATGTCGTAGCCGGTAAATTCTTTGATGGCTTCTGCCATTGTGACACGCTTGTATGGAGCTTTGAAGCTGATGACATTGTCGCCTACTTTCACTTCAGTCGTACCGTTGACATCGAGGCATATTTTTTCGAGCATTTGCTCTGTGAAATTCATCATCCAGTTGTAGTCCTTGTAGCTCACATAGATTTCCATGCAAGTAAACTCAGGGTTGTGAGTGCGGTCCATACCCTCGTTGCGGAAGTTGCGAGAGAACTCATAGACACCTTCAAAACCACCGACGATCAAACGCTTGAGATAGAGTTCGTTGGCGATACGGAGGTACAAAGGAATGTCGAGAGTGTTGTGGTGAGTGATAAACGGACGTGCAGCAGCACCACCGGCAATCGACTGAAGGATAGGAGTATCCACCTCAACATAGCCATGAGCGTTGAAGAACTCACGCATTGAGTTAAACATCTTTGTGCGTTTGAGGAAAATGTCCTTAACACCTTGATTTACAACAAGGTCAACATAGCGTTGGCGATAGCGTTGCTCAGGGTCGGTGAAAGCATCGTAAGCCTTACCGTCTTTCATCTTAACGATAGGAAGAGGACGAAGACTCTTGCTGAGAATAGTTATTTCTTCTGCATGCACTGTGATTTCACCCATTTGAGTGCGGAACACATAACCTTTAACGCCGATGAAGTCGCCGATGTCAAGAAGTTTTTTGAACACCACGTTATACATATCCTTGTCTTCACCCGGACAAAGGTCGTCACGACTGACATAGACTTGGATACGGCCTTCGCTGTCTTGCAACTCCATAAATGAAGCCTTACCCATGATGCGACGGCTCATGATACGACCTGCGATGCACACTTGACGACGCTCTGCATCATCACTGAAATTCTCTTTTATTTCGACTGTATGACCGTCAACAGGATATTCGGCTGCCGGATATGGCTCTATGCCTCTTTCGCGTAATAAAGCAAGTGAATTACGTCTTACTACTTCCTGTTCGCTCAATTCATGAATGCTCATAACTGTATGTATTTTATTATTAATGCGCAAAGTTAATTATTTTTCCTCAAAACTCAAAATAGAGATGCGTCAATGTCGTTGAAAATGAACCACAAAAGATTGACCACAGACTCCGACAGGCAAATTCCGACATTTTACTTGGATGTTCGTTGAAAACGGCGCAATCGCTCCTCATACGAACGCTTATACATGCGCTTGGTGCGATCATCAAGAAACGAACGCTCTATTAACTCATAGACCATTGGTTGCTCCATGGCAAACATCTCTATTATGGCATCTATCTTCTTGGGCAATACCCCTATTCTACGACCAAACTCTGCAAAATCATCTCTACAAGGATGCCCGGTTTGTGTGTATATATCCGAGTGTACATCCTTTGGCATCAACCCGTCATGCAAAGCAAAATCCCCGTCATTAATATGAAGTGAGGTGTTCAGAAGATCGTATGCCGGAGTCATAATATAGTCCCCACTACGTGTTTGCTGCAATGACAAGTTTTTTAAATGCATATCTCCATTCCCAAACAGATAGTTAAATATTATGAGAGTAAAATAATTGACAATCTCAACCTTCCATGCGGCAACATAGCGACGCAACAATGCCGCTGCATCTTCATAACTCCCTGTGTATTTAAAATCTTTTCCGTGACTATTCTCTGTTTTCCCTGCCAATGAAGCAAAATCCTCTTGGGCTATTTTAGTCCCGTCTGTATTATAGTCAAATCGTTTTGTAATATAAGTTATTTTGTTGTCAACAAAGAACGCAATGGCACTCTCTGCAGTCTTAATTTTATAAACTTGTTTTGCAATTTGCATTGTGAGATGCTCATTGGCAGGCATTTGCCGGCGAAACCTCAAGCGCTCATCTCCCGGTGCGGGTTTGATAATATATCGACCATGTTCGTCTGCTTGGGTCAGACAAATCTTTTTATTTTTTATAACAGCCGACAACTTCTCTTGAGCGCCGGAAATAGAAATGTGATTCACAGCATCTGCGAAGTCTGTATGTTCAGCATCATAGCTAAAATCCAAGATATGACTCACATTGACTCCATTATACATATTTCGAATACACGATGGACTATATTTGTCATAGCCTGTCGCTAATGTTCCGGGGCATACACTTATTTTTCTCATATCCTCTTTATCGTTACCGAACCTATTGTATCATTGCCGGCAGTCGCCAATAATAACCCAAAGGCATCGTTCTCATCAATCTTCAATGTCATACATTGCAGAGCTTTATTTGCTCCCTCAGAAAGCATATTAAAGAAAAATGGAAACAACTCATTTGCCACGAAAGGTTCGCTGCGCTTCGGCAGAGTTAGAGATATTGCCTTGGTGGTTGGATTCACAAGAAACACATCATCATATTTAAATATGTATTTAGCATCATCCGTCTCGGTAAGCAAACCCGCAAATACTCCATTTGTATATACTTCAGCTCGTCTCATACATTACATTCCTTTACTTTCAACACAATCTCTAACCCAAGCACTTCTGCAATTTTTGTCAAGGATTGAACCGAGGGATTTCCCTTGCCGGTTTCAACACTTTTAATAAATCGGATACTCAGTCCGGTAAAATCGGACAAATCCTGTTGAGTTAATCCTAAGATTGCTCTTCTCTCTTTAATAATTTTATAGTCCATAGGCAATATACTGCACTTTTTGCACAAAAGTATAACAATTTTTCTAATCTACAAAATATTTGTGCAATATATTGCACTATGCAGATTGCTATTATTTACAACCTCAACTATAAGCGATACAAGTATTTTCCCTAAAAAACGAAAGAGGATGCGATGTGCACCCTCTTCCGGAATATTTATAACATGAGAGATTTTTTACTTCACGATTACTTTGAACGATTTGCCTGCCACGCGCACTACATATACGCCTGATGCAAGATTTTCGCCGTTTACGCGAACACCACCGATTGTGTAAATATCTGCACCTTCCGGAGCGATGATATTATTGCCAACGATTGCGATTGGCTGATCAAGAACTACACCTTCAACTGATTGAACGCTGACAAATTCGCTTACAAGAAGTTGATAAGCACCATTGTATGAGCTAACGAAACCACGAATTACGTATTCGCCGTCAGCCGCAAGAGCAACGATAGGATCAGAATATGTGTTGTTCCATTGTGCATAGATAGTCGCTGTGCCGGCATTGTCGGTAGCAGTACCCTTCTTATCGTCATTTGCCTTAAAGTCTGCTTCGAGGCTCACATATTTGTGGTAGTTTTCTTCTGCCACGCCTGCTGTTGTGATTGAAACAGGAGCTACCGGAGCGTTTGCTGTAGCTGCTGCGAAATCAGCAACCGGGATGAATTGAGGATGATTATCGTTAAGAGCATAGATTGCTTTGAAGCCTGTGATTACGTCGCCATTCTTGTATGCCGGCATTTCCACGTCGTTCTTGTTGTAGAGAAGTGTCCAAGCTGTGTCATCCTTAACGTAGATGTTGCGATTGTTTTTGTAAACTACAGTCACATCGCCTGTAAACTTGATTTCGCCTGTTTCGCCGTTAGCACCCATTTCGAGAGCTTCTGCGAGAGATGCAGCTGTAGCTTCGGCAGGAGGTGTCACTTGACCTACAAATTCAATAGGATAAACTTGGAGTTCAGGATATTCTGCACCCTTAGCTTGATAGTAGTTAACCACTGCGATTACGTTGTATTCGCCCGGTTCAGGGAGTTCGATAGCAAACTTGTTGTAGTATGTGATGTCGGCATCTATAAAGTCGATAAATTTACTGTTTTCAGTGTCGAGAGTCACATTTTCGAGAAGGATATAGTGGTTTTGGATTTCAGGAACGATATTTTCGATATATGTTGGAACTGGCTCTACGGCAGCACCGGCAGTTGCAGCACCGAAAGATTTAGAGTTTGCGACCATTTCGTATGTGCTGAAGTAGTTTTTGAACGAGCCTTGGATGCCTGTGAGGCGGTCGCCATTGTTGTATTGGTTTTCAAGAGAACCATACACAAGAATTTGACCTGTCTCATCTTTTACGTAGAGGTTTTGACCGTTTTGGTATGTCACAGCCACTTCGCCTGTGATTTCGAAGATAGTGCTTTCGTCAGCAAGACCCTTTTCGATAAATTCAGCGATATTAGCCACTTTTTCTACTTCTACCGGTTTTTCATCACCTTCTGCGACAACTTCTGTCACCAAAAGATTTGCAAATTTAGTGCTTTCCTTTTTAGATACTGAGATGAAGTAACCTTTGAGTTTCACATCCTGACCGTTAGCCATTTTAGCTTTTACTTCGTCAGTTGCATAATAGATAGAACCTTGTACGTTTTCAATGCCGAGCTCTACGTTGTAGTAGTTACCTGAGATTGAAAGTGTGCCTTCCATGGTTGTGTAGTAAGCGCGTTCAGAAGCCGAGCGAGCTACGGCTGATGCCCAATCGATTGTTGTTGGAGCAGGGTAAGTATAAGCCACATTATCCCACTTCACTATTTCTACAGCATTGCCGTCAAATTGAAGACCTGTGCCGTATTCACCTACAGTGCCTGTGAAAGACACTTGGTCGCCGATTGCGTAGTCTGAGTATGGGAATGTAGCGCTGTAAACGAAGAGTGAGCCGCTGTTGTCGGTCACAACGATACCACGAGTACAGATAGCAGTCACGATGCCACCTACATTATAAGTTTCGCCTAAAGCAGCCGAACCAAGAACGCTTGTCATTTGGAATGAACTACTGCGATATGTGTATTTCTTTTCTGCAACAGCCGAAGCAGATTTGCCTTCTTCGATTGCGATAGCCTTAACTGTAGTTGTTTCTGTCAATGCGATAGGAGCAACATAGAGATCAGACTCTTCAGTAGGATTAGTTCCGTCGAGAGTGTAATAGATTTTAGCGCCTGCAGCAGCAGAGATAGTCACAGCCACGCCATCTTCGCTGAATGTAGTTTCTTCAGGAGAGATGACAGGAGTTTCGCTACGTTCAATGCCTGCACCGCCTGTAGTCACTTCCATAGCAGAGAACGCTAAACGACCTGCTTTACCGGACTCTGTTCCAAGAGTAGAAGTGGCTCCGACAGTGAATGTTACAGAAGGAGCTCCACCATTCCAAACAACAGTCCAAGTGTCTGCACCGTTTGATACACAAGTGCCTGTGTTTACAGTCATATCAGTAAGACGCGTCTTACCATTTGTTGAAATTGTAAATACAATGTTTGTAAGGTTTGTTCCGTCAGTTGTGCTGACTGTTAAAGCTTGATTTGCATAAAGACGCACATCTTTACCGGAATTACTATAAATTACATTTGTCTTGTTTGAGCCACTATTAATATTGGCATCAATGTTTTCAAATGTGAATCCGGTAATAATAGGATTGTTATTTGAGTCAGATGAACCAGATTCTTTCAGTGTGACCTGATCCATTGTGAAGGAAATTGTTCCGGCTGTTGCGTAGCTGACAAGGCCAAGCACCATAGCCAATGAAAGTAAAAATTTCTTCATGTTTGAATTGTTTTTAGTTAATAATTTATTTTGTTGTTAAATATACCATACAACTATTCAACACAATTATCTCAATCTTTAACAAATTGAATAATAATTATGTTTCGCACTCTGTTTTTAATTATCTGATGCAAAGTTAATAAAAATCATTCTATGTTCGAACAAAAATTGCTAACTTTGTTGTCAAATTTAATCTTTATAGAAAAAATATCAAGGGAGCTTCTCTAAATTGTAAAGTGTAAAACGCTGCGAGGAATGGGAAAGTTAAGTCGTAATGCTATTATCGGTTATCCGGCAGGAATCATCACAGGAATAACCTACGGATTAAATCCGCTTTTCGGAATGCCTTTGATGAGCAAAGGTGTATCGATTGAGTCCATTTTGTTTTTTCGCTATGGGATAGCCGTCGCTCTTTTGGGCTTGTTCTTGATTTTGCAAAAACAAAGTTTCCGACTCTCGTGGAAACAAGCCGGAATAATGTTGATTTTGGGGTGCCTCTACACTGCGAGCAGTATTTTTCTGTTTGAAGCCTACAATTACATCGCTTCCGGACTTGCCACAACTTTGATTTTCCTTTATCCGATCGTGGTCGCAATCATCATGGTCTTTCTTCGTGTCATTCCTTCGTGGCAAGTGTGGCTGAGTATCATTGTGACCTTTGTCGGGGTGATTATAATGACTCAAAGTGACTCTTCTCAAACGATTGACCCTATCGGAGTCCTCCTGTCGTTAGGATCGGCAACTGTCTATGCCATATTCATCGTCATTATCAATCGTAGCAAGACTATAGCCAACATTTCAAGTTCGCTATTGACATTCTATTCGCTATTGGTCGGTGCAGTGATTTTTATGGGAATGATAATTCATTCAGGAGCTGAAGCGACAGCCGGTATTGACTGCGCAAGCGATTGGTTAAATCTCGTTGGACTTGCCATACTGCCGACTATTATTTCTACTGCGACACTGGCATTAGCGACTCGCAATATCGGAGCGACGAAAGCTTCTGTGTTGGGAGTGTTTGAGCCTATTACCGCAATCCTTGTCGGCACAATAGTGTTCAACGAAGCATTAACGACAAATATCATCGTCGGCATACTGTTGGCAATGGGAGCAATCACTTTCATGATTATTACCACAAAACGATAGCTTCATTCCAGCACGCTGACCCCCCTGACCTGATGTACTACCCACTTCGGGGTAGTGCAAGGAGAGCGAAACGAACCGGTGGTAAACGAGCGTTAAGGATGCTTTTTAGCCCTTTTAGGCATGCAGCGTGTATAAGATACCCCGAATGGGGTTGTACATAGTCTCTACCGTCTCATTTATAGCAATACGCTCACATATAGCTACACTCTTTCATCTATCTATATGCGTATCCGACTTGATTATCAGGCAGTAATAAATAAACGCACACAACGAGAACAAATCCCATTGTGTGCATTTTCTCACTAATATTAATCTTTAGCTCATATATTCAAGAAAGAGCAATTACTTGCGAATGAACGCTCTTTCGAGGTCTTGTGAGATATTGATCATGAAGTCGCCCATACGTTCGTAAGTATTTACGATGTCGATGTAGTAAACGCCTGTATGATAGTTCTTTCCGTCATTGTCGATGTTTTCTATCATCTCATCTCTGAGATTGTTGCGAAGTGTATTAAGACGATCTTCAGCATTATTTGCATTTAAGATATTGACAAGTTCGCCTTTGTGAGCAAGCGTAAGGTTTTCGATCATTGCGTTATATGCTTGTTCGACAGCGTCTGCCATGGCGTTAAGATTCTTAATGGAATTGTTGTCAAATTTCTTTTTATTAATGTTCTTTCTTGAAAGTATTCGACTGATAGCTTCACCAGAGTCGCCCAAAGACTCGAGTTCACCGATAATCTTATACATCGCTTTAATCTTAATCGAAGTGCTTTCACTGATTTCCTCAGTAGAAACTTCGTTAAGGAATGTCGCAATTTCAAATTCTATACGATCGGAAATTTCTTCATATTTCACAAGTTTCTGACGCAATTCTTCAAACTTATCGTTGTCTGACTCATTAATTGCCGACTTAATATATTCTGCTCCGTTCTTTGATATGTTTGCAAAGTGAATAATTTCTTCAAATGCTTGTTCCATAGATAGTTCCGGAGTGGCAAGAGGTCCGGCTGAGATGTATTTAAGACGGAAAGCATCACTCTCTTGATTCTTCGGCGCTTTGACAATCCAACTGACAGCTTTTGCAATTGCTCCCGTAAACCATATCAATAACAACATATTAATAGTATTGAAAAGCGTGTGAAGCATTGAAAGTCCGTATAGTGCCGCTGTAGAAGATGCCGTTCCGGCTTCTGTGACAACAAAACCTTCAGCAGCAGGATTTGGCAAACCAAACAAATTTTCAGTAACAAAACCTACCAATTTAAGGAATGGGTTGAAGAGAATTAATGCCCAAATAACACCTGTGACATTGAATATCGTATGCGACATCGCTGCACGTTTGGCTTGTGTATTTCCGATAGATGCTGCGATATTGGCTGTGATAGTCGTACCGATGTTTTCACCAAGCACCATTGCGCAAGCCATGTTGAATGGAATCCAACCCATGCTCAGCATGATGAGAGTGATGGCCATTGTCGCTGATGATGACTGCAATACGAGTGTGAGCACTGTACCAAACACAAGGAACAAAAGCACTGAACCAAAGCCGTATGATGACCATGTTGTCACAAACTGAAGCACTTCCGGTGTCTGACGAAGATCAGGAACAGACTCTTTCATGAATGAAAGACCGAGGAAGAGAAGTGAGAAACCGATGATTAGTTCACCGATATTTTTGCGTTGATCTTTCTTAGAGTTAGAGAAAAGGAAACCGAAGAGCATCATCGGGACAGCAAGAATCGAAATGTCGGCCTTGAAGCCTAACCATGCCACCATCCATGCAGTGACTGTCGTACCGATATTTGCACCCATGATAACGCCTATTGCCTGTGTCAATGTAAGCAATCCCGCGTTTACGAAACTAACAACCATTACGGTTGTTGCTGACGAAGACTGTATAACAGATGTTATACCCAAACCCGTCAAAACACCTTTAAACGGATTGGATGTCATTGCCGACAAAAATCCGCGTAATCTCTCACCTGCCGCTTTCTGCAGGCCCGAACTCATCATGTTCATCCCGATGAGGAACATGCCTAACGCTCCTAATAGCGTGAATATTTGTAATATACCCATAAAAAATAAATTATGTTTCCGGGTGCAAAGTAACTATAATTATGTTTCAAAAATGTTACAATACGGAAATATTTGTATTAAAAACCTATTATGTGAAAATTTTAATACTTTAACAACACAAGCAATCCCATTGTTGCTATACGCAAGTATTAAAAAATCGTCTTCACGACAAGATTTTATCGTCAGACGATTCTTTTTATGTAGGAAGTGTAATCTTTTATGACCGGCTTATAATCGGCAGACGCCAAAAGAGCAGAAGAAATCATAAAGTCGGCAGTTGAGCGATTGATCGCTGTCGGCACATTGTAAAGAGTTGCAAGTCGCAGAAGTGCTTTCACATCGACATCGTGTGGTTGGGCTGACATTGGATCCCAAAAGAAGATCAGCATATCGATCTCTTCGTTGGCTATCATAGCTCCAAGTTGTTGATCACCACCCAATGGACCGGATTTGAGCATAGTGACATCAAATCGCGCATTTGACGTTTCCGCTTTTTTGCTGTTCATAATTGTTTCGGTCACAATGCGTCCGGTTGTCCCGGTGCATATCAAGCGATGAGACAATAGTTTTTCCCAATTCCATGCGACCCATTCAGCGAGGTCATGTTTCATGGCATCATGTGCCACAAGTGCAATTGTTAATCGTTTAATCATAAATTTCTGTTTAACTGTAATTTTTTTAATTTCAATATCTATTTCCTTTTTTTGACATTGCAAAATTACAATCAGCAGATTTCTTAAATATATCAAAAATGTTAAACTATTATTAAAACCGAATTCATGCAACACTTCCCCCGACAAATAGCCGGGGTTATAGATACGGTGTAGTGGCAGAAACCGTCGGCAAGGGGATGCTCCTCGCTATGGGTATGGATATGCTGTGTGGGTGTCAGAAGCCGAAGTAGCAGTTGAGGTATGCCGAATATTGATTTGCGACGCCATCGGCTTTAGGCATAGCCATTCTGAAGTTTGGCGAGAGTTTCACATATTTACCGAGTTTGAATTCAGCACCGAGAATCGCTGACGCTTCATCCTTTGCGATGTTCCAATCGTTTCGAGAATAGATGTCGTCATATCGGGCATACAAAGATATATTTTTGGGGAGATTGACTGAAGCGAACACAGAGTAGCCACTTTGGTCCTCATCTTTTGTGTATGATGAATTCATAATGTAGTTATACTCTGCGCCGACGGAAAATCTATTGTTTTTATAGCCCGCAAATCCGGCAATGTTGACCATGTCAGCCATTCCGTCAACACCACTTTGGTTTAAACCGCCATAGACTCTGACTTGAAAACCTTTGACCGGAGTCAATGTTACCCCAAGACCATAGTTCAGTCCCTCATTGATTTGTATTTTTTTATAGCCTTCGCCGTTGACTACGATAGCATCGGCAGAGATCCAATCAGTAAATTTATAGCTTGCCGAAATACCTAAGTCGGCACTGCTGCCAAATTTATATTTGTCTTGAAATGATTTCATGATGTAGCGATAACCCCAAAATTTCTCTTGGAAGTTAAATTGCGTGGTCGATATAAGACCTCCGTTGAGAGTTAGAGCACCTGTCTTCCACGACACCATGGCATTTTTAATATATACGATGCGATGATAGTCATCGACATCCGATGACATGCCGATGTCCATCACTGCTTTGACCGAAAGTCCTTTTCCAAAATTGTATTCATAGCCGAGATAGCTACGGTCTAACTCGAAGCCTATATTGTCATTGTCCTCACCGAAGCCGGCATGGAAATTTGTAAACACTTGCACTATAGGTTTGCCTTTTGGAGCGTCGGATTTAACTTCTTGAGCTTGCGCGAATAAGTGTGAACAGGCAATAAGAGCTATTGCGATAATGTTTGATAATTTCATTGTTTGGTTTTTTTTTGATTCTGATTAGTTTTCATTGACACTGCAAAGTTAGAATATTTCACATCAGTATCAAAACCATGAGCATAAAAAATATTACAATTTCGTTAAATCTTTCGTTGCTTGTTTTGCCATTCGTTTTTTTGCTGTATTTTTGCAACAAAATAATCTATACGCATTATGACTACAGAACGCATATTGATAGTGGATGACGAAGAGACTTTGTGTGAAGTTTTGAAGTTAAATCTCGAAAACGAGGGCTACGATGTGGATATAGCCTTCAGTGCAGAACAAGCATTGACCTACGATCTCAAGTCTTACTCATTAGTGTTGCTTGACATTATGATGGGCGAAATCAGTGGCATCAAAATGGCGAGAATGATGAAGTCGGATGTGACGACAGCCGATATTCCTATAATATTTTGCACGGCACGAGACTCGGAAGACGATATGATTATGGGGCTCAACATCGGTGCCGACGACTACATTATGAAGCCATATACTATCCGTAATGTAATCGCACGCGTGAAGAGTGTGCTCCGTCGCACATCGGGACACAAAAGTCATGCGAAGGAGGAAAAGCCAAACGTTTTGAAAGTTGACGGATTGCATTTGGATTTGGAGTTCAAGCGCTGTTTAGTCGATGGAGAAGAAGTCAAGCTTGCGCGTAAAGAATTCGAGCTATTGGCTTATCTGATTTCACATAGAGGAAAAATTTGCTCGCGCGAACAAATTCTGAGTCGTATTTGGAGCGATGAAGTTGTCGTGCTCGATCGCACGATCGATGTTAATATCACTCGTCTGCGCTCAAAAATAGGCGTGTATGGATCGTATATTGTGACACGTTCAGGTTTTGGCTATGGCTTCCGCGATTAAACTGTCATATCATCAGCGATTATTTCTGATGCTGTTTGTCTATTCGTGGATGATAGTCCTATGCTTCATCTGCTTTCAATACGTTCTCGAAAAGCAGCACAAGTCTGATTTGTTAAATCTGCAACTTCAGGCTTACAACCAATCTTTGCTTGAAGTCATCGAAAGCGACCAATCCATCGAGGATTTTGAAGCGACCCACAAAAAGCCATTTGAGGATTTGCGCATCACGATAATCAATCTTTCGGGAGTCGTTCTCTATGACAATATGATAGCGCCGGATTCGCTTGACAATCACATCCGACGCACCGAAATAGCAAATACGATGTTGACCGGATACGGGCATTATATCTCTCGACAATCGACAAGTGACGGTCGCGAGTATTTTTATTCGGCGACACGTGGCAAAGACGTTATCGTTCGCTCAGCCATCCCTTATTCCGAAACTCTTCTTCGACAATTAGGTCCCGACTGGTTGTTTGCCGGCATGATGATAGTTATCAGTATAGCAATGACCATTTTTGCCTATCACACCACACAACGACTTGGCAAGACCATCAAACGTCTTGATCGTTTTGCCCAGAAAGCAAGAAAAGGCGAATTTTTCGATGAAGACGAACCATTCCCGAACGATGAGCTCGGCTCCATTTCAAGTCATATCGTGCAACTCTATGCTCAATGGCAACAGACCATAAAGGACAGAGACAAAGCACACGAAGTCGCAATGCGCGAGGAGCAAGAGAAAATACGTATCAAACGACAACTGACCAACAATATTAACCACGAGCTTAAAACGCCGGTCGCATCCATACAGGTGTGTCTTGAGACATTGCTTTCGGGCATAAACCTTAGCGAAGACAAACGCCAAGAGCTTATCGAACGATGCTACACCAACAATGAGCGCTTGCGACGATTATTGTGTGATGTCTCGCTGATTACACGCATGGAAGACGGCAGCTCTCTAATCGAAAAAGAGCCTGTCGTGATTAATGACATTCTGACCGAAATCGCACAAGAATTGGAGATCGTGCCCGATGAGGAACGCATAACCTTACACACAGACTTTGACGAGCAAGTGGTCGTAGAAGGAAACACATCGTTAATAGGCTCCATCTTCCGCAATCTCACAGAGAACGCAATTGCCTACTCTGAAGGAAAGAACATCTATATCAGTCTGCTAAAAAACACCGATTCGGAATGTCTTATTCGTTTTGAAGATGACGGGTGCGGTGTGGAAGAAAGTCAATTGTCACGATTGTTCGAAAGATTTTATCGTGTGGATAAAGGACGCTCACGACGAATGGGTGGCACAGGCCTCGGGTTGGCAATTGTCAAACACGCTGTGTTGTTTCATGGAGGATCGATAAGTGTCAGCAATCGTCCGGACGGAGGTCTTCGATTTGATTTTTCATTAAGCAAACAATCAGACGTATAGGTAGCAAATCATCACATTCGGCGGCTCATTAACCGACAAATTCAATCAATCAGCAGATAAAATTTCGGTCGAGATTGCATTAAGCATTTCTCGACCGATTAGTTAATATCTCGTTGTCTCAACGACGGCGTTTTGATTTGCCTTTTGATTTTGTCTTTTCTTTGCGGGAAGATTCCTTTTTGCGACGCTTCGCATCGGCTATCGTGTCGCGACCGCGAGGTGTCGATGATGAGCGTTGCGAAAGAATCGGATTGCCTTCTTTGTCGGCAAGCGCGAAGTCAAGCAGTTTCTTATCCAAATCGGCGCGAGCAACCACTACCTTGACTTGGTCGCCAAGAGTGTATTTCACATGAGTGCGACGGCCGATAAGCGTATAATTTTTCTCATCGAAATCGAAAAAATCATCGGGCAAGTCGCGAACCGGCACAAGCCCTTCACACATGTTTTCTTTCAATTCCACGTAGATACCCCATTCGGTGACGCCGGAGACTGTGCCTTCATAGGCTTCACCGATGTGGTCCTTAAGAAATTCGACTTGCTTATATTTTATGCTGGCACGTTCGGCATTAGCAGCGAGTTGTTCCATGTCGGAAGAATGTTTGCACAAATCCTCTGTGCGCATCTTGTCGGCGCTGCGACCTTTGTCGAGATAACGCTGAAGCAGACGATGCACCATCATGTCGGGATAACGACGGATCGGCGAAGTGAAATGAGTGTAATAGTCAAAAGCCAAACCATAGTGCCCGATATTTTCTGTCGTATAGACAGCTTTCGACATCGAACGCAAAGCAAGGATCGACAATAGATTTTCCTCACCCTTTCCTTTGACATCGCGAAGCATACGATTAAGCGAACTGTTCATCTCCTTGCGTCGTCCATCTGATTTCACTTTGTAGCCGAAACGATGAGCAATGAGCGACATGTTGGCAAGTTTCTCCGGGTCGGGATTGTCATGAATGCGATAGACAAATGTCTTTGCTTTTTTGCCGGAAGACTGTTTGCCGATAAATTCTGCCACAGTGCGGTTGGCAAGTAGCATAAACTCTTCAATGAGCTTGTTGGCTTCCTTTGATTGCTTGAAATAGACGCTTAACGGCTTGCCGTTATCATCGATTTCAAATCTCACCTCTACACGATCGAAGTCAAGCGCACCATTGTCAAATCGCTGCTTGCGCAATTCTTGTGCGAAATGGTTGAGTTGCAACAATTCTTCTGCAAAATCACCTTTGCCTGTCTCGATGATTTCTTGTGCCTCTTCGTATGTGAATCGGCGGTCGCTGCATATTACGGTGCGACCGATACGATAATTGATGACATTTGCATTGTCATCGAGCTCGAAGATTGCAGAAAATGTGAGTTTTTCTTCATCGGGACGCAACGAGCAGATACCATTTGAAAGATGCTCCGGAAGCATCGGGATGGTGCGATCCACAAGATATACGCTTGTCGCACGATTTTGCGCTTCACGGTCGATGATTGTGCCCGGAGTGACATAGTGGGTCACATCGGCAATGTGGACGCCGGCTTCCCAATGCCCGTTAGGCAGACGACGCAATGAAATGGCATCGTCGAAGTCTTTGGCATCGCGTGGGTCGATAGTGAATGTGGTCACATCGCGGAAGTCTTCGCGACGAGCAATTTCTTCAGGCGTGATGCCGGCATCGATTTTATTGGCGGCTTTTTCGACCGACTCCGGATATTTGTATGGCAACCCGAATTCGGCGAGAATAGCGTGCATCTCGGCAGTGTTTTCTCCTTTCTTACCTAAAATATCAACCACCTCGCCACGTGGATTCATCTCGTCGTCACGCCAATGGGTGATGCGAGCGATAGCCTTGTCGCCATCCTTTCCTCCTTTGAGCTTGCCACGAGGGATGATGATGTCGGCAGCAAGATATTTCGAATCGGTGATCAGTGCGCAATAATTGTTCTCGATACGCAATGTGCCGATAAACACCTGCTCTTTGGCTTCAATAATTTCCACCACTTTGGCTTCAGGTTCTGCCCCGCGACGGCTCGCAGAGACCACTACCCTCACCTTGTCGCCATTGAGAGCGTGCATCGAATTGCGTTCTGCGACAAATATCTGCTCATCGTCGATGACCACTGCATTCTTACCATTAGAACGACGCACAAAATAGCCTTCATTCTCTGTGCCGCGATTGCCCTTGATCTTATATCGTCCGAGACTCACTTCGGTCAGAATATCTGCCAATGCCAAGTCTTCAAGAATATTGATTATATCCATCCGATTCGACGGATGATTGGCATCGATTGCGTGGGCTATCTGTTTATAATTAAATGCCTGCGTGTTCTCCTTCTGCATAAAAAGGAGAATACGATCGGCGATTACGCTTTTCTTCAGTCTTACAGGTTGATCTTCTTTCTTTTTTTTACTTTTACTCATAATTAATTGCGTTTCATAGATTTGTGGAAAACGTCTATAAATTTCTCTTCTTTCCTTTAAATAGAAATTGTCGGTTTTTATGTCGGTTTTCGCAGAAAAATCCCCAGTTCTATATATAGAACGCTAAATTAACTATTTTTTATCATTCTCACAAAACTTTTTTATACAATTTTCGCCCATTCGGCATCATCGCACTCGTCATCGCACTCTCACTGCTCTCACACATGGTTGGCAATTAATCTGCTGAGAATATGTGGTAAAACTATCTGTCCGACAACTTCTATCTCGTCGATACAGAGCAGTGTTTCGACAAGATTATACAAAAAAAATCAATTAAAAATGTGGCATTTTCAGATGAGTTTGCTAATTTTGCATTAATAATGGCATAAAAGCCACTTCTTATAAGACGATGAAAGATTTTACAGACCAAGACATAGAACGTATCAGCAGCCTTGTTGAAGAAAAGAATGAAACGCAAGCACGAGAAGAAATTCTCAATCTTCACCCTGCTGATATCGCTGAAATAATTCAGTCGCTCAATAAGAAAGAAGCAGAGTGGCTCTTCGACCTCATTGAAGACAATGAGTTGAAGGGTGATGTGCTTATGGAGCTTGATGAGGAAGAACGTGGCAAACTTCTTGAGGGCATGAATAGCGAAGAAATCGCTGAAGCTGTCGAAGAACTTGACACCGACGACGCTGTTGAACTCATCAAGGAGCTTGACGAAGATGAGCGCGAAGAGGTCATCTCGCTTATCGAAGACGTTGAACAAGCCGGCGACATCGTTGACCTTTTGCAATATGATGAGGACACAGCCGGTGGTATGATGGGCACAGAAATGATTGTGGTCAACGAAAACTGGTCGATGCCTGAATGTCTGAAAGAGATGCGCATCCAAGCCGAAGACATGGACGAAGTCTATAACATATATGTCGTCGATAACGATAATCGTCTGCGTGGAGTGTTGCCGCTGAAGAAGATGATCACCCACCCTTCAGCTTCGAAAATCAAGCACGTAATGGAGACAGAGCCTCACGTCGTTCGCACCGACACGCCCAAAGAAGAAGTTGCACTCGACTTCGAAAAATATAACCTTGCAGCAGTAGCAGTGGTCGATAGCATCGGACGATTGATGGGACGCATCACCTTTGACGACGTCATGGACGAAGTGCGCGAGCAGTCGGAACGCGACTACCAGTTGGCTTCGGGTATCTCTTCTGACGTCGATGCAGAAGACTCTGTATTGGCACAGACCAAGGCACGCATCCCATGGCTTCTCATCGGAGTGGTCGGAGGGATTGTCAGCTCCTTGATTTTGGGAGGATTTGAAGCTCAATTGGCACAAGTGACAGCCCTCGCTCTATTTATCCCTTTGATTATGGGAACAGGCGGTAACGTCGGAGTGCAAGCATCGGCTATCGTCGTTCAAGGTCTTGCCAACGGATCGCTCGACATCAAAAATGCCGGCAGCCAAATAGTGAAAGAATTATTGATTTCGTTGCTGAATGCCACTGTCATATCGGTTGGAGTCTTTGCCTACAACCTTTTCGTCATGCCTGACGACTTCGCAGTCACCATCTCGGTGGCAGTTTCATTATTCTTAGTGGTGATATTCGCATCCGTATTTGGCACCTTTGTGCCCTTGATGCTTGAAAAGCTCAAAATCGACCCTGCACTTGCGACAGGACCGTTTATTCAAATCACCAACGACGTGGTCGGCTTGTTGATTTATGTCTTCATCTCGACATGGTTGCTTGGCGTAATACCCAACATCTAACCTCTTTTTTGAAAAAAATCGGGAATTTGCAATTATCTTAGAATTAAACGGTTATTTGTCTTGCTTGAGAATTGGGTAACGATATGGCAACCGTTCCTATTTCTGTGCTCATTATTGTTTTACATCAATGTCATAACTCCTGATGCACAAAGGTACAAAAAGAAATGCAGACGAAAAGATAATGATGATAATTTTCTTTCGTCTGCGTTCTTATTTATAGTAGCTTCTTTAATTCTTCAATATCGGGCAGTGCATTGCGCAATCGTTCGGGCATATCTTTCGTTGCCCTATAAGTTGCAACGCCCATAGGCTTGTCATAGTCTCGAATAGCAAACTCTACGAACGACTGATTCATATCGCGACATAACAGGATGCCAATTGCAGGGTTTTCATGCGGTTTCCTTACATATGCGTCAAGAGCCGACAGATATGTACTCAATTGTCCCAAGTATGAAGAACGGAATTTCCCTGATTTTAGCTCGACGGCAACAAGTGAGTTTAGTTCTCGATTGAAGAAAAGCAAATCAACAAACATTTCCTCTCCCGAAACTTCCAACCTATATTGGTTGCCTACGAAAATAAAATCTTGTCCGAAGGTCAGGATAAACCTTTTGATGTTATCCATAATGGACTTTTCGAGCACACGTTCGTTCAAGTCTTCATCTTGTGTATCAAGTTCTTCTACATTGATAAAATCCAACAAGTATTCATCCTTGAATGCGTTTACTGCCTTTAATGCCTGCTTTGTACTCGGCATTGTAGCGGTGAAATTATTGGGGAGCGTTCCTCGGTGGTTGTACAAATCAGCCTTGAGATAATCTCGCAAAACGTATTTATTCCAAAACCGTGTGGCTGATTCGTGGATATA
>JAZTZN010000016.1:0-3024 GCA_045637445.1 Muribaculaceae bacterium
CAGAACATATTCACAGCCTCTTGAATGTCCGTTGACCAATCGCCACCTTCCTTGTCATCGTCAATCTTGGTGATTACCACATCGTGCTGCACATCGCCGTTAGGATTGACATAGAAGGTGGAGAACCACGCCTTACCAGCGTTTTCAGCCCCGGTAAGGAAGTCAAGGATTTGCTGTTTCTCCTTTACGATACGCTCTTGTTGCTTGCGTCGGTCGGTGATGCCCTCTGCCTTAAAGATTGATTCCCAATACTTATTGGAGATTTCAATCTGATACTTAATCGGAGCTGTGTTTTTGAGCTTTGCTTCCTTAGCCATACCGATAAGCTGCTTGATATTATACCATTTACCTTTGAAGAGCGAAGCATAATAAGGAATGGGATAATAAGTGCTGTCGGGAGTCGGCACACGAGTCACCACGGCAAACTTGCGAGTCTTCGTTTTGTTTGCCAATCGTGATTTGAGGTCAGCAAAAGGCGAAGCCGAGTCCAGCAGTTCGATAATCTCGATCTGCTCACGACTCGCTATTGGGTTACGCCAATTAGCATAAAGCACCTTATCAATCTTTCCATCTTTGTTGGCAGGAGAAAAACGACAGTAGCAAGCCTCTTTTCTCAATAGACGCACAATCTTGTTGCCGTCTGGATTGAGAATGATAACCGAAACTGCAAATCCAAAATGCTTGAAATCTTGCGACACACCGAGAAAATAACTTGCCACATCATTGTCGAGAAAGAAATCATCGATTGCTTCCTTGTGTTGTTCGGTACAGGCTTCGGCATTATATACCAAGCCACTGCCGTAGCACACTTCGGCATTAAAAATTTGGCAAGTGGAAAGTGTTTCGTCACTCTCAATCAGATTGAGAATGTCAAACGGCATTTGATTGTCGCCACCCCACGGCACATAGACAGTGCGGTCATCGATAATCGTAGGCACTATGTCGCCTTGTTCACGGAACACAGCCGAGCTATCCACTTTGAACGCTGCCTGAGCATTGAGTATCGGTATGTTCTCTACGGAGTTAAATTGTAAGTTGTTCATAGTATATGAGATTTATAAGAAGACTTCCATTCCATTGATACGGAAAATGCAGACATCACGCACTTGTCGTATTTGGCGACTTGTGAGTAGTTTCATCCTACGCACACCCTTATAGAAATCATATCGAAGCGGAATACAATTATTCCAATGCTGTATTTGGCCGTCTTTCGTCCAAAGCGATATGTTTACAGGGTCGCCGGCTTGAAGCATTTTCCGTAATGTTGATATGTGTATTGCGTTAGCCATTAGTTAAATGTTTGATTATAAGGTTCGGTAAATATTCCGTTAGTGTCCTCACGGAACGATTTCATTAGATGTGGCGTTTTCATTGCAAACTGCCAAGTAAACTTAACCTTGTTAAGTTGCTCATCGTTGTCGCTAATTTCGCAAGTGCTATCGGTAATTATTACATCGAGAAGCGATGAATCATTCAGCCTTACGGAATGCGACATTAGCAGTTGTTCTACCCAATAGGCTTCATCGCTTGTCAATGGAGCTGACTCGACTTCGTAGGTTTTATCCACAGATTGGTCGTAGAACAAATGCCGTCCACCTACCACTGCCGTAGAGCGATTGACCTTTGTTGTAGTAGTAGTGATAGCATTGAAATATGCTATCTCGTCCACATTAAAGCAATTTTTGAAAACAAACGACACATCGGCTTCTTTGTCCGTGACATAATAAGTGAAATATCTGTTGTTGAACTCTATCGCAAACGATAGCAGTTTCGACACACTTGCTCCACCACTACGCAATAGCATGAGTAGTTGCGATTGATTGATGATGATCTGCGTAACGCCCAGGTCGTCGGTTATCAACCTACGCATCGTAACAGTCTTGTTGGCGACTTCGCCATTCTCCTGTTCATAGACGCAATGAGCCTTTACCTCGCCACTATCTTGTCCGTGAAGTAGCCATATATAATCAATGGCATTTCTCGGCACACGCTTCGCAGTCAATGTCGTCAGGAAATTATATGAGCCAAATAGTCCGGTGTTTATATTAAGATTTAGCGAGCAATACTGAGTATTGAGGTTGAACGAACCTATATAAGCACCCTCGGCAGTGTTGTAATATACTGTGAACGCAGTAAACACCTTGCCGTTAGCTCGCATATAATTTTCCAGCACCTCGCCGATATTGACAAGCGTCACCTTTCCATTATAGGCATAGAGCATTGTCTTGAACATCTTTGTCAAGCCGTCTTCCACCACGATTTCGATTTTTGCTTGGTCGGTAGATAGTTCGATGTCGCCAATCTGCGAAGAGAATACAAAAATTGGAATTTGAGTAATTAAACTTGTTGCCATAGTAAATAAGTTTTATTTACCACGAAGTTACGGCGATGAGCGCGAGTATTAAAAGACACAATTTAAGGCAATCTTTCGACTGCCTTAAAGCGAAAGTGAGAAGAAATTATCTCACCGGGAATTGCATGACGGTGTGAATTTCTTTTTCGGTAACGAAATTCATCTTGATAGTGTATTCGGGGAATACATTCATCAAGGTGCTGAAACGAATGTAAGCAGTAACTAAATCATCGCAACGCTCACGGCCACATTCGTAGCCGTTAGCGTCATTCTTGATGATTTCGTAGAAAGGAAAATCAATCTTTTTCATAGCTTTCTATGTCAAAAATGATGTTAAATACTTTTTGATATGCACTAATTACTTCGATGTAAGCCATTACCATAGCTTCGCGAGAAAGATACTTCTCGCTTGTGTTGAACTCGATGATTGACTTGTTTACTATCTCGGATTGCTCCGAGATAGCTTTTAAGTCCTCGATTGAAAGTGTGATTTCTTCCATAATCATTCTGATTTTTTGATTGGTGATAAAATTCTTTTCTTCCATTCGCCCATTACCAGCTGCACGAGCAGGAAATTGTGGCGATAGATTTGATTGTCGAGAATGAGATTACGCCAATTGTCGTATCTCTCCATAATTTCTTTGACTTTGAACGACGCTTCAAAAAGTTCG
>JAZTZN010000017.1:0-1230 GCA_045637445.1 Muribaculaceae bacterium
CATTAAATCGTAAAATAATATGACACATTCAGTTCAAACATCGGTAATGAATCTTGGTTTCGATAACAATTCAGTGAATAATCGCTCTCGCTTTAATCCTCGTGCGATGAAGTTTTACCAAGTGGATATTGAGGATTTTGATAATGAAGTTTACTCTTACGAAGTCGAAGCTCGCAATGATGAAGAAGCAGCTCTCAAAGCCGAAGAATTGTTCAATGGCGACATCTATACAATGTATGTCTATCTGATGTAAAAGATAGATATTCTCACCTTCAAAAAGGTGCTTGCATCAAGCAAGTGCCTTTTGTTTTGTTCACCCCGGCTACAATATTCATCTTACCGCCCATTGAGTGTGTTTTTCTTCCACGCTTTTGATTGGTGTTCTTTTCCATTTCCAAACCCATTACTCGGTGGCTGATTTGTGTCAAGGAGATTACTATTGTCGCAACTCCATTTCTACTTTGTCGCTCCAAAATCAAGATCATCTTTTGTGGCTAATTTCCGTTATATAGTGTATGATTGTTCTTCGTCTATCGGGTAACGCTGTGCCGGAGCATTTTCGCTATCTCGAACATCGGTTATCACTCTGCAATAGTGCCACTTCTCGCTCTATATCGTCGCTCATTCTGCCACTCGATTTTGTACTTGTATTCTATTGTTCTACTATGATTTCACGCCACAATCGTGTTGGCACACTTTTTCTTTGCTACGGCTGAATTTATCTTTGATGATTGGCATCGCTTTCTTGGGGTACTTATCGGACAACCTTGCTGATCTGCCCACTGCCCATTGTCGGCTCAATACTCTTTCGGTCGTAATACCACACCTATGAGTGTTATCCTTTACGCAACGCTTCTTAATACCACGAATTTTCTACTTTCGATTGAAACCACTCGCAGCCACATTCCACACTTGCACTTGTAGGCATTCTCAGCGTCGCTTTCTACCTTGACGCTACACATCAGAATACATCTGCAACACTAACTTTTTGTGCCGATTTTGATACACTGCTCCGTGCTGTTGCGATATAAGAAATTCACCGAGCGAAGTTAGCATGCCGTTCCGGGCAAAAGGACAAGACAAGTTTATACAAAAATCTTCCTCTTGCAGAGAGTATTGTTTGCAGTAAATCCTTGTGCCTGTCATCACTTGACGCATGCCCTGATTTGCTCGTAAATTTTAATCGCTCTCAGCGAACAGTTTTTAATCTCAAAATCTCAAAAGTTATGT
>JAZTZN010000018.1:0-8782 GCA_045637445.1 Muribaculaceae bacterium
TGGATATAGAACAAGCGGGCTTCTAATGATTTTGCTTTTGTTATAATCTCAATATGATGGCTAAAGCCGATAGCAATAAAATCCGACCAATTAAATTCGCCAGCCGATCGCTGACGAATTTGAATAAGCAACATTTGCTCGTTAAGTTCCGAATCGCTAACCGCAGTTAGCGTTTTATTTTCCTCAGCCATCGGCTGGCGATTTATAACAGGCCACCACTCTTCGTAGAATGAACGCATATTCTTTATGTTCGATGCCGAGAAACCACGAAGCCCGGGCAACTCCTTTTGCAGTTGCTGGCTAATGGACTCGATTGCACCTTTGCCCCAAAAGCCCTCGCGTGAGTTCTTAGAAACAAAGCAACCTATACCATAATACAATGATAGTTGTTCTTTATTAGCCGCAGATGCAGCACGGTACTGACTACGCAATATCGCTTCCTTAATAACCCGTACCGCTTCGGAGTATGTCTGTAAATCGCTCATATGCTTATCATTTGCCAACAAAGGTACAAAAAGAAATGCGTATAATACGGATGTTGTCTCTTTTTCTTTTCTATAAATCCACCCCGGTTAGTCTATAAACAAATCTTTTGAGATTTAAATATTACAAAAAAAGCTCCGAAAAAATTGTAATATCATTTATTTATACTATCTTGGTATATAAAAAATCAAATTCGGTAATTTGGCATTAATTAATTCGGTATGCATCGTACTACTTGATAAATAGCATAAATGTATCTACAACTTGAAGCGACATCTTTCAGTTACTTGTTTTTATTATTGTTGCTATTTACGGGGGAGCGTTTAATGTATTATGGCTCAGTTCCTAACGCAGAAATTCTCCTTTTTTGCTCCGAGAACCGTAATTTTTCGAAAAAAATCGGGAATTTGCCCGATAATATATACGGATAATAATATAAAATAGTTATCTTTGTGGTCAATTGTAAAATTTTAAAATCTTAACCGAAGAAAATGGGAAAGGTACTTATTATCGGCGCCGGTGGGGTAGGAACAGTAGTAGCCCACAAATGCGCACAAAATCCGGAGGTATTCTCCGAAATCGTCATCGCTTCTCGCACAAAAGAGAAATGTGACCGTCTCGCTGAGAAAATCGGTGCTAAAAACATCGTGACCGACCAGGTCGATGCGGACTCTGTGGAGCAACTTGTTGAGCTGATGAACCGTCATAAACCGGAGCTCGTAATCAATGTGGCTCTCCCTTATCAAGACCTCACAATCATGGAGGCTTGCCTTCAGTGTGGCGTCAACTACCTCGATACAGCCAATTATGAGCCAAAGGACGAAGCTCACTTCGAATACTCATGGCAATGGGCTTATCGCGAACGTTTCGAAAAAGCAGGCTTGACTGCTATCCTCGGTTGCGGCTTCGACCCGGGTGTGTCGGCTATATTTACAGCTTACGCTGCTAAGCACCATTTCTCGGAAATGCACTACCTCGACATCGTCGATTGCAACGCCGGAAATCATGGTAAAGCTTTTGCTACAAACTTCAACCCGGAAATCAACATCCGCGAAATCACTCAGAAAGGTCGCTATTGGCAAGACGGCAAATGGGTGGAAACAGAAAACCTCGAAATCCACTTGCCTCTAAACTATCCGGGCATCGGCGAACGCGAATCATATCTTCTCTATCACGAAGAGCTTGAATCACTCGTTATCAACTTCCCGACTATCAAGCGTGCTCGTTTCTGGATGACTTTCGGTCAAGAGTATCTGACTCACCTTCGCGTAATCGAAAACATCGGTATGGCTCGCATCGACCCTGTGATGTACAACGGTCAGGAAATCGTGCCTATCCAATTCCTCAAAGCGGTGCTCCCTGACCCGGGTTCACTCGGAGAAAACTACACCGGCGAGACTTCAATCGGTTGCCGCATCAAAGGTCTTAACAAAGAAGGAAAAGAATCTACTTACTACATCTACAACAACTGCTCACACGAAGCTGCCTACAAAGAAACAGGCGCACAAGCAGTCAGCTACACAACCGGTGTTCCGGCAATGGTCGGTGCATATATGTTCATGACCGGACAATGGGTAATGCCTGGCGTTCACAATGTAGAAGAATTCGATCCGGATCCATTCCTCGAAAAATTGGCTAATTCAGGTCTCCCTTGGCACGTAATCGTTGACCAAGACCTCGAATTCCGCGACTAAACGATAATCGTAAACAACGACAATAAAGACAATTGAGGATACTTCCGACGTGAGGTATCCTCTTTTTTATGGTGACGACGAGAAGGATTCTCATGGAAAAATGAGGAATAGCACGTGGGATGTGTATCAGCGTCACGCATTCTTATCACACATCAGGACTTTTCGGATTTTGCAATCTTTCTTCTTCGAGCAGCCGGGTTTTACGCGCAATCATCTCACCTGAAGTTTTGCCAAAATATCCACCCGCTGTACCGTCGGAAGCAACGACTCTATGGCATGGGACTTCCGGAGCAAATGGATTGCGACGCAATGCCTGACCGACAGCCTGCGCACTGCGACAACCGATGCGATGTGCCAATTCAGCGTATGTGATAGTCGCACCTGAAGGGATGCAAAGCAACTCCAGATAGACACGTCGCTGAAATTCCGTAATATCGGCAGCCTGCATTACTCGTTTGCGAATGTCGCAATTGTCAATCATATTGATTTTCTGATTTTGTATTGCGGGATAAGATGAAAATGGGCGTGTGTTGTTCTATGTATCAACACTTTCATTAAGCACATAAATGCGTGTTATTTTGGCGAGGGCAATTCGATGCGAAATGTCGTGCCACGTCCGATTTCAGAGTCTTTGACAAATATTTTTCCGCCATGATACTCTTCAATTATGCGTTTGACAAGAGTCAAGCCAAGCCCCCAACCACGTTTCTTTGTCGTATAACCGGGATTAAACACGTTTTTGAAGTTTTTACGAGAGATACCCTTCCCTGTGTCGTTGATTTCTATAGCCACGCGCTCTTTTTCGCCAATAGTTGTGATTGTGATTGTTCCGGCGCCGTCCATTGCATCCACAGCATTCTTGGTGAGATTTTCCATTACCCACTCAAAAAGAGCCACCGAGAGCATAACGCCATGGTCGTCGTCGGAAAGATTCATGACAATATTCACCTTACCCGACACTCTGGATTTCATATAGTCAAGCGAACGGCTGACTGTGTCGTTGAGATATTCAAGTTTAAGTTCCGGTTTAGAACCGATTTTTGAAAAACGATCAGCAATGACCGACAGACGGTTGACATCCTTGTCGATTTCGCTGACGACATCGGCATCTATACCATACGACTCAAGCAATTGAGTCCAAGCCATAAGCGAAGAAATCGGCGTACCAAGCTGATGAGCTGTTTCTTTCGACAGTCCGACCCAGACACGATTTTGCTCTGCACGCTTCGTGTAGATTATGGCTGAAAAGACTATTAACGCTATGACAATCATCACCCCGAGCTGAATGTAGGGATAATAGCTCAGACGTGTCAAAACGACTGAATCTTCGTAGTAGATGTACTGACGCGTATCGGCATCTATATCGATAATGATTTTGTTTGAGCCCCGACGAAGTTTGGCCAATTTCTTATTTAGATATTCCTGATTTTGTGGCGACATCTCCGAGAAAAGCAACAGTTCCTCCTCGTCCTTAACGGGAAGGTCGAAATTTCGATGATTAAGGATATTTCCTTCGCCGTCTTCGACGAGCACCGGTATCGACGTGTTGCGTTGAATAATCGACAGGAGATAATCAAAGTCGGTGTTTTCATCTGCATTAGCGAGGCGTTTTGTGGCATCAGCCCATATCTCCATTCTGATTCTTTCTTGTTCGGACAATTCTTTTATCAGATTGTTTGAAACGACGAGAAAGACCACAATGGTTATGGCAGAAATAGCCAAAAATATAACCTTGCCGGCACGTTGTGATTCGTAGATATTAGCCATTTGAATTAAAAACGCAGATGATTAATGGTTTATTGTGTCGGCAATGTCATTGAGAATCCACCTTGCCACACAATCCGACGTGTTGCAGCCGATCACCTCATCTGCCATTTCACGAACCCTATCAATCGCATTTTCGACAGCGACGGCATGTGTGGCAGTCTGCATCATCGGAATATCGTTGACATTATCGCCAAAGACCACTACCCTCTCGGCTCCTACCTCCTCGGCAATACTTTGCACTGCCGATGCCTTTGATGCTGCCTCAGAGAACACCTCAAGGAGCGCCACATCCGGTCCGAATATGTCATGATAAAACACCGGATTTATACCCTCTATCTCTGAAATTTCGCGATATAATCGCTCCACTTGTGCAGTCGGTTGCATCGAATAGAACAAAAGCGTGCGCTCCAACGACGCCGACGATATGTCGTCGCTAAGCATGAAGCGTTTGAAGGCGGACCCTGAACGATCGTCGGCAAATTTGCGCTCCAAGTCGCTAAGATCGCCACAATGTCTGACCTCAACAGCATTCTCACCCAACGAGTAATGAAACACCGGCAAATTATGACGACGATAGATCGCCAACAATTCCTCTGCCTGCGCCGGGTCGATAAATTTCGGTTTTGAGTAATCGTGTGTATTGAAATCCCATCTGACTGCTCCGGTCATCGCAATGGCAGGCAATTTCATATCGACCTTCTTAAGCAAACGAGAGACAGTGGCAGGCGTGCGCGCTGTGGCTATTGTAAAATCGGCACCCAAGGAAATGGCTTGATTGAGCATTTGTGCCGAAGCATCACTGAGTTCGGAAGCGGCACCTAAAAGAGTGCCGTCAAGATCGCTTACATATAACGTTTTCGGTCGTTTCATCACTTTATTTAATGTCTTCCCACTCGGCATCTTCCACTTGATTCTCGCGATAATTATCCGACGGTTTCTCGCTTTGCGAATGAGTATCAGAAGGCTCTTTTGTCTCTGTGAAATCTACATATTCGCCATAATCCTCAGGGATAATCTTTTTGTTTCGACGACGAGAAGCACTCTGTCTTTTGCCCCATGTGAACCATGATGAACCGTTTCTGTCCGATTGCTCTTGCGTCTGAGCGCCAAAAGGCGACTGACGAAAGGCTTTGTTCATGCTGCGATAAGTGCGATAAATGCGCCAACCTATTCGCGCTACGACAAAAAGCAACCAAAGTATGAAACCTGTGAATATTAATCCTAATAAACCCATTTTGTCTGCTGATATAAGTCAATAATTATTTTAGTCCGGCTCTGAAACGCATAGCGACAGCCGAAAGAACATAGTACAAAATAGTAATTGCCATTCCCATCAATCCTCCGATAGCCACAAAAACGATAGCGGCAATCATCAGAATATATCGATGAGAATTTTCTTTAAACGAATAGTTTTTGAATTTCAATGAGTAGATGCGAATTGACGAAAGCATTAGCCAACTCATCACTACTATTGCAGCTAAAGTCAACCAATTAAGTATGCCTCCGATTTCATAATAGAATGCGACAAAGCCAATCCAAAATATTGCATTTGCCGGTATCGGGAGACCAATGAAATTAGTTTCTTGACGCGTATCGACATTGAATTTAGCCAAACGCATTGCTCCGGCTGCCGGAATCAATAGGCTGCACCATGCCACCCATTCTGCGCCACCACAAGCGATGACAGCATTATATAGGATCACTGCAGGAGCAACACCGAAACTCACTAAATCGCAAAGAGAATCAAGCTCCTTACCCACTTCAGAATATGCCTTTAGCAGTCGTGCCATGAAGCCGTCGAGAAAGTCAGCCACTGCTGCTATGCCGATAAAAATAAATGCCCACTGATATGCCACCAACCCACACATCGGCTCATCGCCCTTTGACGCCAAAATGATAGCCACTGTGCCGGCTATAAGATTCATACAAGTTATGGCATTCGGTGTGTTGTATCTTATTTTCTTTAATATGCTCATACTGATTTGATTTTATTGATGAGACAACATTCAATGCTTATGGTTTATTGCATTTTTCCTTTAAGTTTCGCCAATGGTGTCAGTCCTCCCCAAGTCTTATCGCCAAGTTTCACCATGACTTCTGCATTCAACGGCAAAAACAAATCGACACGAGAGCCGAATTTGATGAAGCCCATGTGGTTATCGATATTTGCTTCATCGCCTTCTTCGGCGTATGTCACAATGCGGCGAGCCATTGCGCCGGCTATCTGGCGAGCAGTGATGCGCTCACCGTTACGACAGACTATGCCTATCGTGCTACGCTCGTTTTCTGTGCTCGATTTTGGAAGGTAGGCTGATAGAAAACGTCCTTTGTGATGACGAACATATTCCACCTTGCCATCAACAGGAAACCAATTGGCATGCACATTCATCGGAGTCATAAATACTGACAATTGTATGGCAGGACCTTTGATGTATTCCGTCTCAATCACTTCTTCAAGCGCAACCACCGTTCCATCGACCGATGATACTATCATGTCCTCTCTCTCCCCTTTATAATAGCGACGTGGCGAACGGAAGAAATTGAACACAAAAAGATAAAACATCAGCGACAATCCCGAGAAAATACATGGCAATACGACCGGCGGCAAAAACAACCACACCGGAACATTCAACGCTGCCAATACGATAAACAATAGAATTAATATGTTTGTACCTTCTCTATGTATTTTCACTGTCTTTCCTGTAAATCTGTTAAATAATCTGCAAATATACTAAAACCATGCCAATTCTCCAAATTTACGCCAATTCGTCAACACACAGAACACTTGTTCGTTTACTCATTTATTGTGTGATATGTCTTTTTAGATGGAATAATAGGTACAACAAAGAGGAGCTATGTCTTTAATAACACAACCCCTCTCTTAATGTCTTATTTTGTGCTATGATTAGCGAACTGCGACTTTGAAAGTCTTACCATCTGCTTTGACGATATATACTCCTCGCTCGCTGATAGAAATCACTTTTTCAGTTCCTCGATAGATGCATGTTCCACTCAGATTGTATATCTCGATCTGTGCGTCAGCTTCTGCTGTCTGTACAATTATCTGATTGCCATCGACAGCTACAGCTGATTGCATCAATCCTATTTCATTCACGCTTGTCGTGTCGTTTCTTTTGGCTTGTAGAATTGGGAAATAGCCATCGGTTTCTTCCGGTGTCTCGGTAACTGCAATGTAGCATACATCCGATGTCGTAGTAGAATTTTGCAATGAGATATGTACTGCTGTTGCGGGTATCTGATAAACTGCATCAAGTGTACCTATGTTGTAGGTCGTTGTTACACCATTAGTACCAGTTGTAAAATATCTTACAACTCTACCGGGAGTACTTGCATCTCCTTCTATACAAACATCTATATTGGCAGGCATTCGGGGTGGATTAGTTGTGTTTTGTTGGAGATTGATTGCGTTTACTCTGTATTCTGTACCGTCGGCCGGTATCATTGTCGCCATTCGTGTATAGCTCGCCTTGCTATTCGTGTAGGAATAAGTGGTGGGGTTTGTATCATTAATTGAATCTTTAATACAGATATCTACATTAGTGATTGTTTGCTGAACACCTGATACTCCACTGCGCAGGTTCATTCTATAAATGCCTGCCACAGGGATTTTTGTAGTCATAGTTGCTCGATGATTGGATGATGTAGAAGAATAAGCAGCTGACCCGGCATACCAATTCAGGTCGTTTGTCCCGGCTTGACTATTTATATCGTCATCATTTCTTTTGATATAGAAGTCGATGCCGTGTGCAAGAGGAGCAATGGTCGTAATTTCAATAATCTGACCCGGCTGAAGGCGGAATTGCTTATTGAAACTATAGTAGGCTGTCAATGCAACATGATCGTCTGTAATTGGGGGAGTAATCGGTGTGATCGGCTGTATTGGAGTTAATCCTGTGATAGTTTGTGATTGAACATTTCCAACCATTGACGTATTTTCAAGTGTTGTTATTTCTGCATCCTCTACATTACAAGCGATGCGCACCATGTCAATCATCGGCACAGAAATTGCATCACCAATTACACAAACTTCATTCTCTCCTTGGTAGAGCATTACAGTCTCTGCGTCTGTGATTCCGATTGATTGCCAACCAGATGTAGTCGGATTCAACAGTCCGATTTCTTCTCCGTTGACAATTACTCGATGACTTTGGAATGAAACGTTATCCGATGTAGTAGGATTAAGCCAAAATTGTATATGATAATTACCAGTTGCCGGTGCATCTATTGTGAAAACAGATGCGTTTAATCCATTGGTAAATGTTGTTTCGCTATGCGTAACACTTTCTATAAATTGATTTATATTGACTTGTGCGTTTGCCGTCCAAATCATGGATAGGAAAACTATCAATATTATATATCTGTTTTTTGCTTTCATGATTTTAATTTTTTAAGGTTACTACTTATTGAATTTGACGGAAAGTGAGCGGCCATCGGCTGTCTGCAAGCGAGCTATGTAAGTTCCTTGCAAGAGGTCGGAAATATCAATGCCTTCAGTGGCGTATTTTTGCGATAGTAATTTTATTCCCCCGATGCTATAGATTTCAATGTTTGAAATCTCGCTTTGCGAATTGATACGCAAATTATTGCCCTCTACTTTTACCGACACATTTTCGTTTCCGACACCTATCGTCTCAACTGAAGTCTCGATTTGCGACAAGTCTATTTGATAGATTTTGCCTGATGAAGTATAGGAGTAAATCATTTTGCCATGCTGTAGGAAATCTTCGATTTTATCTCCCTCTTCAAGGTCAAGTTCATACAGTTCATTCCATGTCACACCGTAGTCATCTGAATAATATAAGAGGTTATTGTCTGTG
>JAZTZN010000019.1:0-46670 GCA_045637445.1 Muribaculaceae bacterium
CCCAATGAGATGCATAGTCAAAATGAAAAAGAGATTGTAACTTATAGAACGAAAAATAACAACACGACATGCCGTGTTGTTATTTAGAAAACTTTTATTAATTTTGTATCAAATCCTGTAACGTTTTTTCAGGACGACACACTTTTTCTTAAAGCATCGGGCTTTTTCTCGACAGATGTTCCTCGTCATCTTTGCCTACGAGTCTTTCCCGGTGGATATTCCTCGTCATCTTAGCCTACAAGTCCTTCCCGGTAGATGTCGTTTGCTCTATCTCTTCCTCTTCGACAGCCTATGGGCTTGATGTCGGGGTCAATGCTTCGAGACGATAGATGTAATAGATGGGGTAGATATAATAGATATAATAGATATAATAGATATAATAGATATAATGGATGGGGTAGATGTAATAGATATATTAGATGTGATAGGAGTGGGACGCGTGACTACGCCATATTGGAGCTTGTTGTACCTAAAAAGGCAGGGCTTTATTGTCGTCGGAATTTGCGATTACAGAGCTAAACTGATGAAATTTTCATTGTTTTAGCTCTGCTATCGCCGATTATAGAGCTAAATCGCCGATTTTTTTACCGTTTTAGCTCTACAATCCAAAAATCTTATGTATCTTTGCATATCTCCAACTATTTAAATTAGGAAGTATGGCAAAAATTATAGGAAGAAGCAAAGAAATAGCCACGTTAAGACAATACATCAACTCTGATAAAGCCGAGTTTATTGCTGTATATGGAAGGCGACGTGTGGGAAAGACATTTCTTATAAGGGAAATGTTTAGGAACGAATTTGCTTTTGAGGTTTCGGGAACTATTGATGGAAAAAAGAGTGAGCAAATGTTCAACTTTACACAAGCGTTGGAACGCTTCGGATATGATGGTTCGGAAAAGCCTACCACTTGGAATTCCGCCTTTACCTTACTCCAAAAATTATTAGAAGAAAAAGTTCGAAGTCAGCGATGTATCATTTTTATTGATGAACTTCCTTGTTTTGATACTCCAAAAGCCGGATTTGTCAGGGCCTTAGACCATTTCTGGAATGGTTGGGCATCTAATTTTTCAAACATAAAGCTAATCGTTTGTGGTTCTGCTACCTCATGGATGGTGGATAACATTATTGACAATCATGGAGGTCTCCACAACCGAATCACTCACGAAATGCATTTATGTCCGTTCACTCTTAGCGAAGCCGAAGCCTACTTCAAAGAATATGATTTTGAATGGAATAGACTTTCTGTCCTTCAGTCCTATATGGCGTTTGGAGGAATACCATATTATTATAGTCTGCTCGACAATCGGAGAAGTCTTGCCCAAAACATTGATAGCCTGTTTTTTCAAGAAGGGGGAGAAATGCGTCGGGAGCACGATCGCCTGTTTAAATCATTGTTCAAATCGCCGGATGCATACCTTTCTGTTATTAAAGTATTGTCTGAAAACAAGCAAGGACTTTCCAGAGAGGAAATCGCTACACAAGCTAAGCTTTCCAACAACGGATATTTGACCAAGCTTCTGACCAATCTTGTCAATTGTGACTTCATTCGAGTATTTCAAGTAAAGGAGAAGAAAATCAAGGCAAATGCTATGTTTTACCAGTTGACCGACCTTTTCAACTTGTTTCATTATACATTTGCTCAAAAGAAAACGACTGATGAACATTATTGGTCGAATATGCTTGGCACAAGCAAAATGAATTCTTGGTTGGGTTTGGCTTTTGAGCGAGTGTGCATGTTGCATATCCCCCAGATTAAGACTGCTTTAGGCATCGATCGCATACACACGGAATACTATTCATGGCGAAGCAAGTATAGCCAACCTGCTGCTCAAATTGATCTCATCATCGAACGTGCAGACCAATTGGTCAATATCTGTGAAGTGAAATATAGCGAATATCCATATAGCATCAGCAAAACGGAAGAAAGCCGATTGCGCAATCGAATGGGAAGTTTCCAAGAAGAAACGCAGACTCGTGGTGGACTTCATCTTACCTTCATAACAACATTCGGTGTGAAGAAAAATATGTATAGTGATGCCGTAAGAAACGAAATCACAATGGATGATTTGTTTGTAAATACTAAATGAATTATGTCTATTTCTAAAATTTTATAAATCATTTACAAAACAATTGATAGACGTGTCTAAAAAACAGATGTGGATATTTAGTGTTTGTTAACATTATACTGCAATAAAATTGCAGTGGTAGAGGACTAAATTTGCAATGTCGAAAGCGATAAACTTCAAAATCTATTGGCAGAGGATGAGGTAAAGAATGTTTCGGCAATAGTATTAATAATAAAATGAATGTTGATATGAAAAAGCAAATTCCTTTCTCGTTAGTAATGATTTATCTCATGACAACAACAATTGTATTGCTTTCTTTAAAGAATTTCTTGTTGTAGTTGCTGACAATTCTTCGTTGTGCTTGTATGTTCAGCGAAGAATATCTCTCACAATCTTCCATGATGTAAATTGCATATTGCAATGCGGGACGAAATCGATTATCGGTTTCGCCCCGGTTTTTTAATGTATATAAGAAATTGTGACCTAAGTGTCGAGATTATTAACGTGTTCCCCAAAGGAGTTTGTTGCGCAATGTTGTGGCAAAATTGTCGTCAGCACGTCGCATGACCAAAATAGGGAAGTCGGCTTTGTGGATAGAAATGATAGAGCCGCATGGCAGACTGAAAGAACGTCCGTCAAGGCTTATTCGATATGTCTTAGCTCTTGATTTTGTGCATGCTTTGATGACTGCGGTAGAGTCGATTACGAGTGGGCGCATGGTTAATGAGTGGGGAGCAATCGGCGATAATACCCAATTATCAAGGGTCGGGCGAAGTATCGGTCCGCCGACCGACATATTGTAGCCTGTAGAGCCTGTCGGTGTCGAAATAAGCAGTCCGTCGGCTTGATAATCTGTGAGATATGAATTATCGACCATAGTCTCAACCGTAATCATCGATGCAGTGTCTTGCTTTAAAATCGCGACTTCATTGAGGGCGTATGGCCAAAATCCTTCGGGGATATATGGTGCTTCGAGTTTCAGGACAGAGCGAGATTCTACGACCAAACGATTTTCTACGATGTCGTCAACGATGGCTTGCGGATTTTCGATGTCGCACATTGACAAGAAACCGAGATGACCGGTGTTGATGCCCAGGATGGGAATTTGTCGGTCGCCTACCCATCCGGCTGTTCTTAGGAAAGTGCCGTCGCCTCCGATGCTGAGCACAGCCCTTGCATTGGCAGGGACATCATTTGCTTCGACGCATGATGTCGGCAGTGAATTAAGGTGCTCTTTGAGGTAGGAGAAAAGATGCTGATGTATTGCTATGGTGAAGCCGTCGGAATCAAGGCGAGAAAGCAGCTCGCCGATTTGTTGCAAGTATTGCTCTTGGCGTCGGCTGCCATATATGGCAATTGTCGGGTGTGAGAGATTGTTGGTCATTTGTATGGGGTTTAAACGTTTAGGAGAGCAGCTAAATGAGCAAGGCGTTCGGCAGCGATTTCTGCATGGACGGATTGTTTTGAGAATGTTGAGACGACTTCAAAGCCGTGTCGGCGAAGAGAGTTCGCAGCGGCTGTCGGGTCGAAATGGCGAACACGCAGGCAGACGTTGATTTTTTCGTCATCGGAAGGAGAAGAAAACATATCGACCAAATGCGCATCGGCGTCTTCTACAGCCATGGCAATGGCTGATGCCGAATAATCGTGGTGGCTGCATTTAAGGTTGATTATAGAACTGTCGTCACGCGCTACAATCGTTTTGCATAGCCCATCAATCAATGATTGACTGTCAATATATCCGATAATTTGTCCGTTTTCACTGACCGGTAGCACTATGTCTGCACAATCAGCGAAATGCTGCAAGACTTCAATGATAGGAGTCTCGGCATCAATCTCTTTCATTCTGTAAGCCGTTGCTAAATCAGTATTGACCTCATGAGCTGAAGCAGAAGCAAAAGACAAACGTGGCGATAGTATATTTTTAGCAGTCATAAAAAACCATTGATAAAATATGGTAAAATCAAAATATTTTATCTATTTTTGCACTCTAAAATCGATGATAATAGAAGCATTTTTGATAATGAAAGTCAAAGGTACAAAATTTGTGCCATTCGCTCCAAAAAAATGCAAAAAATTATCGGCATAACAATTAAAGAAAAAGAAAATGACAGTTTTAAGTGTAAATATCAATAAAGTGGCAACACTTCGCAATGCTCGAGGTGAGAATATGCCTGATGTACAAAAATTTGCGGTAGATTGTGAGTCGTTTGGTGCGCAAGGAATCACTGTGCACCCTCGTCCTGACGAACGCCACATCACGAGAGCTGATGTCTATAAATTGCGTCCATTGGTAAAAACAGAGTTCAATATCGAAGGTTATCCTTCGGAAGAATTTATGCAGCTTGTCTTGCAAGTCAAGCCGGAGCAAGTGACACTTGTGCCGGATAAGCCGGGCGATTTGACATCGAGTGCCGGTTGGGACGTAGTCAACAATATGGACTTCTTGTCGGGTATTGTTGATCGATTGAAAGAATCGGGCATTCGCTCGTCGATATTTGTAGCAGCCGATGTCGATCAAATACGTGCAGCGGCAAAGACAGGTGCCGACAGAATCGAATTATATACAAAACCGTATGTCGATAGCTATGAAAAAGATCGCGAAGAAGCAGTCGCTCCATTTGTGGAAGCTTCTAAAGTGGCACATGGCGTAGGCTTGGGTGTTAATGCAGGTCATGATTTGAATCTTCAAAATTTGCGCTATTTCTTCGAGTCATTGCCTTATTTGAATGAAGTGTCAATCGGCCATGCGTTGATCAGCGATGCGCTATATATGGGTATCGAAGCTACAATCAAGGCTTACAGAGAGTGTTTGAAAGAAATTTAAGATTTTAATACAGAGTAACTTATGACAGCAACATCATCGACACAAGCATTATCGCTTTGGAATTTGACTTTGGAGGGTGGTATTATCATGATTCCGCTTGCAGTGCTTCTGCTTGTCAGCATTTATATCTTTGTAGAGCGTTGCATCGTGATATACAAAGCGTCAAAAGAAGATGCGACATTCATGAAAAGAATACGCGACTACATCCACGAAGGAGAAATAGAGAGCGCAACAAAATTGTGCAAAGTCACTAATACTCCATACTCTCGTTTGATAATGAAAGGGCTGACACGCATTGGACGTCCGATGAACGATGTGCTTGTCGCAATAGAGAACACCGGAAACATAGAAGTTTCAGCTTTGGGTCGTGGGTTTACATGGCTTTCGACTACAGCTGCAGCTGCTCCGATGTTGGGCTTCCTTGGCACAGTGACAGGTATGGTCGAAGCATTCTTTGCTATGTCGAATGCCGGATCTGCAGCCAATATCTCTGTGCTTTCGGGAGGTATCTACGAAGCATTGGTTACGACAGTAGCCGGTCTTATTGTGGGTATCATCGCACTATTTGCCTACAACTTCCTTGTCTCTCGTGTCAATCGTGTAATGAGCAATCTTGAAGCAAAGACAATGGAATTTATGGACCTTCTTAACGAGCCTTCTTTATAAGCATAAAAGAAAAACAAAATGGCACTAAAGAAGCAATATTCATCACTCGCCACATTCTCGATGTCGTCAATGACAGATGTCATATTTCTGTTATTGATATTCTTCATGGTTACATCGACACTGATTAATCCGGCAGCGATAGAAGTGGATTTGCCACAAAGCAGTGAGCAGACATCGCTAAAGCCTGTGACAGAAGTGTATATGGACAGTCTGACAAATCTTTATGTGGTGGAAAATCGTCATGACTCAGTGGCTGAAAAGGCGACGCCTCGCCCGGTGTCGTTGCAAGAATTGATGGCTGCGCTTACTCTCATTCAGCAGCAGGATTCGCTTAGAGCTGTGGCTTTATATGCCGACACAAAGGTGGAATATGGCAAGGTAATGGAAATCCTTGATGTCGCTGCACGACGCAACCTCAAAATGGTGCTTGCGACCAAATCATCTCAACGAGTGCAAGACGCCGAAAAGGAAATCTTGGCAGGTGATGCTTCTGCAATGCCTGCGGAAAATCAATAAAACAAACACATTATCTCAATGAACAGCAATGAACTACGCGATAAATTGATAGCGGCTGCAACCACAATAGTGGTCGCCATAATCCTATTGTTGTGGTTGTCGTTGGAAACAATCAATTGGGATAAAGATGCGGCGCTTGCTCAAAACCAAAATATCATTGAGCAGGAAGAAGAATTGTTTATAGAGCCGGAATTGCTCAATTTGGGCGAACCGGATGCTTTGGCATTTGATGAGCCGGCACCGGCACCACAAGGCGAACCGGAAGAGTCGCAAGAACAAATCGACAAAATAGTTACTCCCGGAGAAAGCGAAAAGCCGACTAATGCGACAGAAAAATTGGTCGCATCGCAGAAGGAAAGTCCGGTAACGACAAAAGAACCGGCAAAGACCGAAGAGCCGGAATCAAAGATCAGCTCCGCGATGAAAGACAAATTCTCGCCCAAGAACGGAAAGACCGACGGCAAAAATGAGTCTGCCGGAGCTGGTGGCACAGGAGCCGGAGTCGTGGGTAGCATAAACGGACGTACATTCAAAGGCTGTGCGCTACCTTCGGTTAAGGTCAATAAGCCGGTGACAATCTATGTCAGCATAGTTGTCGATGAAAGTGGTAAAGTGATTGATGCACAATTTAAAAGCGACAAAGGAGCAGGAGCCGGCAATCAGGCATTGCGCAATGCTTGTGTCAAGGCTTCTTACAATGCTCGTTGGTCGGAAAAGAAAGGGGAACCACGCGCAAAAGGCACACTCACATGGAACCTCAAGCCTCGCTCATAAGCAAAAATCATTAATGCAAGTATGCTATTATGTCGGTGGCATTGATAATGTCGCAAAATCAACGAAGCATATAACAGTAGTTAATTTTGGGTAAAAAATCGTAATCGTTGGCAAATCTCGGTGAAATATCGGGTTAAGTTTGTGGAAATCATCAACAATTTGTAATTTTGTCGAATTATTATATTAGGGTAATTGTGCGAAAGAAGTAAACGCATGCCCAAAACATAAATTTTGAAGAAAGAAATGGAACAAAATTACGATATACGTCCCGAAGTGTTGACCTATGAAGATGTGGTCAAAATGATCCCTGCGTTAAAGGGTCATCGCAAGCTGGTGGATGCTGTGTTTAAGTTTTTATCAATAGATAAAGTGAATGCAGTGCACTCGCGTCATTATATGACACCGGGCATTCCGTTTTCACACGCGCTGATTGAAAAGGAGTTTAAAGTGGCATTGCGTGTCGATAACGAAGATGTATTGGAGCGTTTCAAAGAGGGTGCGTTCATCACAGTGAGCAATCATCCGTTAGGCGCATTCGATGGTATTTCTCTGTTGCACCTTGTAGGTCGTCATCGTCCGGATTTCAAGGTGATGGTCAACATGTTTTTAAATCACCTATCGGCAATGCGTCCGAGCTTTATCGCAGTCGATCCGTTTGCGAGCAATGATCCGGAGAAGAAAGCAGTGTCGATGAAAGGCATCAGAGAGGCGATGAAGATGGTCAAGAGCGGATCTCCGATAGGCTTTTTCCCGGCAGGTGCAATGTCGAGGGTAAACAAGGAATTGCGCATCATGGATCGCGAGTGGCAGCCTACAATTTTGCGTCTTATTCAGCAGATGAAAGTTCCGGTAGTACCGATTTATTTTCATGACCGTAACAGTACATTCTTTAATGTGCTTGGTGCGATCAGTTGGCAATTGCGAACATTGCGCTTGCCAAAAGAAGTGTTTTTGCGTCAGGGCAAAGAGATGCATATCAGCATCGGCGAACCAATAATGCCGGAGGAGCAGGCAAAGTATGCCACAACGGATGAATTGGGCAAATTTTTATACAACAAGACATACGAATTGAGAAAATATAAGTGATATGGAGGCAAATGTCAATGTGTCGGCAGAGGTGGTTCAAGCCAAGCAGAGATTTTCGATTATAGGAAATTCTCCGGCGCTTGTCAATGCAGTGGAAAGGGCTATCAAGGTGGCTCCAATCGACTTGTCGGTACTTGTCACCGGAGAAAGTGGAAGCGGGAAAGAGTTTTTTCCGAAAATAATCCACGCCTACGGGTCGCGTAAACATAATAAGTATATTGCAGTCAACTGTGGAGCAATCCCGGAAGGAACAATCGATAGTGAATTGTTCGGGCACGAGAAAGGATCGTTTACAGGTGCTATTTCAGCGCGCAAGGGCTATTTTGAGGAGGCCAACGGAGGAACAATATTTCTCGACGAAGTGGCAGAGTTGCCGATGACTACACAGGCACGCTTGCTTCGTGTGCTTGAGACGGGTGAATTTATCAAAGTCGGATCATCGACAGTGCAAAAGACAAATATTCGTATCGTAGCGGCGACGAACGTCGATTTGGTCAAAGCTGTGGCTGAAGGAAAGTTCAGAGAAGATTTGTACTATCGATTATCGACAATTCAGATACATGTCCCTCCATTGAATGCCAGAGGAGCCGACATCCCATTGCTTGCGAGAAAATTTGCAAGCGATTTTTCAGAGAAATATCTCACTCCGATGATTCGTTTTAGCGAAGATGCGCGTCGAGTGATGATGCTATATCGCTGGCCCGGCAATGTCCGACAATTAAAGAATGTCGTGGAGCAAATAGCACTCTTTAATGCAGGAGAAGAAGTGTCCGGTTCGGTCATAAAAGAATATCTTCCTTCTCGCGACACCGGTTCGACATCGATCGTGGCAGCTCGTCAGACGCCGTCTTATGAGACAGAACGCGAAATGTTGTGGCAAATGGTGTTGGCAATGAAAAATGAAATTCAAGAATTGCGAGGCATGGTGTCGAACGGTCAGGATGCAGGCTATAAGCATAAATCGATAGTCGATGAGCCGAATCCGTTTGAAGTGAAGTCTCGATCATTGGTGAGCTATCATGATGAGGGGTTTGTCAAATACGATGAGCCGACAACTCTTGAAGACACTGAAAAGGAGACAATTTTGCGCGCACTTGAAAGAAATGGCGGCGTGAGAAAAAAAGCGGCACAAGAACTTCATATCTCGGAACGAACATTGTATCGCAAGATAAAAGAATATGGTTTGGAATAAGATGAAGAAAAATTCTATTTGCGGCATCATAGCCGTTTGTGTGGTGGCTTTAATCTCTGCTGCATGCACTATCAGCTATAAATTTAATGGTTCGGCGATAAATTACGACATTTACAAGACTATTGATGTCGGAGAGTTTCCGATACGAGCAGCATTGGTCTATCCTCCTTTGCAACAGACGTTTGAAAACGAATTGCTTGATGCAATTTCTCGCCAGACCAGACTGCAAGAAGTTGATGGCAATGCCGATATAGAGCTGACCGGAGAAATAACCGGCTATTCACTATCGCCACAAGCTGTCGGTGAAGATGCTTACGCGACACAAACGCGTCTTACGATTTCGGTGCGTATAAAATATGTCGATCACAAGAATGAGTCGAATAGCAAAGATGAGACATTCTCGGCATATCGTGATTTTTCAAGCACAGAAATGTTGACAGACGTGCAAGACGAACTCTGTAGCCAAATCAGTGAAGAATTGGTGGATTTGATTTTTAATGCAACATTAGGTAATTGGTAGAAGCAGATGGATTCAAAATTTGTAGATGCCCTTACGGGAGAAAGAATAATAACGCTTGAAGAGGTAAAGCAATGGACCGCTAAATATCCGTATTTTGTCGTTCCGCAATTGTCTGCACTGGAAAATAATGTTGAAATGTCGCCAAAAGAGCGACAGAAGATGCTTGCCGCAGTGGCTGTCAGAGTGGGCGATCGCGAAGAATTGGCGTCGATCATTGGCGTAGATTTGCCGGATTTTGCCGAATTTTATCCGGATTCGCAACAGACAATGACGACGACGTCTGTGATTGATTCTTTTCTTGATACATTTGCGCCGGTCGGAAGTAAGGAGACAGAATTGCTGTCGAAAGTGTTGTTTAGCGACACACCTGATTACGCATCGCAATTTTTAAAAGAGTCGGCAGATGAAGTTGCGGCATCTGACGAGGCAGAAATGACAGAAGAAGAGCGAATGATAGAACGCTTTATCACTAAAGATAAAGAGAAATCGCCAATGGCAGAAGACTCTTCGAAAAAAGAGGTTAAACCGGAATCGGAAAAATTGACCAATAAGGAAGAAATTGCAGAAACAGTGTTGCAAGAGCCGGATAATTCATCATTGACCGAAAGTTTTGCCCGTGTAATGATAAAAAACGGCAATTATCGCAAGGCATTGCAAATTATTACTGAATTAAGTTTGAATAATCCGGAAAAAAGTATTTACTTTGCAGACCAAATACGATTTTTAAAAAAATTGATTATTAACGAAAATAACTAATAGGAGAAAATGTACATTTTTTTATCCATTTTGATTGTAATAGCATCATTGCTTCTAATCGGTGCTGTGTTGATTCAAAAGTCTAAAGGTGGTGGTTTGGCATCAAACTACGCAAGTGGCAACCAAATCATGGGTTATCGTAAGACAACCGATTTTATCGAAAAAGCGACATGGGGATTGGCTATCTTCATTTGTGTATGTAGCATCGCTGCATCATTTACTGTTCCTCACGCTGTCAACAAGTCAAGCATAGAACAAACACAAGCTCCTGTAAACACTAACACAGAAGCTCCTGCTGCAAAGAAAGAAGTAGCTCCTGCACAAGCAGCTCCTGCAGCAAAACCAGAAGCTCCAAAGGCTAACTAAGCAAAGCATTAGTGTTGCAAAGATAATAGTGAGAGTATTGAAATGTCAGTACTCTCATTTGTCGTGTCTTGTCGGATGTATATGATAGGGGATGTATCCGATAGGATTTGTTAATAGCGTGAACTAAATAAATTGTCGGTTGTAGTAATATTGACATGCAAGGCGAAAATGTTTGCCTTGTATCAATGACTTAAAACCGATAATGCTATGAATAAACACTTGTCTGCCACGCTATGCTTGTTGCTGTTTGTTTCTGTCGGCAGAGCGCAAACACTGACTCTCGACTCATGCCGTCGTCTCGCTGTCAACAATAGCAAGACCATCAAGGTGGCTCAGGAAAAAATCAATGCAGCCCGTTATGAAAGGAAAGCCGCTCGGTCGTTATATTTCCCGGCGTTGGATTTTAATGCTATGTATTTTCATAACCAGCATAATGTCTCGCTATTCGGTCATAGCGATTTGTTGCCGGCTATTTCGTCGTTATTGACTTTTGATGTACGAAATGTTTATGCCGGAGCGTTGACCTTGACTCAGCCGGTCTTTACGGGAGGAAAAATCATGACTTTAAATAGGATGGCAGGCAGAGCCGGAAAGATTGCAGGTTATGAATACGAAAACGCAGTTCAAAATATTGTATTTCAGGTGGATGAAGCATATTGGACTGTCGTTTCGTTGCAAAGTAAATGCGCCCTTGCCGATAGCTATGTCTCGTTGCTCGACACATTGTCGTTTAACGTCAATGAAATGTACTTGCAAGGGGTTGCGACAAAGAGTGATTGCCTTTCTGTCGAGGTTAAGAGCAGCGAAGCAAGATTGGCACAACTTAAGGCAAATAACGGGTTGTCTTTGGCAAAAATGGCATTAGCGCAATTGTGTGGGCTTGAGATTACTGATGATTTTGAAATTGCCGATAATTTATGTTTGGAAGATGAATTGGGCGTTAAGGCAAAATCAGTTGATATTGTGGACGTTTATGATAGGCGTTGGGATATTAGGATTTTGGCAGAGGCAGTCGATTTATCTCGTCAGAATGAGCGATTGGCGTTGTCGGAAATGTTGCCTAAATTAGTGGTCGTTGGGGCATATACCTTCACAAATCCTAATTTGATAAATGGATTTGAAAACAGGTTTGGGGGAGGATTCAGTGTGGGAGCGACACTTTCGATACCACTTTGGCATTGGGGTGGCAATTACAACAAATTGCGGTCGGCAAAGGCGCAAACTGCAGTGTCGCGATTAGTGCTTGAAGATGCCGAGGAAATGGTCGAATTGCAAGTGCGACAGGCTGAACAGCGACTCAAAGAAGCCGAATCGGCTGTAATGATAGCAGATAAAAATTTATCGTTGGCAGAGGAGAATATGCGTAACGCCAATCTTGGTTTTGAAGAAGGAGTTGTCGCTGTGGATGTGGTGCTGGCTGCACATGCGGCATGGAGGCAAGCTAAAGCTGAGGCGCTTGATGCGCATATAGCGTTGAGGTTGGGGTCTTTGTATCTTCAGAAAGTTATGGGTGAAGAGCTTGACGACAGATAACATTATTAGGTGTCAAATATTAGCTGAAAAATATAGAAACTCAAAATAAGCAAAAAGTATGAATACGGATAATCATTCAAGACAGGTAGTCAAGAAGAAAGAAAAAGATTTGGCAGTTATGGTTGTGGCTATTATAATGGCAGTGGCGCTTGTGTCGATTTTGGGTTTTGTGATGATAAAACCACCACAACCGACTGTGCAAGGTCAAGTGGATGCAGAAGAAATCAGAATATCAGGAGCACTGCCTGGCAGGGTTGAAAAAATCTATGTAAACGAAGGAGATAGAGTGACAAAAGGTGATACGTTGGTGAAAATATATTCTTCGTTGATGGAGGCAAAATTAATGCAAGCAAAAGCAATGGAGCAAGTTGCATCGGCAACAAATAAGAAGGTCGATAGCGGCACTCGGGATAAAATAATAGACGCAGCGCGTGAAATGTGGCAACAAGCCGTCGCAGCATCATCAATAGCGCAAAAGACTTATCAGCGCATGGAGAGGCTGTTTGCTCAAGGAGTCATCAGTGAGCAGAGACGAGATGAGGCAGAGGCTGCATACGAAGCAGCATCGGCGGCAGAGAAAGCCGCTTTAAGTCAGTATGAATTGGCAAAAGAGGGAGCGCAGAAGGAGGATAAAGAAGCCTCAGCGGCAATGCTTTCTGCAGCCAAGGGTGGCGTAGATGAGGTGGATGCGTTTATGGATGACACTTATCTGACAGCGCCCGAAGACGGGGTGATTACAGAAATTTACCCTCGCGTCAGCGAATTGGTTGCGACCGGTGCTCCGATGATGTCGTTGCAGAAAGATGATCTTTGGATAGAGTTTAATGTCAAAGAGACGATGTTGCGAGAGGTCGGAGAAGATAGCGTGCTGAAAGTCTATCTTCCGGCGCTTGATAAAACGATAGAGGCAAAAGTCTTTTATATAAAGGACATGGGGACTTATGCCAATTGGCAAGCGACCAAGGCGACAGGCGACTATGATGTGCGTACGTTCAGAGTGAAAGCACGACCGAATGTGTTAGTCGAAGGATTGCGATCGGGAATGTCGGCAGTGCTTCGTTAAGGATAGGAGGGGAAGATGAAGAGTTTTATATTGGTATTCAAGCGAAGTGTCAGACAATTGGCAAGTCGGCGGATTTATTGGCTGACGATGGTTGTCATGCCATTGTTTTGCATGATTTTTCTGACTGATTTGCTTCGCGAGGGATTGCCTATAAAGGCGCCGGCTGCCGTGGTGGATTACGATAGGTCAGAATTATCGCGACGTATGATTCAAAGTCTTAATGGCGCGCAAATGTCAAGGATTACAGCCGTCTATGACAATATCGGAGATGCCCGTCGAGCGATGCAACGAGGTGAAATCTATGGGTTCTATCTGATACCGGAAAATTTCCAATCCGACCTTTTGTCGGTCCGAACGCCTACTGTTTCGTACTATACCAATATGGCATACTATGTGCCTGCATCGTTGCTTTATAAAAATTTTACGGCTTCGGCATTGTATGCAAAGGCTGATGTGCTATCCGGGTTGCTTACGGATGTCGGCGTTGATGCAGAAGAGATTGTCCCCCTGCTTCAGCCTATTAATATAGAAGTCAGAGGGTTGTCAAATCCGTGGTTGGATTATGCTGTCTATTTGTGTAATTCGTTTGTCCCTGCGATAATGCAATTGATGATATTTCTAACGACGGCATTTGCTGTCTGTCAAGAGATGAAGCGAGCGACTTCGCTGTTGTGGTTGCGATTGGCAAAGGGGTCGGTAATCAGGGCATTGTCGGCAAAACTTTTACCTCAGACCATTGGCTGGCAGATAATGATGCTATTTATGCTGTGGTGGTTCTATGGCAGGAATGGATTTGTGATGAATGGTTCGTGGGGGTGGATGATTTTGTCGGAGATGATGTTTGTGCTTGCGTGTCAAGGATTTGCTCTTTTTGTAGTCGGAGTGTTGCCAAATCTTCGTTTGGCTTTGTCTGTCGGAGCGTTAGTCGGGGTCTTGTCATTTTCGATAGGGGCATTTTCTTTTCCGTATGAAAGCATGTATGGAAGTATAGGAGTATTCAGTTGGTTGGTTCCTGTCAGATATAATTTCTTAATATATATCGATCAGGCGTTGAATGGCATAGATGTATATTACTCAAGAATTTTTTATGTTGCGTATATAGTGTTTATGCTGCTTCCATTGTTGGTGATTAAGCGATTGAAACGCGAATTGTTGAATCCGGTGTATGTGCCATGAAATCAAAATGTTATGCGACGTAGAATTAGACTTTTTGTACATAGAATTGTCAGTGAGTTTCGGTCGGAAATAAAAGCAGTGGTCAGCGATTTGGGAGTAATGATATTTGTCGTATTGCTCCCATTGGCATATCCGGTGGTCTATTCGCTGATCTACAATCCGGAAGTTGTCAAGGATGTCAAGGTAGTAGCAATTGACGACGATAGAAGCAGTCTTAGCAGGGAATTGATTCGCAATATAGATGCTTCTCCGGAGGTTGATATAATCGGCTATGCTCCTAATATGGATGAGGGTAAAAATATGATGAATATGCACCGGTGCTATGGACTGCTTTATGTGCCGGAAGGATTTCAGTCGTCGCAGCAAAGAGGCGAGCAGGCGTATGCGATACTATATAGTGACATGAGTCTATTGCTGAGGTATCGAGCGATGTTGGTGGCGGCGACGAATGTTGCACAACAAATGAGTGCAGAAATCACAAGTATGCGCCTTGCCGCCGACGGAAGCGAAACGATAATATTGGGTGATATACAAGACGTTTTTGAGATAAAATCGGTGGCAATGGGCGATACTACAGAAGGTTTTGACTCGTTTGTTATGCCCGGAGTCTTGATTTTGATTTTTCAGCAGTGCATTATTTTGGTCATCGGAATGCGAGGAGGAGCCAAAAACGAGATGTCCTTGTATAAAACGCATGATAAGAAGCGTGGTGGAAAACACGTGGCAGAGAAATTGATAGGACAAATAGCATGTTATGCGACATTGTTTGTCCCGATAATGATTTATTTGACATACTATGTGCCATTGATGTTTTCGTTTCCAATGATAGGAGATGAGTTTGAGATATTATTGTTTTTGGTGCCGATGATGTTGGCTTCCATATTCATGGGTCTGATACTTCAGCGTTTTGTCAGTGAAAGAGAAGCAGTTTTTATGCTATGGGTAGTGACCTCTATCGTATTCTTGTTTTTGTCGGGGTTGACATGGCCACGCTATGCGATGTCGGATTTGTGGTTGGCGTTGGGTTCGTTTGTTCCTGCGACATGGGGCATTGAGGGCTTTGTTTTTATGAATTCCTGTGGTGCTGATTTGAGCCAAGTCGGAAAACCGTATTTTATGCTATGGTTGTTGTCGTTGTTATACGCTTGCGGTGCAATCGCAGTGATGCGATTAAGACGGAATTAAGACAGAGGTATTAATGGAAGTCACCATAATTCAGCCCATTAAATACAATATTTTGTTATTTTATTTTAAATAGTGGTGGAAATGAGAATATTTGGTTATCTTTGCAAATAGATATTGGTCATATTGCAGATGATGTGATAGACTATAATGATGGTGCTTTTTTGGAACAAATTTTGTTGCAATCTAAATTATGACCCAAGATAAACAAATGTCTCATCAAGAAGAGGAGCACATGATAGAATCTGCCTATCAAGAGGTGCTACAAGCATATATAAACTCTAATCATCGAAAGAAAGTAGAGATTATAGAGCGAGCTTATCGATTTGCTCGAGAGGCGCATAAGGGTGTGCGTCGTCGCAGCGGTGAGCCTTATATTCTTCATCCTATTTCGGTGGCAAAAATAGTTATTTCTGAATTGGGTTTAGGCTCTACGTCGATTTGTGCGGCATTGTTGCATGATGTGGTGGAAGATACAGAGTACACCAAAGAGGATATTGAGGCTGCTTTCGGCAAAAAGATTGCAGACATAGTCGAAGGGTTGACCAAAATTTCCGGAGGTATTTTTGGTGATAAAGCATCTGTGCAAGCCGAGAATTTCAGAAAATTGCTGCTATCGATGTCAACCGACATCAGAGTTGTGCTCATCAAGATGGCTGATCGTCTTCATAATATGCGCACATTAGGTTCGTTACGACCGGAGAAGCAGTATAAGATAGCCGGAGAGACATTATACGTCTATGCTCCATTGGCTCATCGTTTGGGACTGTTCAAAATCAAGCAAGAACTTGAGGATTTGGCATTCCGTTATGAACATCCGCAAACCTACAAGGAGATAATGGAGTATGTCGATCAGTCGCACGAACAGCGTGAAAAGATTGTAGAAGAATTTGTGGCTCCGGTGCGCAAGAAACTCGATGCGGCGGGATTTAAGTATGAGATAAAAGCACGTGTCAAGAGTGTCTATAGCATCTACAACAAGATGAAGAAAAAGCAGGTGTCGCTTGATGAAATCTACGACATTTATGCCGTCAGAGTGGTATTCGAATGTGATGACGAAGAAAATGCGAAAGTGCAATGTTGGCAAATCTACACATACTTTGCCGATGGACACAAGACACATCCTGATCGACTGCGTGACTGGCTGAGCGCTCCAAAAGCAAACGGCTATCAAGCACTGCATCTGACAGCGATGGGTCCTGACGGAAAGTGGATAGAGGTGCAAATTCGCTCGCGAAAAATGCACGAAATCGCAGAATTGGGCTATGCGGCACATTGGAAATATAAAACCGGAGATAAGGATGATGATTCCGAATTAGACAATTGGATGAATACCATTAAGGACATCCTGGCAAATCCGGAGCCGAGTGCTATCGATTTTCTTGATACTATAAAGTTAAATCTGTATGCGTCAGAGATTTACGTGTTTACACCAAAAGGCGACCTTCAGATTCTTCCGAAGGGTGCTACGGTGCTTGACATGGCTTATGCGATACACACAGAATTGGGCGCTCATTGCATCGCGGGCAAAATCAATCACAGGCTTGTGCCACTATCGCATGAACTCAGCAGTGGCGACCAAGTGGAAATCATAACATCGGACTCACAGTCTCCGCAGAGTGAGTGGCTTAAATTTTGTCGTACGGCAAAAGCGCAGACAGCAATACGCTCGATAATGAAGAAAGATTATAAGGGACTTGTGGAGCGTGGGTCGAGATTGTTTATGGAATTTATGTCCAAAGAAGGCATTGAGCCGACAAACGAAGTCGTGTCGAAAATATTAGGCAGATTTCATCTCAAAAATCGCGACGAACTCTATGTGATGCTTGCTAACGATGAAATCTTGTTGCCTGTCGAAGAACTGCGTAAGATGACCGAATCGAGACAGTCATTGTTCAGCAAGCTGTTGCGCAATCCATTCTCCACTAAAAAGAAAGATGAAGCCGGCACTTCGGAGAAGATAAATCGTAAAGAAATTTATGTGCTATATTCCGACGAAAAATCTTCCAACTACAGGATAGAGGATTGTTGCTGTCCGATACCGGGCGATGACGTTTTGGGCTTTGTCGATGATGATGAGAAGGTGGTGCTTCATAAAGCAGACTGCGCAGTGGCGACAAGACTGAAAAGCACATACGGCAATCGACTTGTGGCAACTCGTTGGGAAAGACATGCCGATAAATTTGTGGTCACAATCAGTATTGACGGCATTGATCGCAAAGGAATGTTGGAAGACCTTACTGCGGTGTTGTCGCGAGAATTATGTATAAACATCAGGGGGCTGAATATAAAGGCTGATCAAGAGGTGTTTCATTGTGATTTGACAGCACAAGTGGATTCGACGGCTACAGTCGAATTGATTTGCTCATCATTGAAGAAAATAAAGGGAGTGAAATTTGCAAAACGCATTTCCTGAATGATATATAAAAAATAATGGTTATGAAAAAGATTTTTACGAAGCAGAATATAGTGAGATTTGCATTGTTTGTGGGTGCTGTCGCATTGATTATGTTAGCGATGCCACGTGATGATCGTCGCACATATTTGTATGAAAAGAATCAACCATGGCGTTATCCGTTGTTGACAGCACAATTTGACGTCCCTGTCATGCCGGATTCTGCGACAATCAAGCATTTGCAGGATAGCATTGACAGGCAATTTGTGCCTTTTGTGATTGAAAGCTCCGAAGTGGCAGAGAAAAATGTAGCCGAATTCAGAGAAAATATCAGTCAGCAAAATGTTGTCGATGCCGATTGGTTGGTCTCAATGTTGGGAACAATCTACAACCGAGGAATTATCGATAATGCAATAAATGAAATAGTCGAAGCCGGAAATATGGATTATGTCAGGACGACTCATCACGATGAACCCGATAATTTCATATCGACGCTGCCGACGGGCTCGATGCTGACATCTCGCGAAGCCTATCTGATGATAGATTCGCTTTACAGCAGTCGGAATAAAGATGCCAATCTGTCGATAACCAAGATTAATGATTATCTTCAGCCTAATATATTGTCGGATGTCGAAGCCGATGAGAAATTTAAGACTCAAGAATACTTGAATGTGACCGGAGCACAGGGCGTCATTAAGCAAGGACAACGTATCGTCGATAGAGGGGAAATCATAACACCTCAAATCTATAAAAATCTTCAAGTCTATGAAGAAATGCTATCGCAACACAGCTCGTTATCAAAACATGAAAATTTCTATCTGTTGGGTAAGGGCGTATATATATTGATAGTCTTGGGGCTTTTCTTCTTGTTTGTCAAAATCTATAGGAAGTCGATGTTTGATAGCATCAGGCAGATGACATTCTTGATGACATTCATAACAATATTTTCAGTATTCACGATGCTGATGGCTGAGCATATAACGTCGGGTCTGTATATGTCTCCGTTTGCCGCTGTGCCGGTAATCATTCTGATTTTCTTTGACTCAAGAACCGCGATATTCTCTCTCATTGCCACAATATTGTTGTGTGCGCAAGTGGCAACAAATCAATTCCAATTTATCTTTATGGAGTTGGTGGTCGGACTTGTCGCCACATTCAGCATACAGCAATTGTCGCGACGTTCGCAATTGTTGCGCACAGCATTTTATGCCTTCGTGTGCTATAGTGTGTGCTATATTGTTACGGTGATGATTGAGAACGGAAGCATTGACGGAATAAACTGGAGAATTTTTGGAGTTTTTGGTATTAATACAGTAGTGCTGTCGTTTGCATACGTTTTGATATTTATAATTGAGAAAGTGTTTGGGTTTACATCGACAGTCACACTTGTCGAACTCAGCGACATCAACAATCCATTGTTGCGTCGTTTGGCAGAAGAGGCTCCGGGCACATTCCAACACTCGATACAAGTGTCAACGCTCGCAGCCGATGCGGCAAGAGCTATCGGAGCAAACACTCAGTTGGTGCGCACCGGTGCGTTGTATCATGATATAGGCAAAATGGAAAGCCCGATATTCTTTACGGAAAATCAGCATGGCGTCAACCCTCACAATGGATTGGATCCCGATGTCAGTGCTCGAAAGATTATATCTCATGTCGCTGCCGGTCTGAATTTGGCGGCAAAAGAGAAGTTGCCTCGTGTGATACGCGATTTTATCACCGAACACCATGGAAAAGGCGTAGCAAAATATTTCTATACAACGGCGTGCAACGAGTCGCCGGATGCCAAAGTCGATCCTGCGAATTTCATGTATCCCGGACCAAATCCTCAGACAAAAGAGACTGCTATAATGATGATGGCAGACGCTGTGGAAGCAGCATCTCGAAGCTTGAAGGAATATAATGCGGAGTCGATAAGCGGATTGGTCGATAAGATTGTCGATGGTCAGATGATGGATGGGCTGTTTAAAGAGTCGCCAATCTCTTTCAGAGAGATAGAAATCATCAAAAACACATTTAAAATGCGACTTGGGACAATCTATCATTCGCGAGTGGAATATCCTAAGTTGAACAACCCTCAGACACAAACGACTTAGTCGATGCAAACCCCTGAGTAGAAGAAGATTGTATAACTTATTAACATATTAAGTTTGTTTAGCACAAAAAATAGTGATTTTTTCATTAAAAAATTATTACTTTGCACTTAATTTGTTTAGAGTAGATAAAAATGGGTAAGATAATAGCCATAGCAAACCAAAAAGGAGGTGTCGGCAAAACGACTACAGCCATAAATCTTGCTGCCTGCCTTGCAGCCGACGGCAAGAAAGTGTTGCTGATTGATGCGGATTCGCAAGCAAATGCAACATCCGGCCTGGGTATAGACCCTAAAGAGCCGGAAGCTTCCATTTATGAATGTCTGGTTGACGACTATCCGATAAAGAGCGCAATGCAGCCGACTTGCATAGAGGGGCTGAATTTGGTAGTCTCAAGAATTGACTTGGTGGGTGCTGAATTAGAATTGATAAATCGCGAACAAAGAGAGCGCGTTTTGCAAAAAGCAATTGCTCCGGTGGTTGACGATTTTGACTATATATTAATCGACTGTAGTCCTTCGTTGGGCTATATCCCGGTGAATGCCTTGACAGCTGCTGACTCGGTGATAATACCTGTTCAAGCAGAATATTTTGCACTTGAAGGTATCAGCCAATTGTTGAATACAATCAGAATAATAAAGAGCCGTCTTAATCCGACATTGGAGATTGAAGGCTTTTTGTTGACAATGTATGATGCGCGACTACGTCTTGCAAATCAGATTTATGAAGAATTGAAGGGTTATTTCGGCGACATGGTGTTTTCGACAGTAATCCCTCGCAATATCAAGTTGTCGGAAGCTCCAAGTCATGGATTGCCGGTAATTCTGTATGACAACGACAGCCGTGGCGCAATCAGTTATCGCCAACTTGCAAAAGAATTAGTAAGCCGTAATCGCAAATCAAAAGCAGCGGCAAAGAAGAACGAAAAAAACAAAGAATAATATATGGCACCAAAACGCAATGCTCTCGGCAGAGGATTGGACTCTCTTATCTCAATGGGCGATATTCGCACTGACGGCTCTTCAGCCATCAGCGAAATCAGTCTTGACTTGATATATCCGAATCCGGACCAGCCTCGTACAAATTTTGACGAGGAGGCTTTGGAGGAATTATCGGCTTCAATTAAAGAGTTAGGCATAATCCAGCCGTTGTCGCTTCGCAAACTCAATGATGGTACATACCAGATTATTGCCGGCGAACGACGTTGGCGTGCATCGCGTATGGCCGGATTAAAGAGCGTTCCGGCTTACGTCAGAACGGTCAGTGATATGGAAATCACTGAGATGGCGTTGATTGAAAATATCCAGCGTGAGGATTTGAACGCTATCGAAATCGCTTTGACTTTCAAAAAACTTATTGACCAATACGACTTGACTCAAGACAGGCTCTCGGAAAGAGTCGGCAAAAAAAGAGCAACAATTGCCAATCATCTTCGCTTGTTGAAACTTCCGGCAGAGATACAATTGGGATTGCGCGATAGAAAACTCGATATGGGGCATGCACGAGCATTGCTTACAGTAGATGATGCCAAGAGCCAATTGAAACTCTATAATCTCATTCTGCAAGAAGGATTGTCGGTCAGACGAGTTGAAGAATTGTCGAAAGAGATAAAAGACTCGTTGGAGCGTGGCGACAAGCCGGTAATTGGCAAGAAAAAGAAGACGGCAGTATCGGCAAATGATGATTACGACTTCTTCCGTAAGGAACTCGAAAACTATTTCCCGACGAAAGTGTCATTCTCTCGCAGTTCTGATGGCAAAGGTTCGATAACGCTTAAGTTTAATAATGATGACGAGTTGCAAAAATTGGTGCAACTGTTTGAAAAATTGAAGTGATGCAGTGAAAATCTTCGTTCGACATATAAAAAAGGCATTCCGGTCTTATGATTCAAGGCTGAAAGGCGTGGCAATTATAATGCTATGTCTTGTCTTTTTATATCCGGATGAGGTAGTGGCTGCAATACATAACTCGAAGCATTTCTCTGATTCGATTGCACAAGAGGAGCCAAAGGAGGAAATTATCAATGAGCCATCGGCTGAATCGGCTAACGACAGAGTGCAATTTCAGCCGGAAGCTGATTCTGAGATTGTCAATGAGCAAGACACAGTGCTTACAGTTGTGACGGCAGATGAATTGCCGGCAGAATTTTCCGGTAAGCGAGTGTTTAATCCCAACCCTACACGAGCAGTATGGATGTCGGCATTATGTCCGGGATTAGGTCAAATCTATAATCGACGATACTGGAAACTGCCGATTGTTGTAGGTGGATTCTTGGGATTGGGATATGCGACATCGTGGAACAACAACCAATTAAGAGATTACACGCAAGGTTATCGAGATTTGACAGACTCTGATCCTGCGACAAATTCATATATGAACTTCTTTCCGCCAAATGCACAAGAAAGCGATTTTGATAAGCAATGGCTGACAAACACGATGAAGTCACGCAAGGATTATTATCGTCGAAATCGCGACCTTTGTATAATATGTTTGGTCGGATTGTATTTGTTGTGTATGGTCGATGCATACGTCGATGCGTCATTAGCGCATTTCGATATTAGTGACAATTTGTCGATGGATATGCAGCCGGTGATGATGACGGCTCCTATCGACAACAGTGTCGCTGTGGGGCTTAATTGGGCATTTAATTTTTAAAACAAACTCTTCAGGAGTATAAAATATTATAGCATGAGAAAAAAGATATTATTCATAGGAGCGGTTCTGATGGCGCTTGCGACAACAACGTTGCATGCCAACAAACAAAATGTGCTTGATTTGAAACATTGCTTGACAGATAGCGCTATTATATATCCTCACAGCTTTGAGACAGACTCTCAAAAGTTGTTGGAGAATTGGTATGTAAAGAACTATACATCAGTTGGCGACAGTTATAAAAACACAAACGATGTCGAGGTGACAGATGAGGTCATCATTGAGCGATTGCAACAGATGCCGACAATCATCGAGATGCCGTTTAATGATGTGGTCAAAAGCTATATCAACAGATACACCAAGTATGGTCGCGCTCAACTCTCGGCAATGTTGGGCTTGAGCCATTATTATATGCCGATTTTCGAGCAGGCACTCGAAGCACAAGGCTTGCCTTTGGAATTGAAATATCTGCCGGTCATCGAATCGGCTCTCGACCCTAATGCAGTATCAACATCGGGAGCTGCCGGATTGTGGCAATTTATTTTGGTGGCGGCAAAGGGCGTCGGACTTGAAGTTAATTCATTGATTGATGAGCGTAGAGATCCTTATTTGTCGTCGGAAAAGGCTGCCGGACTGCTTAAGGACCTATACCAAATCTATGGAGATTGGCATCTTGCGATAGCAGCATATAATTGCGGACCGGGCAATGTCAACAAGGCTATCAGAAGAGCTTCGGGTAATGACGAAAATGCTGTCTATGACTTTTGGTCAATCTATCAATATTTGCCAAAAGAGACACGTGGCTATGTGCCGGCTTTTATTGCGGCAAACTATGTTATGACATATTACAAGGAGCACAACATTGCGCCTGTGTTGACAACAAAGCCGCTTGTGACTGATACTGTGCTGATTTCAAATCGTATTCATTTGCAGCAAATCTCTGATGTGCTTGATATTCCGATGAATGAATTGAGAATCCTTAATCCTCAATTCCGTGCCGACATGATACCGGGCACAGCATCACGTCAATACACTTTGGTGCTTCCTTCTCAGCAGATTCAAGCCTACATAATCAGCGAAGATCAAATCATCAATCGCAATAAGGAAAAATATGCACATCGAGAAGTGGTGCAGCCGGGTGGTGATGCTTCAGAATTATTCGAATATGATGCCGACGGCAATATCGTGGTGTCAAATATTGTTGCCGATAATCAGTCGCAAGAGGATAAGCAATCGGCTGATGATATGAATTATATCAATCAGAAGGTTGCTGAAAAGAGTGGTCAGGCAGGCAAAATGGTCACTCATAAAGTGAAAGCCGGAGAAACTTTGTCGTCGATAGCTAAGATGTATGGCGTCGATCCGTTGGAGATAAAAGAGCAAAATCACTTGCGCCGAAGTGCTGTCAGAACAGGTCAGCAGCTACGCATAACAGCGAAGGTGTTGCCGGAAGGCGGTGATTATCAAGTGCTTCAAACTGATGCAAAGAATGTCAGCACACAGCAAGCGACTCAACAGACTTCAACAAAGAAGAAAGAATCGGCTTCGACAAGCACTAAACAGAAGTCAAAATCAAGCACAAAGAAAAAATCATCGACAAAGACAACCCACAAGGTGAAATCAGGCGAAAGCTTGGCTAAGATTGCATCGAAATATGGCGTGACAGTCAATGAACTTAAGAAAGCAAACAATCTTAAGGGTAATACGATCCATCCGGGAGATAAATTAAAGGTGCCTTCTAAGAAAAAATCAAAATCGAAGAAGAAAAAACGTTAATTTAATCCAACAAAATAATCCCGGATAAATCTAAAAAAAACAGGTTTATTCGGGATTTTTAGTTTAATTGGTATAATTTTTGAAGAAAAGTCAATAGAAAAAATTAATTTGATTACTCTATATGATATAACAGTAAAAAGCGAAGAATGTTGAAATCAAAAATTTCAGATGATAAACTGACAGCCTACATAGAGGGCAATGCAGATGAAAAAGTAAAATTAGAGGTGTTGCAATTTTTAAGCAAAGCTCCAAGCTTGTTGTTAAGCCTTAATTGTATGTCATTTTGTATGAAATCATGTTGGGACTGAAGTGTAAAAAAGGTGGAAAATTGATTTAACTGCCTTGCAGGCTTAAATGCGTCGCAAGGAATTTGGTAAACAAGATATACTGAAGAGATTTTTTGACTTATATCCCATTCTAAACCTAATACTGAAGTAAAGACTTATACTCTGCACTTTTGGCAAGGAAGCATTTATTCTTGTCAAGGATTTGGTGTCTGCGAGATTCTGTCTGAGATTTGAGTTTCAAGTTTCGGTACAGACCTTTCTATCTCATAGCTAAAGTGTGCAACCCTATTAAAAAACTATAAATATTTTCTACATCATGGAACAGACAACATTTCAAAAAAAGACTTCTTCCTTAGAAGAATTTAAACCTAAAAGGCCAAATGAAAAAGTGTCATACAAAGAAAAGTGGCAACCGGTTATTGAAAAATTGGTCAGTGACGAGCGCTATGCCGCGAATTTTTTCTTCGGTGTCGGGTCGGGTTTGTCGGCAGCTCCTGTGGTGTCGTTGTTGACATCGCAGATATGCAAAACCTACGGACTTGATATCGATAGAACGTTTGTATGCAGTGCAATGTACACCGGACTTTGGGATAATGGCGAATGGAGCCGTATCAAGAATTATGGATATAAAAGTGATTTCATGACTTGGCTCTTGATGGTGTCGTCGCAAGTGGTTTTCGACCGCTTAAAGGAAGAAGGTTATATCTGTTCGAGCCTTAAGACGGCTTCAAATGTGCGCTTGCGTTTGCTTTCCCAATCGGAACATATCCGTAAGACTGTTGTCGATTTGATTGCCCTCCCGGAATGGCACAATCTGTTGAAGGCATACTATGTCGATAAAATGCAACCGGACGAAATCAAAAAGCAATTAGGGTTAAGTGATGAGCTTTATTCAGCTACTAAAATTGCGGCTGAAAATTGTTTGAAGCAAGTGTTGTTGGATACAGAAGAAGGAAAATATTATGCCGATATGGTTTTGAGTGATAAGGTCCATTCAAAGCCTATGGATAACGCGGTTCAACTCGATTCGCTCGGCGACAGATTTATTGATGACAATGGCAAGTCACCGATAGCAGAGTTTTTTGATAGCGATGGCACAGGCGAGCATATAGACAGCAATATTGTCAAATTTCTGTATGATTTTGTCAGCACAAAAATGCATTGGTGCAAATCGGATGTGGAATTATGGGGTCAGCGTTTTATTCATAACGTTTCGCCTGTCGATATTGCCGAGCGTATCGGTAGGACACGTGCGTATGTCGATAATCGTTTCAGTATATTGTGCCGTCAATTTAAGGCGGCAATCCGACAATGGTGGTATGCTCACGTTGAGCGTTGTCCGATCGCTGTGTGATGTAGTTTGTTTATATATTGTCAGGGCGCAAGTATCGATTTTGTCGGCTTGCGCTCTTTTTTTTGACTGCATGGTGGGTGATGTGAGAAATACCCCGATCGGGGTTGCACCCGGATTGCTCTGTCTCATATATTCAGAAACAAAGCAGGGAGCTCAAAAATTATGAACTCCCTGCGATAATTTTTATGATAGTAGTCGGTTAGCAACCGCCGCGACCGTGGTCTGGCTACCACCGATAAGGGCTATATGGATTTTGCCAAGCAGATTATTAAGAAGTATTTGAAATGGCGTCCTGTCGATATGAAGATCTGGATTGCTCGTTTCTTCTACGACTATTCGCCTGTGCGCCTTGCTGAACATCTTGGTTGCAAGCGCTCTTACATCGACACGCGTTTCTCTCAGCTCAAGGAGATGTTTAACCGTGCCATCCGTCAGTGGTGGTCGCAGAACGTCGAAATGGTGCCAGTGCGTGTAAAACCATAATCCACTATCACCCGAGGTCACGACTCGTAGAGTGATAAAAGAAGAAGCAGGAAAGTGCTGTGATGGCATTCTCCTGCTTTTGTTATTTTGTGGTTTAGTGTCGGTAATATTTGGGATTTCGTGGGAAAATGTGTAAATTTGCGCTGAGATAATGCATCTAAGGATTAAGATTAAAAGATTTATTTAACTATATAAAACACGTTCAGAGATATGAAAACTAAAATCTTATTACTTATTACAGCCCTCATGCTGTCCGTCTCGTCGGCTGATGCTCAGAGCCTACTGAAGAAGATAGGCAAGGGCGTCGAGGCTGTGGCTAAGGAAGCGACCAAGGCTGCTAAGTCGGCCACTAAGGAGGGCAAGCAGTCAAGCAAATCGACTTCATCGTCTAAGACTTCATCTCAGAAGCAGTCGTCAAAGAAGAAAGCTAAACGCGTCTACATCGCTAATGAGAACACTTGTCGCGATCCTAAATTTATCGACCAGACTGGTCAGATCGTGCAGCTCGATATCGATGGCATGCTTTATCGTCTAAACCTTAAAGATGGATATGCGTGGGTGGACTGCACTATGGAGTATAAGCGCGGAAATCTCCGTGGAGAGGCTAAAATCTGGGCAACAATTCTTTACGAAGGAAATGTCTATCCTGTGACAAGAGTCAAGAATGGTGCTTATTCGGCTGAGGGCATCACATCGTTGAAATTGTCCTACGACATGGAGGAGATTGAGGCAGGTGCATTTAAGGAGACAAGACTTCGCGAGGTCTATATCCCATCGTCGGTCAAAAAGGTGGGCCCAGCCAGCTTCTGCGAGATTAAGACTTTGAAAACGGCTTTCCTTGAGGAGGGTGTCGAAGACTTGGGTGGTACGGTGTTTGCCGGATGTACAGCCCTTGAGGAAGTGCGCCTTCCGTCGACCATTAAGAAGATGGACATTTACGTCTTCGATGGTTGCACAAGTCTTAAAAACGTGACGTTCCTCTGCAAGGTGAAGAAAATTCCTAATTTCACTTTCCGTGGTGCTAAAGCTATGACTCAAATCCAGCTCCCTGAGACGATAGAGGAGATCGGTAATAGCGCATTTGAGGACACAGGTCTTAAGTCGTTCACTTTCCACCCTAATATTAAGAAGATAGGCGACAGCGCATTTGCGGCTACAGCTTTGACCGAGGTGACCATTCCTTCTACAATTGAGGAAATCGGCACTTACGCATTTGTCGATTGCAAAAACCTTAAGAAGATTAACATCAGCAAGAAGTGGAAGGATATAACGCTCATCGTGGAAATCTTCGGCAATGATCCTCACATCATCACAAGTCACAACCTCGACGAGTGTAAGATTTTCAACTGGATAGATTAAACTGCTCCATAGACGGGGCTAACGCTATAAAAGAAGAAGCAGGAAAGTGCCGTGATGGCATTCTCCTGCTTTCGTTATTTTGTGTCGTGAAATCTGTCCCACTGTCCCATGTCCCAGGGATGCCCTCCTCGGGGACACCTGTCCCAGAGAGAGCTTGATGGCAGATTAGCAACCGCAACCGCCGCAACCGTGGTCGCCACAGCCTGAGTCGCAGCCGTCGCCGCATCCATGATCGCCACAACCGCAACCACATCCGTGGTGTGGGTTGAGTTCTTCAAGAGTAGCTTCGCGCACTTCTTCCACCTTACCGTTGAATTCTACAGTCATGCCTGCAAATGGGTGGTTGAAGTCCATTTTCACAATCTTATCGGTGATGTCAAGGATTTTGCCCTTTACAGTGAATCCTTCTTGAGTCATCATAGGCAATTCAGCACCTACGACCACTTCTTCAGCCAACTCGCCGTCGCGCACGAAGATTTCTCTTTCGAGTTCCATTACGTTTTCGTCCATACGAGGTCCGAAAGCCACTTCAGGAGGGAGTGTGACAGAGAATTTGTCGCCTGCACCGAGACCTTTGAGTGTCGCGAGAAGGCCCGGGATTACATCCGGAGTTGCGCCATAGACCATTACGTCAGGTGCATTTTCTTTTGCTTCAAAAAGCAGACTTCCGTCTGCTGCATTTGTAAGGCGATAGCTGAATGCAACAAACATTCCTTCGCCAACTTTTGCTTTGTCTGAATTGTTCATGTCTTATTTGTCGTTTTTAAGTTTCAAAAAAATTATTCTAATAGAGAAGCGTTAGATTCGTTGTTCGGTTCTTCCGAACCGATATTTTCTTCTGCTTCTTCTTTTTCGTTTTCTATTTCGATGACCTCAGATTCGACTTCTTCATTTGAGCCGACCGGGGTGCTTTCATCTTCGTTGATGAATTGGTCGGAGAATTTGCGGTCGTATTCTTCTTGGAGATTTCTAACGTTGAAGAAGAATCCTTCCGGGGTTTTGTCTTTGCGTCTGCCGGGTTTGCTTTCGGTGCGTTCTATGGAAATATAGTCGATGCCCGGTGCGGCTTCTTTGTAGCCGGTTGCTGTAAAGTTCATCGCATTGATGAGGGCATATTCGTGGGCAGGGGAATTGACATACCAAGCATTATCGATGTCTTCGCCTGTGCCTGTACTTTTAATTGCTCCGAGGATGTTTTCCAATCGGTATTGCCAAATCTTTGCACGCATATCTTTGCGCTTTTCTTTCAGCGCATAGATAAGAAACGACATCTGTTTGAGGTCAAAAGGATTGTCGTCGAGCGATAGCTCGGCATATTTGATTATTGTGTCGCAGTCTTGTTTTGTGTGCTTTGGCAGGAATGAAAGAGAATCTGTGATTGAGGAATATTCCGACACACGATATGGGTTAAAGTCTTCTTGGAAGATGTAGCCCAAATAGTAGTAGCGATATTCTTCAGGAGTCATTATCGTATCGTTGCGCTCATAGAGTTTGCGCAATTTCGGATAGTAATATTTGTCATTTGAGTCAGTGATACGACGTTTGATTTCTTCCATGTCAGGCTTTTTCACCTCAATCTTTTTTAAGGCGAAAATGCTTGGCGATAGGATTGCTGTCGCCAGAATTAATATGGTGAGTAGTATATAGTGTCTTTTATTCATATCAATAGCTGTTACTTATTGCAAGCATTAATACAAGGGTTATGCCAATCTGCATTATCGTTATTCCGACGGGGAATCCTTTGGCAGAGAGGTAGGTCAAAAAGTGCCCGCTTCGGATGTTTACTTTTTGTCCTTGAGGGGTGTTGGTGAATAGCATGTAGCCCAAGCATACCCCAAATGCTGTGGCTGCAATCATTATACCATAAAGGAGACTCAATGAGTTGGTCAAAGAGTATCCGAGAATGCCGATGCTCATGCCTGTGATGCCTCCGATTGTCATGTAGCCAACTCCTTTAGTCTGCTGTTTGATGGCATCGGGTTGAAGCCATGTGGCAGCCATTACCAAAAGTGTCATGCCGAGCCAACCGACAATTATTGTGCTATTGAGAGGTAATGTCTCTGATAGCCAAATACAAGTCAGCCCTGCCCATGAAGCAATGGGCGATAGCATTTGTTGCTTGAAAAGAAGACCGATCGCTCCTGCAAACAATAATACACCTAATATAATTAGAAAAACTGACATGTTATCGTATAATATTTTGCGAAGTTACTAAAAAAATTGCTAATCCTCTAATCTTTTAACTCGTTTTAACCTAAAGAGGTGTTCGTGACAATACTTCTATTGATTTGACAGTGTTATAAGGAAAAGTAAAAAATACCACTGAAATTCGTGGTTAATCAACTAAATACGTCAATATGTTTTTTTGAGGAATACAAGTTTTTTTGATTTATTTTGTGATAAAATTTGTGAGAGTCAAAAATAATGTTTAACTTTGCAGTCGCAAATCAGAAATGATAGGCCGGGCGAATACCAGAGTGGCCAAATGGGGCAGACTGTAAATCTGCTGGCTTATGCCTTCGGTGGTTCGAATCCATCTTCGCCCACAAATAAAAAGCGACAATCCATCGGGTTGTCGCTTTTGTTTTATATGTCAATCACTCTTTTTGTCCAAATGCGAGGTCGCCGGCATCGCCGAGCCCCGGAATGATGTAGGAATGTGAGTTGATTTCGTCGTCGATTGCTCCAACCCATAGAGTGGTGCGATCGGCAGGGAAATGTTTGCAAACGTATTCTACTGCCTGACGAGATGCAATGGCTGATGCTATGTGGATGTGTTTAGGTTCTCCCTTGCAGAGAAGAGCGCGATAGCCGAGCTCCATTGATGCTCCTGTGGCAAGCATCGGATCGACGAGCATCAACACCTTGTCTTGAATAGAAGGCGAAGCGAGATACTCGATGAGTACGTCAAACGTATCACCTGTCTCTTTATATTTACGATATGCGCTGACAAAAGCATTTTCAGCATGGTCGAAGTAGTTTAAAAATCCTTGGTGCATAGGCAATCCGGCACGAAGAATTGTTGCGACAACGACTTTGTCGGCGGGTGTTTGACATTTGGCAATTCCGAGTGGAGTGGTCGTATCGACTGTCTTGTAGTCTAAACGACGGCTGATTTCGTATGCCATAATTTGACCGATACGCTCCAAATTATGACGAAAGCGCATTTGGTCGCGTTGTATCACAGTGTCGCGAAGTTCGAGCATGTATTGGCTGACCAATGAAGGTCGTTCTGCAAAGTTGATTATCTCGATATTGTTCATGATAGTAATATTTTATAATGTGGGGTGAGTTTTAATTATTCTCATTTGAGAGGATTTTAATGGCGTTTTCTTTGTCGGCAACGAGTTGTGTTTTAAGCTCATCAATCGACTTGAATGGTCGCTCTTGTCGCATCAGGCAGACGAACTCTAATGTTATCGACTTACCATATAGGTTGTCGTTAAAGTCGAAAATATTTGCTTCGATGGAGCGATAAGTGCGCCCGTCGCGTATTGTGGGACGATGACCGATATTGACCATTGCGCCATGTCGTTGTCCGTCGGGTGTTATGGCAAAAGCAGCATATACGCCGTTGGCAGGAATTAATTTCTTATGGTCGTCAGCGTGCAGGTTTGCTGTCGGGAAGCCGATGGTCTGACCTAATTCTTTGCCGTGCTCCACAATCCCATGAAGAGGGTAGAGATAGCCGAGTTTTTTGTTTGCTTCTTCGATTTTTCCTTCTGTAATCAGGCGTCGGATAATGGTTGAGCTGACATCAGGCAATTCTTCGGCTTTGATGAGGTTGAGTCCGATTTTGCCGGCAAAACGTTGGTAGTCTTCAAAAGAAGAGTCTCTGTCGTGACCGAATTTGTTGTCGTAGCCGATGACTAACGTATCGACAAGGTGTCGGTCGTGAAGCTCTTGCATATAGTCGGAAGATGTCATGTTTCGCAATTCTTCATTGAATCGGATTGGGTGGATGTTTAGACCCAATTGCTCGAACTTACGACATTGGGCTTCGAAAGTCATGAGTTTTGGAGGGACTCTCGATGGGTCGATGATTTCCAGCGGATGTTCGGCAAAGGCATAGACAAAAGGAGCAAGACCTGTAGATGATGCTATCGATAGGACTTGTTCTAATACAATCCTATGGCCGCAATGGACACCATCGAATGTCCCGATAGTCGCTACTTTGTGGCACTCCTTTTTCATTGTATGCTGTTGAGAATTTCGGTAAATTCCACCCCCGGAGGTACGAGCGCCGAATCAATGCCACACTCTTTTGCTGCGTCGCAATTAGCTTGCGAATCGTCAAGGAATAGAGTGCGCGAACCGTCTAAATTGTAGCGACGAGAAAGCGTTTCGAAGATTTTTTTGCTCGGCTTGCAAGCTTGGTCGGCAAACGAAGTCACGATGCCGTCGAAATAGTCGTTGATAGCAAGCCCTTCTTGGCGAAACAAACGATCGATTACATTATTGAAAAGAATTGCGTTTGTGTTTGAGAGAGCGTAAACTTTCTTTGTCTTACGGAGTTCGCGAAGAGCTTTGAGACGTTCGACCGGGAGGCTTGGAATGAATGAGCAGAAAGCGTCTTCAAGTTCCTTGTTGGTAATTTCTTTGTTATTGCACATCGAGCGCATAATGTCGTAGAACTCAGCGGCAGTGATTTTGCCTTCTTCAAGCTCCAAAAAAGCGCCTTGTTGCTTGTATGGGTCGATGATTTTTGCGGCATCATAAAGACCGATTTTGTTGAGCTCGTCGATACATGCTTGAGGGTCGATATCGACAATGACTCCACCAAGGTCGAACACTATATTGTCATACTTCGTAATCATATTCTATTGTGTATTAGAGGGCGTTTTTATATAGTGCCCCGGATTGTTAATGTTTTGGCTTTTCGACAGCATCTTTTTGTGCGCTCTGAAAAGCTATGCAAAGTTAGTGCAAGGTGAGCGAAAAAGCAAACTTGTTTGCGATTTTTCCGAACCGCCGCCTAACTTCGGCTTGTCCAAAGTTAAGCAAACGAGTGCCGCCGAACTTATCCAAAGTTAGTGCAAGGAGTGTTTGCGATTTTTCCGAATCGCCGCCTAACTTCGGCTTGTCCAAAGTTACGCAAACGGGTGCCGAGTGCCACCGAACATATCTAAAGTTACGCAAAAATGCGCAGATGGTCAATAGTGTCCTCTTGATTTGCTCCCTACTGATGGTGTTAAACCCAAAATATACGGATAATTTAGGTTTATAATCCCAAAATATCCCTATAATTTGGGATTAGGCGTGATAATAAGTATTTTATTCTATATTTTCAGACCCATTCGTAGAAGTTTTCGGGGGTAACGACTATCGATTGTTTCGGAGAGTATGTCTCTTCGAATGTTTTGGGTAGAGGTGTGCCTTTTTTGTTGGGATTCCATTTCATTTCGAACGCTGAGATTTCGCCATTTTCGATTTCGATGTAGTCAACTTCTTGTTGGCGAGTTGTTCGCCAGAAATAGCTTTGTGCGTACGAACCGTTGTAGTGATTGCGTTTAATGCGTTCGCTGATGAAGAAATTTTCCCAAAGCGCCCCTACATCTTGGCGCATCGCGAGTGGTGCGAAGTTCTGAATAATTGCGTTACGAATACCATTGTCGTAGAAGTATATTTTTTTGCTTTTGCGTAGTTCGGTGCGGAGATTTCGACTGAATGCCGGGAGTCGGAAGATGACAAAGCATTTTTCCAGCATGTCGATATAGCGCTCGATAGTCTTATTGTCAGTGCCGATAGTCTTGGCAAGTTCGTTGTATGATACTTCGCTTCCGACTTGCAGAGCCAAGGCTATCAGTAGCTTATTGATTAGCTCCGGTCGGCGTATTCCTTCATGCTCCAGGATGTCCTTGTAGAGATAGCTTGAAGCGAGATTCATTAAGATTTCTTTGGCATTGTCGGGGTTGTTGAGCACATCGGGATATGAGCCGTAAAGCAGGCGGCTGTCGAGAGTCTGCTTTACATAGAGCAGACCTTTGTCGTGCATCAACTCTTCGGTTGACATCGGGTATAGTGTATATTCGTATTTTCTTCCCGTCAAGGGTTCGTTCAGCCTGTTTCTGAGCTCGAACGATGATGAGCCTGTCGCCAAGAGTTGAATGTCGGGGAAGTTGTCGGTTATGAGTTTGAGTGTCATGCCTATGTTGTCAACGCGCTGAGCTTCATCAATGACCACTACTTTGTTTTTGCCGATAAGCAGAGCCAATTCTTTGCTATTGATGTCGGTCAGAATCTGTCTTGTTTCCGGTTCGTCACAGTTTAGAGTCAAAGTAGGCTGTTGGATTTGCTTGACAATATTGTCGAAAAGGGTGCTCTTGCCGACCTGTCGGGCGCCAATGAGAATGATAGCCTTTTTCTGATGCAATCTGTTTTCGATTACGCTTTGGAGAGAACGTGTAAACATAGGTTTGTGATATTTTATTAATCTGCCACAAAGTTAGTAAAAAAATGTCTAAACCCAAAATATACGGATAATTTAGGTTTATAATCCCAAAATATCCCGATAATTTGGGATTAGGCATCTCCGAGTCGACCGATTCGGGGAGATGTTGTTTAATGATAGTTGTTGCAGTTGTTTCTTTTGATATATCTTTTGTGAGGGGTAAAAAACGAGCGACAAATCCGGTGTGGAGATGCCGCTCGTTGGTATGTGTTTATGTTTAGAAATTATAAATCTTCTCCGTTAGCTTGGTTTAGTTTATTGTCGTAATACATACTGATATAGTATTTTCCGCAATATTCAGAAATCATAAACCATACTTGTCTATTGAACATATCTAAAAAATCGTTCATGCAATTTTTAAGATATTCTACTTTTTTATCTTCTGGCAAATCTTCAGGATTTGTTACACCATACTTTTTCTCTAAATCAATTGAACCTGATTTCTGATAAAACACGGCTTGATATCGCTTATTTTTAACGGTAATATTATAGCTTATATTCTCATCATCAGCGATATATTCATTGTCAGTGCCAAAATATTTTGAGTTGTTTTCAAATTGATTTAAAAGGTTGTTAAATCGAATTCGGATATCTGTTTCACTAACTGGATTTTTGTCAGCAACCATAATGTGATAAACTTTATTATTGTTGGTTACAACATGTATATTAACGTCTTGTCCGTTAAATTCACCTTCGAGAATATTTTTATAAGATGTGGATGTGAATCCTTTGGCTTTGAGTTTGCTGATCATTTCTGATTTGTATCCATCGATAGGAATGCCGAGAAATTTGGTTACGTCTTTTTCTTCTTGTGCAAAAAGAGCGAGTGTTGTCATTAATACGACAGCGAGAGTTAAAATCTTTTTCATACGTTTCATCTTGCCTTACAGCTACCACAAAGGATTTAATTTTACACTAAAGAAGCGTGGAACTGATTGCTGCTCTTATAGTGTGGGCGTATGGGATATTTGAATATAGATGTGTAAATACAAATTCCAAAGCTTTGCACGCTCAAGATGAAGACATAACGCTTCTAAAAATCAATATGTTGCGAAATGATGCGACTCATTTCAATGGCAAATTTAATCAAAAAGACGTTGCAAGACAAATATTTGTCAGTTTTTTTGCCTCTCGCAAGTTTTTTTAGTGAGTGGATTGGGGGGTGTCGGGTTTTGGGAAATGTATAAAAAGAAATAAGAGCCGTCATCACGACGCCTCTTATTTCTTACTGACTTTATTGTATTACTGACTTAAACTTTTTTATGAGAGTGTTTATTTTTCTGATGCAAAGATATGTCAAAATATTTTACTGACAAAATAAAATCATAAAAATCTATCAGTTTTATGGCAAAATAAGCAAAATAGACCAATATTATCACAAATAAACCAATAGTATTGTGCGATTTTGTGGTTTTATTTTGAAATTTAGGAACTTAAAATGTCTTGTAAAGTGAAATAATTTTCATGAGGAATCTAAAAATTCCAGGATTTAGTTAATGTTTTAGCTTCCGGATTCTTCATTTTGTGTGTTCTGTGTATTTTATTCTATTCTATTTGCTATCCCGAACGACAGTAAATTGGGCTATCAAAATTCAGAAATCACTGCAAAGTAATTTATAGATGTTGCGTTTTGCTATGTATAATTTAGATGACAGATGAATTTGTGAAAAACAGATGTAATGAGTGTGTAAAAGCATTATAAGCCGGTTATCGATGTTGTAACAAGAGAAAGCAAGACCGCAATCAACGGCTTTGTTTGGGTTGCGAACAAATAAAATGGGTGTATTTTTTGGTAGTGTGCAGTTGATTTTGTAACTTTGGCATTGATATATGTACATAGAGAAAATATCAATATTAAATTTCAAGAACATTGCAGAAGCGACGCTTGAATTTTCTTCTCGAGTAAATTGTTTCCTTGGGCGTAATGGCATGGGGAAAAGTAATTTGCTTGAGGCGATATATTTTTTGAGTTTTGTACGCAGTTTTGGGCAGATGCCGGATTCGGCATTGATACGCCATGGACAGGAAATGTTGTTGGTACAAGGTGTTTACCACAAAAATTCGGACGTTGTGGAGAATTTGTCGTGTGGCATTGTGCCCGGAAAGCGAAAGACGCTCAAACGCAATGGAAAGGAATATGAAAAACTTTCGGAGCATATCGGGCAGTTTCCGATAGTTGTGGTTTCGCCGCAAGACAGCAGGATAGTGTCTGGCAGCGGAGAAGAGCGTCGCAAACTGATGGATATGGTGATTTCGCAAGCCGATAAGACGTATCTTTCGCAGTTGATTCGCTACAACAAGTCGCTTGAACAGCGCAATAAGATGCTTCGCGTCGGATTTAAGGATAAGTTGCTCTATGACTCTATCGAATCGCAAATGGAAAGTGCCGCCGACTATATATTTGAGGCGCGCAGGCGTTGGGTGGAAGAGGATATGTCGGAGCCGTTCAATCGCTATTATGCGCAAGTGGCATCAAGCAGAGAAGTGGCAACTATCGATTATAAGAGCGTGCTGAAGGAAATGCCGTTTCGTGAAGTGTTGGAGCAAAACAGGGCAAAGGATGAGGTGCTGGGCTACACATCGAAGGGTCTGCACCGAGATGATTTGGAGATGGGTCTCGACGGCTATTCCATGCGACGTCTCGGCAGTCAGGGTCAATTGAAAACATTCACGATAGCACTGCGCTTTGCCATATTTGAGTATTTGAAGCGCACCTCAGGTGTGACGCCGATACTATTGCTCGATGATATTTTTGACAAACTTGATGCAGAACGCGTCAAACACATAATGGAGATTGTCAGTGTCAGCGATATTTTCGGTCAGATATTTATTACCGACACCAATCGTAAACATCTTGACGAGATACTTGTTCAAATAGGTGGAGACTATCGTCTTTTGGAAGTCGAAAACGGGCAATTTACGCCGATAATCTGAACGTACAGCGATTATGAAGCGAACAGAAGCGTTGACGATAAAAGAGATAATGGACCAGTATCTTCGCAGTAGAAATATGGAAGATAAACTGTTTGAGCGCAGAGCATTGGATGTGTGGCCGGTGATTGTGGGCAATGCGATTAATCGCAACACAGTGGAGCGCAAAGTCGAAAACGGCGTAATGATGGTCAGAATAACTTCTGCTGCGATGCGTAGTGAATTGCAGATGTGTCGCTCGACGCTGATACGCTCAATCAATGAGGCGATAGGAAAAGATGTCATCTCCGATATACGTTTTATTTAAAATAAAGACAGATTAGTAATTATGGATAATAAGCAACAATATACAACCGAAGGATTTCGCCATCACACCGATGTGCAGATTCGATTTAACGACATTGATATTTTAGGACATGTCAACAACACGGTCTATTTCTCGTTCTACGACACCGGCAAGGCCTACTATTTCAATGCAGTTCGTCGCGGACAGATGAATTGGCAAGAAGTTGACACAGTGATTGCCAATGTCAATTGTGCCTACATCAGTCCGATACTTTTTGGCGAAAAAGTAGAGGTCTATACCCGTTGTGAGGCGCTTGGCGAGAAAAGTTTCAAACTTCGACAAATGCTTGTCGAAAAGACTACCGGCGAAGTGAAATCGGTGTGTGAAACGGTTATGGTCAGCATCAATCGGGAGACAAAAAAATCGTGCCCTATTCCGGAGAGCTGGAGAAAGCAATTTAGCGATTATGAGCAAAGAGATCTTTCTTCTAAAAGCTGAAAGAATCGGGTGTGTAAAATAAATTGTAAATAAATTAAAATCAGATAGTTATGACACAATTTGAAATACCTTTGAAGCAAAATGCGTTTCCGAAAGACTCGGAGGATTTAAAGGTTCTAAACGATGCCTTGTCATGTCGTGCGACAGCATTTGCGTTGGCAAAAGAAGAACGTTATCGTGATGCTTTGGAGCGCACAATCGAAGCCTTGCGCATGTTGCGTGAATTTTCGGACTTTGAAAATTTGGAGTTTCGTGCGGCTTTTGCGTCATTGCTTTTCGACTTGTCGGAGATTTTCTACGACTTGAAGGATTACAAGCAGAGCGAGCATAATTTGGAAATTTTGTTCCGAGTGTTGGATAAATTGGTGGCAGAAGACAAAGAACGTTTCGGCGAATTTCATATTTTGGCTATGGATTTGTCAACAAGAATTTTGCGCTCTCGCAAAAAGACTATCGACATGCTCGTCAAGCAACAGATGACTTCGGCTGCTCTGTATGAAAAGGTAAACTCGGGAGTGGTCGCAGCGACAGACAAATTGGTTGACTCTCTACGCAAAGAGGCACAATTGCAAGCGGCTACCGGCGAGTATAAATCAGCATTAAAATTTTATGCCGAAGCGATTACATTCTCAAAACGTCGTACAGGTCAAGTGACTCGTAAGGAGATTAAGATGACAATCGAAATGGCAGAAATCATGATTCGTATTCGTTCGATGCGTCCTCGTGCGGCTCAATTGTTGAATGCTGTTTTGCCACATGCTATTGCGCTTGAAACCATCGAATTGGAAGAAGATATTCTTGCATTGCTTGAAATCATAAATCTCGACATTGAACGCGAACCAAAGTGGAGAACAATGCTTCAAAAATTCTCATTCGTAAAATCATCAAGTAAAAAACAAAAATAATAATGTCAACAATATTGAATACAAACGGTGCCGATTTAGAGATCCCACAACCGTTGAGTAAAGACTTTTCATGTGCTATTGTAGTGGCAGAATGGAACGAGCATATCACAGGCGCATTGTTGCGTGGTGCTGTCGATGTGTTGCGTCAGGCAGGTGTCAGTGAAGAAAATATCCACGTTCACCATGTGCCCGGCTCGGTGGAATTGGTCTATGGATCAAGAGTGGTTATCGATGCTCTTAAGCCGGATGCAGTGATTGCTATCGGATGTGTAATTCGTGGTGACACCCCACACTTTGACTATGTCTGTGAATCTGCGACACAGGGCGTTACGGCTCTAAACGTTGAGGGAAAAGCGGCAGTAATTTTCGGTGTGTTGACTGTAGATACAGAGCAACAAGCCATTGATCGTGCAGGTGGTTGTCTTGGCAACAAGGGTGCAGAGGCTGCCGTAGCTGCAATTAAAATGGCTAATCTGAAAGCATCGCTTACCAAGTAGGGAAAACGAAGATACATATTTATATAAGCAAGGGGCGTTATTCCGATCGGATTGCGCCCCTTGTGTTTTGGTGTCGTCTGTTATATCGATAGACGGTGAAGAGTGTCGAGAAGATTGCGATTGATCGGTTTCTCGTTCTTAATCGCCTTTGAGAATGGCACATAGACTATCTCGTCATTCTTAACACCTATCATCACATTGCGTTGATCGTCGAGCAAGGCATCAATGGCGGCAGCTCCCATGCGTGAGGCAAGAATGCGGTCGTAGGCAGTCGGACGGCCACCACGCTGAAGGTGTCCGAGGATTGTGACACGCACATCATATTCGGGATACTCATTCTTGACACGCTCGGCAAGGGCCATCGCTCCTCCTGTGACAGGGCTTTCTGCCACAAGCACAATCGATGAGTTTTTCGACTTACGGAAGCCCGCCTTGATGAGTTCGCCAAGCTGATCGACTTCGGTCGATATCTCAGGGATAATAGCAGCTTCGGCTCCCGATGCAATCGCGCCGTTGAGAGCAAGGAAACCGGCATCGCGTCCCATCACCTCGATGAAGAAAAGTCGCTCATGGCTGGTCGCTGTGTCGCGTATCTTATCGACACACTCAAGGATAGTGTTGAGTGCTGTGTCGTAGCCTATGGTGCAGTCGGTGCCGTAGAGGTCGTTGTCGATAGTGCCCGGCAGTCCGACGATAGGCACAGAAAACTCGTTGCCGAAAATGCGTGCACCTGTCAGCGAGCCGTCACCTCCGATTACGACCAAAGCATCGATTTCGTATCGGCGCAACGTCTCGTAGGCTTGACGGCGACCCTCTTCAGTCTGAAACTCCTTGCAACGAGCCGTCTTGAGAATAGTGCCTCCACGCTGAATGATATTCGAAACATTCTGAGTCGAAAACTCCTCGATTTCATCGGCTATAAGGCCGCGGTAGCCATGATAGATGCCATAGACTTTAATGCCGGCATAGATAGCGGCACGAGTGACGGCGCGTATAGCGGCATTCATGCCCGGAGCATCACCCCCGGAGGTCAAGATGCCGATGGATTTTATTGTTGACATATTGATGTAAGAATTTAGTTAAGGGTATTTCTAAAATTAACACTATTGCTTCAGGGTTCTTCCCTTACGATTAATAATAAACGTATGCAGTCGGCAATATGTTTTATCCCTCAATATTTTTTGTTGATACTTCGGATATTCCATTATGTGCTACAATGGGGTGATTTTGATGAAATCGGAATTAAGTTGGAATATTTTGCCGATAAAATTTGGTTAATCAGCTCGGAGTGTGTAACTTTGATGCGAGTATGAAGTCGCATCAAATAGCATATCCATTCCGGTCTCCTGTCATCGGCACAAGAGATTGAAACCAGAACGATGACGAAGCATAAATTTAGCGACACCATTACGGTCTTTAACTCATATAGGTCTATGAAGCAACAAGAATTTGATGAATACATTCGCCAAGTAGAGCCATTCGCCCAGGAAAGCGCCGGCGCTTGGAAGACTGCTATCGGCCTTCAACAAGTCGATGGTCTGAAACCTTCGTCATATCTATTAGAAACGGCTAGAAAAAACATTGAGGGCGATATTACAATAGACGAAGTTCGCCAATTGTTAGACTCATACTACAAGAGTAAGACCATCAAAACTGCCGAGGAGCACAATGAGGAAGAAGCAGATAAAGTATCTGCCAATATCAAAAAAATTCTTTCGTCAAGAACGCTTGCATTCAATACCAACGGCTTCATATCCATTCACCGACGCATTTTTGACGGGGTATTCAGCCATGCAGGTGAAATCAGAAACTACAACATTTCCAAGAAAGAATGGGTGCTTAGAGGTAATTCTGTAGATTATCTGAACTGGGAAGACTTGCGCAGAGCTTTGGATTTCGATATTCAGCAAGAGCGAGACTTTGACTACAAAGGGCTTACCGAAGAGCAAAAAATCAAGCATATCTGTCACTTTGTTTCCGGATTGTGGCAGATACACCCTTTCTGTGAGGGCAACACCCGTACAACAGCCGTATTTACTATCCAATACTTACGCTCAATCGGATATGATGTTGACAACGAAATATTTGCACTTCATTCATGGTATTTCAGAAACGCATTGGTAAGAGCAAACTATAAAAATTCAAAGTTCGGCATAAACTACGACTCAAGCTTCCTGGAAAAGTTTTTTCAAAATCTATTGCTGGGTGCTAATTATGAGTTGAAAAATCGCTATCTTGTGATTGATGCTCCAAAAGATTTTGTTCAACAAAATGACACCCAAGAAGACAAATTTGACACTCAAGAAGACAAATTTGACACTCAAGGATATTTTACAGAGGGAGTCATACCTCAAAAAAAAGAACTTGAAGCGTGGATTGAGCATCAAATAAAAAAAGACCCCAAAATCTCAACCGGCAAATTAGCTGAACTCGCCAAAGTAAGCGTTTCAACCATAAAACGTAGAATCGCTAAGCACGGAAGTATTAAATTCGTCGGAAGTGGTTTCAGTGGGTATTGGATAGTAGAACGAAGCGATGACCAACCGGCAAATATATGAGAATTGCCTATTTTATATTATTGTCATTATGTTTTAGCAGTTGTAGATTAGCTAAGCAATCAGTGTCACCTATCCAACCAGAAACAGATTTTGCAATCTTAGTTGCAGACAATCATGAAATATGGGTAAAAAAACAAGATTGTTTAGATTATTTTCATAAATTAGACTCACAAAAGCATGATATAAAAAATGTAACACAACTTAAATATGCAGAGTGATTGAAGTGTATGACTACAACTTCAGATAGTGCTATCGCGGTGATTTTAGTGAAATCGGAATTAAGTTGGAATATTTTGCCGATAAAATTTGGTTAATCAGCTCGGAGTGTGTAACTTTGCACGCAAAGTTGCTTGGTGAGGACTGATTGACGGTTGGCTCGGATAGCAATTTGTAAAGATAAAAACAAAATAATTAACCTTATACATAAAAATCAAACATGAAAGAGTCACAATTTCGCGTAGAGAGCGACTTGCTCGGCGCACGTGAGATCCCTGCTGAAGCATTGTACGGCGTACAAACACTTCGCGGTATCGAAAACTTCCCTATCAGCAAGTTCCACTTGAACGAGTATCCAAAGTTTATCAATGGTCTTGCTATCACAAAGATGGCAGCTGCTATGGCCAACCACGAACTCGGTCTTCTCACAGACGAGCAAGCAAAGGCTATCATCGCAGCTTGCAAGGAAATCCTTGACGGTCAACACCACGACCAATTCCCTATCGACATGATTCAGGGTGGTGCAGGTACGACTACCAACATGAACGCAAACGAAGTAATCGCTAACCGTGCGCTCGACCTTATGGGCCACCAACGCGGTGAATTCCAATATTGCTCTCCTAACGACCACGTCAACTGTGCACAGTCAACAAACGACGCTTACCCAACAGCTATCCACGTAGGTCTCTACTATTCTCACCTTGAGTTTATGCCTCATCTCGAACGCCTCATCGCTGCTCTCGACAAGAAGGGCGACGAAATGGCTCACGTCATCAAGATGGGTCGTACTCAGCTCCAAGATGCTGTGCCAATGACTTTGGGTCAGACTTTCCACGGCTTCGCAAGCATCCTTAAGGACGAAATCGCTCACCTCAACCACGCTGCTGAAGACTTCTTGACAGTCAACATGGGTGCTACTGCTATCGGTACAGGTATCTGCGCTGAACCGGGCTACTCTGAAAAGTGTGTTAAGGCTATGTGCGACATCACAGGTCTCGAATTCAAACTTTCTGCCGACCTCGTAGGTGCTACTTCTGACACATCTTGCATGGTGGGTTACGCAGCGGCTCTCAAGCGTCTCGCTGTTAAGGTCAACAAGATCTGTAACGACCTTCGCCTCTTGGCTTGCGGTCCTCGTTGCGGTCTCGCTGAATTCAACCTCCCTCCAATGCAACCGGGTTCTTCTATCATGCCGGGTAAGGTCAACCCTGTAATCCCTGAAGTGATGAGCCAAGTTTGCTACAAGGTGATGGGTAACGAACTCTGTGTCACTATGGCCGGCGACGCTGCTCAAATGGAGCTCAACGCTATGGAACCTGTGATGGCACAATGCTGCTTCGAATCTATCGACTTGATGCGCAATGGTTTCGACACACTCGTAAGCCGCTGCATCGAAGGTATCACTCCTAACGAAGAACACTGCCGCAAGATGGTTCACAACAGCATCGGTATCGTGACTGCTCTCAACCCTGTGATCGGCTACAAGAACTCTACTAAGATCGCTAAGGAAGCTCTCGAAACAGGTCGCAGCGTTTACGACCTCGTGCTCGAACACGACATCATCACTAAGGAAGAACTCGACACTATCCTCAGCCCTGAAAACATGCTTCACCCGGTGAAGTTTGACATCAAACCAAAGCACTAATTCTTACGCGCTTTAGCGTCACTATAGAAGCCACTCCGCATCCCGGGGTGGCTTTTTGCATCTTAAACTCCGGGGGATATTAACCGTCTTTCGGGGTTAAACTTTAACATAGAGATTTTTTGTTAATTCGGATTTTTTCTCTACTTTTGTGATATGAAATGCTTCGCGCGACATATTTTCAGGCTTCTCTGCCTTTGCGTGGTGGTGCTGACCGTGGTCGGTGCGCTATCGTCGTGCCGTCGCTACGCAGGCGATGAGGCGGCTGTCGGCTCGGCGTTGGCTGTGGCTGACTCGTTGCGCTACGACTCGCCGGCGGCTACCGACAGCATCGTTCGCAGCCTCGATGCCGACTCGCTCGGCAGTCGCGCCAATGCAGCTCTCTACTCGGTGCTTGCCAACGAAGTCAATATCTATGGCGACCAAGTGGCAGTGGCAGACTCTTTGGCAGACATCGCCGTCGATTACTATTGTTTGCGACGATGGTTCTCAAAGCGTAATCGCTATCTCTACGCCCGCGCCCTGATAGAAAAAGCCAATGTGTCGGTTGATTATAAAGATTATAAAAAAGCAATAGAAATAATTTCAGATGTACAAAAGTCAGTCGATGGAGAGTATTATGACCTTGTTGCCAAAAACAATATGGTGTTGGCGAGAATATCGTCAATTAAGAAAGAGTCGCCTTCAGAGCGTATAAAGTTGCTAAAGAACGCTGCAGAGAATTATGCTCGCGTCGGACTGAAATATATGCAGGCAGAGGCGCTCAATACGTTGGGTGCGATGTATCGCATAGTGCATGACATGGATAGCGCATTCTACTATTTGTCTCAGGCAGGAGAATTGATTGATTCATTGGATAAGCCGGAGTTGAAAGCTACTAATCTTGCCTATATTGCCGGCAGTTATTATCTGAACAGCGAATACGACAAAGCCATCTCTACAGCCAAAAGAGCCATAAGCATAGCCGACAAACTAACAGACATGAGCGAGCCCAAATATGTCGTATGCAAATCCTATCTTAGTAAAAATGATTTGGATTCGGCTATGATTATGCTAAACGATGTGAAATTTGACACATTGGTGCCTAAAGAAAAATTGATGCATCTCAGCATAATGTTTTCAATTGCCAAAGTCAAGGAAGACTATAAATCAGCCTTGGATTATCAAGAGAAAATGAATGTAATAAGCCATAAGCTAATTAATGAATCACGAGATGAAAGTATGCTTAGCATACAGCGACAATACGAAAAATCAGTTTTTGAATCAACTTCATTGCGACAGCAACGCCTAATATTGTTTATGGTATTGGTGGTTATAGTATTAGCTGCGATATTGTACTATCAGATAAAAAAGAATAGACAACAAGCAATCGAAAAGGAATTGTTTGTCGAAGAATTGCAGACCAATATCGATGTGACGCGGGAAGCGCAAGCATTGCCGCATAAAATTTCTCAGCAGGAGGTGGAGCATACAGTTGATAATGTTGAGAAATTTGACAGTCTTTATAGAAGCTATCTCTGCGTATGCAGTAAGCTCGATGAAATCAGTCAATATGTCGCTGACAATGGTCAAAACATATCTATGATCAAAGCCATGATTGCCGATTTCAGCAAAGATAAGAAAGTGTTGAACGAGTTTCTTGAGATTATTTGTATATACGTCAACAACAAATATGATCATTTGCTCGATCGTCTGAAATGTATTCACCCATCGCTATCTAAAGGAGATATTCAGTTGATGGCGTTAATTGTCTCCGGCTATACCACTGCAATGATGGTGTCATGTTTTGGATTCTCATCGCGTACATCATTAGATACCAAGAAAAACAGACTAAAGAAAAAAATCGGTATAAACTGCTCAATTGCTGACTATATTAATTCTATAAAAAATAACGAATAAAACACAAAAAGCATATTCTAAATCACCTAAAATGTTATTGATTAGATGTGTATAGAAAAATAAATTTTTGCTATACTGATTATCAGCAAGTTACAACGCCTTGTATAGATGATGATGAGATGGTTATTTGGAATTTTTTACTTAAATTTGCTGACGTTAAACCATAAAAATCATCGATTATGATAAACGTAATAATTTACCTATGCATGGCATTAATGCCAATGGGTGGTCCTACGATAGAGGAAATAATTTTTGATCCCCCGGTTATTCAAACGACTCTTGTCGAACCACAGGCAGTGTATTTCAATCAGACAATTAACCTCGTCTATGCCAATCCGGAGTCGGCGACAGTCAGGGTCTATACCGAGCAAGGTATATTGATTGACTTAACTTCGGTCAGTGCCTTTGGTCAAGTCGATATCGACACTTCCGACTGGGCTCGTGGTACATATTATATACAAGTGCAGTCAGCGTGGGCAACATATCAAGGCGTATTCGACTACGTCCCCGACAACGAACGAGCACCAAGTAATTAACCCATCAAACATCTAATGTTATGATAACAACCCAACTCAAAATCAGCCAGACAAGCCATATTCTATTTTTTATCGGTTTTGAGGATATGGCATAGTGTCGCAGTACAGCACACCGGCTACAAACCAAAT
>JAZTZN010000020.1:0-33824 GCA_045637445.1 Muribaculaceae bacterium
GTTAGCAACAATTGTTGCACCCCGTGTGGGTGCGTGGATTGAAACTACAAATACTTAATTATAAACATTATCCCATGATGTCGCACCCCGTGTGGGTGCGTGGATTGAAACTTCACCATCAACGACAATCACGCCCGACACACTGTCGCACCCCGTGTGGGTGCGTGGATTGAAACTTTGAGGTCGCAAGGTTTATCGTAACCAAAGGTGTCGCACCCCGTGTGGGTGCGTGGATTGAAACCCATCTTGTCGAACTGTTGTTCAAAGGCGGGTATGTCGCACCCCGTGTGGGTGCGTGGATTGAAACTGCGCACAACCACAAGTGGTTGCTTGCGTAGGGGGTCGCACCCCGTGTGGGTGCGTGGATTGAAACACATGTGGTACAGGGAGAGTGTTTAAAACTATTACGTCGCACCCCGTGTGGGTGCGTGGATTGAAACTCTATTGATGTAGTTTTTAACAAATTCATCTTTGTCGCACCCCGTGTGGGTGCGTGCATTGAAACATCGCCCAACCACCTTGTTTAGTTAACTTAATATAGTCGCACCCCGTGTGGGTGCGTGGATTGAAACTCTACATTGCACCCATTTCTCAGTAGGCTCCGAAAGTCGCACCCCGTGTGGGTGCGTGGATTGAAACTTTATATGTGTAGTAGTTAGTTCTGCCAATCATAACGTCGCACCCCGTGTGGGTGCGTGGATTGAAACTTGTCGCATTATCAACTGCACTTGCGACAAGAATATGTCGCACCCCGTGTGGGTGCGTGGATTGAAACCATGCAATAGGATTATGATAGAGAAAAGGGGTGACGTCGCACCCCGTGTGGGTGCGTGGATTGAAACTTCAATTTTACCTAAACGATAATTCATCTGATAGTCGCACCCCGTGTGGGTGCGTGGATTGAAACCGAATAATCCAACTCTGCATCGTGGCAAATATTAGTCGCACCCCGTGTGGGTGCGTGGATTGAAACAACCACTCCCTGCACCCTAACCAAAAGAAGTATCCGTCGCACCCCGTGTGGGTGCGTGGATTGAAACCAAAGGCCCGACGCGATAGACGCCGAAGCTACCGTCGCACCCCGTGTGGGTGCGTGGATTGAAACATGCAGTTTAATGTTGCATTTGCACGCGAACTTGTGCCATATCCGCTTAGGATGTGTCTTATTTAAACAAAATTAATGAAAGTTGATTTTATTGGGTAATTAGGCGTATCGGTTAGTAATTATGTGTCAAAAAAATAAGTAGGACGGAGTATAAAAAGTAAGACGGAGCGAAAAACTCCGTCTTGTTTATTGTGTAAAAAGGGTCTAAATGTCGGTTGTTATGTCAACATGAAGTTTTGCACTCTTCTTTTGAGAGGAGTATGGCGTCGAGGGCTGCAACTGTCGCAAGGTTCATGATGTCGCGCACTGGCGAGTTGACACTGATGAATTGTATCGGCTTGTTTAGTCCAATTTGGATTGGACCGATAGCATCGGTGAGTCCCATTTCAAGCATTAGTTTGTAGGCTGTGTTTGCCGAGCTTAGATTAGGGAATATCAGCGTATTGACATCACGACCTTTGAGTTTTGTGAACGGATATACCTCATCACGCAGTTCTCGATTAAGCGCGTATGTCACTTGCATTTCGCCATCGACACATATTCCCGGATATCGTTCGTGCAATTCTTTAATGGCAGAAGCAGTCCGAACGGCGACATCTTCCTTGCGCGAGCCGAAGTTGCTGTAAGAAAGCATTGCGATGACCGGGTCGTGAGAGAATCGACAGACTGCTTCATGAGTCAGACGCGTAATATCGACAAGCGAATCAGCACTGTTGACAGAGTTGATACTTGTGTCGGAAATAAATAGCACGCCACGTTTTGAAGTAAGAATGTGCATCGTTGCAAAGTGGTCGTAACCGTTCTTTATGCCGACGACGTTTTTAGCTATTTTTGCCAAGCTGCTCACTCCGGAATATGCACCCGCGATGAAAGCATCAGCATGACCTGTCTCTACCATCATCATGCCGAAATAGTCGCGATTAAACATTTTGTCTAATGCCTCAGCGTATGATACACCCTCTCTGCATCGTTTAGCAGAAAGAATGCGTGCAAATGAGTCTCGACGATTTGCCTCACGATCGTGGCGAGGATTGACAATTTCTATACCTTCGATGTTGAGTTTCAAGCGATTGGCACGTTTAGCTATCATCTCTTCATTGCCTAAGAGAACAGGGATGCATATCTTGCTATTGAATAGTCTGACGGCAGCCTGAAGCATATTGTCGGTGTTGGCTTCTCCAAACACCACACGCTTAAGGTCGGATTTAGCAATTTCGGTGATGTGGCGCATCATCTTGGAGTCTTGTCCCATGATGTCGCGCAGTTTGATGTCGTATGCTTCCCAATCGGTTATCGGACGCAAAGCCACACCGGAGTCTTCAGCCGCTTTTGCGACAGCCGGCGCGACAGCTCCGAGCAATCGAGGATCGAGAGGTTTTGGAAGAATGTAGGTCGGACCAAAAGTTGTGTTGTTTAGGCCATACGCTTTATCGACAACTGAAGGCACAGGCTCTTTAGCAAGCGCAGCAATAGCTTTCACAGCGGCAAGTTTCATCTCTTCATTAATCGCTGTAGCTCCTGAATCAAGAGCTCCACGGAAGATGTATGGGAAGCCGAGCACATTGTTTATCTGGTTAGGATAGTCGCTACGCCCTGTGGCAAAAATCAAATCCTCACGCGATGAGATTGCTTCTTCGTAGGCGATTTCAGGATCAGGATTTGCAAGGGCAAAGACTATCGGCCTTTCAGCCATAGACAATAGCATCTCTTTAGTCAAAACGTCTTTGACCGACAGACCGAGAAATACGTCGGCATTAATCATGGCATCTTCAAGTGTATGCAGGTCTCGCTCTGTTGCAAATTCACGTTTTTGCGAATTAAGATCGGTCCTATCCTTGCGAATCACTCCTTTGGAATCGCACATCACAATATTCTTCGGATTAACACCCAACGCCATGTATAATTTTGTGCACGACACAGCCGCTGCTCCCGCACCGTTTACAACAAGGCGTATCTCGCTAATTTTTTTGTTTTGGATCTCCAATGCATTCAGCAATCCTGCACCTGAAATTATTGCTGTGCCATGCTGGTCGTCGTGCATAATCGGAATGTTGCATTCCTTTTTAAGCGTCTGCTCTATCTCGAAACATTCGGGAGCCTTGATGTCTTCAAGATTTATACCTCCGAATGTTGGTTGCAACGATTTGACAATTTCTATAAATTTCTTAGGGTCTTTTTCATCGATTTCAATGTCGAAGCAATCAATACCGGCAAAAATTTTAAAGAGCAATGCTTTGCCTTCCATCACCGGCTTGCCTGCCAAAGCGCCTATATCGCCTAACCCAAGCACTGCCGTACCGTTTGAAATTACTGCGACAAGGTTGCCTTTATTGGTGTAACGATATGCACTCTGTGGAGTTTGCTCTATCTCAAGACACGGATAAGCCACACCCGGAGAGTAAGCCAATGACATGTCGTATTGTGTCGAATATGGTTTTGTAGGGACAACTTCTATTTTACCCGGCTTATTGGATTCATGATAGTCCAAAGCCATTTCTTTTGTTACTGCTTTTCCCATTTATTTATAAATGATTGTATGTTTAATTGTTTATATTAACATAAAACCCCAGACTTACAGCTTTTGTTTTTGTCAAATGCCAATTTTTAAAAATAAAATCTATAAAAATTGCATTGTGGTGATTTATAGAAGTTTTCTTTAATCGCTTCTAAAGATTAGAATTGTAGTATTGCGGATCAGATGTCACATCTTTACCCACAAACGACGGCAGTTCAAATGACTCAGACGAATCGCTTAACTCCACTTCTGCCAATACCAACGGCAATAGATCGCCGGCAAACTCATCGACCTCCCAGGTTTTCCCTCGATATGGCACATAGTAACGTGTCTTGATAATAACACGACCTACGCATAGGCGCATTAATTCGCTTGCGTCTTCAATCGGAATGGGATACTCAAACTCTACTCTCGTGTCTCCAACATTTTTGCCTTTTATAGTCAGAAAAGCTTTATCATCAACTATTCGGACTCTGACTGTACGCTCTTTATCACGTGACAAATAACCTTGCCTGATATGCGACGATTTTTCCGCCAATGCGCGATATGAATCGGAAACAACCAAATATTTTCGTTCAATCTCTAATGCCATATTATGTTTTTTTACTTTTAATTCGGACAAAATTTGTAAATTTGCCTCAAAATCTGAAAATAGCAACGAACAATTACGCAAAGTTAAGGATTTTATCGAATATGTCAAATATGAATCATCGACAATATAGCCATTATGAGTCGTCAACCTCACGTGCAGACGTCATTGCCAATAAAAGCAATCGAAGTGTCGCTGTGGTTGTCAAATGGATTGTGTGTCTCCTATTTGCCATTTTATTCGGACAAAACGCAAACGCTCAGAGCAACATGATTCATGGCGTTATAAAAGACTCTATCACATCTGAGCCACTTCAATACATTAACATCTATCTCAAAGGCGAAAATCGAGGCGTATTCAGCAATCAAGATGGCAGATTCAGCATCAAAGCCGGCAACGGAGAAAATTGCTTGCAAATATCATCTGTCGGCTATAAATCAAAAGAAATTGTGATTTCACAAGCAGATAATGCTGAAATTGAAATTTTTCTCTCCCCTTCTCAAACAATGCTCAAAGAGATTGTTATCCGACCGACCAAAGAGCGTTATTCTAAAAAGAATAATCCGGCTGTAGATATGATAAATCATGTTCGCAAAAAGATGCATTTAAACAACCCGTTGCGCCATGATTATTATAACTATGAAAAATACGAAAAAGGCATCATTGCGCTTAACGACTTCAATGTCGATTCTACCTCAAAATTAGCTAAAGGGAAATATGGATTCATAACTCAATATATTGATACAAGCGACATTTCAGGACGTCCTATATTGATAATATCCATGAGTGAAAAGACAGCGAAAGAGATGTATCGAAAATCGCCAAAGTCGCATAAAGAAATCATAGAAGGCACCAAAATCTCAAGTATCATAGAAGTATTCGATGAAAAAAGTCTCAAACGCTTTGTCGATGAAATTATGGGCGAAATTGACATATTTCAGAATGATATATCAATTATGCAAAACCGATTTGTCAGCCCTCTTTCCAACATTGCGACAAACTACTATAAATTTTATATCACCGATACAATTCCCATCGACTCAGAAAAATGTATTGAATTGAGCTTTACGCCTCACAATAAGGAGTCTTTCGGATTTATAGGCAGGCTTTATTTGCCCCTTGGCGACACCACAATGTTTGTCAAAAAAGCCATTCTAAACGTACCTAAATCCATCAACCTAAATTATGTCAAAAGCATTTACATCGTACAAGATTTCATCAAAGCAGCCGATGGGACGCGACTTAAAGTCAACGATGACCTGACAGCAGAATTTGAAATCGTTCCCGGCACGCAAGGACTATACTCACGACGCCAAATAGCCTATCGCGACTTTTCATTCATTCCCGATGCTCAATATGATTCGTTTTTCGACAGAGAAGCCGATGTAATTATTGCTCAAAATGCCAATCAGCGCTCCGAAGAATATTGGAATGAAAAACGACAACTCGCTGTCAACCATATAGAAATGTCGATGAATGGATTCTTATCGCGCCTGCGCCAGATACCTTTTTTCTATTGGACAGAACAAGTGGTCAAAGTCATCATACAAGGTTATATCCCGACAGGCAAACAAAGCAAATTTGACATCGGACCGGTCAATACCATGCTTAGTTTCAATCGCCTCGAAGGCACTCGATTTCGTATCGGTGGCGTAACCACAGCCCTACTTCACAATCAACTCTTTGCACGAGGCTATGTCGCTTACGGGCTGGCAGATCGACGTTTTAAATATGGTGCAGAATTAGAATATTCGTTTAATAAAAAAGAAAATCACTCTCGAGAATTTCCAATCCACTCTATAAAAGCCGAACACAAATACGACATTGACCAAATTGGACAACACTATCTATTCACTAATAAAGACAACATTTTCTTGTCGCTCAAACGAAGGCCGGACTATAAATCGACCTATCAACGAATCTCTAAAATCAACTACAAGATGGAGAGAGAAAGCGGTTTTTCTTTCGATATCGGCTTTAAACACGAAATTCAAGAAGGTACTAAATCGTTACCTTTCGAAGACGGATTTGGCAATTTCGACAGACATTACCATCAATCAGCATTTATGTTGACTTTAAGATATGCTCCCGGCGAAAAATTTTATCAAACAAAATCTGAGCGTATCCCAATCAATATCGATGCTCCAATCTTTCAACTCACTCATGAATATGGACCAAAAGGAATGTTTGGTAGCAAATTCACTCTGAATCGTACCGAATTCTCGGTGCAAAAACGATTTTGGTTCTCCGCATTTGGCTATACAGACATAATACTTAAAGCCGGCAAAGTGTGGAGTCAGGTGCAATATCCTGCATTGATGTGGCCCAATGCCAACCTTTCCTACACCATTCAACCGGAAAGCTACTCACTGATGAATGCAATGGAATTTGCCAATGACCAATATGTCTCTTGGGACATCACATATTGGGCGAATGGTGCTCTATTTAATAGAATACCTCTAATTAAGCACCTTAAGTTGCGTGAAGTTGTATCTTTTAAAGGCCTTTATGGAAGCCTAACAAAAAAGAATAATCCCGATTATAACAATAATCTATATCGTTTTCCATTCGACTCTTTTGCTAAGCCAATGGGAAAAGATCCTTATATGGAAATCAGCGTAGGCATCGACAATATCCTCACATTCCTCAGAATAGACTATGTCTGGAGATTGACCTACCGAAACACACCCAATATAGATAAAAGCGGACTCAGAGTACAACTACACTTCACATTCTAAATCCACTTTTTATAATCAAATTAATAATCGATAAACTATAATTTTCTAATCTCGTTGATTATTCCATTGATTTTATGTAACTTTGCAGAAAATTTTGATATATGGGATTTTTTGGCAAATTATTTTCACGCGAAAAGAAAGAAAAGCTTGACACAGGTCTTCAGAAAACAAAAGAAGGCGTGTGGAGTAAAATCACGCATGCTGTAGCCGGCAAAAGCAAAATAGACGATGATGTTCTTGATAATCTTGAAGAAGTATTCATCACAAGCGATGTCGGTGTTGAAACAACACTCAAAATAATCGAACGAATAGAAGCTCGAGTAAAACGTGACAAATATGTCAATTCATCAGAATTGAATCGTTTGTTGTGTGAGGAGATTACAGAACTGCTTGCCGATAATCATTATCAAGAACAAAATTTAGACGATTTCGAGGTACCTAAGACCGGCGAACCATACGTTATTATGGTCGTTGGCGTCAATGGTGTGGGTAAGACAACGACTATCGGTAAATTGGCCTATCAGTTTAAGAAAGCCGGAAACAAAGTAATATTAGGCGCTGCCGACACATTCCGTGCCGCAGCTGTCGAACAACTTGACATTTGGGGCGAACGCGTTGGAGTGCCTGTAGTCAAACAGAAAATGGGAAGTGACCCTGCATCAGTGGCATTTGACACATTATCGTCTGCAAAAGCACAAGGAGCCGATGTTGTAATCATTGACACAGCAGGTCGTCTTCACAATAAAGTCGGACTGATGAACGAGCTGACAAAAATCAAAAACGTAATGAAGAAAGTTGTTCCTTCTGCACCTCACGAAATTTTGTTGGTACTCGATGGCTCTACCGGTCAAAATGCGTTTGAACAAGCCAAACAATTTGTGGCAGCAACAGAAGTCAATGAGCTCGCTATAACTAAACTTGATGGCACAGCAAAAGGTGGCGTTGTAATAGGCATTAGCGACCAATTTAAAATCCCGGTTAAATACATCGGAATTGGCGAAGGTATGGAAGACCTGCAAGTATTCCGTCGTGAAGAGTTTGTAAAATCTCTTTTTGGACAATAAAATCCCCTCGTAATGGCTAAATTCAAGAAAAACAGAATAGACATTATAACCATGGGCTGCTCAAAAAATCTTGTAGATTCTGAGCAGCTCATAAAGCGTTTAGAGAGTATCGGTTATAACGTATTCCATGATAGTGACAATGTCATTGGTGAGATTGTGATTGTAAATACTTGTGGTTTTATCGGAGATGCCAAAGAGGAGTCGATTAACATGATTCTTGAATTGCTCGAAGCAAAGAAAGAAAAACGAATAGGACGAGTCTTTGTAATGGGTTGCCTTACAGAACGCTATCTGTCTGACCTTAAAGACGAATTGCCCGATGTAGATAGATTTTATGGCAAATTCGATTGGAATCAGATTATAGAACTTCTTTCAAAAGAAAAACAAATAAAGTGCGAAATTAATGCTTGGGAACGCACATTAACAACTCCACCCTACTCTGCATATATCAAAATTTCAGAAGGCTGCAATAGATTTTGTGCCTATTGTGCCATACCTATTATCACAGGGCGACATAAGTCTCGTCCTATCGAAGAAATAGAAGCGGAAGTCAAAGACCTCGTATCAAAAGGTGTTAAAGAATTTAATATCATTGCTCAAGACCTTTCTGCATACGGTAGTGACTTATATGGCAAACTGATGCTTTCAGAACTCATCGAAAAAATTGCTCTAATTGAAGGAGTTGAATGGATAAGACTACATTACGCATATCCTGTTGATTTCCCTTGGGAAGTTCTTGATGTGATGAATCGACATGACAACGTCTGCAAATACCTCGATATTGCACTGCAACACATCTCAGACCCTGTGTTGAAAAACATGCAACGTCGCATCACAAAGGCCGAAACACTTGAGGTTATCAATCGAATAAGACGTATTGTACCCGATATAAAATTGCGAACAACACTTATGGTTGGTTTCCCGGGTGAAGGCGAAGACGAATTCAATGAACTAATTGAATTTGTTAAGGAAATCAAATTCGATCGCATGGGAGCATTTGCATATTGCGAAGAGGATGACACCTGGGCTCAAAAAAATCTTGAAGACAGTATTCCACAGGAGATAAAACAAGAGCGTTTGGACCAACTTATGGAAATCCAAGAGGAAATATCCTTGTCACTAAACACTCAAATGATTGGTCATAATGTTAAAGTATTAATCGACAGAATAGAAGGTAATGAATATATCGGTCGCACTCAATGGGATAGCCCGGAAGTAGATCCTGAAATTCACATACCTATTGATGATACAGACTATAGTGAAGGCGACTTCATCAATGTCACATTAACAAAGGCCTACCCTTATGAATTGGAAGGAAAAATCTGTTGATATATCAATAGTTGGTGATAGTATCAATTCAACTCTTAATTATGATTTGAATTTCTTCGCCTATCGTATTCCGGGTGAAAAGAGCGCTGTATTTGGTGCTTCAAAAAATATTTCTTCTGATTTATCTTCTAATGGTTTCATAATAGCTCCTTTCATTGAAGATGAAAATTCAAGCAAGTTTATCATTCCTTTTGACTATGGCACCGATATACCACTTGATGTCACAAAACACAGAGAAAACTATTTCTTAGCTGATGAAGAAAGCACAAATTACGAAGAATACATATCACAAGCAAACGACATAATCAATTACCTGAAAGATAATGGAGGCAAGATAGTTTTAAGCAGACAGATAATCGTTAAGCAACAAATCAATATTGGAGAGACCTTCAAAACACTTGCAGATAAATATCCTAATGCTTTTGTTTTCTGCTTTTATAGCTATCTTACTGGTTTATGGATAGGAGCATCACCCGAATTGCTATTTTCATTAAAAGAAAATGAAATAAATATTATGTCATTAGCCGGCACAAGACCTGTTGGCAGATGTTGTTCTTGGGACATGAAATGTATTGAGGAGCAACAAATTGTGACAGATTATATAGCCAACATATTATCAAACAATGGGTTACACTCTTACATGTCACAGCCGTATAATCGTCAAGCCGGACCTGTTGAACATATTTGCACAGACATCAGAGCAAGATTAGAATCGCATATTGATGTATGGAAATTAATTGACAATCTATCGCCTACACCTGCATTATCCGGTTATCCGAAAGAAAAAGCCATCAGCATAATAAAAAACATAGAAAAACATAATCGAAGATATTATGGTGGATATATTGGCATCCAGAATAATTCTGAATTGCTATTATACGTCAATCTTCGATCAATGGCATACGACGGAGAACGATGTGCAATATATGTCGGTGGTGGCTATACCTTCCAATCAAATGCACTTGATGAATGGAAAGAAACTGAAATAAAATCAAAAACACTTATTGATGTGATAGAAAATCATAATTTGAACATTCAATAAAGAAAAAATTTAATATATCGCGATTAAATTACTGATTTATATAAATTTTTCACATAAATTATGTGAGATATTTGAAGAAAAATTACTAATTTTGCAAACATTTTGTGAAGTCAATATATGAGACAGCTAAAAATTACAAAATCAATCACCAATCGTGAGAGTGCATCACTTGATAAGTACTTACAGGAAATTGGCCGAGAAGAGCTTATTTCGGTAAGTGAAGAAGTAGAGCTTGCACAACGAATCAAAAAGGGAGACCACGCAGCGTTAGAGAAATTAACACGAGCAAATTTGCGCTTTGTTGTGTCAGTAGCAAAACAATACCAAAATCAAGGTCTTAGTTTGCCTGACTTGATTAACGAAGGAAATTTGGGTTTGATACGTGCTGCCCAAAAATTTGATGAGACTCGCGGTTTCAAATTCATATCTTATGCCGTTTGGTGGATTCGTCAATCAATTCTCCAAGCGCTTGCTGAGCAATCGCGCATCGTGCGCCTACCATTGAATCAGGTAGGTTCGCTCAACAAAATAAGTAAGGAACTTTCAAAATTCGAACAGGAAAACGAACGTCGTCCTTCACCGGAAGAATTGGCTGAACGTCTTGACATCCCTGTTGACAAGATTTCTGACACGCTCAAAGTGTCAGGTCGCCACATCTCTGTAGATGCACCATTCGTAGAAGGCGAAGATAATTCTTTGCTCGATGTACTTCCTAACGATGATAGCCCAATGGCAGACTCATCTCTTAACCAAGAATCACTCTCGAAAGAAGTCGATCGTGCATTGCGTCAGCTTTACGACAGAGAACGCGAAATCTTGAAGATGTTCTTCGGTATCGGTTGCCAAGAGATGACACTTGAAGAAATCGGTGCTAAATTTGACCTTACACGCGAACGTGTTCGCCAGATTAAAGAAAAGGCAATCCGTCGTCTTAAAGGACAAAAGAGCAAATTGCTTAAAAGTTATTTGGGCGATTAATTTCAGAAAAAATACAACATTTTATGAAGAAGATAATCAAAATAGCGATGGTCTTTTTAATAATGTTGTGTAACGCAACTATTACGTCTGCTGCTACGATTAATGATACAATCATAGCAGCAGATGCTGTTAATAGACAACAAATTGAACATCTTGATACATTATACGTAAAACCAGACAATAACCGAGAATCCCTATTTCCTGAAAGTTCTAAAAATTTAGGAATTCAATCTCATTTTTCTTGGGGTGCAGATATTGGCGGATCTATTGATGTCGGAGGCGACGATATGTCAACATTTGACATTGATGTAAATCTCGGATACAAAAATAAATTTTTCAGACTGATCGGTGTAGGAGCAGGTATTCATAGAGCTTTTGGAAATGGATATAACTTCATTACTATTTACGCAGTAATTAGAACATCGTTTAGAGAAAAGCCGTCCTTGTTTTTCCTTGACTTAAAAGGAGGTTACTCATTTAATTCTATTGGTTATAACAATTCGCAAGGCGGAGCATACGCAAGCATCGGTTGTGGTATCAATCTTGCAATGTCAAACAAATTCAAAAGTCATATCATCATAAGCTATGGCTATTTTGGCATGAAAGCAATCAATAATGCAGCTATTAATTTTGATGGTAATCACATCAATTATGCACAAATAAAGTTTGGCGTAAGCTTCTAAGGTTTACATCCAAAGAAATTCTACTAATTAACATTACTCACTATTGTCCGGAATAAATCGTGCAGGATTACCCCACTCCCATACTCCGGGATAGACGGCTTGGAAGTTGAAGAGTGCTATGCCGAGGTCTATCAGGTCGGAGTTGCTACCACTCCCCACTTTCGCAAGTATCTCTCCTTGACGATATTGGACTCTGACAGGCTGACGATTCATCGATGATGGTGCACACAACATTGCCTCAAGTCCTGTATAGAAAAAAGGTCTATTAGCCTGAATCTCTGAGATACTGACATCAGAGGTCAATATATCAGCCGATCGCTTCTTGGAAATATGTGTCAATGACTTTCCGACTTTTGCGATAAGTGTTTCTTTGCCTTTATCTTCGTAGCCTAATGCGATGAGAAATGGTATCTTCTCCCCTGCTCGAAGTTGGGCTGATGTCAGATCGGCATTGTATGAGCCTCCGACATAGCATGTACCCAGACCTAACGAGACTGCAAGAGTCACCAACTGCTGAGCGCAATATCCACAACGCTGATATGTGTCGGGGTATGACGGCTCTATGACACAAGCGACATAGTTACGGACATTTCGGAGCAACCCATAGGAATTGCGAAAACCATCGAATGGAGCAGCATCATCAAGTATCAACTGAAAGCGCATACCAGCTTCTACGGTGTTGATCATCGTAATCTCAGCCTTTATGGCATCGACTACGGATTTCTCGAGTGGTTGAGATGTGTAGGCTCTGACTGAGCGACGAGAACGGAGGTCGGAAAGTGTCATAGGGAAAAATAAGCCCCGCAGAAATGACTCCACGGGGCAATATTATAAATGAATAGATTATAGTTCTACTTCAAATTTGTCAAGGAAAGACATAGTGCTTTCGATATAGTCCTTCATGACAACGTCATCTTCTACTGTAGGCACTTCCTTACGGTAAGCTTCGATAACAGTTTCAATGTAAGAAGAAGACTTCAATGGACGACGGAAGTCGAGACCTTGAGCAGCATTCATCAACTCGATACCTGCTATGTACTTGAGGTTGTCGATGATCTTATGCAACTTAGTAGCAGCATTAGCACCCATTGACACGAGGTCTTCTTGGCCGTTTGAGCTGACGATAGAGTCAGAAGATGCTGAGTAGCAATACATCTTGTTTTGGCTCACTACAGCTGCTGCAGCATACTGAGGAATCATGTAGCCAGAGTTGAGACCAGGGTGAGCAACGAGGAATTCAGGGAGACCACGTTGACCGAGGATGAGCTGAGCTGTACGGCGTTCAGAGATGTTGCCAAGTTCGTGAAGTGCGATGCCCATGTAGTCGAAGATCAATGCCAATGGTTCGCCGTGGAAGTTACCACCTGATACTACCAAGTCATCATCAGGGAATACTGTTGGGTTGTCAGTGACAGAGTTGATCTCAGTGTGGAGAACGTTAGTCACATGATACATAGCATCTTTCACCGCGCCATGCACTTGTGGAATGCAACGGAATGAGTATGGGTCTTGAACATGTGCCTTTTCGCGAGCGATGATTTCGCTACCTTCGAGGAGACGACGATAACGTTCAGCAGTCTCGATTTGACCACGATGAGGACGTACTTGGTGGATGCAATCGAAGAATGGTTCGATACGCCCATCAAATGCTTCCAATGAGATAGCACCGATGAGGTCGAAACACTTAACCATGTGCCAGCCGTCGATAAGAGCCTTGATACCGTTTGCGCTCATGAATTGAGTACCATTCAAGAGAGCAAGACCTTCTTTTGATTTAAGTTTGATAGGTCTCCAACCGAAGATGTTGAGGATTTCCGAGCCTTTGAAACGCTTGCCGTTGTGGAACACTTCACCTTCGCCGATGAGAGGGAGGAAGAGGTTGGCAAGTGGAGCAAGGTCACCAGAAGCACCGAGCGAACCGCGATCGTAAACGACAGGAAGAATGTCGTTGTTGTAGAAATCGAGGATGCGTTGCACTGTTTCTACTTGAACACCGCTGAAGCCCATTGACAAAGCGTGAGCCTTAAGAAGTAGCATGAGGCGAATGATAGTTTCATCGATAGGTTGGCCGATGCTGCAAGAGTGGCTCTTTACGAGGTTTTCTTGGAGAGTAGAAAGGTCGTCGGTAGAGATAGTACGGTTGCAAAGCGAACCGAAACCTGTAGTCACACCATAAATAGGTTTAGAAGTATCTTCCATCTTGCTGTCGAGGTAGTCGCGACAGTGTTGGATTTTAGCGATAGCCTCTTCAGAAAGTACGAGTTTTGTCTTATCCTTAAGAAGTTGTTCGATAAGATCGTATGTAAGTTCGCTTGAACCAATAGCGTAAGTATTCATAGAGTCTTCTTATTAAAGATTGATAGAATTGAGGAGCTGTTGTTCCTTGAAATTTGCTTCAGCATGAAGTTTGTCACACTGCAAAGTGAGTTCTGCCACCTTATCAGCATCTTTAAGAGACGAGAGATTGATGCGAACGTTGAGCAACGCGCCGAAAGTCGCTGTGCGAGCGCACATCATAGCTACGCAAGCATCTGTGATTGCGTTTTGGTTGCCCTTTGCAGCGATTACAGCGATAGCGTCCATGATTTCTACTGCAGTCTTAGCCACTTCGAGAGGTACGAGTGCAGCCTTAAGGGTAGCTTCTTGGATAGCGTTAGAGCGAGCAGCCTTTTCTTCATCTGTTTCCTTTGGAAGCTTGAATGCGTCAAACACTACGTTGTAGGCATCAGCATCATCGTCGATGAATTGGAGGAACTTCACTTGAGCTTCAGCCATCTTAGGAGCCAAAGCCTTCATTTCTTCCTCTACTTCTACATATTTCTTACGGCCGATAGTGAGACCTGTCACCATCTCTGCGAGTGCAGCTGACAAAGCACCGCAAAGTGCTGAGATGCTACCACCACCAGGCACAGGGTCGCTACCTGATGTAGCAGCCATAAAACCTTTAATATCGAGATCTTGTAATTTCATGATTTAGTTGGTTTAATCTATTAATAATTAATCGTTTACATTCACCACCTTACCGTCATGGATTGTCATCTTGACACAATTCATGCCGACATAGTATGGCAATGTCTTATAGTTGTCGGAACGAAGCATCACAAAGTCGGCCTTCTTACCTATTTCGATAGAGCCTACTTGGTCGGCGAGTCCAAGTGCTGCAGCACCGTTGATGGTGAGAGCTGTGATAACTTCTTCGATGCTCATCTTCATGTAGATGCAAGCCAAAGCAATAGTCAATGGAATCGAGCCTGAGTAGCATGAACCCGGATTGAGGTCGGTAGCTAATGCTACAGCTGCGTTGGAATCGATGAACTTTCTTGCCGGAGCAAATGGCTCTTTGAGTGTGAATGCTGTCAATGGCAACAATGTAGCCACAACACCCTTTTCTGCCATGTCTTTGACACCTTGGTCGCTAACGTGCAACAAGTGATCGGCCGACAAAGCACCGAGTTCGGCAGAGAGTTCTGCCCCTCCGAGAGTGACGATTTCGTCAGCGTGGAGCTTAATCTTGTAGCCCATCTCTTTTGCTGCATTGAGCAGACGACGAGAGTCTTCTATTTCAAACACGTTCTTCTCGCAGAAAATGTCGCAGTTGGTTGTCAAATCCTTGAACGCAGGGAGCATCTCGTTGATGATGAGATCGACGTATTCAGCTGTGCGACCTTTGTATTCCTTAGGAGTAGCGTGAGCACCGAGGAATGTAGATACGATGCGAAGCTTTTGGTCCTCCTTGTCAGCGAGGCTCTTGATTACTTCAAGTTGCTTGCGTTCAGTCGCAGTGTCGAGGCCATAGCCGCTCTTGGCTTCTACGGTAGTGACACCCATTTCGACCATGCGATCGATGTGCCATTGAGCCTTTTCTTCGAGTTCTTCCGCCGATGCAGCGCGAGTAGCGTTGACCGATGACTGGATACCACCACCACGCTCCATGATTGACATATAGGTATCACCCTTTAGACGCCATTCAAACTCGTCAGGACGATAGCCACCGAAAACGAGGTGAGTGTGAGAATCGACGAAGCCCGGGAGCAGACATCTGCCCTCAGCGTCAATCACTTCGTAGTCAGCCACATTGACTTGAGGCATTGACTCTGCATCACCGACATAAGTGATGACACCATCGTTGGCAATGACACAACCGTTGTCGATTACGGTCAATTCCGACATAGCGACACCCTTACGAGCCGAGTCGCCGCAAGGGGTCACTATAGTTGCGTTTTTAATTATGAGGTTCTGCATATATTACTCTTCCATGATGCGAGACTCAAGCACTTGAGCCATAGAGAAGTCTTCGATGCCGAGGTAGTATTCAGCAGTGTCGATGAGGGCAGCCATAGGCACGAGACCGATGATTTCGCTACCTGCGATAGTTACGCCCCAACGAGCAGCTTCAAACTTCACTGTTTCGAACACGCGATAGAGAGCTGTGCGAGTGTAGTCTGTCATGTTGATAGACACTTGAACAATACCGCGGTCAGAGAGTTCGACACCCATAGCCTTAACGAAACGGAAACCACCATTCATGTGACGGATGCGCTTACCGATAGCAGTAGCGATGTCAAGACGGTTTGTATTAAGGTTGATGTTGAATGCTACGAGTGGCATACGAGCACCTACTGCTACAGTACCAGCAGTCGGGTGACGTTGTTCAGGACCGAAGTCTGGGTGCCATTGTGGCTCGTGAATCTTTTCTTCCATACCTTCGAATTCGCCCTTACGGATAGCAGCGAGGTTTTCGCGGTGAGGAGCTGAAGCAGACTTTTCATAAAGGAATACAGGGAGGTTGTAGAGTTTAGCCACTTCTTCACCTACTTCCTTAGAGAGAGCAATACAGTCCTCCATAGAAGCGTTGCGGATAGGAATGAAAGGCACAACATCTACAGCGCCCATACGAGGGTGTTGACCTTCGTGCTTAGTGAGGTCGATGAGTTCGACAGCCTTACCGATAGCTTCGATTACAGCAGCTTTCAATGGCTCGCGTTCGCCCACTACAGTCACAACGCAACGGTTGTGGTCTTGGTCGTTAGAGTAGTCAAGGAGCTTAACGCCCTGTTTGCCACGGAATGAGTCAACGATTTTTTCAATCTTTTCAAGGTCGCGACCTTCGCTAAAATTAGGTACGCATTCGATAATTTGATTCATAATGCTATATATATTATAATGTGTTTGTTTTGACTGATTATTTGTTGATAAGTGATTTGATGTAAGCGTCATCGGCTACGAATGGCTCTGTGATAGAGAAGCCTTGGTTGCCGTGTGAGTCGTTAAATTCAGAGACAGTTGACATAGCGTTTTCATTACGAGCCCATGAACGACGTGCCACGCCACCCATTACGTCCCACAACATTGCGCTGCGGAGGATTTCATCTACACGCTTAGAGCCGTCGCAGACCATACCGAAACCGCCGTTGATAGACTTACCGATACCTACGCCACCACCATTGTGGAGAGCTACAAGGCTCATACCACGAGCACAGTTGCCGGCGAAGCATTGAGTAGCCATGTCGGCCATTACGTTAGAGCCGTCTTTGATGTTGGATGTTTCGCGGGATGGAGAGTCTGTACCGCTCACGTCGTGGTGGTCACGGCCGAGCATGATAGGACCTACTTCGCCGTTGCGGACCATCTCGTTGAACTTGAGTGCGATGTTCATACGACCGACTGCGTCTTGGTAGAGGATACGAGCTTGAGTACCGACTACAAGTGCGTTCTTCTCAGCGTCGCGAATCCAGTTGTAGTTATCACGGTCTTGACCACGACGGTTGACGTCGATGCATGACATAGCAGCTTGGTCGGTCTTGATGAGGTCTTCGTGTTTACCGCTCAAGCATACCCAACGGAATGGACCATAACCGTAGTCAAAGAGCATTGGACCCATGATGTCTTCTACGTATGAAGGCCAGATGAAGCCATCTTTTTCGTCGATACCATTGCGAGAGATTTCCTTAACGCCGGCATCGTAGATAGCCTTCATGAATGAGTTGCCATAGTCGAAGAAGTAAGTGCCACGAGCGACAAGAGCCTTGATAGCTTCGAAGTGACGCTTCAATGACTCGTCGACAAGAGCTTTAAATTTCTCGATATCGTTGCTCAACAATTGTGTGCGTTCTTCGAAAGTGATGCCTGCAGGGCAATAGCCACCTTCATAGACAGCATGACAAGATGTCTGGTCGCTGAGGAGCTCTACTTTCTTATTGTTTTCTACTGCATATTCGAGCAAATCTACGACGTTGCCAAGGTAAGCGATTGAAATTGGCTCTTTAGCTTCCATAGCCTTTTCAGCCAATTCGAATGCCTTAGCGATATCGTCAGTCACTTCCTGTACCCAACCTTGAGAGTGGCGAGTTTCGATACGAGAAGCATCTACTTCGGCGATGATAGCTGCAGCACCTGCGATTTCGGCTGCCTTAGGCTGAGCACCACTCATACCACCAAGACCTGATGAGATGAACAAGTGGCCACGGAGGTCGCCATCTTGTGGCACGCCGAGTTTCATACGACCTGCATTGAGGAGAGTGTTGAACGTACCGTGTACGATACCTTGAGGACCGATGTACATCCAGCCGCCTGCAGTCATCTGACCATAGTTGGCAACACCCATCTGCATAGCTTCGTGCCAATCGTGGAGATTGTCAAACATACCGACCATCATAGCGTTTGTGATAATAACGCGTGGCGCGCTTGGGTGAGATGGGAAGAGACCGAGAGGATGACCTGACTCGATAACGAGTGTCTGGTCTTGTGTCAACTCTTCAAGATATTGCATGATGAGGCGATATTGCATCCAGTTTTGGCACACTTGACCTGTCTCGCCGTATGTCACGAGTTCGTAAGGATAAAGAGCGATGTCGAAGCAAAGGTTGTTGTCAATCATCACTTGGAAAGCCTTACCTTCCACGCATTTGCCCTTATATTCATCGATTGATTTAGCCTTCAAGTCGCCCTGAGGACGGAAACGATAGCCATAGATACGGCCACGAGTGCGAAGCTCTTCGAGGAATTCAGGAGCCAATTGCTCGTGAAGTTCTTCAGGGATATAACGCAAAGCGTTCTTAAGAGCGACTACTGTCTTCTCAGGAGTCAAAGTATAGCCGCGGTCCGGTGCACGACGGATACCCTCAACGAATGTAGGATACTCCGGTAGTTGGTTTGAAAGTGTTATTCTCATGATTTATACAATTAGATTTCCTTTAATGCACAAAATTAATAAATTTTGCCCACATCAGCACCATATTTTTAAGATTATTTTACCAATTATTCTGATGCAAGCGAAAATAAAAAACGTTCGAGCCAAAATTACGCACCCGAACGTTTCTATAATTATACAATTCATCATTTGAATATTGCTACGACTTCTGCTTGTCCGTCTCAATAATTGAAGACTCTTCTTCCGGTTCAGTCGTCTCCTTTTCTTCGACTATTAGGTTGCGAAAATGAATTTTGCGTTTGACATATCTCACCACCATCGGTACATGACTAAGCACTGCTATAGCAAGCAATGTAAGGAGATAAATTAACGTAAGTTTCAAAAGAATATTCTTATTATCTTTGGCGAAACTCATAGGGTCGGTTGATGTGTCTTCAGTCATAAAGTCGGCGATAGCTATAGCGCGAAGCGAACTCTTGAATTTCACCACTCCATCTTCGAGATAAACGACTGCAGGGTTGCCTCTCACAACTTCCTTAATAGATGTATCTTCAGCTATGTAAATATCGTAGCTTGACATCGAAAGATCTTCCCACTCGGCTATCTCTTCGGGCGTTGCAGCTGCCACTGATATCATGTCGATACCCTGTTGCTGACAATAGGCATGAAGCGAATTTATCTGATAGGTCGAGGCGATACTCACCTCATCAAGAGAGGAATAGAACAAGATAACCTGGCGTTCTTCGTCGAGCACCACCGACTCTGTGACATCTTCGTCATTGCTGTTGTATATACGTAACGATTTTGACACTGTTTCATTTTTTTTACCGGCAAGAGACACATCTTTTCGCTCCACAAACTCCCACTCATCATCATCCGGAAGATTGTCGATAGTAAACTCTTTTTCCACGCCATCTTTGCGATAAACAAACAGTAATTCACTTGCATCATCATCCTCGTCGGCACTCACCAATGTTTCACCTATTGGATATGGACGAAAATCCATCAAAGGTTGATATATATAACCATAAAGTGCAACTATAACAATAAATAGCGTCGAAACTCCGACCATTAACCACTGTAAAGTCGGAATAATAAAACATCTTGAACGGCGGGCATAAACCACCAACCATCCAACCATTGCCGACAACAAAACATTCTTCCAAAACGTTTGCCAATGGCTCATTATCAATGCATCACCAAAACACCCACAGTCGCTAACCGGATTCTCCATAGCAATCCATAACGTCAACGGAGTCATGAATAACATTATTAACGCAGCACTTACCGGAGCCAATCTACGATAGCACCCAAAGATAAAACTTACACCTAATAACAATTCAAATGCAAATAGTGAAAAGACAGAAAAAAGCACAATACTATCAGGCATTACGATCTGAAACGCTGCCAAATAGTCGTTAACTTTGTAGATTGTACCCCACGGGTCAATAGCCTTGACGAACCCCGAGAAAGCAAAAACGCCTCCGACAAGCAATCGCAATAGCATTGTCAGCCACTTATTCCAAGTCGGGAGGTATGAAGATTTATTTATAGCAATAGTCTTATCACTCGCCATATTTTAATTTTATAAGAGCAAAAATAGAATAATTAATCATATCCATATAGTTGGCATCGATGCCTTCAGAAATGATGGTTTTGCCCTCGTTGTCCTCTATCTGTTTTGTACGGAGAATCTTTTGGAGGATAATATCGGTGTAGCTACTTACACGCATCAATCGCCAAGCCTCACCATAGTCATGATTTTTAGCAAGCATCAAATCGGTCGTCTGCTTAAAGAGCTTATCGTATAGCACAGTCGCCTCTTCTACATCTATTTCCTCTCCAACTCCAAGTTCGAGCTGAATCAATCCGATAATGCCATAGTTGACAATACCTATAAATTCAGGTTCAAAACCCTCATCAACAAGTGCTGTACCTGTCTGCTCAATAGTGCGAATACGATTGGCCTTAATATAAATCTGATCGGTGATGCTCTTTGGTCGCATGATGCGCCATGATGTGCCATAATCTTTAAGTTTCTTCACAAATATATCTCGACACACCTCTTTGATAGTTGCAAACTGCTGACCGGTATTTGGTTTTTCCATATCTATGCTGCATTAATGAGAACTCCTATTGATTCCCTGTTTAATTTATATTTTAGTTTATGAGTGTACCCTAAATTCAAGTGCAAAAGTAGTAAAAAAGTAAATATTGAGCAAGATATTTCGTAATTTCGATAATTTGTCTTATTTTTGAACAAAATTTTAAAACTACAGACAACAACTATGATTGATTTATTTGAAATTTTTGACTCTATCATATCACAATCACGCTCTGTCGATGTAGCAGAAAGTGAATTTCGCAAACAATTATATGAAGATGAAGAGCTTTTATCAGCATATAAAGAATGGTGTGAAGAAAGTGGATACACTGAAAAAAAAGGATTTATCGAATATTGTCATCAATATTATGATGCTGAAGAAAGCAAATGGGATATATTAAACAATGACTATGAATAACGACAACTCTATAAGAATGCTCGCTGAGTGGGAGCCTCAAGAAGCTATCGTTATGGCTCTCCCTCACGAAGATACTGACTGGGCTTATATGCTCGATGAAGTGCACCAATGCTATAAGGATATGGCACGCGCAATTGTCGAAAGTGGCGAAAAGCTAATTCTACTGGTCAAAGACAAAGTCCAAGCCACTGAGCTATTCAAAGATATACCGATGGACAATATTTTGATGGTCAAAATGCCGACCAACGACACCTGGACTCGCGACTATGGCGTCATCAGCATCGACACTCCCGACGGCCTCAAAGCCATCGACTTCGGCTTCAACGGCTGGGGACTAAAGTTTGCCTCATGCCACGACAACCTTGCCAACCTTCGCCTGCGCGACATGGGACTTATCCCATCTGATGCCTATCGCAACCTCCGCGGATACATCTGCGAAGGCGGCTCGCTCGAGACCGATGGTCAAGGCACACTGCTGACCACCACCGAATGCCTCTGCTCGCCTAATCGCAACGGAGGACTCGACAAAGAGGAAGTGGAGCAAGTGCTTAGTCGCGAATTGGGCTTCACACGCTACCTATGGCTCGACCATGGCTACCTTGCCGGCGACGACACCGATAGCCACATCGACACACTTGCACGCATCTGCCCCAACGACACAATCGTCTTTGTAGGATGTCGCGACATCGACGACGAGCACTTCGAAGCACTCATGAACATGCGCATGCAGCTTGAGTCATTCACCACAGCCGACGGACGACCATATCGTCTGCTTGAGCTTCCGATGGCCGATGCCATGTACGACGAAGACGGAGAGCGTTTGCCCGCTACTTATGCCAACTATCTTGTGCTCAACGACCGTATCCTTCTGCCGACCTACAACCAGCCTGATAACGATCGCGCGGCAACCGAGATAATGCGTCTTGCTTATCCAGGCTACCAAATCGTAGGTATCGACTGCTCAGCTCTTGTGCGCCAACACGGTTCACTCCACTGCTCAACAATGCAAATTCCTCAAGGACTACTATACCTATAATAGAAAGCAAACTCATGTCACAACAGAATAAAACACTCAAAGTCGGATTTGCTCAAAACAGCTACACCTCCGACATAGCCGGCAACCAAGCCGTCAATGCTCAAAGCATACGTGACCTCGCAGCTCAAGGTGCCGAACTCATCGTACTACCAGAGCTACACGACTCACTCTATTTCTGCCAGGTGGAATCAGTTGATAACTTCGACCTTGCCGTCTCACTTGCCGATGACTCAGCGACTGTGCGTTTCTATTCCAAATTGGCACGCGAATGTGGCGTTGTGCTCGTCTCATCGCTCTTCGAACGCCGTTCAGCCGGACTCTACCACAACACTTCTATCGTATTCGATAAAGATGGCTCAATAGCAGGCCGCTATCGCAAAATGCACATCCCCGACGACCCTGCCTACTACGAGAAATTCTACTTCACACCGGGCGACATCGGCTTTGAACCGATACAGACATCAGTCGGCCGACTCGGAGTGCTCGTCTGCTGGGACCAATGGTATCCCGAAGCAGCAAGACTTATGGCTCTACGAGGAGCAGAAATACTCATCTACCCTACTGCCATCGGTTGGGAATCGTCAGACACCCCAGAAGAGCAAGAGCGTCAACGCGAAGCTTGGACCACAGTCCAACGTGGTCATGCCGTAGCCAATGGTCTGCCCGTAGTGACAGTCAATCGCGTAGGTCACGAACCCGACCCGTCTGCTCAAACCAACGGCATACAATTCTGGGGAAGCAGCTTCATAGTTGGTCCTCAAGGCGAATTTATCCACCGCGCTTGCAACAACGACACCGAACATCGTGTCATCGAAATCAACATGGCACGCTGCGAACAAGTCAGACGCTGGTGGCCATTCCTCCGCGACAGAAGAATAGAAGCCTACACTCCTATCCTCAACCGCTTCAACGACTGAGCATTGATGCATCCAGTTAAGAATTAACTATGTACTTGGGTAACAAGCAAAATTAGCGACACCCCCAACGCATATACAATATTCTACTAAATAGTAAATCTTAGAGTGTCTTTTATCATTACATAAGAGGCACTCTAATTATATCAAATAAAGCCCTACATGGACTTACCTTTATATCTAAAATATAAAAGCATAAATTGACGTGGTAATATCCTGTAGTACTTATGTGGTGAGGACTTGCATTTCGCAGTCTGCGCAGTTGAAGCGTAGTTGTAGGCGAATGTCTCCGCTGATGATGGTGAGTGGCTCGCGATAGCGTTTAATGGCGTGAGGATTATCGCGCTTACACATTTTGAGTTCACGCAAGATGCAGTGTCGGCATGTCATTACGACGGTCGATGGCTGTGGTCGGTCGGAAGCTTCCATTGCTGTCTCTATCTGCTTGACGCCATGCTCTTTGTAGAACTGACGCGAGAGCGAATTGGCCACATTATCGCGATAGTCCAATCGGTCGGCAGGAAAAATGGCCTGTCGGTCTTCGGGACGACGGAGATTATGACGATAGCGTGTCTTGGCTGTGGCAGTCAATGCCTCAATGAGTTCTCTTCTGACGTCGGTCAACTGCGACATCGGAATGAATGTCTTCGGGTCGAGAGCAGACTCGAAGTTGCGTAGTCGATAGATAGTGTTGCCGAGTTTTTCGAATGCGTTTCTCACATTGAGTGGCTTCTGTGCCACTTCTTTAGTGACATTCAGAGGCAGACGCACATGGTTACCCATTTCGTCGGTAGCGCTGACACCGGTCTCGTCGATGCGAATGTCGATATCTATTTTTCTGACGGCTGTCGGGCGTGACATTTGTCGGTCCCACTGAGTGTCGGAGGTACGATAGAGCGTTGCGCCACGGGGGATTCTGACCGGTTGTGCCGGTATGATGCGACCACGCTCCACACGGTTGACGCGGAAACCTGTGTACTCACCTTGCTCGTTGAAGAATGATATGCCGTCGCCGTTGTTAATCATAGAGGTGTCAGTCAACTCTTCGCCGAGCGACTTTGGCGTGTGGATTGAGGCTATGGATAGTTTCGGACGACGTTGGTCGATGAAATAGCCGGTAAATCCGCGATTGAACGACTTGTCGGGTTGAGGAACGAATGACACTTCCGAGCGTCCATACGATGTACGACGATAAAGGTCGGGGTGACTGTCAATGACGTTATCGATGATGCCACGATAGTGGGAAACAACGTTTTTAACGTATGACTCGTCTTTGAGACGGCCCTCTATCTTGAATGAGCTGACACCGGCATCCACGAGGTCAGCTATGCGATGAGTGAGGTTGAAGTCTTTGAGCGAGAGGAGATGCTTGTCGCGACAAATGGTCTTCGAGTCGGCATCGCGGAGTGTATAGGGAAGTCGGCAGATTTGTGCACAATCGCCACGATTGGCACTGCGGCCACGTAGAGCCATGCTGGCGTGGCATCTACCTGAGTAGCTGACACATAGAGCTCCGTGTATAAAGACTTCGATAGGCACTTTGACGCTGTGACATATATCGCGAATTTCGTCGAGTGTAAGCTCGCGAGCCAATACTATCTGTGAGAAACCGACGGCTTCAAGGAATTGTGCTTTGCCGACAGTGCGATTGTCGCATTGCGTAGAAGCGTGCAACTCAATCGGTGGAAGGTCAAGTCGTAACAAACCCATATCCTGAACGATGAGCGCATCGACATTTGCACGATAGAGCTGATGCACGAGTCGCTCCACATCGCGAAGCTCATGCTCATAAACGATTGTATTGACAGTGGTATAAATCTTGGCATTAAACTGATGAGCATAGTCGGTGAGACGACGGATGTCATCGATGCTATTAGCTGCCGATTGGCGTGCACCGTGGCTTGATGCACCGATATAGACGGCATCAGCGCCATGGTTGATGGCTTGAATAGCTACCTCGATATTTTTAGCAGGGGCAAGTAGCTCGATTGGTCGTGGACTTCGTCTTTTGTCGCTCATCATTGTAAAATTGTTAGCGTTTGAACATTCTATCGATGCTGCGTTTGTCTTCGCGCTCCTTGATAGACTGACGCTTGTCGTAGGCTTTTTTGCCTCGACCGACGCCTATAACGAGCTTGGCGTAGCCCTTTTCGGAGATAAAGAGTCGCAACGGAATGATGGTAAAACCTATGTCGTCATTGACTTTCTTAAGCTTATCGATTTCACGTTTGGTAAGCAACAATTTACGATCGCGACGCGAGTTGTGGTTGTTGTATGAGCCATAGAAGTATTCTGCGATATACATACCTTTTACCCACACCTCCGAATTTTCGATGATGCAGTAGGTATCTGTCAAGCCGGCTTTGCCATTTCTTATTGATTTAATCTCAGTCCCTGTGAGTACAATACCGGCTGTAAAAGTGTCTGAGATCTCATAATCAAAAGACGCCCTTCTATTTTTTATATTTATTTGACTTTGTTTCATTTGAAATTTTTATGCTATTGGCATTATTGCTTGAAATATCTTATAAATTATAATTGGCATTCCTATTATCAGCAATGATAATAAGAAGATGTTAAGATTATAGTTTTCTTGAGGTAATCTCAAGCATTTCACGCCTTTAATAATCAAATACAGAGTATAAATTGGTGTAAAAACTAATATCGGACCTGCTAATGGCAAAACTTCATACAAAAAATAGAACAATACCATTGAAGAAAGATTCATCAGTATGAAATTTTTACCAAAATCAGTCGTTAGCTTTATTCTTGCGTCTTTTTTGAATAATAATTCAATCAAAAATAAGATTGAAAAATACCCCAAAAAGAATGAGATAAATGTTATAAGTGCATCCTTAAGCAATACTGTCACTGTCAAATCCGGATTATAAATCAATTGCAAAAACTCTCCGGCTGCAATTAGCGCAACCAACGGATAATACAATCTACTTGCAACTTCCTCTGGTTTATAAGCAACTGATTTTATATTTTTCCAACCCATAATTGGAGAAATAAGCATTTTAAAAAATGCAAATAATGGAGATTGTGCACGTCTCTTTTTATTCATATCATTAAAGCTCGCTTTGCCCTATCTATTGAATTTTGATTAGTTGAAATTTTAACCGATTTTAGTTTGAGAATTAAAATGCAAAGTTACAAAAAATTATTTATTATTGCCAAATTTGACAAATTCAAATTTCATTATTCTCACATCAATAGAAAAATGTACGAAATCACTTATAAATAGACTTAAATAATTAGTTGAAATTTCATATTTTATTATTATCTTTGCACAATTCAAATAGCAAACTAAGATGCAAGAACCAAGAAAAGCAATTCTCACATTGGAAGATGGCTCAGTTTTTGAGGGCCTTTCTTTCGGCTATGAAAGCCCATGCGCAGGAGAAGTTGTGTTCAACACAGCTATGACCGGTTATCCTGAAAGCTTAACCGACCCATCGTATGAGGGTCAGATATTAGTGACAACCTACCCTATCCTTGGCAACTATGGCGTGCCATCGGAGGATGTCAAGAGTGAAGAAAATGTCAGCGACTATTTCGAGTCAAGCCACATACATTGTGAAGCAATCATCTGCCAAGACTATAGCTGGGTACCAAGCCACTGGCAGGCTACCCGCTCTCTTAGCGAATGGCTCAAGGAGGAAAAGATACCGGGTGTCTATGGCATTGACACTCGCGCCTTGACTAAGTTGCTTCGCGAAAAAGGCTCTTTGTTGGGCAAAATCACTTTCGAAGGTGGCGAAGATATCGAGTTTCACGACCCTAACCAAGAAAACCTTATCGCTAAGGTCAGCACAAAGGAAATAGTAGAATACGGCTCAGGCGACAAGACAGTAGTGCTCGTCGACTGCGGTACGAAGTACAACATCATCCGTTGTCTGCTCCGTTTGGGCGTCAAAGTGGTGCTTGTGCCATGGGACTACGACTTCACTCAGATGGAATACGACGGCTTGTTCATCAGCAATGGTCCGGGTAGCCCTGAGTTTGCAGAAATCACTGTCGAACATATCCGCAAAGCGATGGAAATCGGCAAGCCTATCTGCGGCATCTGCATGGGCAACCAATTGCTCTGCAAGGCAGCCGGCGCTAAGGTCTATAAGCTCAAATATGGCCACCGTAGCCACAACCAGCCTGTGAGACTCGTCGGCACAGAAAAGTGCTACATCACATCGCAAAACCATGGTTTCGCTGTTGACAACTCTACCATCCCTTCAGAATGGGAGCCTCACTTCATCAATATGAACGACGGCACCAACGAGGGTATCCGTCACAAGACTAAACCATTCTTCTCAGCTCAGTTCCACCCTGAAGCAAGTAGCGGTCCGAAGGATACAGAATTTATCTTCGAAGAATTTGTCAACCTCCTCTAATCCGTATCCTTTATTAACAATCCTAAAAATCTCAGAAGATGACAACCAACGATAAAGAAATAAAGAAAGTGCTCCTGCTCGGTTCAGGTGCATTGAAGATAGGCGAAGCAGGCGAATTCGACTATAGCGGATCGCAAGCTCTCAAGGCAATGAAGGAAGAAAACATCGAGACTATCTTGATCAACCCTAACATTGCTACCGTGCAGACAAGCGAAGGCTTTGCCGACAAAATCTACTTCCTCCCGGTCACTCCTTACTTTGTTAAGAAGGTAATCGAAAAGGAACGCCCTGACGGTATTTTGCTCGCATTCGGCGGTCAGACTGCTCTCAACTGTGGTGTAAAACTCTACGAAGAAGGCATCCTTGAGGAATACAACGTCAAGGTGCTCGGTACGCCCGTACAAGCTATCATGGACACCGAAGACCGTGAACTCTTCGTTAAGAAGCTTGACGAAATCGACGTTAAGACCATCAAGAGCGAGGCTGTGACATCTATCGAGTCGGCTATCGCTGCTGCAGAGCAACTCGGCTATCCTGTCATCGTGCGTGCAGCTTACGCACTCGGCGGCCTTGGTAGTGGTTTCTGCGACAACCAAGAAGAATTGGTGGCATTGGTCGAAAAAGCACTCTCATTCTCACCACAAGTCCTTGTCGAAAAGTCGCTCAAGGGCTGGAAAGAAGTGGAATATGAAGTAGTCCGCGACCGCTTTGACAACTGTATCACAGTCTGCAACATGGAAAACTTCGACCCTCTCGGTATCCACACCGGCGAAAGTATCGTAGTCGCTCCATCTCAGACTCTTTCCAACGAAGACTACCACATGCTTCGTAAACTCGCCATCAAGATTATCCGCCACATCGGCATCGTCGGCGAGTGTAACGTGCAGTATGCTTTCGACCCTCAATCAATGGACTATCGCGTCATTGAGGTGAATGCTCGTCTTTCACGAAGCTCTGCCCTTGCATCTAAGGCTACAGGCTACCCATTGGCATTCGTCGCTGCAAAGCTCGGCCTCGGCTACGGCTTGTTTGACCTAAAGAACTCTGTGACTAAGTCAACATCCGCATTCTTCGAGCCTGCATTGGACTACATCGTATGTAAGATTCCACGTTGGGACCTCGGTAAGTTCCACGGCGTGCGTCGCGAAATCGGCTCATCAATGAAGTCGGTCGGCGAAGTGATGGCTATCGGTCGCACATTCGAAGAAGTAATCCAAAAGGGTCTTCGCATGATCGGTCAAGGCATGCACGGCTTCGTTGAAAACAAGAATATCAATATCCCAGACATCGATAAAGCTCTCAAAGAGCCTACAGATAAACGTATCTTCGTTATCGCCAAAGCATTGCGTCAAGGCTATAGCGTAGAAAAGATCCACGAGTTGACTCGCATCGACCGTTGGTTCTTGGAAAAACTCCAAAACATCATTCGCACATCTCGCAACCTCGAAGAGTACAACAGCATCGAAGAGCTCCCGGTCTCATTGCTCAAGCTCGCTAAGGAACAAGGCTTCAGCGACTTCCAAGTGGCTCGCGCCCTCTACGGCGACCGTATGCACAAAGAAAGCAACGCTCTCTCTGATGTCGTAAGAAATGTGCGTAAAGAGAAAGGCATTGTGCCGGTAGTGAAGCAAATCGATACTCTCGCTGCAGAATACCCTGCTCAGACCAACTACCTTTATATGACATATAATGGTACGCAGAACGATGTCAACTACCTTGGCGACAAGCGTTCAGTCGTGGTGCTTGGCTCAGGTGCTTATCGCATCGGTAGCTCAGTGGAATTCGACTGGTGTGGTGTCAACGCACTCCTCACTGTGGCTAAAGAGGGCTATCGTCCTGTAATGATCAACTACAACCCTGAGACAGTGTCAACCGACTACGACATGTGCGAACGCCTCTACTTCGACGAATTGACCTACGAACGTGTAATGGACATCCTCGACCTCGAAGACCCTCACGGCGTTATCCTTTCTACAGGTGGTCAGATTCCTAACAACCTCGCTATGCGTCTCGACGGAGCAAATGTCAATATCCTCGGTACGCAAGCTGTTGATATTGACAACGCTGAAGACCGCAACAAGTTCTCTTCTCTCTGTGACTCACTCGGCATCGACCAGCCACGTTGGAGAGAGTTGACATCAATGGAAGCTATCGACGAATTTGTCGCTGAAGTAGGCTTCCCTATCCTCGTGCGTCCTTCGTATGTGCTCTCCGGTGCGGCAATGAACGTATGCTCTAACCAAGAAGAACTCACCAAGTTCCTCCAACTCGCAGCCAACGTCTCAAAGCAACACCCTGTCGTAGTGTCGGAATTCATCCAGCAAGCGAAGGAAATCGAAATGGATGCAGTCGCTCAAAACGGCGAAATCAAGCTCTACGCCATCTCCGAACACATCGAGTTTGCCGGCGTACACTCAGGCGACGCCACTATCCAGTTCCCGCCTCAAAAGCTCTACGTCGAAACAATGCGTCGCATCAAGAAGATCTCAGGTCAGATTGCCAAGGCTCTCCACATCTCAGGTCCGTTCAATATCCAATTCCTTGCTAAAAACAACGACATCAAGGTCATCGAATGTAACTTGCGTGCTTCACGCTCATTCCCATTTGTATCTAAGGTGTCTAAGCAAAACTTCATTGACACAGCGACTAAGGTAATGCTCGGTCTTCCTGTCGATAAGCCAAACAAGTCGGCATTCGACCTCGACTGCGTAGGTATTAAGGCATCACAATTCTCATTCTCTCGTCTCCAAGGTGCCGACCCTGTGTTGGGCGTAGACATGGCATCTACCGGCGAAGTAGGTTGTATCGGAGATGACACATCTGAAGCAGTGCTCAAGTCAATGCTCTCTGTCGGCTATCAGATTCCTAAGCAGACAGTGCTCATCAGCAGTGGTGGTGCTCGTCAGAAGGTAGAACTCCTCGAGCCTGCACGCTTGCTCCACAAGAAGGGCTACACCATCTACGCTACTGAAGGGACTCACCGTTTCTTCGCTGAAAATGGTATTCCTTCTATCTGCGTTTACCTCCCTAACGACGACCGCAAACCTCAGGTGATGGATATGCTCCACAACAAGGAAATCGACTTCGTTGTCAACATTCCGAAGAACCTCACTGTCAAGGAACTCAGCAACGGTTATCGCATCCGTCGTGCAGCAGTCGACCTCAACATTCCGTTGATCACCAACGCTCGTCTCGCATCTGCATTCATCCAAGCATTCTGCGACCTCTCAATCGACGATATCAAGATTAAGAGCTGGGATGAGTATTAATAATAGATAAATCCTATAAATTGGGGTATGGACATCTGCAAATGGTGCCATGCCCCGATTCTATTAAACTGAGAATCAATAATTTAATTTATAAACAATCATGAACAAATTCAAAATCACTATGAGCGCAATGCTTCTGTCATCGGCGCTTGTGGGTTGCCAAAACGGCTCACAGAAGGCTGACGAAGTTATCATTGAGAAGCCTGAGATTGAAATCAAAGATGGCCGTATCTCGCCTGAAGTGCTTGCAGCATTCGGTCGAGTATCTGAAGCTATCGTATCGCCTGACAAGACCAAAGTCGCTGTAGCTATCGGCTACGAAAGCATCGAGCAAAATGCTTCCAACAGCGAAATCCATGTCATGAACATCGATGGCTCTGACCTTCAACGCCTCACTCGCACAGCAGGCAGCGAATTCAACCTCCGTTGGATTGACGGTGGCAAGCGTCTCGCATTCCTCGCTAAAGACGACGAGAGCGGCAAGGTGCAACTCTTCACTATGAACGCTGATGGTACAGACCGCAAGTGTGTCAGCAATGCAGAAAACGGCATGACTTGCTTCGAAATCTCTCCTGACCAGACTAAGGTCATCTATGGCAGTCTCATCAAGGCATTCGAGAAAGACGAAGCACTCTTCGGCGACCTTCCTAACACTTCAGGTCGTTATGTCACAGACCTCATGTACAAGCACTGGGACGAATGGGTGGAAGAAATCCCTCACCCTTTCCTCGCTGACTTCAACGGCTCAAGCGTAGAAAACGCCGTTGACATCATGAGCGACGAGCCATTTGAGTGCCCTATGAAACCTTTCGGCGCTGCAGAGACTTTCGCATGGTCGCCTGACAGCAAGAAGCTCGTTTACACATCTCGCAAGGTCACAGGTAAGGACTATGCTTTCTCTACCAACTCCGACCTCTACCTCTACGACCTCGAAGCTAAGACTACTGTCAACCTCACTGAAGGTATGCTCGGCTACGACACCAACCCTCACTTCTCTCCTGACGGCAACACTCTCGCTTGGATGAGCATGGAAACTCCGGGCTACGAAAGCGACAAAAACCGTCTCTATCTCCACGACTTCACTACAGGCGAAAAGCGCGACCTCACTAAGGATTGGGACTACAGCGTAGAAGGCCTCTGCTGGAACCCTGACGGCAAGTCTATCGTATTCCACGCCTACTACCAAGGCACTATGCCTATCTTCCGTATCAATGTCGAAAACGCTGAAATCGCAACCGTAGCTGAAGGCGTATGGGACTATGTGAACGTAGATGCATTCGACAACGACAAGGTGCTCGCTCTCCGTCACTCTATGTCTCGCCCTAACGAAGTGTGCCTCACTGCAAACGGCGAAACTAAGGACATCACTACTGTCAACGACGAACTCCTCGCTAAACTCAAAATCGGTAACGTTGAAAAGGTGATGGTGCCTACTACCGACGGCAAAGAGATGTGCACATGGGTGATCTATCCTCCTGAATTTGACCCTAACAAGAAATACCCTGCTATCCTTTATACTCAAGGTGGTCCGCAACAAGCAGTCAGCCAATTTTGGAGCTACCGCTGGAACTTCCAAATCATGGCAGCCAACGACTACATCGTCATCGCTCCTAACCGTCGTGGCCTCCCTGGCTTCGGTACTGAATGGAACGCTCAAATCTCTGGCGACTACGGTGGTCAAAACATGAAAGACTACCTCGCTGCTGTCGACTACATGAAGGAAAAACCATTCGTTGATGCCGACCACATCGGTGCTGCCGGTGCAAGCTACGGTGGCTTCTCTGTCTACTGGCTTGCAGGTCACCACGAAGGTCGCTTCGCTGCTTTCATCGCTCACGCAGGTATCTTCAACATGGAAGCTCAATACCTCGAAACAGAAGAAATGTGGTTTGCTCAGCACGACATGGGTGGCGCATATTGGGACAAGAGCAACGCTATCGCTCAACGCACATTTGCCAACTCTCCACACCGCTTCGTCGATCGTTGGGACACTCCTATCCTCGTGACTGTGGGCGAACTCGACTATCGCATCCTCGCTTCTCAAGGTATGCAAGCATTCAACGCTGCCAAGATTAACGGTCTCGACACTGAAATGCTCGTATTCCCTGACGAAAATCACTGGATTCTCAAGCCACAAAATGCTGTGCTCTGGCAACGTGTATTCTTCCGCTTCATGGATAAGCACCTTAAGCCACAGCAAAACTAATCCGACGCTTCGACAACAGTCAGTCGCATAAAGCTGACTCGTCAGAACATAACAAAGGGGTTGCACCATCAAATGCAGCCCCTTTACTTATCAATTCAATAATATGTGGTTAGGTCGTCCGGAATGATAAAAAGATTTACAATCTAACTTGAATACTTGCCATAATATTCCGTCCTCGCAGACGATACATATAATTTGTTTCACTGAGCAAGCCATAATTGACATATCTGTATTCTCGTTGATTCAGCAGATTGCTCGCGGTCAGGCTTATATCCACACGCTTTGATACATTC
>JAZTZN010000021.1:0-32876 GCA_045637445.1 Muribaculaceae bacterium
TTTATAGTATTTATAGTATTTATAATCACTATTATCACTTTCCCTCCTTTCCCTGCTTTCCCTGCTATCGGAGGGCTTTTCAGGCTGACGCCTTTCCGATTATCTTTGAGGCAGAAGCCTTTCCGTTTCATTGGGCAGACGCAACAAAATATCGAGAGCCAAGTGTTTGACTCCCGATTACTCTTTTCAAGCTATCGCCTTTCCGATTCTCTCTTTCAGGCTGACGCCTTTCCGTTTCTTTCAAGCTGACGCCTTTCCGATTATCTTTGAGGCAGAAGCCTTTCCGTTTCATTGGGCTGACGCAACAAAAAATCGAGAGCCAAGTGTTTGACTCCCGATTATTCTTTTTAGGCAAAAGCCTTTCCAATTATCTCTTTCAGGCTGACGCCTTTCCGATTACTCTTTTTAGGCAAAAGCCTTTCCGATTTGTTTAGGCTGAATGCCTGTATTAAAAAACTTTCGTTTTAGAAGGTACGTTTCGGTCTGATTTTACTTCGCTTCGACGATAGTGACAGCACGGTCGAAGTTTGCACCCTTAACGCCGTAGTCTGTAAGGTTGCCTGCATCGATGCGTGTTTCGATTTGGTCTTCAGCGACACCTGCTTTTACCAACACTTTCTTAACGCCTTCTACGCGTTCGTTGCGAAGACGATTGTTGATGTCGTCGTTGCCTGTATAGTTGTCAGCCCAACCTGTAAGGATGTATTTCTTTTCAGGGTTTGCCTTCATCACTTCAGCCAATGATTTTACGAGAGTTCTTTCGCGAGAAGAAAGCGAAGAGACGTTGATCGGATAGTAGATAGTCGCAAGCGCTTCGTCACATTCGCATACAGGGACCGGACGGTTCAAGCAGTCGTCGAGCTGGCGTTGCAAGTCAGCGATTTTGCTGTCGGCGTTAGCCAAGCGAGCCACCAAAGCATCGCCTTCTGCGTCGGTGTATTTCCATGTAGGACAAACAGCTGTCACAGGGCAATTCCATTCTCTGTTCTTGAATTTATATGTGAAGCCGACTTGTGCCGACAAGTGACCTGACATGTCTTTCGGACCGTCAGCGCCGTATGGCTTGTCGAGAGTAGAATAGTCCATCACTGTGTATTGAACATCGACAAACAAATCAACTTGTTTTGACACTGCGAAGCTATTAGTAAGACCGATGTTAGCAAACAAAGTGCGATTGCTTGCGTTCATCCATTTGCTGTCTTGGCGTTTCATTGTCCAATAGCCGCCACCGCCGACGTGAGCGATTGCGTTATAGACTCTGCCCGGACGATAGCCACACCACCAGTTTGTAAGGTTAAGCATAAGGTCGATTTCAGGACCTGCTGCCATTAGGCGTTCCGGATAGTACTTACCTTCAGAGTCGATAGCAGGGTATCCGTTGTGGATAAATGCGCCTGTCTCTGTCGTTGCGCCACGTGCTATCAATGCGCTTGCTCCCAAGCGGAAACCGAAGACCGGTGTAAACCATTTGCCACCATAGATACCGATTTGAGCGCCGATGCGATTTTTCAACGCTGCTTCTGTGTCGTAGTTAGAATTTAAGAAGCCCGGACCACCTTGCAATGTGATGAACCAATTATCCTGCATTCTATTGATTAGCAGACCCTGGCTGCAATCTTCGACGTAGGTCACTTCTTGCGCTACTGCATTTGCCGAGCCGAAAAGCGACGCACATGCTAAAGCTAATAATGCAATTTTCTTCATATTATAAACATTTATTGTTAATTATCTTTTTGTGTCGTATTATTTTGCCAAGAAAGCTTCGATTTCGCTCATGATGTTTGCCTCTGTGAAGCCGAATTTTTCGTCGAGCACCTTGTAAGGAGCCGATGCGCCGAAGCGTTCGAAGCCATAGACTTTCCAGTCGCCTTTCATCAACGGATAGAGCGTAGAAGGCAAGCCTGCTGTCAAGCCGAATACTTTGACGCCTGCAGGCATGACACTGTTGCGATAGTCTTCGCTTTGAGCGTTAAACAATCCGATAGACGGGAATGAAGCCACTTGCGCTTTGATGCCTTTTGCGCCGAGCGCTTCTGCCACCTTGCAAAGCAATGAGACTTCGCTACCGTTGGCTGCCAATACGACATCAGGATTTTCTGCCGGACAAACGACGTAGCCACCCTTGCGTGCTCCGTAGGCTTCTGCCAAGCGATCGCCCGATGCGGCAGGGAGGTCTTCAAGGTCTTGACGTGACAATATCATGACTGTCGGGCACTCCTTGTTTTCCATTGCCATTTGCCAGCATGCCACTGTCTCGGCAGAGTCGGCAGGGCGCAAAACCAATGCGCTCGGCTTGCCGCTGAGGTTGCTCATCTGCTCCATTAGGCGGATTTGTGCTTCGTGTTCGACAGGCTGATGTGTCGGTCCGTCTTCGCCCACACGGAATGCGTCGTGTGTGAACACATATTTGACAGGCAATTCCATTAACGCCGACATGCGAATTACAGGCTTCATATAGTCGCTGAAGACGAAGAATGTGCCGCATGCCGCATGCATACCGCCATGAAGGATGATACCGTTCATGATTGCCGCCATAGTCATTTCGGCAACGCCTGCATGCAAGAACTTGCCCGAATAGTCGCCACGCACCAATGCGTGAGTTTTCTTCAAGAAGCCGTCGGTCTTGTCGCTGTTTGCGAGGTCGGCACTCGATACTATCATATTATCGACATGCTCTGCAAGCAAGCTCAACACTGCTGCCGAAGCACTGCGTGTCGCCATGTTTGGCTTAAGCGCTGTCTTTGTATAGTCGATTTCAGGGAGTCTGCCTTCGATGTAGCTTTCAAGCTTGGCTGCCAATTCAGGATTAGCCTTTGCCCAAGCATCGAATGCTTCGCGACGTGCTGCCACGATTGATTTAAGCTCTTCGCGACGCGCTGCGTAAAGCTCTGCCGACTCGTCGTAGATCTTCCACATATCGTCAGGGTCGCCACCGAGGTTTTCCACCGTCTTGGCGAGGTCGGCACCTGCCTTGCTCAATGGCTGACCGTGTGTCGATACCCAACCCTCACAGCTTGTGCCGTCGGCTGCCACTGCGCCTTTTGCCATGATCGTATGACCGATGATAAGCGTCGGACGCTCTTTTTCGAGATTTGCCAATTCGATAGCCGAGCTCAATGCCTGAGGATTGCTGCCATCGACCTCTATCACATTCCAATTCCATGCACGATATTTCGATGCTGTGTCCTCGCAAGTCACTTCATTGACCTTTGTCGAGAGCTGAACATCGTTTGAATCGTAGAACATAATCAAATTGTTCAAGCCCAAATAGCCGGCAATACGACCTGCGCCTTGCGAGATTTCTTCCTGAATACCGCCGTCGCTGATGAATGCGTATGTCTTATGCGATACTACTTCGCCAAATTGTGCCACAAGGAAACGCTCTGCTATCGCGCTACCGACTGCCATGACGTGGCCTTGTCCAAGCGGTCCCGAACTGTTTTCAATGCCTCTTTCAACATCCAATTCAGGATGGCCCGATGTCACACTGCCCCATTGACGAAACTCCTTAAGCTCGTCGATGCTGAATTTGCCTGCCAACGCCAATACGCCATACAACATCGGCGACATGTGGCCCGGATCCAAGAAAAATCTGTCGCGACAGAACCATCGCGGATCTTCAGGATCATAAACAAGATACTTTGAATACAATACGTTTGTAAAATCAGCACCACCCATTGATCCTCCGGGGTGTCCTGACTTCGCTTTTTCCACCATGGCAGCGATAAGCACTCTGACGTTATCTGCTGCTTTTGTCAACTTGGTTGAGTCCATTATTGATACCTTTATTTTAAAGTAACTGTTAGTTATTCTTAAGTTATAATAAACAATATGCCTATTATCGTTGCAAAGTTAACAATAATAGGCATAATATTCACTATTTTTTGTAAAAAATATTTATCTCATACGGCGCTTTTATGCGTTTTTTGTGCGCGAACCGACCAATGCGTACATCAACATATAGCCGATAAGTCCGAATACCAACCAGAAACTATTCAAATAGCCGACAACATCGACCAATGCGCCCTGAATCATCGGAAGTATTCCTCCGCCACAGACCATTACCATGAAGATGCCCGATGCCACTTGTGTGTATTTTCCCAATCCGACCACCGACAAGTTGAAGATTGCTCCCCACATCACCGATGTGCACAAGCCGCAAAGGATGAGCATGAAGACACTGAGTCGGACATCGAAAAGCTCGAACGACAAACCTCCGTCCTTGGATATTCCCAATATCGGAGCTGTCGATTCAGGCGAAATCAAGATTGCACTGAGCACCAAGCACATAGCTATCACACACACCGATGTCAACATCGTGCGACTTGTCATCTTTGAGCCTAATACGCCACCGATCAATCGTCCGACCAACATCAGCAACCAATACATGCCCACGATGAAGCCTGCCACAGTCTCAGGCTCTGCGACGGCAACTCCGTTCTGCATCGGTATGGCATCGTTGGAGATAAACTGCATGGTGATGTTGGCAATGCCGACCTCTACGCCGACATAACAGAAGATAGCTATTATGCCAAGCACAAAATTTGAGTAACGGAATGCTCCTTTGGCATCGATTTTCTCTTTCTTCTCGCCAAAATCAGGCGCTTCAGGAAGTTTTGAGAAATACAACACGACGAGTGCCAACGCAAAAATTCCCATACACATGTAGAACACAGGGTTGACCTCGGCGATCTCTGTCGCCTGACCTCCGATGATGTAGCCGACAACCACCGGTGCCAATGTCGCACCCAACGAATTGAACGCTCCTCCGAATTGGAGCATCTGATTGCCTCGGTCGGGTGTCGAGCCCATAGAGTTCATCAACGGATTGACAACACTATTGAGCATACACATCGAAAATCCCGCCACAAATGCACCTGTCATGTAAATCGTCAACACCAAATCGGCGTTTGTCGTTGCATCGATTGTGCCCGAAATATACGTCAGCAAAACGCCCGCAAATCCGACCATCGACGCCAACAATGCTGTGATGCGATAACCGTATTTCTGCAATATCAAACCCGCAGGATAGCCCATAAACGCGTAGGCGATGAAATTCATCAAATTGCCCAATTGCGTCCACACCGTACTACCCCCCGACACATTCTTTATGATCGAACCCAACGGATTTTGATAACCCGTCACAAACGCAATCATAAAAAACAATGCGAATGTAATCGCTATCGGCAAAACATAATTGCCTTTCTTCTGTGATGATTGTGTCATAAATATCTGAATTTTAATGTTTTATGTCATTTATTATGTTTCTGAACAAACTTCCGCAGCCTCTCTCTTGAACAGCATCGATTAATACTGTCGATTTCCGAAAATTGTCGTGCCGATGCGAACGTGAGTACTGCCCTCCTCGATAGCTATCTTATAGTCGCCACTCATGCCCATGCTGACAACTTCAAACCCCGGCAAATCCAACGACGCGTCATCGCGTATCGTCCTAAAAGTCGAAGCAATCTGTCGGAAATCGGCTCTGATGCGCTCCTCATCATCGGTGTTGGAAGCCATGCCCATGATGCCGCATATCCTCGTGTTGGTCAACGACTCATGCCCCCTTTGCGCAAAATATTCGAAAAGCTCCTCAGGCGTAAAGCCAAACTTCGTCTCCTCTTGCGCCACATGCACCTGAAGCAAACAATTAGTCACAACGCCTGCCTTGCGCGACTCATCGTCGATAAGCTTCAACAGACGCAACGAATCGACACTCTGAATCATCGACGTCTTGCCGATGAGCATCTTCACCTTATTGGTCTGAAGATGTCCGATGAAATGCCACTCAATATCCGACGGCAACATCGGCACCTTTGCCAAAAACTCCTGAACCCTACTTTCGCCAAATATCCTTTGACCCGCTTCGTAGGCCTCCATAATCGCCTCGCCGGGATGAAACTTCGACACCGCGACAAGCTCAACTCCCGCAGGCAACTCGCTATGAAAACGCTTTATCTCCTCAGAAATCATACCTCTATTATTATTCGGAACTTCTTAAAAATTCCCGCATTGTGTTAATATTTTAGTCTTGGGATTCAGATTTCTGTTTGCCTCCCAAATCGATAGGAAAGACATCCATAAGAGCCGTCTCAGTAATCGACGCAATTTCGAAATCTGCCATTGTGCCCTTCATGCCGCTCATGAAATTCTCAAGCGCTCCCTTGAAATCCGATGCCTGAACAAGTATGAAACTTGCACTCTTCTTCTCCACAGCAGTCTTCTCATCTATGGTAATAAACATCACCTTGACCATATAATAGCGATCGCCCGTCTCATCCCAAAATATCTCCGAAATCTTAGTCTTCTTCACAGCCGAAATCGAAAACTCTCCCGAAATGTACGGCGTACACTCCTCGATAATGCGAGCCTCTGCCTCTGTAAACGACAATGCGTCAACCAAATAAGGCTCATTCACTTTCTTTACCGATCCATTTTCCTGAATCTTATCGTATTTCACTTTACATTCAAACCATGTTGCCATAAATAACCTGTATTAAAAATCATTCTAAATTATAAAATTTCAACCACAAAGGTAATGAATTTTTCTGCAAATATGCCTATCTTTGCACAAAATTTAAGGGAACCTCTATAAATTGCTTTGTGATGATTTATGAATTTTGACTTAGAAGATTTTTGTTTTTAACGCAAGGAGTATAGCGAGCTATACGACTGAGCTAAAGGCAAAAAGATACAAGTCAAAAACATAGAGCACACAAAAGGAAGAGTCCCAAAGCTAAAGTTTAATTAAATCCGGGAATTTTTAGAAGTTCCCCCAAAAAGGTATGAGCGACATTTTTTACACCATAGAATCTACATCAGAAGCCATTTATCGAGAGAAAATGAGTCGCTTCTTAGCCTTCGCCGTACCCGTAAAAAGCGCCGACGAAGCTCGTGCCGTCATCAAAGACTACCAAAACAAATACCACGACGCACGCCACGTCTGCTGGGCATACATGATCGGTCCGCAAAGACTCGAATTCCAACTCAACGACAACGGCGAACCCTCAGGTACTGCCGGCAAACCAATCCTCGGTCAAATCAACTCGTTCAACCTCACCGACATCGTGATTATAGTCGTCAGATACTTCGGAGGAATAAAACTCGGCACATCAGGACTTATCGTAGCCTATCGAGAAGCCGCCAAATTGGCTATCGAAGACGCCAAAATCATCGAATGCCACGACATGGCAAACATCGAATTCACTTTCCCTTACATGTCAATGAACGACGTTATGAAAATCGTAAAATCCAACGACGTCAAAATCCTTAACCAACAATTCGACAACTCATGCTCAATGAATATCGAAATGCGTAAAGACATCCTCGAATTCGTGCAAAACAAACTCCTCGGAATCGACGGCGTAACACTCTGCGACCCACAACAATAATCACCCAAGCCACAATGGAACTCTTCGAAATAATAATAATCGCAATCGCACTTTCAATGGATGCTTTCGCCGTATCTATCGGAAAAGGTCTTTCTGTAGCCAAATCAAAACTCAGCTACTACCTCAAAGTAGGTCTCTGGTTCGGAGGCTTCCAAGCCCTTATGCCATTAATAGGCTACCTGCTCGGAACAAGCTTCGCCGACGCCGTAGCCGAATTCGACCATTGGATCGCTTTTGCCCTATTGGCAATAATCGGTGGCAACATGATCAAAGAAGCCGTCGGCAACGACGATGATGAAGAAAGCAACGCCGACTTCTCAATCAAAGCACTTTTCGTTTTGGCAGTCGCAACAAGCATCGACGCCCTCGCTGCCGGTGTCTCTTTCGCATTCCTAAAAACCGACATAATCAGCTCTATTATTATTATAGGTATAACGACATTCCTATTCTCTATCGTCGGATTTAAAATCGGAAACATATTCGGAAACCGTTACAAGAAAAGAGCCGAATTAGTCGGAGGAGTAATCCTGATAACAATCGGACTCAAAATCCTTATCGAACACACAGTTCTAAACCTATAAGGAAACTTCCATAAATTGCTTTGCAGAAACCAAAGAACCCCAAAGCCAAAACATCAACAAAATCCCCTCGGGGATAGTGATGCTCTGCAACGAACTGCAACCAAATAAAGCCTCTTCACAAATCTCCGTTATACTCTGAATAAAAAAATTCCTACAAATAAGCCTTGACCTCACCCAACGATGCCACCTCAGCATCAGCTGCCGAGACCGACGGCTTTCCCTTACGATTAAAATAGATTGTTCTCCAACCGGCAGACTTCGCCCCATAAATGTCGGCATCGGGATTATCGCCGATCATAATCACCTCATCAGCCACAGCGCCGACCTCGCTCAACGCATAATCAAAAATACGCCTGTCAGGCTTCTGAACCCCTATCTCATCACTGACCACCATACGCTGAACGTAACGCCACAACCCACTCGTCAGCAACTTGCGATACTGAACATCGGCAAAACCATTCGACAACACCCCTATCAAATAACGCTCCCTCAAACACTCCAACAAATCCACAGCCCCATCGACAAGCTCCCGACATCGAGCCAGCTCATCCAAATACCACTCATTCATCGCCGCCGACAACTCATCGACATCGCCACAAGCATAACCCTTACTGACAAGCAACCAACGAAATCGCTCAAGCTTCAAATACTCCTGCTCGATACGTCCATGATGATACAAATCCCACAACTCCGAATTTTTCAAATGATACGCCTCATCAAACTCTTCATATTCGGGATAATAAAGCGAAAATATTTCAAAATTTCTGTATAATTTCTGTAACGTGACATCAGAATTTGCACTGAAATCCCACAACGTGTCATCAAGGTCGATAAACACCCATTTCACGCCTCCAAATAGCGACTTTTCTCCTGCCATTTCACTAAATCATTTATTTTCAGAACAAAAGTACAATATATTTTAGAATTTTTAATCAATTACTCTTTCCAATTCAAAAAAAATTACGATATTTGCACTGCGAAATTCGAAACGGTCTGTAACAAGACTATTTCATAGATAAAAATACAGATTATTATTAAAACAAACTAAATAACTATACAAAGATGACAAAAGCAGATATTGTTAACGAGATTTCTCGTAGCACAGGCATCGAAAAAGCAGCCGTGCTTACTACAATAGAAAAATTCATGGAAATCGTAAAAGATTCTATGGCTCATGGTGAAAACGTTTACCTCAGAGGTTTCGGTAGCTTCAACGTTAAAATACGTAAAGAAAAGACAGCTCGCAACATCTCTAAGGGCACAACAATCATCATCCCTGAACACAAAGTTCCTACTTTCAAGCCTGCAAAGACATTCCTCGACGATGTAAAATAAGGCTTAACAAAATCGAACAAACAAACTTTTTTATTAACGTTAAATAAAGAATAAATTATGCCAAGCGGAAAGAAAAGAAAAGGCCACAAAATGGCTACACACAAACGCAAAAAAAGACTCAGAAAAAATCGTCACAAAAAGAAATAATCCTCTTCGATAGAGGCATTATCACAGTGATGTAATTCACAAGAACAAATCGTAATTTAGGAGTCATTCTTAATATTACGTTTGTTCTTTTCTCTTATAGAATAGAGAGTTAATTTTTTAATCAAATTGTTTTCATGAAAAGCGAATTAGTAGTTGATGTTCAGCAGAAAGAGATTTCAATAGCTCTTCTCGAAGACTCGCGACTTGTCTCTTTGCAAAAAGAATCCCGCAACATTGCTTACGCTGTCGGCGATCTTTACTTTGCAAAAATCAGAAAAGTAATGCCGGGCCTTAATGCTGCCTTTGTTAATGTTGGCTACGACAAAGATGCTTTTCTTCACTATCTCGACTTAGGTTCTAAATTCAGCACCTACAACAAATTTGTTGCAGAAGCACTCGCCGACAAACGCAGTATCCCGCAAATCGAAAAATTCAAGCACGAGCCCGACATTAGCAAAGACGGCTCTATCGCAAACATTATTACTGCCGGGCAACACATCTTAGTGCAAATAGCAAAAGAGCCGATCTCATCTAAAGGTCCTCGCCTGACTACCGAAATATCGTTCACAGGCAGATACCTCGTACTCATCCCTTTCGGCGATAAAATTTCAATATCGCAAAAGATTAAATCGACTGAAGAAAAAATCAGACTTCGCCAGCTGATCAGTAGCATCAAGCCTAAAGGATTCGGCGTAATAGTCAGAACTTCTGCCGAAAACAAAAGAGTCGCTGAACTAAACAACGAAATGCGCGCTCTCGTAAAATCTTGGGAAGAATCTATCGAAAAAATGCAACGCAGCGAACCTCCGACGCTCATCTACGAAGAAGAATCGCGTGCCGTAAGCATTATTCGCGACATCTTCTGTCCTTCGTTTGAAAACATCTACGTAAACGATGTCGAAACATTCACCCAGATTCAAAACTACGTCGCTCTTATTGCTCCCGAAAGAAAAGATATCGTGAAATTGTATGCTAAAGAAATTCCTATCTTCGACAATTTCAATATCACTAAACAAATCAAAAGCTCATTCGGCAAAACTGTTTCATTCAAAAGTGGTGCGTACATAATTATAGAACACACTGAGGCGCTACACGTCATCGACGTCAACTCCGGCAACAGAAGCAAAGCCGGCTCCGACCAAGAGTCTAACGCCTTAGATGTCAACCTTAAAGCAGCTGATGAAATCGCGCGTCAACTTCGCTTGCGCGACATGGGCGGCATTATTGTCATAGACTTCATCGACATGAGCAAAGCTGAACATCGTCAGACACTCTATGACCACATGCGACAAATAATGGCCAACGACCGTGCTCGTCACAACATCCTGCCATTATCAAAATTCGGACTGATGCAAATCACGCGTCAACGCGTCCGTCCTGCGCTCGACATCACAACAAACGAAAGCTGCCCGTCATGCTACGGAAAAGGTGAGATACAACCATCACTGCTATTCACCGATCTGCTCTGTGAAAAGATTGACTACCTCGTGAATCATCTTAAAATCAACGACTTTAAAATGTACATACATCCTTTCGTCGATGCTTACATTAAAAAAGGTCTGTTCTCACTCTACGGAAAATGGCGCAGACAATACGGCCGCCGTTTCAAAATTATACCCGATGAATCACTCGCTTATCTTCAATACAAAGTAATCGACACTTCAGGTAAAGAAATCGACCTCAAAGAAGAACGTGACGTCAATAGCAGCCACACTAAATCAAGAACAAGAACAAAAAACAGAGATAATGACGAAAACAACATCTAAAATCGTTGCTAATTAAAAAATTTATCCTGAGACAAACTATGGGTGAGCAAACATAAAAACTCACCCATTTTTAATAACCGACAATGAAACACCTCCGACGCATCACACTTCTCGCCATACTATCTGTCGCAGCCCTATCGACATTTGCGACACCTTTCTCCGAATCCGACAACTTCAACGACATCCCCCAAACGTCTGACCACCAATCTCTTTGGCAACAATACGCCAAAGAAGCTCAAAACGGCGACACCGAAGCCCAATACAAATTAGCACTTCTCTACTACCACGGAAAAGGCATCAAACAAAACTACAAAGAAGCTGCCTACTGGTTTCGAAAAGCCGGTAGCAACGGTCACAACAAAGCAAAATTCTACATCGCATCAATGTTTGCCGACGGTAAAGGTGTGCTCCAAGACAATAGAATTGCCGCCGAATGGTACTGGAGAGCCGCCGAACAAGGTCTCCCTCTTGCTCAATACAGACTCGCACTAATCTATCGCGACGGAATCGGAATGGAAAAAGACTCCGACAAAGCAATTTTCTGGCTCAAAAAAGCCGCTCGCCAAAACCTGCCCGAAGCAATCGAGCTACTAAACAAAATGACAAAATAACCCTCTTAATACCCCTTTTCCTAAATCATCAAAATTAAGCAATTTATTCTTTGCCTATTATTTTATAATTGCCGATTAATTTACTAATTTTGCAGTTAATAAAACGACTATGGCAACAAACAATTCCAAATATTGGCAAATCTTCGCATCCTTCTTTAAAATCGGAGCATTCACTTTTGGCGGTGGGTGGGCAATGATTTCTATCATCGAAAGAGAAATCGTCGATCGTCATCAATGGATCCCGAAAAATGAATTCTTAGACCTCCTTGCCATTGCTCAATCCCTCCCCGGAATTTTAGCCGTAAACATAGCCGTCGCTGTCGGCGATAGATTACGCGGCGGCAAAGGCAGCGCAGTTGCCGCTTTAGGCACAATCATTCCTTCATTCGCACTAATCCTCTGCATCGCAATATTCCTTACTCCTGAGACCATCAAAAACAACCATACACTCTCAGCCATATTCATGGGAATACGCCCTGCCGTCGTAGCTCTTATTATTGCGCCCGTTATCACCACTGCAAAAGCAGCAAAAATCGGGTGGAAAACAATCTGGATTCCAATTGTCGTTGCAACAATGATTTCCTTAGGACTCGGACTATGGTCAAACCCTATATTCTACATCATCCTCGGAGGAGTCGGCGGATACATCTATTTCCGCTTAACTCAAAGTCACTTGAAAAATAAAATTCAACAATGAACATCTATTGGCAACTCATCTGGGCATACATTAAAATCGGACTATTCGGCTTCGGTGGCGGTTACGCAATGCTATCTCTCGTTCAGCAAGCAGTCGTCGAGCCGGGGTGGATTAGCGAAAGCATGTTTACCGACATCGTCGCAATATCACAAATGACACCGGGACCTATCGGCATAAACTCTGCCACATACATAGGATTTGTCGCCCCCTCAGCAATCAACCCGCAACTCAGTGGAATTTGGTGGGGAATACTCGGTTCGTGCCTCGCCACAATAGCCGTCGTTACTCCCCCGTATATCCTTACCCTTTACTGCTCGCACTTCATCACCAAACACAGCGACAGTGGAGCCATAAAAGCAATATTTGCCGGACTGAGACCGGTCGTCGTAGGACTCATTGCCTCTGCTGCAATTCTCCTAATGAACAAAGAAAACTTCTGCCCCGACGGAAAAACAAGCCAGCTAATCACAAGCATAGCGATCTGCATGGCTTCTTTCTGCCTCGTATTCTTCAAAATACCTCTAAAAAACAAGAAAATAAAAATTCATCCTATCTACGTAATAATACTTGCCGGAATTGCCGGCTACATAATCTATGGAATATAACGAAGCTATCGAATACCTCTATCGCCAGCTGCCAATGTTCTCTCGCATCGGTGCTGCCGCTTACAAACCGGGATTAGACACAAGTCTAAACCTCGACAAATACTTCAACCACCCTCACCGCAACTTCAAATCGATACACATCGGTGGTACAAACGGCAAAGGATCAACATCCCACATGCTTGCCGCTATTCTTCAATCCGAAGGCTACAAAGTAGGGCTATACACATCTCCCCACTTAGTCGATTTCAGAGAACGAATAAGAGTCAACGGAGAAATGATCCCACAAGAAGAAGTCGTCCGATTTGTCGAGCAATTCATCGCTTGCGACTACGACGGACACCCCTCTTTCTTCGAGCTTACTATGATGATGGCTTTCGACTATTTCAGCCGTACCAAAGTGGACTATGCTATAATCGAAGTTGGCATGGGTGGTCGTCTCGACTCCACAAACATAATAACTCCAATAGGATGCGTTATTACAAACATTTCCTGGGACCACACACAATTCCTTGGCGAAACTCTGCCTCAAATCGCTGCTGAAAAAGCCGGTATAATCAAAAAAGACATACCCGTAGTAATCGGCGAAGCTGACGACGAAATAAAAGAAGTATTTAAAAACAAAGCTCTATCGGTCGGCACTTCGATTACATTTGCCGAAGAACAAAGCTACATAAAAGAGTTTGTCTCAACCGATAACTTCACCGACACTTTCGGCAACACTTTCTCTTGCCAACTCTCCGGCGACTACCAACGCAAAAACATCAACACTGTCCGCTCTGCGATAGAAATGCTTCGATCTTTAGACATCAAAATCAGCGATGCTTCCATCGAGAACGGATACCGCAACGTATGCTCGCTGACAGGTCTCGCCGGACGTTGGATGCAATTAGCACAATCGCCTTTGACTATTTGCGACACAGGTCACAACCAAGCCGGACTACAATACAATCTCAAACAATTAGACCACCTCATCGCAGCTCGCACAAATGCCAAACTACACATCGTCATGGGATTTGTTGCCGACAAAGACATCGAACACATAATACAATTGTTCCCTAAAAACGCAACTTACTACATCTCCAATGCGCAAATCCCTCGTGCATTACCCGTCGATCAACTTGCAGAAAAATGCTCATCGATAGGTCTTGAATTCACCAAATATTCCACTGTCGAATCTGCATACATCGCTGCTAAAAACGCTGCCTCCGACAACGATATAATTTACATCGGTGGCTCTACATTCGTCGTTGCCGACCTTCTTGCATCACTTTAGGGAGCTTCTATAAATTGCTTTGTGATGATTTATGAGTTTTTAGGCGCGTAGATTTTTGATTTTAACGCAAGGAGTATAGCGAGCTATACGACTGAGTTAAAGGCAAAAAGATACCCCTAAAAAACATAGAGCACACAAAAAGGAAGAACCCAAAAACTAAAGAGACAACTAAATCCGGGAATTTATAGAAGTTCACTTAAATAACACAACTCGCAAAAAAGACATTATCATGACATCATTCCTCAGAAGCATTGCTGAAGCATACACAAATCATTACAACGATTTAAGCAATTTTTGTTTCGTATTTCCTAACAAAAGAAGTGGAAGCTTCTTCCTAAAGCATCTGAACGATCTCATCAAAGGAAAGGTTGCGCTTTCCCCAAAGATAATGACAATTAGCGACTTTGTGGCTCAAACTTGCAATCGCGACATCAACAATCGCCTCGACCTCCTATTCCTGCTTTACAAGGAATACACCAAACTCATCGATGAAAACATCGAGTTTGACAAATTCAGAGCTTGGGGCGATACAATATTAAGCGACTTCAACGAAGTCGATATGTCTTGTGTAAATCCCGACTCTCTTTTCAAAAACATCAAAGACTATAAAGAAATCCAAGCAAACTATCTCACTGAGCAACAGCAAGAAATTATAAATGATTACTTCGGAAACAACGACCCCGTCAATTCCACACAATCTTTTTGGAACCACTTCAACACCCAAAACAATTCCGAATCAAAAAATCGATTCTTAAAAATTTGGGAAACATTGGCGCCTCTATATCATAGCCTTAACAATGAACTTGAAAGCAGATCTATGACATACACCGGAGGTGCCTACCGACTTGCATACCAAAACATTTGCGAAAACGGAAAAGATGCTTTCTCTTACTCCAAAATCATTTTCATCGGATTCAACGTCCTTTCGACTATCGAATACAACATCTTTTCTAAACTCCAAAATCTTAACAACAACCCCGACCAAGACTTCTTCGCCGACTTCTATTGGGATTGCACCGGTCCTGCCCTATCCGACAAAAACAACAATGCCACAAAATTCATTTTAAAAAACAAAGAAATATTCAAATCTCACTTTGACATTTCATCATCCGACACAGACTCATTTCCTTCCAAAATAGAAGCATTCTCTTGCCCGTCAAACTCATATCAGGCTAAAAAAATCGGAGAAATTCTATACACCATTTGTGACAAAAACTCGGATATCGATAAATTGACAAACACCGCAGTAATACTCCCCGACGAAGAATTATTGCTGCCTCTGCTTCATTCATTCCCCGAAAATATGCCAACAGCCAACCTGACTATGGGATACCCCATAAAGTTGACTGCGACAGCTTCTTTTGCAGCTCTGCTCAGAAAAGCCTACGACAGAGCTTCTTCTAAAAATGCTGAAACATTCTTCTACTTCGAAGACGTAAACGCAATTTTGAGCCACCCTTACGCTAATGTGTTTCTTGACTCAAAATCTATCGAAAACATCAAAAAAGCTATTGTCCAACAACACCTGTTTAATATTTCGACAAGCCAATTAGAAGATTTTTCAGACCGAAAAACAAGTATCATATTCTCCAACCTCTCTAAAAATGCTTCTGCCCAAGAAACAATCATTTTCTTGGACAACATATTCTCTCATCTGCTGTCTCTCATTGAAAACGAATCTTCCAAAGGCATTATTCGCTCGAAAATCGAAGTCGATTGCATAATTGCATATCGTGAAGCATTGGCTCGTCTAAGCGACTCCATTTCAACCTACGACATCAAAATGACTCGCAATACGCTTCTGCTCCTGACTGACCGCCTGCTGTCAACCGAAAAAGTAACTTTCGAAGGCGAACCACTTAAAGGGGTGCAGATAATGGGGATACTCGAATCCCGATGCCTCGATTTCGACAATATCATAATCCCGTCAATGAACGAACGTGTTTTCCCTCGCAAAATGCGTACTCGATCATTCATCCCAAACTCTCTCCGACAAGGATATGGAATGCCTACACTCCATTTCCAAGAAAGCATTTTCGCCTACTATTTCTATCGCATGATCAGTCGAGCTAAAAAAGTACATCTGTTGTTTGACTCCAGAACGTCAGGCTTGAAATCAGGCGACCATTCAAGATACATATCGCAACTAAAACACCTTTATCCGAAATCAAACATCGATATTAAATCTTTGAATTTCGAAATAAAGCAACGATCTTCTCATCCACTAAACATCGACAAAACAGGGGCTGTTGCAGAAACCCTCAATAAATTCTTGACCACTGATTCAAAGAAATACCTATCTGCTTCGTCTCTGAAAAACTATCTCATTTGCCCTCTGCTATTCTATTTCAGAAACATCGAAAATATCGACTCCGACATCGAACCATCCGAATTTATGGATGCAATCACTATCGGAAATATTTTCCACAAAATCATGCAGGATTTATACACCCCGGATAAAAACGAAGTAGAACACGAACTAAATCCCGGAAAAGCCATTACATGCGAATTTATCGACAGCATCCTTGCCGACGAAAATATGCTGAGACATCGTATCGACAGATACATCAACCAAGAATACAGTGGCAAATCAAGCGATTCCGAGCCTCAAGGCAACGCAATGATTTTCAGAAACATCATTTTTGAATACATTGACTCCACTCTTCGTTTCGATAAGTCTCTGACACCTTTCATCTACAAAGGCAGCGAAGTTAAAAACAAATTCCAATGGCAAATCAACCCCGATTTGAAAGTCAATATAATATACATCATCGACCGTTTAGACATCATCCGTGTTGACGATATTGACACATTGCGCATAGTCGATTATAAAACAGGAGGCGACAATACAAACATAACCACCTTAAACGAAATATTTGACGACAAAAGCAACAGCGCAATTTTCCAACTGCTCCTTTACGCAAACCTCTATGCCGAGCACAATAACTACACAAAGGCAATTAAACCTGCGATCTATAAAGTTCAGAATTTCGCCAAAAACGAGATGTCTGCCGATATTACCCTCAAAAAATCACCTATCAACGACTACAAAAATATTCCGACAAACAATAAAAAGAATGCCAACACTGCACCCGACGATTTCAACCGGGAATTTGTCGAAAACATAAAACACAAAATCGAAGAAATTTTCAACCCAAATCTGCAATTTACGCAGACCACAGACTCTAAACGTTGCGAATACTGCGACTTCCGTCAGCTTTGCAACCGATAACATAAGCTGCAAGAGGATGACAATAACTACTTCATCCTCTTCAGCACATTATACGACGGCAACACACCCAACTCTCCTGCCTTACTCAAATCCGAGATACCATTGGCCTTATTACCCAATTGCAAATAGACAAGACCCCTGTTGTAATACGCCTGTCCAAACTCAGGATTGATGCGTATTGCCTCCGAATAGCAATTGAGTGCTGACGTCAAATCATTTATCTTCAGAAGCAAATTCCCTTTATTGTACCATGCATAAATCAACCTCGAATTAAGTTCGATAGCCTTATCATAGTCAGCGATAATCTCTGAAATAGCAAGATTTCTGCCTTGATTGCCAAGCATCGCCATTTCTTCTTTTGACTTCTGCTCCGACTGGCTGATTAATTCATTCATTTCCAATCGGCACTGCTTTGCATACGCCCTTGCCATATACGCCACAGTAAACATGTCATTCATCTCTATTGCCTTATCCAAATCGGCTATCGCATCATCATAATCCTTAAGCATCAGATAATTAATTCCGCGTCCGAAATAATCTACCGGTCGGCAACGACTGCTGCCTATTATTGATGTATAATTCTCTATGTATGCAAACAAACGATTGATTTCAGATTCATCTCTCGGAGTCATTATGTCATTCGACAAATATATCGTTCTATCGAGATAACCCAACTGATTTAAATCATCAAGTTCCCTGAAATAATTGCTCAGACTGCGCAATTCGCTTGCCGAATCATAATAAGTCAACCCATAGATCGGTTCAGGTTCGACTCTGACATTTCTATCCTGCACTCGTCCCTTAATCTTATCGTTATAGGCTAATCGTGACTCCTGATTTTCATTGACGGTCACAAGCTGATTAAACCTATTCATAACATCCAATTCCGACTCATCCGACCCTTGATTGACTCCCTTGTCATTCGATCTGCCCGTTGCAATGGTGGGCTTTTCCAAAGGATTCTTCTCCGGATTCTTTACATATCCCTCTACCAACGAGTCGCCTTTGCGTATATTCTCAAAATATGCCCTCTGATTACCAAGTCCATACTGTGCCTGAGCTATGGCATAATATATCGGATAAAACCTCGGATAACGTTTGGCTATATCATTAAAGTCTGCCAACGCTTCCTTATGCTTATTCAAATCCAATCTTATCAAACCCCTATTATATCGAGCATGAAAATTCGTCGCATCCCATTCCAACACCGTCGTAAAGTCTGTCTCGGCTTTCTCCAAATCCATTACCTCGTAGCGCAACAAGCCTCTATTGAATATCGCTGCCGTATTAAATGGCTCCAACTCTATCGCATAATTATAGTCGCTCATTGCACCGAAATAGTCATCTAAATTATACCTCAGATATGCTCTATTGACATAATAATCCGCCTCTTGCGGACTTAGTTTTATCACTGTCTCCATATCCGTCAATGCCTTATCCCAATTATGCTGCTTCGAATATATATCGGCTCGCATAAGATACGGATTGACTATGTTCTTGGAAATATCTACAGCCTTATTTATATCATCCAAAGCGCGTGTCGTATCTTTCATCGCCAAATACAACTGTGCTCTCCCTGAATAACCGTCCTCAAATTTAGGATATGCTTTCAGCAACGATGCGTATGTATTCTGAGCATCTTCATACCTTGACAACTCCGTCTGTGCCACTGCCTTGTAAAACATAAAATATTTATCCATAGGCGCATACTGAAGACCAAAATTGTAGTCCTCTATTGCAAGAGAATCAAGACCCATTGCTTGTCGTGCAAAGCCTCTGACTTTATAGGCTTCTGTCCTGAATTTATTTCGCTCCAATGCCAATGTGCAATCCTCTTCTGCTCCTCGGTAGTCCTCAAGATACAACTTTGCCAATCCTCTGAAAAAATATGCTTCCGACAAATAAGGCTTTGCCTTTATCGCTTGATTGAAGTATTGGATTGATAGCATATAATCTTCCATCGACAACACATTTTTTCCGATAGAAAGTACCTGCTCTGCATTGACTTGCGATAAAAGAGTGAACGGGCTGACCAATATGAATATGTAGAATATAATATTTCTTTTCATTGAAATCATCTTTAAACACCTGCTTTACGTCGCGAAATTAGCAATTTATTTCGAGTTTTTAAAACATCTAATATTTTTTAAGAAAACTTCTCCAAATTAAAAACTTTCCTTAACCCATTGCCTGACAAACAATATCCCGGCAATAACGTTACAACAATATAGAGAACTTTTGTAAATTGCTTTATGTCCATTCCTGAAAAGGTTGACTCGGTTTGGAGTATTTCCTGACACATACTCAATCTGCTTTGTTAAGATTTGTATAACTTCTCTCTTGTATCAAAATTAATTCGTAACTTTGCAAAATCTAAAAACATATTACAATGATGAAACAGTTTAAATCTATAATATCAGGCATCGCTTGCCTTATTCTTTGCACAGGATGTACTAACCTACAACGCTTTTTTGAAAATCCAAATGATAAAATTGTCGTTGTCGAAAAAGAAATACATCATGATCGCGAAACGATAACCATCCCAGAAAACGATGCTACGACTGATTTACCCGATGATAATGTATCAGAAACTATAAATACATCTAAAAATACAACAGTTTCTAAAGACTCTAAAGCGTCTGAAGCCACAAACAAATCAGAGACAACAATCAAACAGACATCATCTAAAATCGAGCATGGTGCGCTTTTAGGTGATTGGGCTATCGAAATGGTGAATGGCAAACCGGCAAAAGGTGAATACCCTCCATATATCAAATTCAACCCAAACGAAAATATAATCTACGGCAATAATGGTTGCAACGTCATTAACGCCACATACAAATATAATCAGAATGACAGCACTTTGTCTTTCAATAACGTAATAGCCACAACAAAAGCCTGCGCTATGGAAGACCTGACTGAATATGACATCAATCAGGCTCTCAACAACACTCGCTTCTACTCTTGGCATTACGACAACAACCAGCATTATCTCGAATTTCTCGACATCAACCGAAATCCATTGATGTTGCTAATGCACCAAGATTTTGATTTCTTAAATGGAGCATGGCATGTCACTGAAATCGACGGTATGCCGATTGATGACGATAATATGCAGTTAGTGTTCGACATCGACGAACGCAAAGTGCATGGAAACACCGGTTGCAATATCCTCAACGGATCTCTTGAGACCGACCTTGAGACTGCCAACACTCTTTCTTTCCAAAAAATCATCACCACAAGAATGGCTTGCCCGGATGCTTCCAACGAAACTTCTTTATTAGTGGCGTTGGAAGAAGTCGAGTTTCTAAAACCGATTGAAAAAAACAAAGTGGTGCTTCTCAATAATCGTCGTGAAATCGTACTACAATTGACACGCATTGACGTCGCAACATCAGAAAAACAATAAGCCGATACGACTACAAACAATCTAATAAATAAACAATTTGCACACATTTTTCAAAATTTTCTAAAAATATTGCAATAAAATTTGTTTATTAACATTTATTTTTGTAAATTGCGACAAATTTAATGGAAGATGTGTGAATCATATAATTTATCAAACCTTAAAAGCATCATAATATCATTGCTTATAATCGTTTTGATAAATAGTTGCGCCGACAAAAACATTGGCGACAATTCACAACACGTTGACTCTATTAAATCTATAGTTAAAGAAGGTGATATAGTCTTTCGCAGAGGCGAAGGAGTCGTAAGCAGAATCGTATTAGCAGGCGACATCAATGGTAAATACTCCCACATAGGAATGATTATCAATGAAAACGATACGCTGAAAGTGGCTCATTCCGTACCGGGAGAACATAACGACGACCTCGATTTCGACAGAGTCAAAATTGATGCTATTGAAATATTTTTCTCTCAAAATCATGCCTCGGCAGGAGCTGTTATGAGATTAAATCTTTCTGATGAACAAAGAAAAACGTTGTCGAAATCAGCCATCGATAAAGAACGACAAAACGTCAAGTTTGACCACAACTACGATTTGAACGACACTTGCTCGCTCTATTGCACCGAATTTATCCAATTGCTTTATTCCAATATAGGAATAGACATCAGCGAAAGCAGAAGAACCACTGCTTTTATCCCCGGTTTGCAAGGCGACTACATTATGCCTTCAGATATATACACCAATAAAAAACTTAAATTGATATACAATTATTAATATTAACCATTAAAATTTTTACATCATGAAAAAGAATTTGCTATTGTTAGTAGCGTTTATCCTAACAGCTACAGTATTTATTGCATGTGGTGGTGGTGACGGTTCTACTCCGACTGCTGCAGCTGAAAAGTGTGCCGAACTGCTTAAAGCAGGCGATTATGAAGGTATTACTAATCAATTAGCCTTCGACGAAAATGCAAGCAAAGAAGACATCGATGCCACTAAAGCTATGCTCGTTGCAATGGGCAAAGAAAAAAGCGAAAAACAAATTGCTGAAAAACAAGGCATAACTTCTTACAAAGTTGTCAGTGAAGAAATTGCTGAAGACGGCAACACTGCTATTGTTAAAGTTGAATTCACTTACGGTGACGGCTCTACAGACACTCAAAAATACGACCTCAAATTGGTCGATGGTCAATGGAAGCCATATCTTAATAAATAAGAATCACGCATCAGGAAACACATCTATACCCTCTTATGGAATTTATAGACGTTTCCTCTACAATATAGGGCGGCTCAATATGTCGCCCTTAATTTCTAAAATACAATTATTTCAGTGAGTAATCCTAACACCAAAACAATCGCCATGAAATATATTCATAAAATTTTTATTGCAATATCCATTTCATCGTTATTGCTCTTTGCTGCTACTCCGGCTGAAGCTCAATTCCTGAAAAAACTCGGAAATGCTTTAGAAAAGGTAAACGAAAAACTCGAAGAAGCTAATGAGTTTCTCAATGATCCTACTGCCAACAAAAAAAAGCAGAAGAAAGAAAAATCATCTAAAAATCAAGACAAAGCGCTATCGGTCGATAACGATCAAGCAGCTGCCTCTGACGTAGAGGACAAAATAGAAATTGACGACAGCGACTGGGAAGAGGCAGAGCCTAACCAATTTCAAAGTCCGTATATCACAAAGAATACGCTATTCATGGAGATTCCTCGCTCCTATCGTATTTCGCCTGTGCACAACGGCGTTTTCGCTATCGACCAGGGCAGTAAATACTCGTTCTGGAAAATTACAGGCGAGAAACTATTGAATGCCGAGTGGGAGTATTGCAACGAATCAGATGTTTTAGGTCAGAAATATCCGCTCTTCAATAGTGGTGTCGCGTCAGCGCGTCGCACTGTGGCAAATGCTCAAGGACACAAGGTCATCTGCTTGATCTACACCGATGGTTCTATCAAAGAGATGGACCCTTCGTGGAAAGAAGTGACTACTTTTAAAGACGGATTGGCCATCGTCACTCAATCCTCCTACGGAAAAACGCAATACTTCTATATCAATGTCAGAGGCGAAAAGGTCTATCCTAACCTCAAAGTCTATGGCGATAATAAGCAAGTCATGCGTCCGCTTTGTGACGGTCTGCGAGCTTATTCATCATCTTACAATAGCTGGGGCTTCATCGATGCCAATGGCAAGGAGGTGATCGCTGCCGACGGACGATTTGTCGTTGTCGGTGATTTCAGCGAGGGATATGCTTGGGCTGTGATTAAAGACTCTAATAAGATTGTCGCTTCCGATGGCGAATTATGCTTGATCGACACCACCGGAAAGATTGTATTTCATAGTGGCGTGACAGGCTCGGCATGGAGCATTTTTGAAAAGACATCGCCGGTCAGAGATGGTGTCTTCTACATTGTAAAAGACGAAAAATACCACTACTACGACACCAATTTCAACCTCTTGGCATCTTACGACTATGCTTCCCCATTCTATGGTGGATACGCCTACATTTCTGATAATGACGATGAGGTCAGCATGATCAATCGACGCTTCGAGAAGCTTCGCACTTATAGTTATAGAAGTTTCGATGGTGTCCACTCTCTAAAGTATCAACCACGCTTCGACCCTATCGGTCTGGGCATCATAGAGCATGTCGAATCCACCGAATGGGTGATGACCTACGACGGTCAGGGCATCTTGGGGTGCTACGAATATGGCGATGTCGATATACGCCATTATCAGCCATTCACAAATGATGGCATAGCAATATGGAATCTCACAGCCTACGGCATCACCGGCGACTATTGTGGCTACATTCGTCCCGACGGCGAAATCCTATGGGTGTTCTGCACCAAGCCGGTCAACGAAGCTCGCAACGAGCCTTGGCCTGTCGAGCCGGTTGATCCTGTCGTTCCTCCGGTAGATCCTCCTGTCGATCCTCCTGTCGATCCTCCGACTCTTGACGACCCGGCGATCGGACCGACTACTGTCGTGCCTAAGCAATACAGAATCACAGTCACACAAGAGGGTGAGGGCAAAGCATTTGTGTCACCTCCCGGTCCATTCATCTACGGCGAAAATTCTACGCTCACTGCCAAACCCGCCGAGGATTGGGCGATAGCATACGTCGATGTCGATGCAGCCAACCTCTTTTCTGTCACTCCGGGCAAATATTTCCCGGTCACAAGCGACATCTCTATCCATGTGAAATTTGTCAAGAAAGAGGAGGTTGTGCCGCCTGTTGCGTCCGATTCTTATCAAGGAAACAAAACGATAGATTTTGGCGATGGTGTCAGCAAGGATATTGCGTTCTACGCTCAGATAAGTTCAGACTGCGCCGATGCCAACCCGTATGGCGACAACACCTACGGATTCATTGCGCCGATGTTTGACCCGACTCAACGCATCAAGACTCCCGATTTATCAACCTACGTCTTCGCTGCTCCTCTGCTAATCAGCGGCTATCAGCACGACGAAGAATCAAGCACCGATTGGCTTGTACTTGAAGGGGGAAGCATGACATTAGGAGGCTTGAAGATTGGTGGAGATGACCCATTAGCATCACTATACTTTGCATTAATAATGGCATTCAATGGTGAGTCGTCGCCATCAATTGTACCTCGCCATTATCGTCTTGAAATGCTCGATATGGATAAGGAGACAGGCGAATTTACTTGTGGTACTCTGCAAGTCTATTCGGCAGAATATGGCTGGGTAGAAGCAGGTAGCGAAAAGGTCAAGAAGGAAAAGAAAGGATTTATGATGACGCGAAGCGATTCTGGCCTGCCTGCCGACTACTTCCAAGGCATAAGACTCAAGACAGCTCCTAAACGCGACGATGTCCATTGGTATCCACCTATCGAATGGTATGACGGCAACCAAGAAGTACACCTTCGCATCATCGAAGAGATGGGAAACGCCTATCGCAATTTCCAAAGCGACTACGACAAGCTGTTTGATATCAGAAGATAAAGTCTTTATCAATATTCAACAAATTCTAACTATCAGCCCATGCGACATCTATCTGCATGGGCTGATACTATTTTTAAGCTACCCAAAACAATTATTTTTCAAGCAGTTGCAAAAACATATTGCAAGTTGCACATTTTTTTTGTATCTTTGCACGATTTTTCTGAGATGCTACACCAATCAGCATTCTCAAACATTAAAAACAAATATATAAGACAACATAAAGACTATGATTAATATAACATTCCCGGACGGCAATGTAAAACAATTTGAAGCGGGCGTAACTCCGTTTCAAGTTGCAGAAAGCATTAGCCCACGTTTTGCTGCCGACGTCCTCGCTGCAAAAGTAAACGATCAGGAATGGGACATTTCTCGCCCCATCAACGAAGACGCTGCAATCCAGCTTTTCAAGTGGGATGACGCTGAAGGCAAACACGCTTTCTGGCACTCATCTGCCCACCTCCTCGCTGAAGCACTTCAAGAACTATATCCCGGCGTAAAATTCGGTATCGGTCCTGCGATCGAAAACGGTTTCTACTACGACATCGACCCGGGTGAACACAAAATAACAAGCGACGACTTCGACAAAATCGAAAAGAAAATGGCTGAATTGGTAGCTAAAAAAGAAGCTATCGTTCGTCAAGATATTTCAAAAGAAGATGCTCTCAAAATGTTTGGCGACCGTGGCGAAGAATACAAGTGCGAGCTTATCAGCGAACTTGAAGACGGCCATATCACAACCTACACTCAAGGAGCATTCACCGACCTCTGTCGTGGTCCTCACCTCCCTAACACCGGCGCTATCAAAGCTGTCAAAATTCTTTCACTCGCAGGTGCTTACTGGAGAGGAGACGAAAAACGCAACCAATTAGTCAGAGTATATGGTATTTCTTTCCCTAAGAAAAAAATGCTCGACGAATACCTCGTCCTACTCGAAGAAGCTAAGAAACGCGACCACCGCAAGCTCGGCAAAGAAATGGAACTCTTCGCTTTCTCTTCAAACGTAGGTCAAGGTCTTCCTTTGTGGTTGCCTAAAGGTGCTGCCCTTCGCGACAGACTCGAACAATTCCTTCGCAAAATCCAAAAGCAATATGGCTACCAACAGGTAATCACTCCTCACATCGGTAATAAAATGCTATACGTGACATCCGGTCACTATGCAAAATATGGCAAAGACTCATTCCAGCCAATTCATACCCCGGAAGAAGGCGAAGAATACTTGCTTAAACCGATGAACTGTCCTCACCACTGCGAAATCTTCAAAGCATTCCCTCGAAGCTATCGTGAATTGCCTTTGCGTCTCGCTGAGTTTGGCACAGTATATCGCTACGAACAAAGCGGCGAACTTCATGGTTTGACTCGCGTGCGTGGCTTTACTCAGGACGATGCCCACATTTTCTGTGCTCCTGATCAAATCAAGGACGAATTCCTTAAAGTAATGGACATCATCCTTTACATCTTCAAAGCACTCAAATTCGACAACTTCGAAGCTCAAATATCTCTTCGCGACCCTAACAACAAAGAAAAATACATCGGTAGCGACGAAAATTGGGCGTTGGCTGAAAGCGCTATCATCGAAGCTTGCAAAGAAAAAGGTCTTAATGCACGCACCGAACTCGGCGAAGCTGCATTCTACGGTCCTAAGCTCGACTTCATGGTAAAAGATGCTATCGGTCGTCGTTGGCAACTCGGTACAATCCAAGTTGACTACAACCTCCCTGAACGCTTCGGATTGGAATACACAGGTTCTGACAACCAAAAACACCGCCCGGTTATGATTCACCGTGCTCCATTCGGCTCTATGGAACGTTTCGTTGCTGTGCTTCTTGAGCATACTGCAGGACGCCTCCCATTATGGTTGATTTCCGAACAAGCAGTAATCCTTCCTATTAGCGAAAAATTCAATGATTATGCATATAAAGTCGCTAAAGAATTAGATTCTTACGACATTCGCGCTATCGTTGATGACCGAAACGAAAAAATTGGAAAGAAAATTCGTGACAATCAGATGAAAAAAATACCTTATATGTTGATTGTTGGAGAAAAAGAGGTAGAAAATAATGAAGTTTCTGTAAGAAAACATGGAGAAAATGATAATATCTCGATGAAAATTACTACCTTTGCAGCGCAATTGACAGAAGAGGTAAATTCAATGATAAACCAGTAATATAACTGAATGGATAAAAAACCACAAATGAATGGTCCGCACAAACCTGCCGGACAACGTCCCCAACAAGGACAAAAAGGTCAAAAAGGCGACAAAAGCGGAAAGGACCAATATGTGATTAACGAAAATATCCACGCGAAAGAAGTTCGCTTGGTTGGAGACAATGTAGAACAAGGTGTCTATTCACTCGCGCAAGCTCAAAAAATTGCTGACGAGCAAGAATTAGACCTCATTCTAATCTCTCCTAATGCCGAACCTCCTGTATGTAGAATTTTGGATTTCCAAAAATATCTATATCAGCAAAAGAAAAGACAAAAAGAGCAAAAAGCTAAAGCTACTAAAGTCGTTGTAAAAGAAATCAGATTCGGTCCGCAGACAGACGATCACGATTACAACTTCAAGCTTAAACACGCTATGGGATTCCTTAAAGAAGGTTCTAAAGTTAAAGCTTACGTTTTCTTCAGAGGACGCTCAATTCTTTTCAAAGAGCAAGGTGAAGTTCTTCTGCTACGTTTTGCTAACGACCTTGAAGAATACGGCAAAGTTGAAATGATGCCGGTGCTTGAAGGAAAACGCATGACTATCATGCTATCACCTGTAAAAAACAAATAGTAACAAAAAATAAACAGTAGACCGTAGGCACTATGTGCCGAGGTAATTTTAAAACAACTAAATTTTTTATTAACAATGCCAAAGGTAAAAACTAATTCCGGTGCTAAAAAAAGATTCGCTCTTACCGGAACAGGAAAAATCAAAAGAAAACATGCCTATCATAGTCATATCTTGACTAAGAAGACAAAAAAGCGTAAAAGAGTTCTTGACCACACAGCAATGGTTCACACTTCTAACGAACATTCTGTAAAAGAACTTCTTGCAATGAAGTAATCTTTAACGCTGTTTACTTTTTATTTTTAAAACTAAAATTTTTTATTAACCGAATGTGAAGCACCGCAAGTGCAATAATGCCGCTCACGTTCAAAAAATTTAAAAAAAAATGCCAAGATCAGTAAATCATGTTGCTTCAAGAGCAAAAAGAAAGAGAATTCTGAAACTTACACGTGGTTATTATGGTAGCCGTCGTAACGTGTGGACCGTAGCCAAGAACACTTGGGAAAAAGGTTTGACTTACGCTTATCGTGACCGTAAAAACAAAAAACGTAACTTCCGTGCACTTTGGATCCAACGTATCAACGCTGCTGCACGCCTTGAAGGTCTTTCTTACTCTCAACTTATGGGTCTTATCCACAAAGCAGGTATCGAAATCAACCGTAAGGTTCTTGCTGACCTCGCTATGAACAACCCAGCTGCTTTCAAAGCAATCGTTGACAAAGTAAAGAACGCTTAATCAGTTTTTAAGTCAGTTCAGATACTATAAAGGCTATATCCTCCCCGGATATAGCCTTTAATATTTTCAATCGCACTCATAAGATAATCACACCATCACCGACCATTTAAATTGGCATAGACACATGACATCTAAAATCCTATAAATTCTTTCGACTATAAGCATACTCCAATCTTTCCCTAAGGGCATTTGTATTTCTATCTAAGTTACATGCTATCCACACAACATCATAAGGCATCGACGCTATCTTACATCCATCAGTAGCCCAAATATCGTGTGATAAATTTCTAATTAATAAATTTGGTATTGGACCTACGTTCTTGTGGTCAATACGCTCTTTAAGTTTCTTCTTTAGCATACTAAGATCTTTTTGAGACATATCGTCATCTTCATATCTTGACATAGTTTTTAAAACTGATTCTTCAAATGATTGATTGCATAAGGTAAAACGAACGAAAAGTTCCCATGTCATAGATTTCTCAATTTCAAATTCCTTATTAGAAATTTCATTAGGATTCTCTATTAGTAATTTAATTCCCTTCTTTGAATATATGTTTAAGACTTGAAAACCATATCTGCATCGTCTCAACCACAACTCAAAATCGTTATCGTTATCAATCTTAGGACGATGAAACCACAATGCTACAGAAGTATATAAATCCTGATAAGCATTATTAAGCACAAGTATGTTTTCCTCATTTGGAACAGAGTCCAAAATAGGAGAAACGACATCTTTAAATCTGCTAAAACAATCTACTAAAGAATCTAAATCAGCTTCCATTTCATCATATTGTTCTAAATTTGACCAAATGACAGAGGAATAATTAATGAGTTGTTTCGCAGCTTTTTTATATTCTTCTCCAATCTCATAATTATCAAGTATTGACTGCTCTTTTATAATGTGAGATCTTCGCTGTCTAACCAACATCATAATTAATACAACTAAAATCAAAATTATAAACACACATCCTATTGAATATAAGACAACATCAATCCAATGTAAACTTTCTCCCTTTATTGGTATTCCATTTACAATTGAATAATCTGAAATAAAATACGCTTGATCATTAACTACTTCTATTGTATTGTACCTCAAAGAATTAAGCCTACTACCTATTTTAGACAACTGATCGTCATTCATGATGTATAACATGACAGAATCAGTAGTCAATACACACAATGTATCATTGGTAAGAAATTTAGCATCCTTTATTCCTCTTGACTCCATACTATACAATCGATTATGAGTCAAGGCGTCAACAAGATGAACAGATGACGATGTCTGAACTAAAAGTTTTTCATCTCGTAAGTCCAGTTTGATAATCTCCCCGACAGACCTATAGTCGTTGATTATAGATGCTGTCGAGCCAACAATGAGAAGACCCCAATTAAGAGTCCCGGCATATGCCATATCATCAGAAGAGACGATGTCCGTAATATAAGGAGAATCATGAAAAATATCATTCTTAATTGCAACCTTTTTAAACGAAGCATTTTCAGCATATTCATATAAGCCACTTCTAGTACCTATGTAAACAGACTCTCCGCTTGACGATTCCGACATACACTCTATTCTATCCGGAGCATGAACAACAATGTCTTTAACTCTACGAGCTTCTCTATCATATGCAAACAAAAACTCGCTAACGTCAATCTTATAAACACCTACATCATCGCAAACATAGATACAACCTTTATGATAGACAGCGTCTTTGATATCAGGAAGGTTATCAATCGCGCCCAAATAACGACATTCTGAACAACCCCTATCCAACTTATACAAACCTATACTATTTATAAAATATATACCATCATCAGCAGCAACAGAGATCTTCATCTGTGAATAATCCAAGCCATCAAACAAATATAAATAATTCAGATTGATTCTATCAACACTATTAGAAGTCAGATAATAAATATGGTCTCCATTCTTCTGAATAGACTCTTGTCCAGTATATTCAAAACCGATGTCATATCTATTATCATTGTACGCCAATCTTCCATCATCTAAAATTTTACCGTAAGGACTAAGTATTCTATGACCATCTGAACATAAAAATGTATCTACCGAGAACGTATCAGCAAATGGACAACCTATAATCATTTCCTGATATTTACCGTTTGAGTCAATGCGCTCAACATACAATGTATCATTCATAAAATAAGATGACCAAAACCTGCCTTTTGCCAACATTCTATCGTAAGAATCAGCACTTAAATCTAAATTCATTCGATAGATACCACTATCTGAGACTGCAATAATTTTTTTATGGTCTTTGCTAACAATAAGGTCTTCAATAGCAAACTGCATCTTACGCTGACGCAGATTACGCAAAGACTTGTAGTAAGGTACTTCAATCTTTGAATTATTACCGGCAATATATCTTATTGAATCCAATAAATTTCGATCGATATACATCAAACCATTAGATGTACCAACAAATAATATATCATCACATCGCTCTATGTTGTAGGCTGAATAATTTAATCCTTTTTTAGGAATTATATCCTCAGTTGTCTCACTTGACAAATAGACATATTTCTCTAAATTATAAACGCTGTTAGAATCAGCCGGTGTGCTATATCTTACATACAAAACTCCCCTATTTCGATTTGATACAAGGAATTCATTGAAATATAGTTGATAAATTTTGTACTTCTTGACACCATCAAACTCTGCCGGTAATTCATATTTTGCCTGTGTGCCATGGGAAAGATTATACTCTATAAAATAATCCTCCTTCAAGCCTATGTACAAACTTTGACTATCCATAGATGTCGATATACATGTCGGCGTACCCGGGAAGAAAATCTTATCTGCAATTGTCTCCTGACCATGATTCGAGTTTTTATTAACACACGAACACAATAAAAACACCGAGATCATGGTATATAAAACGCACAATAATATCCTATGGTTTGAATTCCTCATACTAAACAATGATATTAATTTGGCAAAGATAAGAATTATTTTAATCTTATCAAACAATTACATCTAAAACTTCTACGCAAACAAACAATTCACAACTCTCTATGGCTCAAAGAGTTGTAATTGCGAAAACTTTTTTAGCACATCTAAAAAACGATAATAATCTTTTCTTTGAGACAAATTTGTTTTAATTTCCTTAGGTATATAACTTTGCAACCAAGTTAAACATTTAAACACTTATAACATATGAATAGCAATGACCCTTACGAAAATTTGGATTTTATCCCACCAATGTATGATGACATTTGCCCGGGATATGACCCCAAAGTATTTAAAAATGCCAAAAGATTTATTATAGTTATGCTCTTGATATTAGCTTTATCCATAGCTATATCTGTATTTATAAATAAGTCTACCGACCCTCAGAAAAAAACTACTATAGAAAACGTCGAATGTTCAACCATTAAATAAGTCACATCATGAAAAGATTGATCAACACGCTACTTGTATTTACAATTTTCAGCATTGCAATTTTGCTCCCTGCTGAAATTCATTCTAAAAAAATAGTATCAAAAATTTCAAAAAATGTAAGCTTAAATCAAATAAGCTCGCAAATACAGAAATTACCATCTACAAAAATAGGAACACTTGTCAAACCAATCGTTTTGCCTTCTGTTCAAAGCATCAAAGTGCCAAAGATTCAATTTAGAAATCCTAAAGCAGCTATAGCCTTGTTTCAAATAGACTCAATAACAGAAATACACAAACGAAATATCGAAGTTATGAATCAGTTTTTAGAAGTAGATTTACCTAGCAATTTTCAACATGACACTATCATTCGTAAAAGAATACTACCCACACTCAAATTATCTAAACCGGTGGACAAAGTATCAAATAGCAAATCAAATGATTTGAAGCAATTGGGCGATAGTACTATATTCTAATATAACTACAATATCACTCTTTGACTCAGATAAAATTTTACCCATAAACTTATATATTAACACTTAAATCATCAATCAAATGAAAAAACTATTTTTGGCAATTGCCCTTATTATCGCAACAGCATCAATGTCTGCAAATGCGACAGAAATCCTTTGTATCAGTCCAAACTCAATAGCGACTGCTGATTGGGGACGAAATATAGAAAAAAAAGCTAATGAAGCCTTGAAAAAGCACCGCGAAGAAAAAGCCAACAAAGAACGCGAAAAATTCAAAAAAGAGGTCAATTGGTCAAAATAGTTGGTGAAATATAGGATAACTCTCTCTAATGGTCAAAATAGTTGGTAAAGATTAAAAAAATTATGAAAAACACCGAGGGGAGCGCCATGCGGCAAGGGGGCGAGAAGCCCCCGACCAGCTCTAATAATAGTGACGAGAAATGTATTGATCTAAGAACTTTTCTCTGTTAGATCTTT
>JAZTZN010000022.1:0-1651 GCA_045637445.1 Muribaculaceae bacterium
AGGCACAAGGATTTACTGCAAACAATACTCTCTGCAAGAGGAAGATTTTTGTGTAAACTTGTCTTGTCCTTTTGCCCGGAACGGCATGCTAACTTCGCTCGGTGAATTTCTTATATCGCAACAGCACGGAGCAGTGTATCAAAATCGGCACAAAAAGTTAGTGTTGCAGATGTATTCAGATGTGTAGCGTCAAGGTAAAAAAGCGATGCTGAAAATGCCTACAAGTGCAAGTGAGGAATGTGGCTACGAGTGGTTTCAATAGAACGGAGAAAATTTGTGGTATCGAGGAGCGTTGCGTAAAGGATAACTCTCATAGGTGTGGTATTACGACCGAAAGTGTATAAAGCCGACAATGGGCAGTGGGCAGATCAGCAAGGTTGTCCGATAAGTACCCCAAGTAAGCGATGCCAATCACAAAGATAAATTCAGCCGTAGCAAAGAAGAGTGTGCAACACGATTGTGGCGAGAAATCATAGTAGAACAATCGAATACAAGTATAAAATCAAGTGGCAGAATAAGCGACGATATAGAGCAAGAAGTGGCACTATTGCAGAGTGATGACCGATGTTCGAGATAGCGAAACTGCTCCCGGTACAGTGTTGCCCGATAGACGAAGAACAATCATACACTATATAACGGAAATTAGCCACAAAAGAGGATCTTGATTTTGGAGCGACAAAGTAGAAATGGAGTTGCGACAATAGTAATCTCCTTGACACAAATCAGCCACCGAGTAATGGGTTTGGAAATGGAAAAGAATACCAATCAAAATCGTGGAAATAAAAAAGTCCAACACCGAAGTATTGGACTGATATCAAAATCAGAAAGATGTTACTCTTTTTTACCAAAAACCTTTTGGAGTTCCTTTCTGATAGCACCAAGTGCAATATCTTGGTCATGTGAAACCGTCATGCCTATGCCACTGCTTTTTACAACTAAAACGGCTTGATTAGTGTAATAATCGTAGAATGTTATTGTAATATATGTATGTCCTCCGTCCCATTTTTCAGATTTCACATTTATGTGAGGGGTTAATACATACATTCCTGCACTCGAAAGGTTGTACGAAGAAACTATATTTAGTTTTGTATTGACTATTTCGTTTTGAACCATCATCATAATGTCATCAAGATCTCTGTCACCAGTTGTTTCTGAGCCAAAAACGACATGTTGATATTTAGAAATATCAACACCGGTTGAAAGAACTGACTTACTTGAAGAGCATGATGCAAACATCAATATGCTAATGACGATTGTGAAAATTGCACTTAATTTTTTCATGATAAGAAGTATTATTTGACTTAATAGTGCAAAGTTAATAAAAATTGCGGAGAGCGAACAAAAGAAAAGGCACTTGCTTGAAGCAAGCACCTTTGAGAATGTGAGAATATCTATCTTTTACATCAGATAGACATACATTGTATATATGTCGCCATTGAACAATTCTTCGGCTTTGAGAGCTGCTTCTTCATCATTGCGAGCTTCGACTTCGTAAGAGTAAACTTCATTGTCAAAATCCTCAATATCCACTTGGTAAAACTTCATCGCACGAGGATTAAAGCGAGAGCGATTATTCACTGAATTGTTATCGAAACCAAGATTCATTACCGATGTTTGAACTGAATGTGTCATATTATTTTACGATTTAATG
>JAZTZN010000023.1:0-1877 GCA_045637445.1 Muribaculaceae bacterium
TGTACTCACGCGCATATCCGTCGTGGCGATTGTGTTGGCATTAGCCGAACCCGAACTTGCAATGTTCTTTTTTGAGTGGCACGAAGTGAGAACCACGAGCAAGAAGATGATTGTAAGATTTCTCATAACGGAAAAGATTATTCCTCGCTATACTCCTTGTGTGCATCGAAACAGGGACACGCTTTGTTGGCAAATTCACGATGCCCATGTACCGAGGCATTAGGGAACTGTTGCCGAAGTTCGGTAATGAGCTTCACGAGCGACGCCTTTTGTGTGTCAGTGCGAGTGTCTTTAGGGGTTTTGCCGTCGGTCGCAACGCCACCGATGTAGCACACCCCGACAGAGTTTTTGTTTTGCCCTATGCAGTGGGCCCCACTTTTATGAAGTGGTCGTCCCACATGCACCGAACCATCGAGATAAATCACGAAGTGATAACCGATATCGGAAAATCCTCGTTGCAAGTGCCAACGACGAATATCAGCCACGCTGAACGCTTTACCCTCAGGCGTAGCTGAGCAATGAACGATAATTTTGTTGATGTTTCTCATAGCGTTTAAGATTTAGATTTGTAATGATAATCGATACCGAAAAGCGCACCCACGAAAGTCAAGATTTCGCCAAATGCGATAAGCACCGAGGAGTCGATGACACCGAGCGGTGGCACGACAAAGCCGGCGATAAGCAGACTGCACCCGATGACGATCATTAAGATTGCCGAGAGGAGTTGCACGAGGTGATTATTAGCAGGATTTTTCATAGCATTAGGCTTTAATCATGAAAGAAATAGAGAACGAAACATTGACTTCGCCACCATTCATGAAATCTTCGGGAATGGTTGCGGAAATATGGGTGCCTGTGACATCCGTAAAAAGATATACCCTTACCCATTGCATGGTATCTTCGTAGTAGATAAATGCTTCGGGAAGATTCTTTTCATCAGCAGCTGCGACAGGCAAGAGAGCCGAAATAGAAACATTATCAGCGTCGATGTAGGCACGACCAACGATAGTACACAACGAGCCATGCACGACACAATTTCCCGAAATAGTGTTCGAGCCATCACTTTGAGAGAATGGGCGTTCTCTGAATTTCAACGTATTGATTTGGTTTTGCAAATCAATCACATCAAGGCTACCGGTAGCGTACACCACACCATTCTGAGCGACACGCACAAGAATGTGGTCAAACCTATCGTGATAAACGAAAGAACCTGAGTTTATGAAGCAAAGACCTATAACATCGAACACTCGGAAGTTGCCAAACTGAAAAGATATGGCACGACCGATAAGCATGCCACCACGCACTATTTCATAATAGCCGTCAGCCATGCTGTATTTGAAATAGTTGCCAATGGGCGAAGTAATGCTTGAAGGGTCAATCGTGATTACACCACGACGAATGGGTACGACCGACACACGATTGTTGAGCGTGTTCAAATTAGACTTAGCATTATACATATCATCGGCTAAGGTTTGAACAACACCGTCAGTCGATTCAATATAACCATTCAGTTCTTCGAGCTGAGTGTTGATTTGAGCCACAGCGTCTTCAAGAGTTGCCACACCTTTCTTGGCAGCATTGAGGTCAATCACTTGCTGAGCCCTCATTGCTCCGGCTCGTTCGGTGGTGGCTTGCTTGATAAGAACTTGTCCTCTTTGTGCCGAAGGTATTCCCGACACAACATTATAAAAGGTATAATCTCCCAATACATTGTTTCCGTCAGTGTCGCCTTGGGCAAGGTTTGTCAAACAATTGCCCATTTTCAGCAAGTTGTTATAGATGTTTGTCAACTTGGATTGCTCCTGGTCAGTGGTAGCACTCTGCAACTGATTAGCGATAGCTTGGAGCAATGCACCGAGTGTTTCGGGAGATATACT
>JAZTZN010000024.1:0-40508 GCA_045637445.1 Muribaculaceae bacterium
CCAATGAGATGCATAGTCAAAATGAAAAAGAGATTGTAACTTATAGAACGAAAAATAACAACACGACATGCCGTGTTGTTATTTAGAAAACTTTTATTAATTTTGTATCAAATCCTGTAACGTTTTTTCAGGACGACACAACATTGACTAAAAAAGATGTTATTAAATTCATTTCTAAAGGTTAAAAATTTATTTCCTCATTATTTCATACATTGTGCTATACATTTCATACAATGGAGTGAGAATAATTTGCCAAGAACAATAGAGAAAACTAACTTTGTCTTAATCTTATAAAATGTCAGATAACAAAAATAATTTTAAAAGATGAAGAAAGTAAATAAACAAATTAAGATCACATTGGGCATAATGATTCCACTACTAATTGGTTATTTTATCTATGTCAATTATTGGGAATATATCGAAAATCTTCTTTGGAATGAAGATTACGACCAACGTGCTATGAATTTTAATTCAAACACCGATATACCAACTCCTTGGCATTTTAAATATGAATGCAAAGATCTATATAAAGGCTTGGATCTCTCACACCACAATAAGATCGTTGATTTTGACGCATTAGGCAAATATGATTTTATTTATCACAAAGCGACAGAGGGAAACACTTTTGTGGATCCAAAATTCAATTCAAGAATAAATCAATTTGTCAGAATGGGTATTCCTTGTGGAGCATATCATTTCTTCACCACCGGCTCTTCAGGCAAAGCACAATTCAAGCATTTCAAAAGCGTAGTATCCAAGAATTATCCCCTTATCCCAGTGCTTGACATTGAAATTAATAAGAACGGATGGTCAAAAAAGAAATTAAACAAGGAATTGTCAACATGGATTAATCTTTGCGAAAAATATTATGGAGTGAAACCTATCATATACAGTAGTTCTCATTTTTATATTAAGTATGACCTAAAACAACATGGATGCATGTTTTGGTCTGGCGACATAAATTCCAAATCATTAGTCAAACATTGCATTCACCAGAAGAAACTTGTCAAAGTGACAGGAATAATAGGAAAGGTTGATTATAATGAGGCATGCGATATCTTCATTAATCCTTGCTCGACGTATAACGAATTTTAATATCTGAAGATTAAAATCCTTGTCTATAAATGATACAAAATCTATTACAAAAAGTAGGTTTTAAATAAGGTGATTTTCTTGGAACGAATTTTACTAATAGAGAACGATATGTTATATATTATTTAACACCTGCAAATTATAATGGACATAAAATTATTAAATCCAATGTTAATAAAACTATCTGAGTAATAACTGGAAATTGAACCTTTGGTTTATATGGTAATTACTACAATTAAACTGGAACAACTTTATTAAATGAATAATTATATGGAAAAAGATGTTATTAAAGGTTTTTCTGAAGAAGAATTTTCTCTAGAAGAATTTAAACGTTTAGTAAAAGAAGTTAATGATAATAAAATACCTGGTTTTATATACGGAAGAATTATTGTGAATTAAATATAATGGAAGGCATTTGTTTTTAGATTAAGCTTGCTTCAAAATATGAAATATAAAATCTATTGTGATGGGGCGATTTCTCCAAGTTTGAATTCAGGAAAAATCGCCTTATCATTTTAACTACAATATATAGCTACACACTATTTAACATAATATATATTATACTTAAATTAACACATGATAATATAGCAAGAGTATAATATATTTTTCAAACTAATTTATTCAGCAATCATATTAGAATTTAAACGCTGTCTTACAGCTTCATACATCATAATACCGGCTGCGACTGATACATTTAATGAGCCAATACTTCCAATTAAAGGAATTGCTGTTAAATTATCACACAATCTCAAAACCTCATCAGAAATTCCTTTGTCCTCAGCACCCATAACAATCGCTGTAGGAACAGTAAAATCTGCATCAGTATATATCTCATTTCCTTTTTCAGTAGCTCCTACAATATTAAAGCCACATTCTTTTAAATATCTTACTGCATCAATTATTTTTATCTCTCTACATATTGGAATATGCAATAATGCACCGGCAGATGTTTTTACTGCATCTGCATTTACAGAAACACTATTTCGTTCAGGTATAACAATTGTATTGACTCCTGCACACTCTGCTGTACGAGCAATGGCACCAAAATTACGTGTATCTGTAATGCCATCAAGTAAAACTACTAACGGAACTATGCCATCTTCATATAATGTTGGCACAATTTGTTCAAGTTTAAAGTATGTAACCGGAGATAATAAAGCGACGACACCTTGATGATTTTTCATAGTGATGCGATTCAATTTCTCCATTGGGACTCGTTGAGTCAAAATGCCATATTCCTTAATTTTGGCAAATAATTCTCTTGCCAATTCACCATTTAAATCCTTTTTAATCAAGATTTTATCTATCGTCTTGCCGGATTCTATTGCTTCAATTACAGCTCTTATGCCAAATATAAAATCATTTTTATTCATAATCTATTGCTTTAAAAGTGATTGAGCATTCAGAATTGCTGCTTCATCTATTTGTGAGCCACTAAGCATTACAGCCAACTCCATAACTCTTTCTTTTTCTGTTAATTGTATTATATTTGTTGTTGTCGTATTTTCGTCATCGGATTTATACACCTTATAGTGGTACAATCCTTTTGATGCAACTTGGGGTAAATGAGTAATTGTTATTACTTGAATATTAGATGAAATTCGTCTCATCATCTCTCCCATTCTATCTGCAATATCCCCGGAAACACCTGTATCTATTTCATCAAAAATTATTGTAGGCATTTGCATTTTACTTCCTACAATACTTTTTACACATAACATTATTCGCGACATCTCACCTCCTGACGCAACCTTAGAAATTGGTTGCATTTCCTGATTTTTATTAAATGTCGATATAAATTCCACATTATCTTGCCCGTCAAAGCTCATTTTACCTTGAGACATCACAACAGAGAATTTAATATTCTGCATACCCAAATGCTTTGCTTCTGACATCAATTCCTCGGAAAATCTACTTGCCGCTATTTTTCTTGTTTCTGTTAAAATATTAGCCAACTCCTTTAATTTGACACCTTCATTCTTAAGTTCTTTTTCTAATTCTGTCAAATCTCCATCAGAAGTATTAATTTCAGAAAGTTGACGTTCGATTTCCTCTTTAATGCCCAACAATTCATCTGAATCCTCTACTTTAAAGCGACGATTGATCTCATAGATATTGTTCAGTCTTGAGTCAATTTTAGCAATCAATGTAGGATCGTAATTTATTCCGGATAGGCAATCCGAAAATGTTTCTGATATATCCTTTAACTCAAACAGCACACTTTCTATCCTATGTTTTATATCACTATCAGCACTGACAATTTCAGGATTAAGCTTATTGACCGATGTCTTTACTGCGTTCAATTGCGATATAATAGAATTATCATTATCCTTAAGTGTCGATGTGATAAATCCTAACTCATCTTTTATGGATTCAGCATTACTGAGAATTTCCAATTTACTTTCCAAGTCTCTCTGCTCACCCATTTTAGGATTTAATCGATTTAACTGATCGAATTGAAACTTTAGGAACTCTTCATTTTCACGACTTGAAGATATTTGAGACTTAATTTTTAAGATCTTGTTTCTAAGCTCAACATACTTTTTGAACTGTGTTTTATACATAACAAGTTCATCATGATTTTCAGCAATGGAGTCAATTATTTTTAATTGATACTTAAAATCTGATATTAACTGATTTTGATGTTGAGAATGTATATCGACAAGCTTTATTGCAAGTTCCTTTAGTACTTGCAAACTAACCGGAGTGTCATTAATAAAAGCTCTTGATCTTCCTATTGTAGATAATTCTCTTCTGAGTATTATTTGCGAATCATCGATATCTAAATCATGTGATACACAAAATTGTTTTACTTCTTCAATTTCCGATACATCAAAAATTGCTTCTATTATTGATTTTTTACCCAAATTGCCAATAGAGCTTGTATCCGCTCTCTCTCCGAGAATCATAGATAAAGCGCCTAAAATGATGGATTTACCGGCTCCGGTTTCTCCTGTTATTATCGACAGACCATGATGAAATTCAATCTCAATATGATTTATCAATGCATAATTGTTAATGGATAATTTACTTAACATAAACCATCATTTATTAGCAGTTTCAGGATCTTTTATTTTGTTTAACCTATCGTTTTCAGTCGGATAGACAGGCTTCAAAATTTCATACACTTGATCTTTTTCAGAACTTCCGGCCATAGAATAGATGTTTACCAATTCATCTAATTTTGCATCTTTAAACATAGACAATGCCACAGACATTGGCGCAACATCATATATTTTTTTTATTTCTTCCAATGATTCTGTAATCATAGCTCTGCCTTTGTCCGGACTTGTTGCCATTTCATCAAGACCCTTGCGATGATAATTGTAGATTAGAGTCCTAATACCTTTAGTGTTTCCATCTGTGTATGCACTTAACACCGCACTCCTATTTTTACTATCTTCAAATGCTTTCCAACCTACTTCTCCACTTGATTGAGCCATTTGGACTATTGATGCAGCCTTGTCGTAGTAAGCTTGTCCTCCATTTAATGAGAAACTATCAAAATCTAAAGCAAGAAATAGATAGGCATAGAAATTTAGTATTGCTGTAAGATTACTCTCCATTGAATTTTCACTAAATATCAGTGGTTCATTCTCTTGATAATCAAATTCAACTTTAGTATCTCTAAAATTCAGCAATGTTGTGGTATAAGAACTATTATAAACCGGACGAGACAACTGCACTTGAATATCTCCTTTAAATTTATCTCCATCTCGTTCATTAACGGTGAGAAAAAAACGGCAATCAATTTTTTCATTTACTGAAAATTGTGCATTTGTCCATTTATGAGTATTAAAATATTCAGTTATTGCTTCTTGCAATGTTGTAAACACTGACTTGTCAGTGCCTTCAATCTTGCTTGAATTTACTTCTACTTGGCAATTTAGTTCTTGCGCATTAGAAGCCTTTATGCCGAATATCAGCATGATGAACACAATAAAATATTTTAAATGCTCAATATTCATTCCTTAAATCAATTATTTAATATTGTATCGATAATATCCTTTGCAACTTCTTGTTTAAGTTTTGCCTCAAATGGAATTTCTTGACCCTTTACACTTAAAAGTGTAACTTTATTTGTGTCTTTTTGAAACCCGGCTTCTTTGTCCTTCAACGAATTAAGCACAATCCAATCAAGATTTTTATTCATAATTTTTCTGATTGCATTTTCTCTTTCGTTATCTGTTTCAAGAGCAAAACCCACTAAAAGTTGATTTTGTGTTTTTAATTTTCCAAGTGTAGCCGCTATATCAGGATTTTTAACCAATTCGATTGTGATAGTATCAGTTTTTTCTCTCTTGATTTTACTATCATAATAGTCTTTTGGAGCATAGTCAGCGACTGCTGCACATAGAATAGCAATATCACATTCTTTAAAATGTTCTTTGCAATGTTCGCACATCTCTTTTGCACTGACTACATCTATCCTATTTATCCTTTCATTTGATATTTTCAAGCCGACAGGACCGGTAACTAATGTAACCATAGCTCCACGTTTAGCACATTCCTCAGCTAAGGCAAAGCCCATCTTTCCACTTGAATAGTTACCGATAAAACGTACCGGATCGATATTTTCGTATGTTGGTCCCGCAGTTATTAACACTTTTTTACCTATTAAATCTTGCTGACATGCAAAGTATTGCTCAATTGATTTTAGAATATTTTCAGGCTCTTCCATACGGCCTTTACCCACCAAATGACTTGCCAACTCCCCTGCTCCCGGCTCAATTATCGAAACACCATCAGATTTGAGTGTATCTATATTTCGCTGAGTTGATGGGTGTTTCCACATATCCAAGTCCATTGCTGGTGCAACAAACACTTTAGACTTAGAGCTTAAATAAGTGGTTATAAGCATATTATCAGCAACTCCATTTGCCATCTTTGCTAATGTCGAAGCTGTTGCCGGAGCTATTATCATAGCATCTGCCCACAGACCTAAATCTACATGACTATGCCATTCACCCGTATTTGCCGTAAAAAACTCACTAATGACAGGTTTTCCACTCAAAGAAGAAAGAGTGACCGGAGTAATAAATTCCTTGCCATTAGGAGTGATTATTACTTGTACTTCTGCTCCTGCTTTTATCAACAATCGTAATAAATAAACAGACTTATATGCTGCTATTCCGCCCGATATACCAAGTATAATATGTTTGCCTTTAAGCATAGGGTAAATTATTTTTTGCTGAATTCTATCTTCAATTTTGTTAGAACATCCTTAGTGTTTTGTGTAAAATCGCCTTGGAGCATCCATCCATAATAGCCTGCATCACTATTGAGGACTTCTTCTACTTTATGTCCTTTATACTTACCAAAATTAAAGATAGGAATGCCATTCTCATCTTTAATAATTCTTCCTGCAAGGTCTATATTACGATTCTGTGAAGAAAAATTAGCAAGTTTATCAACGTCATTACCAAATTCTGCCGTTTCCGGATAACGATCCAATTGGGCTTTCAAAACTTCATACGTTGCACGAGTATCAGCTAAAGCTGAATGTGCATTATCAAGGTCTTTTCCACAATAGAACTTATAAGCCGCTACGAGAGTTCTTTGTTCCATTTTATGAAATATCGTTTGGACATCAATAAAACGTCTTCGCGATATATCAAAATTCAAGCCTGCTCTTAGAAACTCCTCCATTAACAATGGCACATCAAATTTATTACTATTAAAGCCTGCAATATCGCAACCCTCAAATATACGCAACAAATCTTTTGCAATTTGCTTAAATGTAGGTTCGTTTTTTACATCTTCATCTGTGATATGATGAATTGCAGTCGATTGTGGTGGAATCGGCATTTCCGGATTTAGGCGACGAGTTTTTTCTTCTTCGTCGCCATTAGGATATATTTTTACGTATGACAACTCCACAATGCGATCATGCATTATATTTGTGCCTGTAGTCTCCAGATCAAAAAATATGATTGGTTTTCTAAGATTCAACTTCATATCAACTAATATTTTATGGTAATTGCATTGGCATCAACAACATAAGGACATCTTCACCCGGCTCTTGTTTAAGCGGATGTAGAATACCGGCTCTTGCAGGATCAGACAAATTTATGATAATTGTGTCTCCCTTAAGGTTGTTAAGCACCTCAATCATATATGTCGCATTAAAGCCAATTGACATTGAATTGCCTTGATATTCGCAATCAACACGTTCTTCGGCAGATGTTGAATAGTCAAAATCTTGCGATGACAATAAAATTTCGTTACTCTGAATGTTTAATCTGACAAGATTAGAAGCCATGCTTGCAAATAATGCCACACGACGCATTGCATTCAACAAAGATACTCTATCAATTGTCAACTCAAATGGATTATCTTGCGGAATAACACGATTATAGTTTGGATAATTACCATTTATAAATCTGCATGACAATGAATAGTTTGCAAACTTAAATGTTGCACTCTTGCTATCCATTGTTACTTCTATATTTTCCACATCTTTTCCTATGATTGAGCGTAAAATATTAGCAGGTTTTGAAGGCATTATAAACGATCCAACAAGGCCCGGATTGCCTTCATTATTAATGTATCTCACCAACTTATGTGTATCACTTGACACAAATGTTATTGCATCCTCAGTAATATCCCACAAAATACCTGTCATAATTGGTCGAAGAGTCTCTGAGCTGACAGCAAAAATAGTATTATCCAACCCTTTTTGAATCATTTTCGCTGGTACAGTGAACGAATGAGTGTCGCCTTCGAATGTTGCACGTTGTGGATATTCATCTCCGCTCAATCCCATAAAATTGAAATGACCATTAAGGAAACGAATATCAATCTCCTTAGTTGTATCATTGATATAAAATGTCAAGCCCTGTCCGGAGATCTCCTTTAGCATATCCAATAATCTCTTATATGGCACAGCAATTGAGCCGGAACCTTCGACATCCATTACCTCAACAGTAGCAGTCATCGTATTCTCTTGATCGCTACCTGTGATTGACAATACATTACCTTCAACTTTCAACAGAAAGTTATCCAATATTGACAACGCATTCTTGGTGTTAATCACCTTACTGACAGCCGACAATTGCTGTTGCAGTTCTTTACTTGATACGTTAAACTTCATATTATAATATTTTAATTTTAATCTGTAAGAAATATTGCTTATTAATTCAGCAAAGTTAATCTATTTTTTAAAAATTTGCAATAGCAATCAATCCAAAATCTTGAATATTTTGCGACTTTACTTCCTATTGTATGTTATGAAAATAATATATTCTCCTTTAGCTTCAATTTTGAAATGACCTGTTAAAGACTCATTTAATGTTCCTTGCCACCAATATTTAAAATCATATATCGGATATTTAAGTCCTTCGGAGGAAAATTCAGTTGCATTTATATTGAAGATTGAGACTTGCGCACCGGCAACACAATCAAATTCTTTACAATTCTGACAAGGTATAAATACACCATAATCAGTAAATGTCATAATATTTGCACCCATATTGGCATATTCTGTAAGCAATGCAATATTACCCAATGAATGATCATCTCGCTTTCCTGTAGCTCCTACAATAGCTATATTTCTTAGCCCCTTCGACAAAAGAAATTTTATAGCTTTCGTCTGATCATTAGTCTCTTGATCCGAATCAACGACAATCAAGTGTTTATATAATTCCTTATTGTCAATTGAAATTGAATCACCATCACCGATAATAATATTCGGAATATTACCCTCAGAAATATACCTATCTGCACTGCCGTCACAACACACGATATAGCTACCATTCTTCAATATTTCCAAAGGTATTTCAGCTGTCGGATAGTCTCCATTAGCTAAAATCACAGCATCAAATTTATTATTCCTTTGCATATTGTTTTTGCAATAATTTATTCCATTTTTTATATCCTAAAATTGCTACTATAGCATAAACCGAGTAAAGAAGAGCTGTCGGTTCTAACCCCTTATAAAAATATAGCACTGCAGATAGAATATCAACAACAAACCACACAAACCATTGTTCGATTAACTTTTTAGCGAGCATCCACATGCCAATAATACTTAATGCAGATGTTAGTCCGTTAAACCATGGCACATCAGTATCTGTAAAATTAATCAACGTGAATGATATTGCGAAGTGTATAACGATATATGCAATTAACAGCCGCAACCATTGACGACGTGAAGTATGAGATATTTTCAGATCATATTTTTCAGTTCCGTTTTTACGTGATATTCCGTATCTCCAAGACATCCAACCATAAACACCAATTATCAGGTAGTAAATATTTATCGCAACATCAGCATATAATCCGGCATCAAAATATACAAAAAGATATATTGCAGGCATTATTATACTTGTCAACCAAAGATAAATGCTTGCTTTATATTCTAACCAAAGATAAATAAAACCTATGATTACGCCTAATATCTCTACAAACTCCGACATTAACTATAGGAAACGAATAGAGGGTGCAACAACACCCCCTATTCAAGATATATTGTAAATTAGATTGATGATCTTACAACTCCTCGTTCTGAACTTCTGACAAATTCTACGATTTCATCTCTGATTTCAGATTGAGGCATCGTTTCCATAATTAGATTTAACGCATTTGTTACATTCAAGTCGCTCATATACAACAATCTATAAACTTCTTGTATAATATTGATTTGCTCTTGAGTGAAGCCTCTACGATGCAGACCGATCGTATTTAATCCTACGTATGAAATAGGATCGCGTGCGGCCTTTATGTATGGCGGAATATCCTTATTTACGAGCGAACCACCTTGTACCATAATATGCTTACCCAAACGAGAGAATTGATGCACAAGACTACCACCTCCAATGACAGCATAATCATCAACTACAACTTCTCCTGCGAGTTGCACTGCATTTGAGATAATGATATTATTACCTAAGCAGCAGTCATGAGCCACATGACTATACGCCATGATGAGACAATTTTTGCCAACCACTGTTTTTCCTTTAGATGCTGTCCCACGATGGATTGTAACACATTCGCGAATTACTGTTCCATCTCCAACGTATGCATAAGTCTTTTCTCCTTTATATTTAAGATCTTGTGGCATACCGGAAACTATAGCTCCGGGAAATATGGTTACATTTTCACCGATACGAGCGCCAGGAAATATTGTGACATTACTTCCGATAATGGTATTATCACCAATTTCAACATCTTCGTGAATTGTGGTAAAATTACCAATCTCAACATTATTGCCTATTTTAGCACTTGGATCGACACAAAACAGTTGAGCTTTCATAAAATTATTGACTTTAGATGATTTACTTATTTTTGATGATTTGTGCCATAAATTCTGCCTCTGTCACAATCTTTTCGCCTACGAATGCGTAGCCCTTAACGACTGCACATCCACGACGTATTTCCGACATCAATGAAGCATGGAATACAAGAGTATCACCCGGCACAACTTTTTGACGGAACTTAACGTTGTCAATCTTCATGAAATAAGTAGAGTAACGTTCCGGCTCATCTACAGTGTTGAGCACAAGTACGCCTGCTGATTGTGCCATCGCTTCGATGATAAGCACGCCCGGCATTACCGGTTCTTGAGGGAAGTGACCTTGGAAGAATGGCTCGTTAGTAGTGACATTCTTTACTGATACGATATGCTTTTGGTCAATTTCTATTACTTTGTCAATCAACAAGAATGGATAGCGGTGAGGCAACAAGCTACGCACTCCGTTGTTGTCAATCAATGCAGGCTTATTTGGGTCATAAATAGGTGCTTGTACTTCAGTATGTTTTACCTCCTTACGCAACATGCGTGTAAAGCCGTTGTTTACTTTATGACCAGGACGAACTGCAACTACGCGACCTTTGAGAGGACGACCAATTAAAGCTAAATCACCGACTACATCAAGAAGTTTATGACGTGCTGGTTCATTTTCCCATTTTAGAGGAGCCTCATTAATATAGCCGAGTTTATCGAGTTTACGATGAGGCATACCGATGAGGTCGCAAAGGCTGTTAATTTTTTCTTGTTCGAGTGGACGGTCATAAATAACGATAGCATTATCCAAGTCACCACCCTTAATAAGACCATAGTTGAGAAGTTGTTCAATTTCACGAACAAAGACAAATGTACGAGCGCAAGAAACTTCTTTCTTGAAATCAGCAAGTTCATCAAGTACTGCAAATTGGTTTGGAATAATCGGAGAATCATATTCCACCATTGCTTGAACGCTGAAATTCTCATCAGGATAGATTGTTATCATTGATCCTGACTCTTCATCTCTGTAAGTAGTCTTTTGTTTAATGATATAAAAATCTTTATCAGCCTTTTGTTCTTCTAAGCCGACACGTTCAATTTCTTCAACATATATTATAGCGCTACCGTCAAGGATAGGCATTTCCGGAGCATTTACTTCTATTAAGCAGTTATCAATACCTGCTGCATATAAAGCAGCCAAAGCATGCTCCACTGTGCTGATTTTAACATCTTTTTTACCGAGCACAGTGCCACGAGTTGTTTCAACTACATTTTCTGCAAGGGCATCGATTATAGGCATATCCTCAAGATCCACACGCTGGAACTTGTAGCCATGATTTTCCGGTGCAGGTTTGAATGTAGCAATAATTTCAAGACCTGAATGAAGTCCTTTTCCTTTGACTGTGAAAGAGTCTTTAAGAGTTAACTGATTCATTATGATTTTATTTTTTATTATTCTTAAATAGTGATTCCAATTTCTTTATATAAACAAGATTTTTAGCAAAACTTCTTGCATCGATAGCAGGATAGCCAATTAATCTATTGCTGTTTCCGACATTATTCGGAATTCCTGATTGTGCGCCGAACTCATTGTTGTCTCCGACTTTAATGTGTCCTGCAAAGCCACATTGTCCGCCGACACGATTATAGTTGCCAATAATTGTAGAACCTGCAATTCCTGTTTGAGCCGCAAACACATTATATTTACCTACTTCAACATTGTGTCCGACTTGAATAAGGTTGTCTAACTTAGTGCCTTCTCCGATTCGTGTACTACCCATTGTCGCTCTATCAATTGTTGTGTTAGCTCCGACTTCAGTATTGTCTTCCAGAATAACATTACCGATTTGAGGAATTTTTTCATATCCGTTACTTGTCGGTGCAAAACCAAAGCCATCAGCACCTATAACAGCTCCTGCATGGATTATACAGTCCTTACCAATCTTACATCCATGGTAAATTTTGACTCCGGAATAAAGGATTGTATTGTCTCCTATTTCACAATTGTCACCAATGTATGCTTGAGGATATATACTGATATTTTTACCAAGTTTTACATTCTTTCCAATATAGGCAAAAGCTCCTATATATTTACAATTCTCAATATCAACATTTTCTGCTACGTATATTGGTTGTTCAATACCGGATGGCTTTGGCAATTGAGAATTTACCATATTCATCAAATCTGCCAATGTCGCATACGGATCATCAACACGTATAAGAGTTGCATCAATTGGTTTTTCTAACGCAAAGTCTTTTCTGACTAATACTGCAGATGCTTTTGTTTCGTAGATATATTGCGTATATTTGGGATTTGCCAAGAATGTGATGCAACCTTTTGTCGCTTCTTCAATCTTGGCAAAATTATTTATTTTTTCATTACCATTGCCCTCTACTACACCGTTGACAATGGTTGCCAATTCATTAGCGGTTAATTCCATTTATAGTGTTTGCTAATTATTATTTTTTTGCAAAGATAACACAAAATATGCAAAATCCAATATTTAAAGGTAAATTATGGCAATTAATCATTAATTTAAATCAAATCAATAACCATTTCCGATATATCTAATCGAATTTAAGCATGAGCAAGGCATTTATCCTAACATCACTTTTATATTAATTTTAAAAAATTACACCAACAATTTTAATATTGTTAAATCTGAATTAAACCAAATTTTAATCTGATAGTCAATAATTAGAATTAATTTTTAATGATATGAAACAACGAAGATTTTTTTCAATAATATTATTAATATTTTTAGGATTTGTATATTGTTATTCATCTATAATCAAAGGAGTCGTTAAGGACAATCAAAATGAACCATTAATTGGAGCGACAGTTAAGTTATTGAATGCCAAAGACAGTTCGTTGGTAGTTGGCTCTATGATAGATAGTGAGGGTGCGTTTTCACTATCTAAAATAAAGAAAGGCCGATATCTTTTAAACATTTCAATGATAGGATTTGAACCTATTGAAAAAGGTATAGAGCTACAAAACAATGATGAGGTTTATGATTTAGGCATTATGACACCCAAAGAAAGCAGTGTCATGCTGGACGAAACTATCGTTTCAGGTGTAAAGAGTGCTGTTATTGTCAAAGAGGATACTATAGAGTATAATGCCGGGTCATATCGCACTCAGCCCAACGCAGTCGTAGAAGATTTGCTGAAGAAGTTGCCGGGAGTAGAAGTTGATGCTGACGGAAAAATCACTTCGGGAGGGAAAACCATTTCCAAGATATTAATCGACGGCAAAGAGTTTTTCAGCGATGACCCAAAGATGGCCTCGAAAAATCTGCCTTCAGATATGGTCGATAGAATTCAGATCGTCGATAGAAAAAGCGATCTTGCGCGTTTGACCGGAGTTGACGACGGAGAAGAAGAAACTGTTATAAACCTGACGGTAAAAAAAGGGATGCAAAATGGTTGGTTTGGGACATTACAAGGTGGTTATGGCACGACTGACAGATACGTAGCCGGATTTAACATCAATCATTTCAAAGACGGCAATCAATTGACAATCTTAGGCAGTGCCAATAACATTAATGATTTGAGTTTTACCGATCAAGGTCGAGGCAGATTCAATCGATTTGGCGGGCAGAATGGAGTGACAACAGCGCAAAGCTTAGGCATAAATTTCAATGTCGGCAAAAGCGAAGATTTGCGTTTTGGCGGAAATGTTCTTTATACACATCGAATACAAGACTCAAAAGAGCGAAGCAGCACACAATATCTTTTTCCGGATTCGACAAGCTATCAAGATGCAAGCAAGATAGCGAGAGACAAAGGTCATAATCTGCGAGCTGATTTCAGACTTCAATGGAATATTGACAAATACAACACAATTGATTTCCGACCACGTTTTTCTTTTAACAGCAATATGTCAAATCGTGTTGACTCCACATTAATGAGAAACGGATATGGAGATCGTGTCAACCATAGCGAAAATTTCGATCACAACAATGGTTTGAGTTATGATGTTTCCGGCGACTTAATCTACAATCACAAATTTGCCGGAAGAGACGGTCGCTCATTGAGTACTCAATTTAAGTATCAATTTAGCGACACCAAAGAAAAAGGCACTTCATGGAATGATATCATGTATTATTTATCACAAGATGACAGTGAGTTATTGGTGCAATTTATCGATTCTCATCAATGGTCAAACACATTGACAGGCAGATTTACATGGACCGAGCCGTTAGGCGACGTAACGAATGGCAATTTTCTTAATTTTGCATATAAAATCAATTACAAGTGGAATAATGCCGACCGTTTGACATACGACTTGCCAAACGAAATATGGACACGCGATTTGCTTGAGAATTTGAAGGACGTCCCTTCTGATGGCGTCTTAAATGAGACATTATCAAACAGTTTTCGCAATGAGTTTCTAAATCAAGAGTTGCAAGTGGGTTATAAGAAAATACATAAGCTCTACAATCTTGATGCAGGTATTTTGTTTTCGCCTTCAATGACAAAGAGCGAAGATTTGATAAATCCTGATAGAAACATTGATGAGCGTTGGGTGTGGAACGTTTCTCCATACATGCGATTCAGATACAAATTTACGGATAGAATGAATTTCAGCTCCGACTATCGAGCACGCACATCACAACCGTCAATCAAGCAACTCCAACCGGTTGCCGACATGACAAATCCGTTGTCGATTGTGATAGGTAATCCAAATCTTAAGCCTACGTTCACACAAAATCTATCGTTGCGTTTCAACGATTTCAATGCCGACAGTCAGCGATCGCTGATGGCAATGGTCAATGGGTCTTATTCACTTAATTCGATCATTTCCAAGACATTGTTTAATCCAGAGACAGGTGGACAAACGACCACATACTCAAACGTTGACGGAATATGGAGCGCAATGGCGATGTTTATGTATAGCCGACCATTAGCTAAATCACATTGGAGAATGTCAGCTCAAGTGTTTAGCATGTATAACAGCACAGTCGGTTACAACAATGGCGAATTTAATAGAAGTGGCACTTGGATGTTTAGACCTAATTTTGGTGTGACTTACAGCAATGATTTCTGTCAAATCAGTTTGGCGCCGCAATACGGACTTCAATTGACTCATAACTCAATTGCAAACCAAAACAATCGCACTATCCACAGCTATGGAGCGAGAGCCGATGTCGCTGTAAATCTCCCATTTGGTGTTGACATCGCGACAGATATAAATTTCAGTGGCACATCGGGTTATTCGCAAGGATATAACTCCGACCAATGGTTATGGAATGCACAAGTGTCATACTCGACGCTGAAAGATAAGTCATTGACATTTGCACTAAAGGTATATGACTTATTGCAACAGAAAAAGAACATATCTCGCAATGTAACAGCCAATTTCATTACCGACCGAGAATACAACGATCTTACACGCTATTTCATGTTTACAGTCACATGGAAATTCAACACATTCGGCTCTTCATCTCAAATTCCGGATATGGGAGGTCCAAGAATGGGTGGCAGAAGAAACGGACCGCCACCACCGGGAGCATTTTAATACCATAACGCAAACTAATTGTTTAGATTTGGTATTCTGCCACACTTGATTAAACGAGAGGTATAGTAGTTTGACGACAACTTGCTTATTACCACGCCTTTAGAAGATGATGCGTGTATGAAATTATCGTTGTCAATCATCATCCCGACATGTGAAATTTTATATGTGCTTTTACCTGTGGCGAAAAACACGAGGTCGCAAGGTTTTAAATCCTTTCGTTTGATTTCTGCGCAAAATTCCGATTGCATAGCCGAATTTCTCGGAAGTTTTATTCCTGCGACATCATTAACAACAGTCATAATAAATCCGGAGCAATCTGTGCCCTGCCCTTTTTGTGCATGAGCATACTTATAGGGAGTTCCAATCCACGATTTAGCTTCTGCTATCAATTTATCCTTTATCGACTGATTATCGACTTCAACGATAATCTGCTGCTCGCTATAGGTTTCATTTTTCACCGATTTAGATTTACAACCGACAAGCATGATGCAGATTGCTGTGATTAATGATAGTCTAATATAATTTTTCATACCGAGTAATTCACTGATTTCGTATGGCAAAGATACGAAGAAAACGAGCAAGATATATAAAGCCTGCTTTAATATTTTACAGCGAGTGCAGTATATCTTCGCAGTTTACTGCAAAGATATGAAATATTTTCGGAATTAAAGAGTAGATCCAAAAAATCGCTGAATTGAACTATTACATATTTTCTGTAATGTTATTTATATATTAATGTGTATTATTATAGAAATATTAGCACTTTGCAATGTCTATTCTTAAATAAATCTAAATATTTGCATAAATCATTCGTTATATGAAATATTGGTATTACTTTTGCAGATGTTAAATCCGACTATGATTTAACATTTGATTTTAACAATCGAATAACTCGAAAAACTAAATAAGATATGATTAAGCGAACAATTAAATTCATTTTTTGTGGAGCATTGGTAACACTTGTTGCATGCAATGCTTCTGCAACAGAGGAGACATCTTCACAATTTATCAGGACAAGCAAATCAGCTGCATTTGAGACAGATTTCACCGTAGCAGCAGAGCAGACGGTTAATGCCGTAGTATGTATCAAAAGTTACGTAAGTCCACGTCAGCAATCCAACTATCAAAATCCGTTTGGAGGTTTTGACCCGTTTGAATTTTTCTTCGGGCCACAACAACGCCAGCCCCAGCAACGTCGTCAACAACCCAAAGACGAGTCTGAGTTGGTTCAAAGTGGATTGGGTTCAGGCGTTATCATCAGCGAAGACGGATACATTGTTACCAATAATCACGTTATCGACAATGCTGAAAAGATTGAGGTTCTATTAAACGACAATAACACATACGAAGCAAAAGTAATCGGCACCGACGAAGCCACCGATTTGGCATTGCTCAAAATCGACGAAAAGAATTTGCATGCGATAACCTTTGGCGACAGCGACGCTGTTAAGGTCGGCGAATGGGTGTTGGCAGTAGGAAATCCGTTTGGCTTCAATTCCACAGTCACTGCAGGGATTGTGAGTGCAAAGGCTCGCAGCCTTGGCGTTAACGGCAAAAGCATGGGACTTGAGTCATTCATTCAGACCGACGCTGCTCTCAACCCGGGCAACTCCGGTGGTGCGTTGGTAAATCTCAAAGGCGAATTGATCGGTATTAATTCTGCCATATATTCCAACACCGGCAGCTACACAGGTTTCTCATTTGCAATTCCGACTACTATCGTGAAGAAAATCATCACTGACCTTCGTCAGTACGGAACAGTTCAACGCGCTGTCTTGGGTATCTCCTACGTAGAACTTGACTCTAAAAAAGCGAAAGAAAAGAATATTACAGCGACTAAGAACGGTATTCTTGTCATGAGCATTGAAGACCGAAGCACAGCAAAAGAACTTGGTTTGGAAGTAAACGACGTTATTGTCAAGATCAATGATGCAGATGTGGCAAATGGTGGTCAATTGGTGGAACAAATGAATAAGTTCCGTCCGGGCGATAAGATTACAGTCACCTACTATCGCGACAACAAGTCTTACACCAAAACTGCTACGCTTCGAAACAACCAAGGAAACACCAACATCACTAAGAAAGGCGATTTCAGCGAGCTTGGCTGTGCATTCATGAAATTGTCGTCTGAGATGAAAGAAGAATTAGGCATTTCTCATGGCGTGCAAGTGACAGGACTTCAAAGCGGTATCTTTAAAGAAGCCGGCATGAAAGACAAGTTCATCATTTTGGAAATCAACAATCAGGCAGTAAATTCGACTGATGATGTTGAGCGTATCTACAATTCGATTATGAAAGGAAATGATGGCGACAGAGTAATGTTTATCACAGGTATTTACCCTACAGGACAAAAACGCTACTACGCTGTCGATTTATCAGCGGAATAATTTCAGACTGACATAATTTTAAAACTCCATAAGCAGAAATCGAGCTTATGGAGTTTTTATTTTTGCTGAAAAAACATATTAACCCCGATAGATAGCTTAAATAGATATAATAGATAATATATAATATATAGAGAGAGACGAGTTGCGGTGACGAGTTACGGATAACACTTTACAAAAATATTTTTTGGATTTATTAACGATTATTCAAAATTATTTTCTACATTTGCGATTGAATTCCCAATTTGAGGTATCTACAGAGGTTGGTATCGGGAATTGACATAAAAAAAGATGAGCGTTTTGGCTTCATTATCCCAATCAAAATCCGGAAGATTTTAATGTAACGGATAATAGAATAAGACGCTCACCTCGGCTGATATATCAGCGGCTTGTGGTATGCCCTCTCTGTGAGGGTATATCGCAGGCCTATAGATACATCTACCGGCGTGAGGCTATTCGTCATTCTATCGCGTTACAAGGCTATTCCGGAGCCCCGATTGGAGATAGAGCGAAATGGTTTCACGCTTCTTTTTTGCCCATATCGCAAAATGAAATCCCATATACGTTATAACAACTCATCTGCACTTTATGTCGAACAAAGAAAAAGTAAACAAAGAAAAAGTAATAAATTTATTCATTAAAATTTTCGTATATGAGAAAGCTACATTCCTTAAGCAAAGTGGCATTGGCTTCTACAATGCTACTGACTGCCGGGACAGGACTGACTCTTGCCATCGACAGAAACAATGAAGACGAAGTGGTGAAGATTGATGCACGCATGTCGCGCTATGATTGTCGCCCTAACGAAGTGCTTGTGAAGTTTAAGCCGTCAAGCGCTGTAAAGGTACGTGCCAACAAGGCAGGCAAATATGCGTCTGCCGGAGTCAGCGGCGTCGATGCTGTGATGCAGAAGCTCGGTGCCGACAGAGTGGAACAATTGATGCCTCTCACCGGCAAAGACCTCTCTCGCAAGATGTCGAAGTCATACTCCGGCGTTCCGGTGCTTAATGCCGACCTCTCAAAACTCTATCGTATCACATTTGATGCCAAGAAAGTGCAATCGGTGCACGAAGCTGTCGAGATGCTTCGCGCTCTCGATGAGGTGGAATTTGCTGAGCCAAACTATCTCGTCTATTCCACAAGCACCGAAGCCAACGGAAACGGAAATGGAAACGGAAATGGAAACGGCAACAACAAGAGCGACCAATGGGAAAGCGAACCTCTATACTCTGAGCAATGGGGCATCCAGGAAGTGAACTTGCATCACCTTTGGAAACAAACTCCGATTACCACCGATCGCCCGATCATCGGTATCATCGATACAGGTGTCGATATCGAGCACCCCGACCTCGCCGACAACATCTGGACCAACCCAAGCGAAAATGACGGAGCTGAAGATTCCGACGACGACTCCAACGGCTTCATCGACGACCTTCACGGTTGGGACTTCATCAACAATACCGGTCGCATCGGCGATTGGAACGGCCATGGCACTCACTGTGCCGGCACAGCAGCCGGCGTCGGTGGCAATGGCAAGGGTGTAGCCGGAGCCAACCCTGACGCACTCATTATGCCTGTCACAGTGCTTCAAAGCGACGGCGTAGGCGACTTGGCAACACTCATCAAAGGTATCGACTACGCAGTGGCAAACGGAGCCGACGTCATCAGCATGTCGCTCGGTACATACGCCGAGTCTATCGCCCTCGAGCAATCACTCGCCAAAGCATATCAGAAAGCAGTGCTTGTAGCAGCAGCCGGCAATGACGGCATTTGCATCTACCCACATAAATGTCCTAATCCCGTTACAGGTGCAATTGATAACGGTTCTCCGTCATTCCCTGCCGCCTACACATTCGTACTTGGCGTGCAAGCATCGGGCAAAAATGGCATGATTTCTTGGAGCAACTATGACGAAGACGGACCTATTTATTGCAACCCTATATACTTCGGCGAAGAAAAGCTCTACAACTATGAGCTAATGGCTCCGGGACAACAGATTATCTCTACATTCATCAATGGTCAATACAAAAAGCTCAACGGTACTTCTATGGCAACACCATTAGTTGCCGGTGCTATCAGCCGATTAATCACTTGCAAAGACTATAGCAACAAGGAGATACTTTTCGGCGACCTTATCCACTCCACAACAAAGAACGGCAACGTCGATTTCTTTGCAGCCTACAGCATCACCGATGAAGACCGTCAGCCGACCCTTCATCACGTGACCAACCTGCTTGACGACGCTGAGGGTGGCGACGGCGACAACCGTCCTGATGCCGGCGAAACCATTCGCCTCTACCCTACGCTTCGCAATGATTGGGGCAATGCCATGAACATCCGCATCACCCTTGAAATGGGAGAAAATGAAGATGAAACGCTTATCGAGTTTATCGAAAACGGCGTAGAGTTTGGCAACGACCTTAGTAGCTACGCCAAAGGCAAGAGCGTCAACCCAATAGTATTTAAATTGCGCGACGACGTAGCAGACGGACGCCATATTAAACTTCGTCTTCGTGCCACTTGCGACAACATCTCAGAAGAGATGATTCAAGACTTCGTAATCACAGCCGAAAATGGTGTCGAAATCGGGGGAGTTATTAAAGAAGATCTCACATTGTATCCTAATGTACATTACATCGTAACCAGTACATTGGCAGTTCCTGAAAATGTAACTTTAACAATTCTTCCGGGAACAATCGTTAAGTTTAAGGAAAAAGTGGGCTTCTATGTTGCTACCGGTTCATTGGTCTGCTCGGGCACACCGGAAAATCCTATTATATTTACAATGGCAGATCTAACCGCAGGTGCAATGTATGGATTAGAATTTAATCTTAATACACTTGATTATGTAATTTTTGATAATATTTTAACTGATTCTCAAAACAATAATTATGGTATATGTTATGCTATTTTAAATAATTGTACTATTAAAAATTGCACATCTGGCAATTATTTACTTTATAATAATGATTTAAATTACAGTAATATTATTGATTCTTATGGACATACTTGTATTTCAACATCATCAAATGATTTAGTTTCTTCAAATTTTATCAATAATATTCTAAATAGTAGTAATAAAGACATTTTCCCACAATATCAAATAAACGCAGACAGATCAAAAAATTCTAATTCTTTTAATAATAGAATATACGGAAAGACGATATCTGAAACAATAGTCTCTATCTCTTACTATTCAGATAGTCCTAAATTTTATACAAATGAAAGTCCGAATTATTTAGGTACAAGTAGAGTTGATATTGCTGAGGCACAGGTAGTTGATATTAATCACCCAATTTACCCAAGTGGTTTTGGAGAATTAGATTTGTCTAATATGCTCACTCGTCCAAGTGCAGAAGCTCATGGTGTAGTTTGGAAAGTGGTAGTAAACGGCTACGATGCTCAAGATGAGTACGAATTGTTGCCACCACTTGGTGTGGGCAAGCATAAGTTTGAGGTGTATTTCAATCGTCCAATGAACAAAGCAAAAGCACCGATGATTGCAATGGGTGTCCGTCCTCCATACACTCAGACAGCTATCGCTGAAGAGGGAGCGTGGAACGACGAAGGTACTATCTACACAGCTTACCTCACACTCGACGGTCAAGAAGCCATCGACGGTGTCAACCGTATCTATGTGGCAGAAGCAGAAGATGATGAATTCTTCGAAATCCCATACGAAAACTATCGTTTCAACGTCAATGTGCAGTCAGCAGGCGCAATGTCGGAAGGTTTCATGGCAGAAGCAGGTCTCGGCAAAGTCAACCTCACATGGGAAAACCCGGAAGAGAACTTCGACGACATGCTCGGCTACAACCTCTATCGCTACTCTATCAAAGATGAGGCAGTGACCGACACTGTCCGCATCAACAAAACATTGCTTGAACCTGAAGAAACAGACTACACCGACTTCGACGTAGTGCCGGGCGAAACATATTGCTACTACTACAAGGTGCTTCGCACAAGCATGACAGAAAACTCAGCTTCCAAGATAGTAGCTGCTACACCATTGACCGCATCAAAGGGTGATGCTAACGGATCGATGAGTGTCGATGTGGCAGACGTGGTGACAGAGGTAGCATATATGACCAACCAAAATCCACAACCATTTATCTTCGAAGCAGCCGACGTTAATGCCGACCTTGCAGTCAACGTGCTCGACGTTGTTGGCACAGTCAATATCATTCGCAACCCTAAGGGAGCATCGGCGATGAGCATCAACAGCACAGCGACCTACACTATCGAAGACGGCATTCTCTACGTTGACTCCGACGTGGCACTCGGTGGCGTACAGTTCCGCATCGAAGCCGGCGAAGATGCAGCTATCAACGCACTCGAAGCATTATCGGCATTCGAATTGGTGAAAGACTATGACGTCGAAAACGGATGGCTCGTAATGGCATACTCTATGACAGGCAAGACAGTAGCTATCGGCAAGCAAGCACTGCTTCGCATCGGCGATGCCAAGGTGACAGAGGCTATCTTCTCCGACTCAAAGGGACAAAACGTGATGGCAATCTGTGGCGACACTTCAGGCGTAGGCTCAGTGGAAGCAATGCAGATGCAAATGCCTTATCCTAACCCATTCAGCGACGTGCTCAACATCCCTTACGTCATCGGTCAAGAGGGCAGTCACAAGGTATCAATCCAAATCACAACACCTTCGGGACTTCGCATCGCAAGCCACAACGCAACTCGCGAATTTGGCTACTACAACTACACATGGCGTCCGACAGCAGGCAACGACGAGGGCATCTACTTCGTATCGCTCTACGTTGACGATCGTCTGATGCAGACAGCTCGCGTCATCCTTCGCCGCTGATAACCCTTCACTCCCGGGGATAGACATTATAGATACTATAGATACTATAGGGACTATAAATACTATCCCCCCAAAAAAACTACTATCTATGATGAAACGAAATCTATTGACGCTACTTATGGCTGTGGGCATGACGCTCACAACCATGGGTGCTAATCAATTCAGCATATCCACAGTCGAGGGAGCACCCGGCGAGACAGTCATCGTGGATGTCGGACTTGAAAATGATTCCGACATCGTTGTGGCGGAGTTGACAATACCATTGGTCAACAAGCAACTGACCTACATCGACGGCTCATGCTCACTCAACACCGATCGCATCAACGGGCATCAAGTCTCGGCAGGAATGACCGACAAAGGATTGCGCATCATTATCTACAACATAGGGCTTAATCCTCTTGTCGGCAATAGCGGCAATCTGCTTAGTTTCCGGTTGCGTCTCGGCAAAGACCCGATGACCTATCCTTTGACAGCATCAGTCATCGTCGGTGACGCCAACGGAAAGCAACTTGATGCGTCAGTCAGCAACGGCTCGGTAACAATTCTTGCGCCCGAACTGACCATAGTGACAACTTCTATAGACTATGGTCACATACCTATCCGAAGCAACTATACACGCAGCATTTCGCTGAAAAACACCGGCAACAAGACATTGCACATCAGCGATGCACAGTTTTCGGCACCGGAATTCAGCACGAAGTATATACCGATAGATATAGAACCGGGAGCGACACAAAACCTGACCATAAATTACGCACCGGTCAATCGCGGCGCTATCTCGGAGACAGTGACATTCATCTCCAATGCCATCAACGGCAAGCAGAAAGCAACGCTTGTGGCAGACCCGTTCTCAGTCAATGAGTTGCATATCGGCAAGACATCGGGCAACTCCGACGAAGAAGCGACTATCACACTGACGATGAACAACATGGAGCCTATCGTGGGTATGCAATGCTCGTTCACGATGCCCGAACAATTGGTCTTCGTCGAAGGCAGCTTTAAGCCGTCGCAGCGTGCTGAGTCTCACCTTGCTCACGCCACAATGGAGGGCAATCGCCTGACACTCTTCATGTACTCGGCTTCAAACGCCGAAATGGCAGGCAATGACGGCGAGATAGCCACATTCAAAGTGCGTCTCAACGGCAGAAACGGCACCTACTATCTTCACCCTACAGATGTGGTGCTCAGCAATGTCACGATAGAAAACATGGTGTCGGCTACAAGCTATGGCTATGTCACAATCCAAAGTCCGGTGCTCAGTTGCAACTCGTCGCTCGACATGGGCAGCAGCCCGGTGACAGAGACGACAACAAGCTCGTTTGCGCTTCGCAACACCGGCAGAATACCGTTAACTATCGACCGCGTGACATTCCTTGCCGAAGGCTATCGCGTGACCGACAAGTTGCCGATAAGCATCGCCGCCGGTAAGTCTGCCAACATCAATGTGGCATACACGCCAAGCGTCAGAGGCAATCACTTGACAACGATGAACATCTACACCAACGACCCCGACAATCGCATGAAGACTGTCGCTGTCAGTGGCGAGATATTTGAGCCAAACTATATCCGACTAAGCGGCGAAGAACAAGCTGACGGCTATGACCTCATCATTTCGCTTGAAAACTACACCGACATAGTCGCACTTCAGTTGGACATCAAAGCCCCGGCGAATATGACTACAGACGGCAATCAGCTGAGTTTGAGCAATCGTCTCAACGGATTGGCGGCATCGCTTTGGGACATCGGCGACGACACCTATCGCGTGGTGGTCTATTCGCTTAGTAACGCCAAGATTGCCGGCAACAACGGCGAATTGCTCCGAGTGAAATTCACGGGCAGCGAGTTCCTTAACTCGGTGGTCAACGTGGGTAACATCATCATCAGTAACACCAAGAGCGAGAACATGGCGTCGCATAGAGATGTGAGCTTCGTTATCCCTCCGACATTGGTCAGAGAAGTCACAATCGACAAACAGGAAGTAAGCCTCAGAGCCAAAGAAACAGCTACGCTTGCAGTTACTGTGCTCCCGGCGTTTGCTACCGACAAGTCAATCGTTTGGACCTCATCAGATACAGCAGTGGCGACAGTCGATCAAGCCGGAACAGTGAAAGCAATAGGCGTCGGCGAAGCTACTATCACTGCCACGGCAGCCGACGGATCCGGACGCTCTGCCTCTTGCATGGTGATAGTGTTGGCAACACCGGGCGATGTCAACAACGACGGCAAAATCAACATCACCGACATCATCGCCACAGCCAGCTACATCTTGGGAAACAACCCGACACGCTTTGTCTTTGAAGCCGCTGATATGAACCATAGCAACTCGATCAACGTGACCGACATCATCGGCATTGCAAGCATCATCCTCAACGGTGGCGCATCTCATAGTCCGAAAGCATTCAGCCCGGCAACGGAAAGCAGCGACTATCTCCATGCAGAGAATTTCGGCATTGGCGAACATCAATCAAAGTCGCTAAGCATCAACTTGCATAACACCCGCAACTACACAGCGTTCCAAATGGATGTGCATATCCCTGAGGGCTTGCGTATAGAAGATTGTAAGCTATCCGACCGCGGTTCTGACCACACCATTGACTATCAAGTGATGACGGATGGCGTGCTCAGAATAATCGCTTACTCAATCTCCAACAGCGCTTTCGCAGGAAACGACGGATGCGTAGTGGAATTGACTATTTCTGCAGATGACACTTTCGAAGGAGATACAATCTCTATAGACCAAATCATTTTCGCCGAAGCAGACATGACAGAGCATCACTTTGATGCAATCAGTCTTAATGCCGACTACGTCGGAATAGACGACGTCGAAAACGATGCTTGCAAAGTTTATGCAGACGGACAATCTATCATTATAGAAGCCTCTTGCGATCAGTCAGCTACTATTTCACGCATCGACGGAATTTCACAACTCGTAGAACTAAACGAGGGCAGAAACGAGATAAAGGTGGCAGACCGAGGCGTTTATATCGTCAAAACAAACTCAAAAACAACTAAATTAATTATAAAATAAAATTAGTATGAAAAAATTAAATTATTTACTAACGTTGCTTGCGCTGATAATCATCAGCAATCTCAGCGCAAAAGCAGAAAATCGGTTCTACATCGATGATTTCACAATTTACACCGGTGAAACGAAGGAATTATCCATCAATCTCACCAATGATGTTGCATTTACAGGTTTTCAAGCAGACTTGTATCTGCCGAATGGTTTGGAAGTAGTGCAAGAAGACGGCGACTACATCTTCGACTTTACAAGCCGTAAAGGTAGTGACCACACTATCTCGGCAGAGAGACAATCCAACGGCGCAATCCGTCTTTTGTGCTATTCTATGAAGCTCAAAGAGTTCTCAGGAACAAGTGGTGCGTTGGTTAAATTCAGCGTCAAAGCATCAGACGATTTCAGAGGTGATTTCCAAATCAATATAAAGGACATCACTTTCTCACAAAAGGACTTGACGGAATATAATTTCACTTCAAGCGTGACAAACATCGTCGGCAAAACTTTGGCTAAAAGCATCACTATCGACAAAACAGCAGTGAGCCTCAAAGCTACAGAAACAGTAGCGCTTGTGGCTACCGTATTGCCGGAAACTACAACAGACAAGGCTGTCACTTGGAAGTCGGACAACGAAGCTGTAGCGACTGTAGATGCTAACGGCGTGGTGACAGCTATCGCTGTCGGCGAAGCAAACATCACTGCGACAACGACTGACGGTACTAACCTTTCGGCATCATGCAAGGTAACTGTCATCCCTACCCTCGCAGAAACAATCACTCTTAATCAGACTGCAGTAAGTCTTAAGGCTACAGAGACAGCCGAGCTTTCAGTCAACATTCTTCCGGCGACTACTACCAACAAGGCTGTCACTTGGAAGTCGCAGAATGAAGCTGTGGCAACAGTCGATGCTAACGGCGTGGTAACAGCTATCGCTGTCGGCGAAACAACTATTACCGTAACCACAGCCGACGGTTCTAATCTCTCAGCCACTTGCAAAGTGACTGTCGTTCCAACTCCTGCAGCATCTATCACACTCAACACAACTGCCGTCACCCTCAAAGCAACAGAAACAGCTACTTTGACCTCAACTATCCTTCCGGCTACAACTACTAACAAAGCTGTGACTTGGAAGTCGGACAACGAAGCTATTGCAACTGTCGATGCTAACGGCGTGGTGACTGCTATCGCTGTCGGCGAAGCAAATATCACAGCAACAACGACTGACGGCACTAACCTTTCGGCGACTTGTAAAGTGACTGTAGAGCAAACATTTGCAAGTTCTATATCACTCGACAAAACTTCTATCAGCCTAAAAGCTACAGAAAGCGAAACACTCAAAGCAACTATTCTCCCGGCTACAACTACCAATCAAGCAGTGACTTGGAAGTCGGATAACGAAGCTATAGCAACTGTAGATGCTAACGGCGTTGTGACAGCTCACGAAGTGGGCGTGGCAACTATCACAGCGACAACAACCGACGGTACTAACCTATCGGCCTCTTGCACAGTAAACGTTATACACACTCAAGCATCTTCTATCACCCTCAACATGACTGAGGTTAGCCTCAAAGCATTGGAAACAGCCGAACTTTCAGTGGAAATTCTTCCGGCTACAACTACCAACAAGGTTGTCACTTGGAAGTCCGACAACGAAGCTATAGCCAAAGTCGATGCTAACGGCGTGGTGACTGCTATCGCTGTCGGCGAAACAACTATCACAGCGACAACAACCGACGGCTCTAACCTATCGGCTTACTGTAAGGTGACTGTCATTCCTACTCTCGCAAGCTCTATCACACTCGATAAGACTGAAGTGAGCTTCAAAGCAAACGAAACAGTGACATTAACACCGACTATCCTGCCTGCAACCACTACTAACACAGTTGTGGTTTGGACTACAACCGATGAAAAGGTGGCAATTGTTGACGCTGAAGGCGTAGTGACTGCAATCGGCGTCGGCGAAGCGACTATCACTGCAACAACAACCGACGGCTCAAATCTCTCAGCATCATGCGCAGTCACAGTATTGCCAACTCCGGGTGATGTCAACAACGATGCTGTTATCAATGTTACAGACGTTATGACTGTGGCAAGCTACATTCTCGGAAGAACTGTAGATGTGTTCATCTTCGAAGCTGCCGACATCACAGAGGATAGCAAAATCAATATCACCGACATCGTCGGCATTGTGAACATCATCCTTACTAATGACGACATCAATGAGGTTTCTCAACAAGCACAAAGAGCTCAGCAAGCATACGCCGACGGCAATAGCTTCTATATCAACGACTTCTCAATTCAAGAGGGCGAAACAAAGCAAATCGCTATTAACCTAACCAACAACATCGCATTCTCTGGTTTCCAAGCCGACATCAGACTCCCTGAAGGTCTTGAACTCTGCGAAGAAGACGGCGACTACATGGTTTCACTATCTGACCGCAAGGGCAACGACCACGTATTGACTTCGGCTTTGCGCTCTGACGGTTCGGTAAGATTGTTGAGCTATTCAATGAATTTAAAGGACTTCGCTGACTCTGAAGGTGCGCTGGTCTATCTCACAGTTAAAGCGGCAGAAAAATTTGTTGGCGACTTTGAAATCAACATCGACAATATCATATTCACTCAAGCCGACCTCACAGAATACTCACTTCAGCCAACAGTATGCCACCTCACCGGAATAACAGGCATCGATGGCGTAGATGGTGAAGTAGCAGTAGCAACTATCGGCAATAACATCGTGGTGAAGAATGCAGCGGTGGGCAGCATGGTACGCGTATATGCAGCTGACGGTGTGATGATTGCTTCTAAGTCAGTGACTGACGGCAATGCTGTAGTTGAAGCACCTGCAAAGGGCATCTACATTGTCGTGGTTGACGGCAAGTCTTACAAAGTAATGGTGAAGTAATCGCAAGATTAATGCTTGTCATACTTAACAAAAAAATCTCAGTCGATATGACTGAGATTTTTTATTTATCGAAACATCTAAATTACATTGCCTTGAATGACATATCGAGACCCTTTACAGAGTGAGTCAATGCACCGACTGAAATATAATCGACTCCGGCTTCGGCGTAAGCTCGGAGGTTGCCAAATGTAATACCGCCGGAAGATTCTGTCTGACATTTTCCACCGACAAGTTTCACAGCTTCACGCGTAAGTTCGGGAGTAAAATTATCAAACATAATGCGATGAACACCTCCTAAATCGAGTATCGTTTTAATATCGTCTAAGCTACGAGCTTCAACTTCAATTTTTAAGTCTTTGCCATGCTCAGCACAATATTGCTTGGCAGCATTGACTGCTTGCGGAATACCACCGGCAAAATCAATGTGATTGTCTTTTATAAGTATCATATCAAAAAGTCCGATACGATGATTTATTCCTCCACCGATTGCCACAGCTTCTTTTTCAAGCATACGCATGCCCGGAGTAGTCTTTCGTGTGTCTAAAACTTTTGTATGAAGACCTTCTAATTCATCTTGATAACGACGTGTTGTGGTAGCAATTCCACTCATACGCTGCATTATATTGAGCATTGTACGTTCAGCCACAAGCAACGATTGCACTCTACCCTCAACAATGAAAGCTATGTCACCCGGCTTTACTCGGCTTCCGTCTTCAATGAAAACTTCAATCTTCAACTCGGGATCAACTTTATTCAGTACTTTCTTTGCTATATCTACACCGGCTATTATGCCCTCTTCTTTAATCAATAGTTTTTGCTTGCCAATAGCATCTGACGGAATTGTACTGAGCGTTGTATGGTCGCCATCACCTACGTCTTCTGCAAATGCAAGGTTCAAAAGATCGTCTATAAGTTCATCTTTAGTTTTCATAACTGCGATTTATTTATTAATTTTGTTGCGAAGTTAAGAAAAATTATGGAAATAACACTTATCGTCATCGGAAAAACTAATGCAAAATATCTCATCGAAGGTCTTGATGAATATACTCGCCGTCTGAAACATTATATCACATATAATATAAATATCCTTCCGGATATTAAAAATACTAAAAATCTGACGGAAGAACAACAAAAAGAAACAGAAGGCAAATTGATTTTAAACGCTTTAAAACCGGGTGATTTTCTCGTATTGCTTGACGAAAGAGGAAAAGAATTTTCTTCTATGCAATTTTCCGATTATTTACAACGAAAGATGAACTCAGGACTTCGTCGATTGGTCTTCGTAGTTGGTGGTCCATACGGTTTTTCAAAAGATGTTTATAATAAAGCCGATGAAAAGTTATCACTCTCCAAAATGACTTTTTCACACGAAATGATCAGACTTTTCTTTACGGAACAAATCTATCGTGCAATGACTATTATTCGTGGTGAGCCATATCACCATGAATAACAGTATCAATCGGACTGAATAAGACTAATACATTAAATTAACAAATATGCTATCGGATATAAGAACTCCTTTTTCTGATAGCATAATACGGTTGTCACAATTTAATAGTACACCGGATTGAATATGCTTTTCTGTTTGCTTCAAGAAATAATTTTGCAATTTTTCGCCAAATCTATGTTTTAAGTCGTGTAATTCTATCCCGTCTAATCTTCTCATGCGAGTTATTATGTATTCATTATACAAATCCATATCCGACAAAATCTCCTCTTCGTAAAATGAGACATCAGTTGCCGGTAAATTTATATAATGATTTATATAGTCATTGACTGATGCAGGATTTGATCTTCTCGTGCGATTTCCATCATAGCTGTGGGCAGACGGACCTAATCCCAAATATTGCATACCACTCCAATAAGACGAATTATGCTTCGATTCATATCCGTCTAAAGCAAAATTAGAAATCTCATAATGATTGTAGCCTGCCTTCTTGAGTTTATCGATTAGCAGTTTAAACATTTCCAACGATAATTCTTCTTCGACCTCTCTAACTCGTCCCTGTTGCAACATTGCATACAAAGGCGTACCCTCTTCATACATCAGACTATATGCAGATATGTGTTGAGGATGCAACTCCAATATAGCATTCAAATTTTTCTCCCACGATTGAAGACTTTGACCTGGAAGCCCAAATATCAAATCTAAACTGACATTGCCTATCACTGATAACTCATTATATGCCTTTCGACACTGCTCAGATGTGTGCCTACGTTTAATAAAATCCAATTCACAATCATTAAAACTTTGCACTCCCATACTTACACGAGTGACACCAATCTCTTTTAAGGCATCTACAAGTTCTTCAGTCACATCATCAGGATTTAATTCAATTGTAAATTCCTCTAATTTAAGCATCCCGGATAGTTCATCGTATATTGTATTTATCAATCGCTTTAGTTGATTGATCGGCATCAAAGACGGAGTTCCCCCACCTATATATATAGTATGAACAATTTCTGTTAATTCTTTCTTGCGAAAAGACAATTCATGAATTAAAGAATTAATATATCTCTCCCAATCGACATTTCTCACGCCTACGCTATAAAAATCGCAATAAATACACTTTTTAGCACAAAAAGGAATATGGATATATAAACCTGACATATTTGAAAAAATTAATAATACAAAATTATAGAAAAATATGTTTTTAGACAAATTTTGTCCATATTATTACTGAAGATGCTATAATTTTTCGCACAAATCAAGGTTATTCGTGCAGAAAATTACTAAATTTTTAAAAATATGTTATTAAACATGTTTTTTTCTATATGATATATCAAATATTATTACTAAATTGCCGTCGTTTTTGTAATAGGATGTGATTTTTGCAACATATTGCATAACAAATTTTTTAAAAACTAATTAAAATCTTATAAAACATGAAAGTATACAAAACTAACGAAATCAAAAACATCGCCTTGCTTGGTAGCAAAGGCTCTGGGAAAACCACACTCGCTGAATCAATGCTTTACGAGTGTGGAGTAATTAAACGTCGTGGCAGCATTGACGCAGGAAATACTGTAAGCGACTATTTTCCGGTAGAGAAAGAATATGGCTATTCTGTTTTCTCTACTGTTTTTTATGCTGAATTTCTTAACAAAAAATTAAATGTTATCGACTGCCCTGGAGGTGAAGACTTCGTAGGAAATGCTTATACAGCTCTTGGTGTGACTGACACAGGTGTAATCGTTGTTGATAGCGAATATGGTGTTGAAGTTGGTACTCAAAACATCTTCCGTACTACTGCTGCTCTCAAAAAACCTGTCATTTTTGCTCTCAACCAACTTGATGGAGAAAAAGCTGACTATGACAATGTGATGGAGCAATTGCGCGAAACATTTGGTCCTAAAGTAATCGCTATTCAATATCCTCTTGAATCAGGCCCTGGTTTCCACTCTATGATTGACGTTCTTCTTATGAAGAAATACGAATGGGGTCCTGAAGGTGGCGTTCCTACTATCAGCGAAATTCCTGATGACCAAATGGAAAAAGCGAAAGAACTACATAACGCCCTCGTAGAAGCTGCTGCTGAAAACGATGAAACGTTAATGGATAAGTATTTCGAACAAGGTAAACTTACTGAAGACGAAATGCGCGCAGGTATTCGCAAAGGTTTGGTTGATCGTTCTATCTTCCCTGTGTTCTGCGTAAGCGCACTCAAAGATATGGGCGTTCGTCGTATGATGGAATTCTTAGGCAATGTATGTCCATTTGTTAATGACATGCCTGACTACGAAACTATTCAAGGCGAAGAAATCAAAGCTGATGCTAATGGTCCTTTGAGCGTTTACGTATTTAAAACTTCTGTTGAACCTCATATTGGAGAAGTTTCTTATTTCCGCGTAATGAGTGGTACTCTCAAAGCAGGTGCTGACCTTGAAAATATAAGCAAAGGTACAAAAGAACGTTTTGCTCAAATTTTCACAGTATGTGGACAAATTCGTACAGCTGTCGATACTCTTGAAGCAGGTGACATCGGTGCAGCTGTTAAACTAAAAGATGTACGCACTGGAAATACCCTCAACGAAAAGGGTTGCGAATACGAATTCGACTTCATCAAATATCCGGCTCCTAAATATCAACGCGCTATCCGTCCTGAAAACGAAAGTGATGCTGAAAAACTTAGTGCAATCCTTACACGAATGCATGAAGAAGACCCAACATGGATTGTTGAACAATCTAAAGAATTAAAGCAAACTATCGTTAAAGGACAAGGTGAATTCCACCTTCGCACTCTAAAATGGAGAATTGAAAACAACGAAAAACTTAATATTGAATATCTTGAACCAAAAATTCCTTACCGTGAAACAATCACTAAGGCATCACGCGCTGATTATCGTCACAAGAAACAATCAGGTGGTTCAGGTCAATTCGGTGAAGTACACTTAATCGTTGAACCTTACACAGAAGGAATGCCGGAACCGGATACTTATCGCTTCAACAACCAAGAATACAAGATGAGTGTTCGCGACAAACAAGAAATTCCATTGGAATGGGGCGGTAAACTTATAGTTTATAACTGCATTGTAGGTGGTGCTATCGATGCTCGTTTCATCCCTGCTATCGTTAAAGGTCTTATGGATCGCATGGAACAAGGTCCACTTACAGGTTCATACGCTCGCGACGTACGCGTAATGATTTATGACGGTAAAATGCACCCGGTTGACTCAAATGAAATTTCATTCCGCCTTGCAGGTCGTAACGCATTCTCAGAAGCATTTAAAAATGCAAATCCTAAGATCCTCGAGCCAATCTATGATGTAGAAGTTTTGACTCCTGCAGACTCTATGGGTGATGTTATGAGTGATCTTCAAAGCCGTCGCGCTATTATTATGGGTATGTCTTCTGAAAATGGTATTGAAAAACTTAATGCTAAAGTGCCATTAAAAGAAATGTCAACATATTCTACTTCATTAAGTTCTATTACAGGTGGACGTAGCTCATTTACAATGAACTTCTCTTCTTACGAATTAGTACCTGGTGATGTTCAAGAAAAACTTCTTAAAGCATACGAAGAAACTCAAACTGAAGAATAATCCATTCATCAATACAATAAAGAAGAGCAATCTCATCGCAGAGGTTGCTCTTCTTTATTTATATTTAATACCGATAAATTTATGCTACTTTGTCTTTACCGGTAATCTGACCCACAACCAACGTGGTATCAACTTCCAAAATTTAACCAATATCGAATATTTCCAATCCACTATCGCTATTCGTTTTTTTCTCTCTACTGCTGATACTATTTTTTTAGCTGCATACTTTACATCCATTAACATCGGATAATTATTGCCATCATTCAATAATGCAGTCTTCACAAATCCCGGACGAATATCTGTAAATGAAATATTCAGTTTTTGCATGTTAGACAATTGCTCTAAACATTCAATATACGTATTTTGGAACCTTTTTGTTGCACTATATGCTGGAGATACACCTAAACCTTTTGTCCCGGCAATTGACGATATAACACAAATTTGTCCCGTAATATTATTTGTTTTAAAATAATTATACATATAATCAACCATTCTTGTAAAACCAAGCACATTTGTTTTACATGTTGATATTTCTGTATTTATATCAATCAAGGTATTCTGAGAACCTATGCCTGAACTATGAAAATAAACATCTATTCCTCCTAATTCCTTAATCAAATTTTCTAAATTAATTATTGCATCCTCATTATTTATATCAATCTGTTGACTGACTGCGCTCTGTGGATACAATTTTTCTATCTCTTTTAAGGCCTCAATGTTGCGAGAAGCAATACCAACTTTCCAACCTTTCTCTAAAAATATTAAAGCAATCTCCTTACCTAAACCTGAAGAAGCTCCTACTATAACTATTCTTTTTGACATAATATTTATTCTTTTCTAAAAACATCAATTTGCTGACGTATACTTTCTGTATGAACTGATTCTAAAACCTTAACAATAAATTCACTTGACAAACCTAATTGATTTGCTCTCAAAACTCTTGAAGACATTATCTCATCATATCTCTTATTTTGAACAATTGATATTGCCTTTTCTTTTTTGTATTCACCAATTTCCCTACACACAGACATTCGCTTTGCCAAAAGCTCAATCAATTCATAATCATATTCATCAATTTGCTGACGTAGTTGATTAAGAATTTCATTTGTCTGATCCTTTTTTCTATATACCAATTTTGATAAAATTTCAAATAATGCCTTTGGCGTTATTTGCTGATCTTTATCACTCAATGCGCAATCAGGATTATCATGTGTTTCAACCATAAGACCATCAAAACCTAAATCCAAAGCCTGCTGCGACAAAGTAGATACAAATTCCCTTTTCCCTCCTACATGACTCGGATCATGTATAATACTCAAATCCGGAAATCGTCTATGAAGTTCTATTGGTAAATGCCATTGTGGCTGATTACGATATATATGCTTTCCATAAACACTAAAACCTCTATGAATAGCACCTATCCTTCTTATTCCGGCATTATATATACGCTGAATTCCCCCAATCCATAATTCTAAATCCGGATTTACTGGATTCTTAATTAAAACAGGAATATCGATAGACAACATCTCCAATGTATCTGCAATTTCTTGCATTGCAAATGGATTTGCACATGTTCGTGCACCTATCCATAATATATCAACTCCTGAAGATACTGCTTCTATAACATGATTTTTATTAGCGACCTCCGTAGAAACATACATTCCGTATTGCTGTTTCACTTTTCTTAGCCAATCCAAACCTATAGATCCTACACCTTCAAATCCTCCGGGTTTTGTTCGTGGTTTCCATATTCCTGCCCTAAATATATTAATACCATTTGCCTTTAGTTCACCGGCTATTTGCAGAACCTGTGATTCAGACTCCGCACTACACGGACCGGCAATTATCAATGGCAACTCAGTAGTTATATTATTGGATAATATTGGCTCAAAATTTTTCATTTATCAATAATTTTCATGATTACGCAAAAATAATAAATTTTATTTTAACAACAAATTAATTTTTATCTTTATATCAACTTTTATCATTCAAATTTTTATGTTCTAAAAAAATGTTGTATATTTGTGTTTTATAACATAAAAAGATTAGATTATCCCATGATATGATTAAGAAAAGTACATTAGAACGAATTGTAAAAGAAGATTTAAGCGATCTTTGGAATGTGCTTACACCAAAAGATAAACGAACTATTATAGATAATTTTCACATACAAAACTTTAAAAAAAACCAAATTATCTATGCTGAAAAAGAAGATCCTGAAAACCTATGGATTCTTCTTGAAGGAAAAGTAAAAATGTATAAAAATGGAGTTGGTGAACGTACTCAAATATTAAGACTTTTTCGACCGGTTCAGTATTTTGGTTATCGTGCATACTTTGCTCGTGAACCTTATGTTTCAAGTGTTGCCGCATTCGAACAATCTACGCTTGGATATATACCAATGGAAATTGTTGAAAGTTTAATTCGCAACAATAATGATTTAGCAATGTTTTTTATTCATGAGCTATCTCGAAATCTTGGTGGCTCTGACACAAAAATTGTGAATCTTACTCAGAAACATATTAGAGGACGATTAGCTGAAGCAATATTAATTTTAAGAGACAATTATGGCTTAGAGGATGATGAACAAACATTAAAAATTTATATGAGTAGAGAAGATTTAGCAAATCTCTCTAATATGACAACTTCTAATGCTATCAGAACTCTTAGTGGTTTTGTAAATGAAAAATTAATTGTTGTCGATGGCCGACGCATAAAAATTATGAATGAATCGCAACTTCGCAAAATCGCAAAATTTGGCTGATAATTATCCTATTGGCATAATCTTATAAATTGATTTATACTAAATAACAATATAATGGGCTGAATCTATATGCAGGATTCAGCCCATATTAATTCTACATCAATAAACTTTACGGATAATTTTAGTTTTGATAAGATCTATAATCATATCCCATCAACTCTTAACATCTCAGTTACATCATAGAATATGATCTTCTAATAAATTTACTCAAATTCTCTCCTCTTAATAAATTAGACTGCAATAACGATAAATCTATTATTTGCTTCACTACATCTTGAGTTTTGGCATAATCCGATATAATAGATTCTTCTGTTACCCTTAATTCAGATACTTTCTTTTCTAAAATAGATTTTTCATCTTCTGTAACTTCCTTTGATGAAATTTTTGTATTCATTTCATCTATTTCATTCCTTATCGGTAAAATTTTATTCTCTACAGCATTCGATGCCTTAGAAATTATTGTTTTAACTGTATCATTTGCGGTATTTATCGTTAGCACAAAACTATCCGGCATTTCTCCATAAAAGTTAAGACCCGGCTGCATTGCTGACATCTCTTTCATTCTGCGCATAAATTCATTTTGTGTAATAATTGCCGGCAATTCTGTCGATCCGAGAGAATCTAAATTTACAATAAACTCAACCTTGTCTATTTTAGGTATTAGGCATTTAAATAAAGAAGAAATAATATCTTTTTGAACCACCGTCAATTCAACATCCTTTACATCCTCCTTAACTATTAAACGGTCTATTATATCCGAATCAACTCTGACTATTCTTGTCTTCTCAAGTTTATGCTCTAATAAACCAATAAAATGATTATCTAATTGACCATCCAACAAAAGAACATTATAACCTCTATTCTTTGCAGATTCTATATAAGAATATTGATCTTCTTCATTGGTTGCATACAGATATACTGTGTTTCCATCCTTATCTGTTTGATTAGGTTTTACCAACGTAAGATATTCATCAAATGTAAAATAATTACCTTCAACATCTTTTAATAAAGCATATTTCATTGCTGAATCACAGAATTTTTCATCTGACAACATACCATATTCAATGAAAAGCTTTATATCATCCCACTTTTGTTGGAAATCAGATCGATTACTTTTAAACATTTTATCCAATCGTTCTGAAACCTTTTTTGATATATAGGATGAAATTTTTTTAACCTGCCCATCAGCTTGTAAATAGCTTCGTGACACATTAAGTGGAATATCAGGTGAATCAATCACACCTTGCATTAACATCATAAATTCCGGGACAACACCTTCGACTTGATCTGTCACAAAGACTTGATTACAATAAAGCTGAATTCTATTCTTTTGTATATCAATATTTGACTTTATCTTTGGGAAATATAAAATACCGGTTAATGTAAACGGATAATCAACATTTAAATGAATCCAAAACATTGGATCATCATTACCAGGATTTAATTCATGATAAAACTTAATATAATCTTCATCCTTTAAGTCAGAAGGTTTTCTTGACCATAAAGGCTCAACTGAATTTATTATCTTATCTCTTTCTGTATCAACATATTTGCCATCTGCCCATTCTTGTTCCTTTCCAAAAACAACTGGGATAGGCAGAAATCGACAATATTTTTTTAATAAAGCTTCAATTCTTGGTGATTCCAAAAATTCCTTTGAATCATCATCGATATATAGAATTATATCAGTACCGCGAACAAGTCTGCTTCCTTCTTCTAAGGTATATTCAGGTGAACCATCACACGACCATCTAACAGATTTAGAGCCATCCTTAAACGACAAAGAATTTATTTCTACTTTTTTTGACACCATAAAAGCAGAATAAAATCCTAAACCAAAATGACCTATGATTGAATTTGCAGAATCCTTATACTTTGTCAAAAACTCTTCAGCTCCTGAAAACGCAATCTGATTTATATATTTTTCAATATCATCAGAATCCATACCTATACCATTATCGGAAACTGCCAAAGTACCCTCTTCCTTATTTACAGAAATAGTAACCTTTAAATCACCCAGCTCACCTTTAAACTCGCCAACAGAAGCTAATGTTTTTAATTTCTGCGTTGCATCGATAGCATTAGACACCAACTCACGCAAAAAAATTTCATGATCCGAGTATAAAAATTTCTTTATTACAGGGAAAATATTCTCAGTAGTAACACCAATTTTTCCAGACTTCATAACATTATAATATTAATATTTAAACAATATCAAAGAATCTACAAATTACATACCATATTCTAAAATAATAGGTCGATTAGTCAAATATTACTATAATTATTTAAACTATGACAAAATGTCATCCTATTATTCCAAGATTATTAGTAAAGGATTATGGATTAATCCTACTTTTTTACTATTAGACCATAGACAACTCTAATTTTCTAAAACAAAGAGCACACATATTAATTTATTGAGATTAAGAGTGATGGCTTTAAAATGAGACAGGCAGACTTGAAATAATCAAGACTGCCCGAATGTGGGGTCCAAACCCCTTAACGGGGAATGATCCATTGCAAAGGTAATAACTTTTTTCTAATAACAACAATGTGAACAAAATTATTTCATTTCACAGAGAGAAAATCGTTTCAAACGGCGGTCAATTGGTCAAAATAGTTGGTGAAATATAGGATAACTCTCTCTAATGGTCAAAATAGTTGGTAAAGATTAAAAAAATTATGAAAAACACCGAGGGGAGCGCCATGCGGCAAGGGGGCGAGGAGCCCCCGACGAGCTCTAATAATAGTGACGAGAAATGTATTCATCTAAGAACTTTTCTCTGTTAGATCTTTTTATTCCACTATGCACTCTCAGCTTTGTTTTTATATCCGTAAACGTGCCTTCTAAAGCATTGTTTGTATTCGGTATTCCAAGGCTTGGGTTGTCATAAAAAGTCCATAACCATTTCATGTTTCGTCGTAGACTTAAGTATGCGCTGCGAAGTTTTTTATGAGTGTATCGACTTTTGCCATTGCTATCAATTGAACGCTCTTTTAGGAAAGACTCCCACCTGTTTTCCCAATCATTGAATGCTCCTATAAATGAGTCTTTGTTAGTGGCTGTCAGCTGTTTAGACAACTCAAGTAGCTCGATTGATGCCGGCAGTTCAGGCTTTTGTGTAAGATATCTTTGGATAATACGCTGCTGATGGACCTGGCACATTTGTACATTATAATCCGATAATGCATTAAACAATCCTTTGAGACCATCGCATACTACACCATATATTTTAAAACCATTCTTCTGCAACCATTCAATGCCTTGCATATACAAAGCTACAGTCTCATGACGAACATGCTTATGCCATAATATTTTACCGCGTATAGCGTCCTTAATTACCATTAGACCATGATTGTGTCCCCAGTATGTCGTATCTATCAATATGACAACATCCTTGTGCTTCGATATAGTGTGTATGTGGCGCATCTGACGCAATCTACGCTGCATTGTACTGACACTTTTGCCGTATTTTACGCTCAGTTCCTCTAATGTGAACTTATGAACAACACAATCATCGATTATATCGTTGGTATTCAAGCGTTTACCTGCTGCAAACTTGCGTTTGCAATCCTTGCATAAGTATTGTTGTTTACCCGATTGTCTACCATATTTTATGGTGGATTTTGACCCACAGAAAAAGCAGATTTTTTATTCATGACTTTTAAAATACTCAAAGTTAATCATTATCAGCAACTTACAAAGGTTTTACCAACTAAATTGACCATTAGGCC